>CALKCL010000001.1 GCA_938082545.1 uncultured Gammaproteobacteria bacterium
TCATAGGCTCTGGCAAAATCTCCATCTGGGCGTTCAAGCTTTATCACACGAGCGCCACTTTCTGCCATCAAACGTGTGCAATATGGGGCTGCCACAGCTTGTTCTAAAGCAACAACTAAAACCCCTTGTAAGTCGTCAGACATTCACTAGAACTCCGGAATTAAAAGCTTTGATTCAATATTCTTGATTAGTACGAACGTGGAAGCCCAAGTTCGCGCTCTGCAAGGTAGGATAGGATTAGATTAGTTGATATCGGAGCGATCTGATAAAGTCGCGTTTCACGAAATTTTCGTTCGATATCGTACTCTTCTGCTACAGCAAAGCCCCCAAATGTTTGCATACAAGTATCTGCCGCTGCCCAAGAGGCCTCAGAAGTTAACAACTTCGCCATATTGGCATATGTTCCCGATACATCTCCTTCTTCGTAGAGCCTACATGCTTTATCTAAAATGGCCTCTGCCGCTTCTGTCTGTGCAAAAGCTCTAGCAATTGGAAACTGGATACCTTGGTTCTGCCCAATAGGGCGACCAAAAACCTGCCTTTCATTACTATAATCAGAGGCTTTTTTGATGAAGTAGCGCGCATCGCCAACACATTCTGCAGCTATCAGAATGCGCTCTGCATTCATTCCAGAAAGAATGTACTTGAATCCTTTGCCTTCTTCACCGATAAGACTGGAAGCAGGTATCTCCAGATCGTCGAAGAATATCTCAGTAGTCGAATGGTTCAACATCGTTCTAATTGGCTTTATAGTCATCCCTTTGTTTATCGCATCTCGCATATCTACTAGGAAAACGGAGAGGCCTGCAGATTTTTTTTCCACTTGGTCCTTGGGAGTTGTTCTGGCCAGTAGCACCATGAGGTCTGAGTGTTCGGCGCGTGAAGTCCATATTTTTTGCCCGTTGATCACATATTTATCGCCTTTTTTTACAGCCATGGTCGATATACTGGTAGTGTCTGTCCCAGCAGTTGGCTCGGTGACACCGAATGCCTGAAGACGGAGATCTCCGTTAGCTATTTTAGGAAGGTATTTTTGTTTTTGTTCGTCACTACCATGTCTTAGAACTGTGCCCATTGTGTACATTTGAGCGTGGCATGCTCCGGCATTCCCTCCAAATTCATGAATGGCTTTGAGTATTTCGGCACCCACGGTTATGGATAAGCCGCTGCCCCCATATTCCTCTGGGATGAGTGATGCCAGCAACCCTAGCTCGGTTAACCGATTAACGAATTCGGTAGGATACGCTCGCTCTCTATCCTTTTCTTGCCAATAGGCCCCTGGGAATTCTTCAGATACTTTAAACACTGTATCTCTGATTTGTGCGATTGTTTCTTGTTCTTCAGTATTCATAATAGATAACTCGCCATCGTTAAAGTTAAGTTAAAAATCTAGTCAATTTACGTTTTGAAAGCTATAAAAAAAGGAGCGACTCGATAAAGACGCTCCCCAATCTTAGTCGTTGATAACAGAATCGTTTCTAGGACTCGTTAGCTAATATTTTGTCCAATACAGGCATAAGATACCGATTGAAAACTTCAGGGTTTTCGCTCATTGGGAAATGACCAATTTCTTCCATAATAATGCACTCTGAATTTTTCACTTTAGCCGCCGTATCTTCCGTCATTTCAGGTGTACACGCGAAGTCATACACGCCTGTCATGAAATACATAGGAACGTTACCGGACAAGTTTTCGGTTTTTCCTCTGAAGTCGTGGTCCTGACTGTAGAAGTAAAGATCACCCTTGAAAATCCCGGGACCACCTTGTGAGTAATACCACCAAGTTTCCCATCTATATTTGTCAGGGCTTTGTGGTGCCATTAAACCGAAAACTGACTGCGCAGCAGCCTCACCACCATGTATATGAGAGTGTCTTAACCAGTCTATATGCCACCCTAAAGAATGTTCACAAGCCTCTACAGCAATTAGAGCTCTTACTTTATCTTCATGCTTCTCGGCTAAATGTAGGCAGATATTCCCGCCCATAGAACTTCCCATAATGACTGGTTTGTCAAGTTCGAGAGCCTCGCAGAAAGCAACAACTATTCCCATATAGAACTCAGCAGTTAGCTTATATTCTTCGTCTTCTTTATACCAATCGTAGGGAGGAATAGATTTGCCATGACGAGGGATGTCGATGGCTATAACTCTAAAGTTGGCATTGATTGCTGGATCACAAAGTTGATGCCTCCATTCACGCGAGTCTGTTCCTGCTGTATGAAGACATACCATCGGGATCCCTTGGCCAGCCTCCTCAAAAAAAATTCGATATTCAGTTCCGTTGTAAGGAACCCAAATATAACGTCCTGTTATTGGTTCAATCTTGCCCATTTTAATTCTCCTAAATTTAGCTGCTCTTAGATTTCACGCATTCGGTCTAACGCCCAGCATAGAGCGCGCATATTCTGCCAGAGAACCATTTGATCTCCTTCCAACGTGAGTCGGCCATGAAGAGGGTGTGCCATTGCCCAGATATCGTTGTACATTGGAGGTGGGACTTCTTGACAGAATTTGGCCCAGCTTTCTGCAGGCCCCTTGATTGCAAGTTGATAGCAAGTTTCCGGATTAAAATCAGATTCAATCGTAGCTATTTTGCCTTTATGAAATTCTACGACATATTCAGTGTCCCCGAATCCGAACAACAAGTTGGTTGTCATATGCTTCCCTATCCAACTCATGGGACCGTTGCTGTTAACCAGCTTCTGCCAGTCTTCCATCCACGTTTTTTCAAACATTACTTTCCTCCTAGGTGGTTTATTCTATGATATATGAAGTCATTGTTTCTGTTTGTCTGTGTTTCAGGCTTCAGTTAACGTAACTCCACTGCAATTGCCAGCGCCGCTAACAATTTTCATTTAAGTACGGACTGCAGCTTAATTAACTTTTAGCCAATTCTTTAAGGTCTTCTGCCCAATTTTCGTATGACCTAAGAGGCTTCCAAGTAATTTTTGGCACGATATGCCCATAACCAAGTTTCCATATCGGTAGATTATGCACAATGTGGTCAATCTGATCTCCACTGTCTACTTCCACAATTGCAATAATCTGATATTCTCCAGCAACTTTGTAGATTGATTTGATCGCCCCAGCTTTAACAGCTTCAATAGCTGCAACTGATTCTTGTCGCCAAACTTCGAAAAAGTCACCTTTCGCCATTCCTTCAGGTTTCTCTAAATCGGCGGTCATCATTACTAGCATTCTCTTCTCCTGATCAAATTGGTCGATAAACATTTGTCCATATAGTCTATTTTAGCCTTTTATCAAACGCAAATTATCCTTAGCCCTAAGTTCATTGTGATCAGGCACTGAATCAAAAGATTGTACCACCCTGATGTATTCTGAGGGGAAAGAGTGAAACCGACAACCTTCCATAACTAGCTGTTTGTACCATTCATAAGGTGCAATATTGTCATCGATATAAGCTGCTTGGGCAACATATGCAAAGCATTCTCCGTAACCGTCGATATGGTACATGACTGACTCGTATCCTTTTCCTACGCCTTCTATCTCGTCTAAAAGATTTTTGCTTTCCAAAGCTAGATCGTAGACCACGCCATAAACGGATTTTCCAGGAAAGGGCCAAATAGTACATTTTCCTGAGCCATCAATAGAAACTTTTGAAAAATTGAGCTGATAATCAATGAGAATAGCATTTCCAATAGAAACTATTGGCCCGAGACGTTGTTGAATTCGACTAGGTAATAAATTGGAGCCATAAGCGAAATATTTCATCATTTGTTATAGATTAGCCTGGTATTAATATAATTATAAAGGTTCAGTTAATGCTTCCAGAGATATAGACGATAGAAGCTTAATTATTAGGGATTATTTTCGCTAAAATTGTGACTATAATTACATTTTGTCTTACAAGCTAGCAAAAGGTTATTGATATGTCTCACGCGAAGGATAGCATTACGGTCGATGAAGAGAACCAAATTATGGATGCACTTGATGTGTGGCTTTCAAAAGAAGTAGCGCCACATGTTAGAGAGCTTGAGCATGAAGACATATACCCGACTGAGATTGTTCAGCAAATGAAAGAAATGGGTCTTTTTAGCCTTATGTATTCGCCTGAACACGGCGGTTTGGGATTTTCTGCCTCCTCTTATACCAAAGTTATTACTCGGTTGAGTGAGACTTGGATGAGTTTGGCCGGCGTAATTAATACGCACATGATGTTGGGCCAATTGATCCAAAGATTTGGAACTGAAGAGCAGCAAGAGCGCTTTCTCCCTCGTCTGGCTCGGGCTGAGCTGCATGGAGCTTTGTGTTTGACTGAACCTGATGCAGGAACAGATCTGCAAGGAATTAAAACTCATGCAAGACGTGAAGGTGACAGCTATGTCTTAAACGGCTCAAAGATGTGGGTGACTAATGGTGTTCACGGTTCACTGTACGCGATACTCACAAAAACTGATCTTGACGCTAGTCCCGCTCATAAAGGTATGACAATGTTCTTGGCCGAAAAAGACAAGGGTTTCAATGTCGACGGTAAATTGAAAAAGCTCGGTTACAGGGGAGTTGAAAGTGCAGCACTTAGCTTTGATGACTTTAAATTAAACGCAGATTGTCTTTTAGGTGGTATAGAAGGGCACGGACTGCAGCATGCGATGGGCGGCTTGGAACTTGGACGAATCAATGTAGCAGCCAGAGCGGTCGGAGTTGCAAAAGCGGCTATGGATGATGCGGTGCGGTATGCGCAAGAACGGACAACTTTTGGGAAGCCTATTTGTGAGCATCAATCTATACAAATAAAGCTCGCCGATATGGCGACTAATGTTGAGGCGTCGCGCTTGTTAGTAGAGCAAGCTGCGTCTAAGTACGATAAAGGCGAGCGTTGCGATATGGAGGCGGGTATGGCGAAGCTTTTTGCTTCTGAAGCAGCGTTAGAGAATGCTACAGAAGCCATGAGGGTTCATGGTGGTTACGGATACTCTAAAGAATTTAACGTAGAACGCTACTACCGGGACGCGCCATTGATGTGCATAGGGGAAGGGACAAACGAGCTGCAGAGATTATTGATCGCTAAGCAGCTAGTGAAGCGCAGTCCTATTTAAGCTCATTATCCGTAGGCAACAACCTCTATTTCAACCAGTGCTTTAGGCAATGCTAAAGCTGAACAAACGGTAGAACGAGCAGGGGGCTCACTGTCGAATGTCTCGGCATAAATAGCATTAAACTCTGCAAAGTGTGCAACGTCGGTTAGCCAGACAGTTGTCTTTATTACGTTCTTCTTAGTCAAAGATACGCTAGACAGAAGTTCCTCAATGTTTTTAAGGGAGCAAAGAGTTTGTTCAGCGATTCCGTCAGCGAGTGCCCCATCTTTTTTTAAACCCAGTTGTCCAGATAAAAAAACAAAATCTCCTGCACGCACCGCCTTAGACAACGGTAGCTTCGTGCCATCTGCTAATTTGAATTCTCCACCAATTATACTATGCTTCATTCGTTTTTCCTTTTTGTCTAATTTTAGCGATTCCTACCGTAAGCAGAGGAATAGTGAACACTACCAAGAAGGCCCATGATAGGGCTCCATAACCTTCAGCAATCAAAGCGACTATGCCAAATTTTGCTAGAAATACACTTATGAGAGTTAGAGTGGCGGCTACTAATGCTCGCTGCCATGATTTTAGTGGTGTGCCTGAGCTAGAATCTTTTTTCCAAGAATCAATCCGCTCGTTGACTCCCTGGAGAACGCCTACAGCTGTCAAAACTATTGTGCCGGTTAATATTAAGAAATATGCCGTGATTGTCCAGTCGAGCCCAATCTTTTCTAGTAGGTAGTAGGTAGGAATTTGTTGCGTCATAATTTCAGGCAAATGAGGCAGGAAAGTGACGTGGAGCATCAAAGCTGGGATAGCACCGAACAATCCAGCGATTAACCCTCCTTTCATTGCTTCTTTGCTCGTTTCAGCTTTTGAAGCACAGTAAATGAGGACAGGGATCAACGCGCTGTTATATATCGCGAATTGAGCGCCGCTTTGAGCGGCAGCTGCAACATCAATGGGTGCCAAGAAATTGCCAAGGATGTCGTCAGGGAATCGGGCGATAGTTAGTATCGTTAATGCTGATAACGAGGTCATTAGAACTATTGTAGACAGAGACAATAGCTTTTCAACAAACTCTCTTCCATAGTAATTTAGAAAGGTTACTAAACTCATTAAAGTGACTATCGCTATAATCGGTGACGTGTCGAACCTAGCGCCGAATATGGCGGAAATCGCGGAGGAGACAATCGCAAGAACGAGTATTAATAACAGCAGGAAAAGAACTTCATAAATGATCCAGAAGGGACCGAGAAGTGTCCTTAAGAAACTTCGATAATTATATGCCTTGAATTTTTGAGCAAAGATGAAGCTGGTGGATAATACAGCGGCAAAAATAATTGCGATTATCGCAGTGGCAATAAACCCACCCCAAGCACCGTGTTTCGTCACGTACTCTACAACTTCTCTGCCCGTACCGTATCCACCACCGATTATTACGGTTTGGAAAACAGCAGCCGGCATCAAGTAGATGCTGCTAAATCTTGACCATTTATTCAATATGTTCTCAGCTCTGAAGCCAGACTGCTTCCAGCGTCAACTATTTCCCTTTGAATTCTGGGGTCCTCTTTTCAAAGAATGCATTTACTGCTTCCATGTGGTCTTCAGTGTGCTGCAGCGTGACCTGTAAGGCCGCAGACATCTCCATGATGGAGTCGAAACTTGCCATGGTTCCATCTCGCATGAGTTTTTTTGTCATTCTTAAAGCTTGCGGTGGCTGGACACAGATTTTGGCTGCAAGCTTTTCTGCTTCCTTCATCACTTCATCATCCGGATAGACTTCCGATACCAAACCCCACTCTCTTGCGGTTTGTGCGTCAATCAAGTCTCCAGTAAAAAACAATTGTGCTGCACGGGACCAACCAATCTGTCTCGGCAGAAGCCATGCTCCACCGTCCCCCGGCAAGATACCGAGCTTTAAGAAAGTGGCGCCAAATTTTGCCGAGGCTGCAGCGAGTCGTATATCGCAAAGCGAAGCGATATCACCTCCCAAACCAATTGCAGCGCCATTGATTGCTCCAACAATAGGGACTTCGATATCCCACATTGCTTTTACAATTCCATGAATACTTTCACGGTAATGATCTCGTAGTTGCAATGCATTACCACCAAAGTGCCCAGAGCGTTCTCGCATGGATTTTAGATCGCCTCCAGCAGAGAAAGCTTTTCCCGCGCCAGTCATGATCACACATCTAAGCTCTTTGTTCTTGTTTATGGTGTCGGCTGCTAGTCGAAACCGATCCCCATCTCCAGCATGCCCTAAAGGGTTACGGGTGTCGGGACGGTTGATAGTCAATCGTGCTAATACTCCGTCGATTTCTAGTGTCAATTCATTGTCTAACATTTCTATTGTCCTTTGTTTGTGATGATCGGCCAAATTTTATCGCTACCTGCCTCAACAGCTATACGTCCTAAATGCTCTCCCCATTCGGAGACCCCACCATATTCGGAGCGCCATGCCCAAAGTCGACGGGTGACAAAATGCAACCCATATTCGTAAGTAAAACCGATAGCCCCATGTATCTGATGACTAATACGTGTAATTTTCTCTACCGCCTCGCTAGCACGACACTTTGCCGCCGCTATTTCGAATCTAGCATTTCTGTGGTTACCGCTTATTCCTGCAGAATCAAGTTGCGCAAACGCAGTGATTGCAATGGCATCCACAGATGCCACTAGGCCAGCGAGATCTGCGAGGTGATGTTGTATCGCTTGAAACTTAGATAGAGAGCGTCCAAATTGTTCGCGATCTCCAGCATATTGAACAGCAAGGTCAAGTGCGGCTGCGCTGGCACCAGCTATTTGAGCACTTCTGAGCAAAGCTCCTAGCCAATGCACGGTATCATCATCAAGTAGGGTGGGGTAAGTAGCTAAAATATCGAGTTCCCCAGTTAATGTATCTCTATCATCTCTTCCCAGATTCTTTTGAGGGTTAACAACTGCATTCTTTGTGTCCGCAATGACAACCTCTCCATTAATGATCCCAATCAAAAAATCAGCTCGACCTCCCCATGGCAAACCTTCATTAGCTAAGACTAACCTTCCGTTTTTTAGAGTACACCCTTTCGAAAAGATACTGGGTACTCCTTCTCTCAGGTCTTGATTCGATTGAGCAGCAACCCAATGCGCGAGGATTGCCTCAGGCAGTGGAACGGGGACTGCATATCGGCCACATGCGCGGATAATAGGGTAAGCATCGCTCCAAGATCCTGACATCCCGCCAGCTTCCTCTCGAGCTAACACCTTGTCCATGCCCTGTTCTGTCACGTGAGTCCAAAAATCAGCAGGCCAGCCGTTCTTTTCGTGTTTCTCGAGAGCGCTCCAATCAAGTTGATCAGAAAATAAGCGATTGACGCTGTCTTCTAGTATGTTTCTTAGTTCACTCATCGGATACCCATCCCTTTTGCGATAATTCCCCTCATGATCTCTGGCGTCCCGCCCCGTAAAGAGAAAGAAGGTGCTATTTGAATAAGGTTTCCTAAGATTTGTTGGTAACTATTACCATAGCCCTCCAATGTAGGCTCCAGGTGACATAGTTCTTGCGCTAGTCCTGGAAGGGCTTGCTCAAACTGGCAGCCCAAGTCTTTGACTACAGAGGCGGCCAGTGTGGGATTTTCCCCAGCCTGAAGTTGAGCGGCAATACTTATTGACATATTTCTCAGGGTTATAGCCCAGGCTATTTGTAGCCCTATTTTAGATAAAATAGCTGGGTTTTCTTCTCCCCTTAATTCATCTAAAAGTTTGCGAAGCAAAAAGAAACAGGATAAATAGCGCTCGGGCCCACTCCTTTCTAGGGCTAACTCTTCGGTTACTTGACGCCAACCCTCACCCTCGACGCCGATCAGGGCCTCCTCAGGAAGTTCTACATCTACAAAAGCAACTTCATTGAAATTCTTTCCACCTGCTAAGTTCTCTATAGTTCTAGGGGTGATACCTTTAACTTGCTTGAGGTCGATTAAAAACTGGGATAGTCCCGCGTGTTTTTTATTTGGGTCTGGGTCCGTTCTAAAAAGAGCAATCATGTAGTCAGCTCGATGTGCATTACTTGTCCATATTTTAGTTCCATTGACCAACCATCCCGAGTTGGTGCGTTCAGCTTTAGTTTTCAGAGAGGCTAAGTCGGAGCCAGAGTTAGGCTCGCTCATTCCTATGGCAAAGCACGCTTTCCCTGCTGTTATCCTAGGGATAATGGTTTTTTTCTGAGTCTCGCTTCCGTACCGAGTGAGTAAAGTCCCGCTTTGCCTGTCTGCTACCCAGTGAAAAGCAGTAGGGGCTCCAGCGACAAGACATTCCTCTACAACGACATATCTATCAAAAGCCGAGCGTCCTTGTCCTCCATATTCTTTTGGAAGGGTTAGACCTAACCAACCTTTGGCGCCTAGCTTCGCGCTAAACTCGGCATCATAGGCTTCCCAACTATGACTTCTTTGTATTACAGAATAGTCTTGCAATTCCGTATTAAGAAATTCCCTTACCTCTTCACGCAGAGCTTCCGACTCCGGCGGGAGAGATGCAGGCTCAAACCTTAGTTGATCTGCTATAGAAGACATTGTCCACCTTTACTTTTGTTAATCAATAGTTTATCGTCAATATATTACGTATATAGTTAGGTTAAGATAGTGATTTTTCAGCATAAAACCATGCTCTTTCTGCAAAAGCTTCTGGTATGTCAGTATCCGTTAAAGCATCGGTGCTCGCCGCAGTACCGTCCTCTACCCGTTTGACAATCCCTTGGTATATAGCGGCTAGTCTCCATAATGTATAAGCTTTGTAGAAGTCTAAATTGTCAATATGATCCCTATTAGTTAGGGCACAGTACTGCGCGATGTACTCTTCTTCGGTCGGAATGCCAAGCTCGGACAGGTTTAGTCCTTCGAGACTAGATACGCGCTCATTTATATTTGGGATCAGCCAGGGGGCGAGGTGAGCGGCAAAATCACCTAAGGGGTGCCCAAGGGTCGACAATTCCCAGTCTAGCACAGCGATCACCTTGGGTTCTGTCGGATGACAGACTACGTTGTCCAATCGATAGTCTCCATGGATAATAGATAATTCTTCTGTCTCAGGTATATGCTTGGGCAACCATTCATTTAATTTATCCATTAATGGTATTTTGTTCGTTTCGGATGCTACATAAATTTTGCCCCAGCGATGAATTTGTCTCGCCATGTAGTCTTTAGTCTTGCCGAAGCCTTCAAGTCCGATATCGAAAGGATTAATACTCTGAAGATGGGCTAACGTTTCTAGTTTTGATTTGTATATAGCAGTCCTTTCTTCAGGCGTTTGCTCTGGAAGGGATAAGTCCCAAAAGATTCGACCGTCGACCATTTCCATTACGTAAAACATGGTTCCCAATATATTGTCATCTTCGCAAAGCGCGAATGCTTTAGGGACTGCAAAATTGGCGAGTCCTAACGCATCGATAACTCTGAATTCACGATCCACCGCATGGGCAGAGTGCATTAATATTCCCGGCGGCTTCCGACGCAACACGTAACGTCTGTCGGGCGTGACGAGTTGGTAAGTGGGGTTAGACTGGCCACCTTTAAACTCTTTGACTGTTAATGGTCCAGAAAACCCTTCAACATTTGATTTCAACCACGGGGTGAGCCTGCTTATGTCCAGTTCAAGATGGGATTGCACATCTTTCGTTCCTGAGAATTTTTCTTGTCGATCGTCCATTTTGATTATCTCTTTTTATGCCACAATTCGGTTGTCGTGCAGCTTTCCTATAGTGTTGCTGTCTAGTTTTAATATGTCGGCTAGAATTTCATCCGTATGGTTCCCTAGAATAGGAGCGGGTCTGGGGCTGGATCGCTGGATTTTTGAAAAATGCATTGCGCCGCTCGATACCGGGTACCTTCCTATTCCAGGCTGCTCTATCTCTTCAAATACTGGGTTTGCAGGTGAGCAATCAGGATCGTTTGTAACCAGCTCCGTGACTGTTTGATATTTGTCCCAGCAGATACCACAGTTTGTGAATACCTTTTCTATCGTTTGCAACGTTTGACGAGCGAACCAAGGTTCGAGAAGACGACACAACTCTTCTCTTGCTTTAAAGCGGTCGCCTTCGGTTGAGAAATCCAGTCGCATCAATCCTTCTATTTGAGAGACTTCTTCGACCAGCCCTGTAGCCTCTAACAGCCCATGCCATTGTTTCTCATTGATAGCGATGACCATAACTCTTTCTTTGTCTGCTGTTACGAAATCTCGACCAAGGGCTCCGAATAGATAATTACCGTTTCGTTGTCTTGTTCCATTGTTTATGTGGACCTCGCCAATATAGCCTAGGTGTCCCATTGTCGTTAGTGCGACGTCGGCAAGCGCAAGTTTGACTTGTTGACCCTCTCCTGTGAGACGCCGATGCCGTTCCGCTGCAAGTATGTCGATGGCGGCAAGATACGCTGTGGTAATGTCCCATGCTGGGAGAACATGATTTACAGGTCGTTCGTCGTCAACAGGCCCGGTTATATAAGGAAAGCCTACTTTAGCGTTGACAGTATAATCTAGAGCTGTGCCACCATGACGGTCTCCTACAATTTCATGCTGTATCAGATCGGGTCGGCGCTTACTGAGTGCATCATAGGAAAGCCATCCGCGAGCAGGTAGGTTGGTCGAAAAAATGCCGGCGTCATCGCCTTTGCTACAGATTAATTCTGAAATCAACTCGCGGCCTTCTTCTGACTTTAAATCGACCGCAATTGAACGCTTCCCTTTATTCATCTCAGCCCAGTAAATACTATTGTTATCTTTGGTTACAGGCCACCTGTGGTAATCCATTCCACCACCGATTTGATCGAACCTGATCACGTCAGCGCCTAATTGGGCTAAAGTCATGCCACACATAGGCGCAGCTATGAATGCGGACCCTTCAATGATTCTAAGGCCCTTCAAAATGGGTTGCATATTATAAAAATACTCCTAACTACGATTGGCTAATACGGGCATTGCCATTATTTAGAACAACCACGTTTCGCTCTAGCGAGGTTGATTTGAATTGCACTGTTTCGCCATTTTCCCATATTTCTGTTCGTAAAGTCTCTCCAGGCATGAAGGGTGAAGAAAATCTAACCTCCATCGACTTTAACTTTGACGCGTCATAGTCGCAGCAGCTTTTTATCAGAGCATGCATCGCCACGCCCATGGTACATCTGCCGTGCAGTATAGGTCTGCTAAAGCCTGCGGATTCAGCAACTTCAGGATCAGCGTGAAGCGGATTCATATCTCCGCTAAGTCGATACAGTAACGCTGATTGGGGCAAGGTAGTGAGGTCGCAAGTTATGCTAGGATTTTCAGCAGGAGGAGCTGGCATTGCCGCCCGTGGTTTCCCTCCTGATCCAAACCCTCCATCTCCTCTGGCCAATGTATTTGAAACTACCGTTGCTAAATGAGTAGATTTGTCTCTGGTGTAAAGTTCTTTTTTCATATAGACAAAACAGCCTTTCTCGGAACCCCGATCGACTACATCTTCGACTATAGTTTTTGCAAATATTTTGCCTTCTGTGGGCAGAGGACTATGGATAGTTATTGACTCTTCAGCATGAAGAGCTTTTTGCCACTCGAAGCCGTATTGAGCTTCCTTCATCCAAAATCCTGGATAACCAACTATCATCGCCATTCCTGGCAGAGAGAGGGTATTTGTTTCGTAAACATAGCGAAGCTGATGAGTATCTAAAGGATCCGCTCCAAATCCAAGAGAAAGGGCATAGAGAAGCGTATCCTTCATGTCGAGGTCGACAATCTGCTCATTGAGCACTCTGCCAATTAGTTTGCTGTGGTCTTTCATCCGCTGTTTCCTTGCCAGTATTTTTTTCTTTATAAGTTATTAGGGTTTAAATCTAAACAGGATCCCATGGCCAGATATCTTGCGATCGATCGAGAGGGTATAGATCCGATTTAAAGGCAGGGATAGCATGCTCTGCGATAGTTTCAGGAGACCAACCTTCACCTCGATGTATTGACCTGAGTGGTCTGTTTTGTCCCATCAAAAAGATTTCGTTGTTTCTTACGGCGAATATTTGACCTGTCACCTCTTTGGCCTCATCAGATAAGAGGTATACCGCCATAGGCGCAATCTTATCGGGCGTCATTTCTTTCAAACGTTCGACTCTTTCTTTCTGCGCTTCGTCTGTAATAGGTATTGTCCCAATCATACGCGTCCAAGCAAAAGGAGCAATGCAGTTAGAACGGACGTTATACCTTCCTAAATCTAATGCGATACTTTTCGATAAAGCGACAATACCCAGTTTGGCAGCTGCGTAGTTTGCTTGTCCAAAATTTCCTATTAAACCGCTGGTAGATGTCATGTGAACATAACTACCAGTTTCACGTTCACGAAAATGTTCGGCTGCAGCTCGACTTATGTAAAAAGTACCGTGAAGGTGTACGTCAATTACACTGTGCCACTCCTCAATACTCATTTTATGAAACATCCGATCTCTTAAAATGCCGGCATTATTTACAACGCAATCGAGTTGTCCAAAGTTGTCGATGGCATCCTTAACCATTTGTTTCGCATCATCATAATTCGAGACGCTTCCAAAATTAGCAATCGCCTCACCGCCGAGATCACTGATTTCTTTGACGACCTCTTGCGCAGGCCGTCCCTCTATATCTTGGCCATCAGTGCTTGATCCTAGGTCATTCACCACAACTTTGGCGCCGGCTCTTGCCATAGCGAGGGAAAAATCTCTACCGATTCCGCGTCCACCTCCAGTCACTAAAACAACTTTACTATCGAGCATACCCATATTGAAACTCCTAAATTCTATCTAAAAATAAATTTATCGCGGTATGACTAAGTTCTTCATTTTAAAAACCAAGTTCTCCGAGCAATACAGCGTTGCCAATCATTCATATACATTCTCGTGGCAAACGCGTTGATTTGATATGATATTAACCTATCATGCATGTACAAGAAAACAACGTTAAAGATTTAAGCAAGAGGTAGCTATGGGAAGTAAGGTGACCAGCCAGTTAAGCATCAGTACGCTGTCAGGTATTCCTATGGTTAAGCAAGGAGACGATTTGGCAGAGATTATCTTAGATAGCCTGAAAAGAGACGAACTGTCTCTTCAGTCGGGCGATATTGTAGTGGTAGCGCAGAAAATCGTGTCTAAAGCAGAAGGTCGTCTGATTCGTTTGAAAGACGTGACTCCGAGTGAAGAAGCCCTTACGCTAGCAATACAAACTGAGAAAGATCCTAGGTTGGTACAGTTGACGTTAGATGAATCGACAAAGGTTGTGCGCCAGAAGCCAGGAATACTAATTGTACGACACCGGCTAGGCCATATTGGTGCCAATGCTGGTATAGATCAATCAAATATCGAAGATGATGATGAATATGCCCTTTTGTTACCCGAACACCCTGATCTCTCGGCTGAGAATTTAAAACATAAGCTTGATATAGCTCTCAATTGTGATGTTGGTGTATTAATCACTGATAGCCATAATCGACCTTGGCGTATGGGTACAATTGGTGGGGCGATCGGCTGTGCTGGTTTTCAAGTTATCGACGATCGGCGCGGCCTTAGCGATTTGTTTGGCAGAGAGCTAAAGGTGACGCTAATTAATCGTGCTGATGCTATCGCGGCTCTGGCAACATTGTTAATGGGAGAGACGACCGAGAAGACACCCGTAGCTTTAGTAAGAGGCTTTCCTGTTGATTCCGAATTAGGAACAGCAGGTGATATTAATCGTCCTATAGAAGATGACCTATTTCAGTAAAGGCAATCAATAAATGTCATGAAAAAATATTTAGCAATCACTGGAGGAGTAGGAGGTGCAAAGTTAGCCTTGGGACTCACGAAAATTTTATCGAAGGCAGAAGTCGCTTTTTTAGTCAACACTGGGGACGACTTCGAACATATGGGACTGGCTATTTCTCCAGATTTGGATACCTTAATGTACACCCTTTCGGGGTTAAGTAACGTTGAGCTCGGCTGGGGGCGTGGTGGTGAGACTTGGCGATGCTTGGATGCTTACAAAAAACTAGGCGGAGATTCCTGGTTTAGCTTAGGAGACGAAGATCTGGCTGTTCATCTTAGGCGGACGGAGATGTTAAAGTTAGGCAGTTCACTTTCAGAGGTGACGGCTGATTTGTTCGGGCGCTTAGGAGTCCACTATTCTTGTTGGCCGATGAGCGACAAGCCGGTTCGAACTCAGATAGAGACTGAAGCCGGGCGCCTAGAATTCCAACACTACTTTGTTAGGGATCGTTGTGAACACGTAGTTAAATCCATTCACTTCGTTTCTAGTTCTGTCGCTTACCCGACAAATGATCTTCTTCGGTATTTAGAGGATCCTGATTTGTGCGGAATTATTGTGTGTCCTTCTAATCCTTTTTTAAGTGTAGATCCTATCCTTTCCGTACGTGGTCTAAAAGAAGCATTAATCGCAAGCAAGGTACCAATTGTTGCTGTATCGCCCCTAATAAATGGTCAATCTATTAAAGGGCCCACCGCGAAAATAATGCATGAACTTGGCCTCGTGTTGTCGCCAGCAAGTGTGGCAGCGCATTATGAAGGTCTTATTAATGGCTTTATCTTAGACGAAACTGATTCCGAACATGCCCCAGAGATAACCAAATCAGGTATGTCAGTCGTTATGACACAAACGCTGATGAACTCGCTAGATGACCGGATAAACCTGGCGCACACTGCTGTCAATCTGTGCGACGAACTAAGAGGGCGATGATGTGTGGGTAGTAGTCCCTGTGAAAAGGTTTGTAAATGCGAAAACTCGATTGGCTTCCTTGATGTCCGAATCAGAGAGAGAATCGCTAGCGCAAGTCATGCTAAATGATGTTCTTCTAGCGATATCATCCTCTCTATTGGTATCCGGAGTCCTCATAGTATCGAATGAAGTTAGAGCACGATATGCGGTTGAACGATTTGGAGGACTATTTTTAGAGGAAGAAGAAGTTGGATTGTCAGCATCGGTTGAGCAGGCAGGGAAGTGGCTTGTTAAACACGGACAGAGAGGAATGCTAATCATTCCTGGTGATGTTCCTCTAGTTAGTAGCTCGGAGATAGATGAAATTATTAAAAGCCATCGTGGTGATAAAGCTCTGACAATTGCGCCAGACGCAGCAAAAGAGGGTACTAATGCCTTGTGTGTAAGCCCAATTCAACTAGTCGATTTTTCTTTTGGTAAAGGCTCCTTCTCTAAGCATATTGCGTCGGCAGAACAGCTCAACCTTACACCGACTGTTGTGAGCCTAAGTGGCCTTGCTTTGGATATTGATAATCCCCTCGATTTACAAATACTTCTTTCGTTTGACAATGAGACAGAAACACTGGCTTACTTAGCAGATAGTGGTATTGCTAGAAAAGTTTTGCCGAGGCGTAACCGTAGCGCAGGTAAAGCGGGTATCGGTGCCGCATCTAGGTTGATATAGACAAACTAATAGAGTGAAGAGAGTTTTATGACTGACTTGATAACGACAAGTGATGCGCTGGCCTTAAGCGATAGGGACGACTTGACTGTATTAATGGGGGAGGCTGCAGGGTTGAGGGATCTTGGGTTTGGCAATAGCATTACCTATTCGCGAAAAATTTTTATTCCCCTAACTCAATTGTGCCGAGATGTTTGTCATTACTGTACTTTTGCGCAAGCGCCGAAAAAAGTGGTTAATCCTTTTTTGAGTGTAGATGAGGTTTTAGAACTGGCTCATCAAGGTAAAGCTATGGGTTGTAAGGAAGCTCTTTTTACTTTGGGAGAGAAACCAGAATTAAGATATAAGGCCGCCAGAGAAGCATTGTCAGCTATGGGCTACAGTACGACTTTAGAGTATCTAAAAGACGTTTCTCGTGCCGTATTTGAGCAGACTGGGCTACTTCCGCATATGAATGCCGGAACTATGACGTTAGACGAGTGTCAGATGTTGAGGGAGTATTCACCGAGTATGGGGATAATGCTTGAATCTCTGAGCGAACGACTTTGTGAGAAAGGAATGCCACACTACGGTTCGCCGGATAAAGTCCCTCAAGTGCGCTTGGAAACTTTAAGAAATGCAGGTGAAGCCAAAATACCTTTCACCACCGGAATTTTAATCGGTATCGGTGAGACGCGCCTCGAGCGAATAGAGTCTCTTTTGGCACTTCGTGAGGTTCATTTAGAATTTGGACATATACAGGAAATAATTATTCAGAATTTCCGGGCAAAACCCGGAACTAAGATGAAAAACAGCCCAGATCCTGACTTGAGCGAAATGCTATGGACCCTCTCGATAGCCAGAATAATTTTCGGATCGGAAATGAGCATACAGGCTCCTCCTAACTTGAGCCCAGGAAGTCTCCCGCTTCTAATTAAGGCGGGGATTAACGATTGGGGAGGAGTGTCTCCACTTACGCCTGATCACGTGAATCCTGAGGCACCATGGCCGCATTTGAGCAAGCTAGTGGATGACACATACGCGGCAGGTAAATTTTTACATGAGCGGTTAACAATATACCCGTCGTACGTGCAAGAGTCTCACGAGTGGGTTGACGAAAAGTTCCGGACTCCTTTGATTCAGATGGTAGATGCAGAGGGATACCCTCGGACTGACGACTGGAGCCCCGGGGATTTGATTGAACCGCCCAAAGATATTATAGATGCCATCTCCGGCCAGGCTAAGCATATCTCTAGTGATGTCTCGGCAATTCTTGAGTTTTCGCGCTCGGGGCAACTTCTCTCTGATTCACAAATTGAGAGATTATTTAAAGCTAGAGGAGATGACTTCTCGGCAGTGTGTCAAGCCGCAGATAGTTTGCGAAAAAAAGCCAATGGTGACGATGTATCTTTTGTTGTAAACAGAAACATCAATTATACGAACGTCTGCTATTTTAAATGCCAATTTTGTGCATTCTCGAAAGGTAAGTTGAGCGAAGATTTGCGTGGAAAACCGTATGACTTAGACCATTCGGAAATAGAAAGACGTGTCCATGAGGCTTGGGTAAGAGGCGCGACTGAAGTTTGTATGCAAGGTGGGATCCATCCGCAATATACTGGCGACACGTATGTTGAAATCCTAAAGACCGTTAAAACGGCTGAGCCCCACATGCATATCCATGCATTTTCTCCACTAGAAGTCTGGCAAGGAGCTGCCACAATGGGTTTTGAGCTTGAGGAGTATCTTCTTATTCTTAAAAATGCGGGATTGGATACGTTACCGGGGACTGCGGGAGAAGTTTTGGATGACGAGGTGCGGGCAATCATCTGTCCTGACAAAATAAATACCGCAGAGTGGTTTGAGGTGATGAGAGCAGCCCATAAAGTTGGTTTTAAGACAACATCTACAATCATGTATGGCCATGTAGATAAACCCATACATTGGGCTCGGCACGTCAGGAGATTAAGGGACGTCCAAATAGAGACAGGAGGTTTTACGGAATTTGTGCCGCTACCTTTCGTGCATATGGAAGCTCCGCTTTACTTAAAAGGTAAAGCTCGTCAAGGCCCTACATTTCGCGAGTCGGTGTTAATGCATGCGGTTTCTAGAATCGTGCTAGGGGAATATATCTCAAACATCCAAACCTCTTGGGTGAAGATGGGTCATACGGGTGTTGTGGCTTGCCTGAATGCTGGTGCAAACGATCTAGGTGGAACGCTTATGAATGAAAGTATTACTCGCGCTGCAGGTGCGTCATATGGGCAAGAGACATCACCAGAATTAATGATGGAAATGATCTCGACGGCAGGAAGAGAAGCTCGGCAACGAACAACAAGTTATGGAGAAGTACCTAACGAAAGAATTAAAGCTGGACTGAATGCTGAAATATTGACTGATATTGTCAATACTCCAGCGCCTAAGTATGAGCGATCTGCTAGAAGAGTTTTAAAACGCTCGGCTATTTCACTAGATAACACATGAGAGCAAAAACAATGCCCAAACACATATTAAATGGATACCGCGTGCTCGATATGACACATGTATTAGCGGGTCCTAGCGCCACGAGACTAATGGCTGAAATGGGTGCAGAAGTGCTTAAAGTCGAGTTCCCTACTGCTGGGGATATAACACGAGCACTCCCTGCTATCAAAGGAGGTCGTAGCGCATATTTTGCGCAACAAAATAGAGGAAAAAAAAGTGTCTGTCTGGATCTAAAAGCGGATTCTGCAAAGGAAGTTCTTCGTGACTTGATAAAAATATCTGATGTATTCATCGAGAATTTTGCTCCCGGGGTAATATCGCGACTTGGGTTTTCGTGGGAAGAGGTACGTGAGCTAAATCCTGAAATCATCATGTGTTCTATTTCAGCATTCGGTCAAGAAGGAGAACTGTCCGCGCTGCCTGGCTTCGACTATATTGCCCAAGCCTATAGTGGAATTATGGGGATGATTGGAGAGGCTGGCGGACCGCCGTCTTTTCCTATGGCGGGGATTGGGGATGTGATGACTGGTGCTCACGCGGCCTGTGCTATCGGATTTGCGCTTCTGCATCGAGAACGTGGCGGGCATGGCCAATATCTTGATATTTCATTGCTTGATTCCTATATGCATTGCCATGAGATGAATATCCAAGCTTACAGCGTTTCGAATGGTGAAATAGAGCCAACTCGTTCAGGGCATCATCATTATGCTGTCTGTCCGTTAGGCCTTTTTAAAGGCAAAACGCATTACATTTGTATTATTGCCCTACAGAACCAGTGGCCAGGAGTTTGTCGGGCGATAGGCAGGCCCGATTTGATCACGGACAGTGTTTATGAAACGAACGAGAAACGACTAGAAAAATCTGAAGAAGTTATCGCAATTATTCAAGATTGGCTTGACCTTCAAGAATCGGATGAAAGCATTTTGGCCTCACTAGAGGCAGAGAGGGTCCCTTGCGCTCCTGTCTTAAGTATTTCTGAAGTCGTCAACACAAAACACATTTTGGACAGAGGGGTAGTCCGACCCATACAAGATCCGAAACTTGGTGAGGTGCTTGTGCCAGGGATGCCCTTGCGATTTTCTGAATTTGAACATAACCAACCAATGAACACTTCTTTCCTTGGGGAAGACAACAAATATGTGTTGGAGGGCATGCTCGGGTATGAACCTCAAAGAATTAAAAAGCTTATAGAAGAAGGGGTTTTATTTGAGAACCCTGAGACTTGAACACTACAGTATTTGCAGCTATTAGCTTTTAGGCATTGCTAGTTTTTTGTCTAGAGTTTTCGATAATAGAAAGAGAATAACTGAAGCGACTAATGCCACTGTGCATAAAGTTGTAAAGATACTTTCCAGCGCTAAGCTTTCATAGAGTCCTGAGACTCTCCCTGCTATGTAAGAGCCAACTGCACTCGCAAGGAACCAAATACCCATGGTTAAACTTGCTATCTTTTGAGGAGCAAGCTTACTCATTGCACTCAGCCCCACAGGGCTTAGGCACATCTCACCTACTGAGTGAAGCAGATACATGCACGCTAACCAATAAGGGCTAACCAAGACACCGTTGCTGGCGTTATAGGCTGCACCCACCATGACAGACCAACCCATGGCCATGAATAAAAGGCCTAAAGCGAACTTCGTAGTAGTGGATGGTTCAGAACTACCAAGCCGCAGCCAGAGCCAAGCAAACCCAGGGCCTAGAAAAAGTATGATGTAAATAGGGTTAAGCGATTGCATCCAGCTAGCAGGGAAAGAAAACCCCATAATTTCCCGGCTGGTATTCCTTTCTGCGAAAAGAGTAAGGGTTGATCCTCCTTGTTCGTAAAGTGACCAAAAAATAGTTGCCGCTATAAAAAGCACTAGGATTTTAAAAATCCTAACGCGATCAGCTGAGTGACGCCAATTAGATGCTATGAGCCAAAAGAAGAAAGAAAAAGTGATCGCAAACAAGCCTATTCCGAAAATATTTCCTATTTGGGTCAAAGAAATATTTTTTAAAGACGGTAATAATACAGAGATAGTGAGGCAAAAGAGCGCAGTTACCCATAATAGTTTCTGGAGTTTTCTTCTAGTGAATTTTATTGCCGTGACAGGAGCGAGCAAGCCAACTTCTCCCAAATTCCGTGACCCTTTTATGTAGAAAAGTAAGCCGATTGCCATGCCAATTGCAGCCGCTCCGAAACCGAAGTGCCAAGCATAAGTGGGTTCTACGCCAATTTTTTGTAGTAGCGCGCGAAAGTAGGGCGCTTGACTCAACCAGCCACATACCAAGGGTGATGCAAATGCTCCTATATTAATTCCCATATAGTAGATTGAATAACCCGCATCTCTTCTTTGATCTTCTTTTCCATAGAGTTGTCCTACCATCGAGCTGATGCTTGGCTTGAGAAGTCCAGTGCCGACGATTAACGCAGACAATCCACTTAGAAAGTATAGAATTCCAGGTACCGCTAATAAAATGTGGCCGAGCATAATGATAACGCCGCCTATCAAGGTTGCATTGCGCTGTCCGACAAGACGATCAGCGCACCACCCTCCGGGTAAACAAGCCAAATACACCATCGACGTATAGATTCCGTAAATAGCCCCTGCGTCAGACACACTTAAGCCGAGACCACCGTTGTTAACCGTCGTGACCATGAAAAGAATTAGAATTGCTCGCATCCCATAGTAAGAAAATCGTTCCCACATTTCCGTAAGGAATAGGGTCTTTAGACCGATTGGATGGTTTAAGAAGCTTTGCCTATTGATTATAGTATCTCCCTTAATGGCGTGTTCGGAAATTAAGTTGGTGTCCTAATCAGTCTCGGAAAGCCGTTTCAGACGGCTCGCTCGAAGATGTATGAAGCTGGAAACGGTCAAACATGTTAGCGCTAACAATATCATAACTATGCCTAACCAATCATCTTGAGACACTGATTCACCTAGGTGCCAAGCAGACGAAAGGATGGCGATAATTGGCACCAGTAAAGTCATCATACTAGTTGTTCCTGCCGTCAGCTTGTCAAGGAGATAGACCCACAACAACCAGCCCAAGCCTGTTGAGACGATACCTGTTGCGAATAGAGCCGTTATAAAGCGTGCGGTATAGATAGGAGTGGGCTCCCCCAATACCCAAGCTATACATAAGAGGCCTAAGGAGCCAAAACCCATCTGCCACGCCGTAAGTGATAGCAAATCGATGGGTTCTCTAGCAAACATTTTCTTGATCAAGATAGATGCAATAGCCCAACTCAAAGCTCCACAGATAGCACTAATGTATCCATACAATTGTCCGTCTATCGACCAAGGTTTTAAGACAAACATTAATCCAGGGAATGCCAAAATAATCGCAGCCCATTGGAAAGGTTGGATTCGCTCTTTTAGGATGGGCCAGGCAAGTAGCAATGTCCAGAACGGATAAGTGAACATTAATATGGCTGCACGACTAGCTTCGGCATTTACCAAAGACAATTGTGAGAACCCGATACACCCCATAGTATTAAAAACACCAAGCAAGAGAATTTCTTTATAACGATGGAGTTCAAGTGGACGATTCATTAGTACGACAAAAACCATAAGAAAAACAGAACCGATAAGTGTTCGTTGGCCCGCAAAAGAAAAAGGTCCCGAGTCCAACAGTCCTATTTTCATGAACACCCAAGAGTATCCCCAAAAAAAAGACAGTAGAATGAATGCTATCGCTACAGGTCGAGTTTTCAGTAGAGGACTCCAGGAGGTGATGGGAGAAATTAAATAGTGATGGTGCTCTTGTTAATTGCCTGTAAAAGTGGGGGTACTTTTATCCAAGTAAGCTTTTCGTGCGATTTTTTGATCGTCGGTAGTCATACTCAATAAATGTTGATCGGCATCCGAGTGCATTAGAGCCTGATCTAGTGCACCGGAAATTTGATTGATGCTACGTTTTATCATTTGAGCGGCAATAGGCGATTTGTCAACATATCTCATAGCTAAAGTTTTGGCTGCGGTTATCAGTTCGTGAGGAGGGACGATATGATCAATAACGCCCCATTCGACTAACTGTTCGTCATAAATTCTTTCGCCACCAATGACTAGTCTCTTGGCCTTAGACGTTCCGACTAAGCGAATAGTAAGGGGCAGGCTTTGCCACATGAGGTTAAGACCTAGGTCGATCTCCGGATATTGTATGAAACATCCTGAAGCACCTATCCTAAAGTCCATAGCCGTTACTAAACAAGCTCCTCCGCCGATAGCCCCGCCATTCCATGCTCCGATAGTGATCTGGTCAATTGCCAAAATAGCATTTAGCGCTCGCTCACCCATTCGGATGCGACGTCGTTTCATAAGAAGACCAGTATCGTCTTGCTTTCTCATTTCTTGAATATCGGCTCCAGATGAGAAGTGGTTCCCTTCACCACTAAAAATAACGACTCTAGTGTCCTCATCATCTCTGAAAGACAAAGCACAAGCTTCAATTTCTGAAAGATGTTCTTTATTTAAGGCATTGGCAGCTTCGGGTCGATTGAGCATAACAACAGTGACGTGTTTATCACGCAGAATTTTTAGATATTTATATGTCACCATTAGATTCCTTTCGCATACACTTAGAAAATTTCATCAGCAAGTTGGGAAAGCTCCTCGAGGATTGATTTCTCATCTTTGCCCTGAAGCCACAAGACTATCCCGTTCGCACTTGAATCAGCGACATTATCTAAATCAGCTTTAGTCCTGAAGAGACCGTCGGGGGCGAACAAAGTAATGTCGAGCGAATTAGGATCTCTTTCAAAATCAGCTGCATAGCTGTTGAGTTCAGCTCTACCATCTACTATTTCTTGAGGATCGACGCAGAAAGGAAGCCATCCGTCGCCCCACTGCGCCACTCTTTTAAACACTAGTGGCGTGCCTATGCTGCCAAGCAATATTGGTGGGTGCGGATGCCGGGCGGGTTTTGGCTTACATATCAAACGCGGAAAATCATAGTATTTCCCATGATGTTCAACATATTCACCAGTCCAAAGCGCCTTCATCACGGCAACATTTTCTTTGGTTTGAGTCCAACGGTGCTCAAAATCTCCACCCAAAACTTCACACTCCGGTTTGTTCCAACCTGCGCCTATTCCTAGCAGAAATCGTCCGCCTGAATAGTGATCGAGGCTAGCCATCTCTTTTGCGGTAGTGATTGGATTTCTCTCAGGCAAAAGTGTGATCCCCGTTCCCAATTCGATAGTGGAAGTGGTTGCAGACGCTCGCGCGAGGGCAATCAGCGGGTCAGGCATTTTGAATAAGTAGTCTGGAGTTGAACCGCCTGGCTCTTTACCTGGGTAATCATCCGCTGATCCCTCGGGTATAACAGTATGTTCAGGGGCCCAATACGAGGAAAACCCTAAATCTTCGGCGTGCTTAGCGACGATCGCTGGGTCACCGTTCTCCATGTCAGTTAACACTTGGAAGACCCCTACTTTCATTCCTTTGTATAGTTTGTTGTTCATGATTTCCCTTGTTGTGAAAGACGGTTGAAAAGAAGTAGTTGATAGACGAA
This sequence comes from uncultured Gammaproteobacteria bacterium, assembly GCA_938082545.1. Lineage (GTDB taxonomy): Bacteria > Pseudomonadota > Gammaproteobacteria > UBA4457. Next base: position 24,396 of record CALKCL010000001.1, read on the forward strand.
TCGCGAAGTCCAACACCATTTCCCGAATAGGCCTAAATTATAGACACAAGAGGCGCTACTCGTCGCTAGATATTTTTGAGTGCTTGTTTCGAGACTAGTTTAGATAATCCAGTGTAGTCACATACATCTTAAAAAAGTTCGGAACTTGTTGATTTGAGGCCGTTACCAGTACAAAATCGAGGAGCGTTTACTGAGTTCGAAGAAAAAAGGGGATTGCTATGAATCTGGGCTATTTCATGATGCCACTGCATCACATTGACAGGGAGTACCACGAGACTCTGGAGGAGGACATTGAAGCGATAGTGTTGGCCGACGAGCTTGGATATACAGAAGCGTGGGTAGGAGAACACTACAGCTCGGCTGTGGAACAAATTACGTCGCCGTTAATGTTCCATGCAAATCTGATTGCACGGACTAAAAAGATTATTTTTGCGACGGGTGTAATGTGCTTACCTCAGTATCATCCAGCTGTTCAAGCAGGGCAAGCAGCGATGTTTGACCATTTAAGTAACGGACGATTCATCATGGGTGTTGGCCCTGGTGGTCTTGCATCAGACTTTGAATTATTTGGTGTCTCAGACAAAGACAGAATGGAAATGATGGAAGAGTCGTTGGACATGATTCTAGAATTATGGAAAACAGATCCCCCGTATAAGATGCATGGAAAGCATTGGAATATCGAAATGAAAGAGTGGACTCATCATGATATAAAAACAGGCTATGTTCCCAAACCTCTCCAAGTTCCTCATCCCCCGATAGCTATGTCAGCAATGAGTCCTTCTTCTGGCTCATTAAAATTTGCTGGGGCCCGTGGGTATATGCCTGTTTCGGCGAACTTTATTGCACCCTGGTCGGTTGCTACGCACTGGCCTGCTTATTGTGAAGGAGCCGAAGAGGCAGGATTGATCCCAGACCGAAAGGACTGGCATGTCGCTAGAAGCATCTATGTTGCTGATACCGATGCTGAGGCAGAGGCCTTTGTGAAAAAAGCAGGAGGCAGCTATGACTATTATTACGATTATTTGTTTAAAATATTTGATCGTTCTAGCTACAAAGGACCATTTGTGGCAAATAAAGACGACGATCCTGAACAACTTGTGCATCAGGTAGTTAGGGATGCATGCGTCATCTGGGGGAGTCCAGAGACTGTTGCAAAAAAATTAAATGCGTTCCGTGTCGAAGTCGGAGAGTTTGGTACTTTGCTTTATGCTGCTCATGACTGGGCAGACAAAGCGGCTATGAAAAAGTCTATGAGGCTTATGGCGGAAGAGGTCATGCCTATTTTGAACGGGACATCTATCCCTTTAGCTTCAGCTGGGTGATGATAGAGTATAAACGGCAGCGATTATAATAATTTTAGTTTGATAGGGGACTTGGTATGAATGCGGGTAAATTACGATTTGGATTATGGTACGACTTTCGTAATCCTCCTCAGTGGCAGCGAGATAATACGAGTCTTTACCATGAATGCTTTGCTCAAATCGTACGAGCCGAAGAGGCAGGATTTGATGATATATGGTTATCAGAGCATCATTTTTTAGATGATTGTTATTCTCCATCTATGCTTCCAATAGGTTGTGCCATAGCAGCTTTGACCAAAAAAGTTCACATTGGCACTAGCGTTCTTTTGTTACCCTTACATGATCCCGTTCGAGTTGCGGAGGATGCTGCCACTTTGGATGTAATTTCGGGAGGGCGTTTAGAGCTAGGATTAGGAGTAGGTTACAAAGCTGAAGAGCTTAGAGCTTGGGGCGTAGAGCCCAAAAGTCGCGGGAAGCGAATGGACGAAGGTATTGAGATAATCCAACGACTCTTTGCAGGTGAAAAATTTAGCTTCCACGGAGAATATAATAATTTTACAGACATCCAGTTAAGACCTCTGCCAGTTCAGAAAAATCCTAGATTATGGATAGCAGGTTTCAGTAATATAGCGGTGCGCCGCGCGGCTAGAGTTGGCGCTGGTTATATTGCCATTGGCCCGGTAGGGCCGTTTACTAAAGTCTATCGTGATGAGTTAGCAAAAACTGGAAAGAATCCTGATGAATATGAGATAGCGGCTGGGTACGCGTGGCTGCATGTCGCTAAAGACCCTGAGAAGCGATGGCAAGAAGCAGTTGAACATCTAGCCTACCAGCAGAATGAGTATGGCAAATGGTTCAGTGGAGCAGGAATGGATTTTATCAAGCCTGTTACAGCTACTCGTGAATCTATAGAGAAGAATGACGTATACATAGTCAGTCCTGAACAAGCGTGTGAAATGATAGAAAAGTATCAGAAAGAAACCGGTTGCCAAAGGTTTTATACGTGGGCGGTTCCTCCAGGCATGAGCCCTAGTTGGTCAGATGAACATATTGAGCTGATGGCCAGTGAAGTTATGCCAGCTTTCAGGTAATAAATTGCCGCTGTAAGATTTCTGAAATGGTTTCTGACGGCGGCAACTATAAAACCTTTAGGACCTTATCTTTGTCCTTTAAGAAGATTCTGGAAAACTCTGCACTTGCTTGAGCGTGCTGAAAAGTGGAAACGCCGATAAGCCATATAGCAGTGATAATTTGAGGCTCAAAACCCATGGATTTTTTGACATCTTCAAATAAGTTGCGAGATTCAGATAACCAATTTTTATTTTGGTCGCCTTTTCGAACCACATAATGAGTCTCTCGGTCTTTCCAAGATCTTACGGGGCAGTCAAAGTGATGTCCCTCTTCTAATTGGCTACTCCATATCCATGTTAAATCTCTTCCGTTTTCAAACTCTGCCGCAACTGACACGTAGTCGTGAGATTTGGCTCTATCTTCTCGTACACAGCTAGGATGTTCTATTAGCTTCCAATCCCAATTTAAATAAGTTGATTGAGTGACAGGAAATTCTAGTTTCTTCCGGATTATCCCCTGATCGTTTAACGAATTAAGAATGATACGGTTCCTTCCCGAATCTGCAACGTGGGAGTATATATCGCTCACTCCGGCTTCCTTTAAATACTTCCAACCAGACGGAGCAGCTTTTGGTTGCTCAAGTTGCGCAGAAGCGGCCTCTAAAAGTAAAGATTTTTTAAATTGACTCAGGGTCTTCAATTTCTTTAAGCCCAGTTTGGGATCGCGCTCCCAGCAGATGAGAGTAACACTTAGTTCCCCCGTTAAGTGTTGGTAAAGGCTAGTAGGGGACTTTAAGTCTCCTTTTAGATTGGACCATAAGCCATAATAGATTCCGACTTCGATAGTTCCGGAAACATCAGAGACAAATGTGCCGGTTCCTCTTGTAACATTTTCAATCTCTCCTCCAGGGATTCTTGCCCATAAATGAAACCCCGGTCCGCCATACAAGCTTGAATCTTCGGTAGACCAATTTATCTGGCCTTCAGCTAGCAGTGTGTATTGTTGGCCGCGTTTAATTTCTATTTTAGTCTGCTGCCAAGGAGGCTCATTTCCTGAAAGTACCATATAGTCAATGTCGGCGACTTCTTCTACTGATGCAATGTCAAAATTAGTGACTAGTTTTTCTCTCATCGAGGACTACTGTTTGGTAAAGGACAGACCGTATTCTTATCTAAAAATCAGCTAACGTAAAGTTGGTGGATCTCTTATATAAGATTCAGGTGTTTAGTATCGCATCTATGATGAGGTACTATAGGTCTGTGATGTTTCCTCCGTGACGTATACGTGGCGGAAATAGATTAGTACGCAACATTTAGAACTCTGAAAAAGCAAAACAAGTAGAGAGAAACAGCTATGAAAATCAGATTGGGATTCGGATTACTCAACTATCCTTTTGAAAGCGGGAAAGAATTTTTCCGTTGGGTTGAAATGCTTGAAGAAGCCGGGGTCGATTCTGTATGGCAGTCAGACCGATTGATCTCTACCGATAATTACTTGGAATCCTTAAGCGCCTTAGCATCTCTTGCGGGCTGTACCGAAAAAATTAAATTTGGAATGAACGCGATTGTAGCGCCTCTTCGTGATCCCCTCGTGCTAGCCAAGCAATGCGCGACGATAGATTACCTAAGCGGAGGGAGATTGCTACCAATGTTTGGTGTGGGGTATCCCAAGGCAGCGGAATGGGCCGCGACAGGACGGAGCTCTGACCATCGCGGGTCTAAGGCGAATGAAATGTTTGCTCTTATGACCAGACTTTGGACAGAAGAATCAGTGACTTTCGAAGGGAAGTACTACCAATATAAAAATGCTTCTATCGCTCCACGTCCTGTGCAGACTCCGCTCCCTTTGTGGATTGGTGGCTCTAGCAATGCTGCTATTAACCGGACAGCAAAACTCGGGTCGGGGTGGATAGGGGGCATAACTAGTCCGGAAGATGTCAAACGAGTGATCATGGGAATAAAAGCCAAGTCAGCCGAATATGGCCGCGAGATAGACGATGATCACTATGGAACATCTATAGGGTTCAGGATCGGGAGCGTAGACGATGAAGCGGTGGTAAATTCTCCTTTTGTTAAACGAACAGGCATTGGAGAAAACATGGATTTGAACCCGTTATTTGCTATAGGAAGTTCTTCGCAAGTGACCGAAAGAATCCGTGCCTACATTAAATCTGGTGCAAGTAAGTTCGTTTTGTTTCCTATTGCATCAGGCTCAAAAGACGTCTTCGATCAGACGCAGCGTGTTCTCGCCGAGATAAAGCCGGCGATAGAGAACTGAGTCGTGAAATTTAGGGCCGCCTGAATTTTGTAAGTCAGACAGCCCTTAAAATGCCGGACTTATCTTCTGTCGTCTCTTGGGCGTGCTTCGTTAACTCTCGCCTCACGTCCTTTTAGCATAGCTCCGTTGAGCTCTTCTACCGCTGCAGCTCCTTCGCTCGCATTGGGCATCTCTACGAAACCAAAGCCTTTAGAACGGCCAGTGTCTCGGTCGCTAATGATTTTACAGCTATCCACTGTCCCGTGTTGTTCAAATGACTCTTGGAGTTCTTCGACGCTAATGTCATAAGAGAGGTTTCCAACATAAATATCCATAACTAGTACCTTTTATATATACCATCTTTTGTAAGTAGTAGACTCTTGCCCGATGGCAAAACAGCAAGAGCAGTAAAAATGATACGCCGTCTTAAGCGTTAGATCGATAAACGCCGATAATAAGCGGAAGAGGGGTGATATGTGTGTGTGTCCGATAAACAAGGTCTATGCAAATAAGAGTTGAGTCTTTAGGTGACCGGGGCAGCTTTTGGTTGGTACGTTGTCTTTTTGTAGACAGCACCTATCCCGTAATTGACATCCCCAGCTTTTTCGACTATTTCTTCTATCCTCAACTAAACTGTACGCCTTGCGCGCGAGCCTTTATCATAAACCCCTACGAGGGAGGTGGCAACACTTGTCTGACACGGAATGGTAAGCTTCCTGACGTGGAGAAAACCAGTTTCTTTTTCATGATAAAAAATATTTTAATCTCTATTTTAAACAATTACTTAGAGACTACTTAGAAAGAACAATCTTCCCGTACAATTCTCGACTTTCTAGGATTTTCATACCTTCTAATGCGTCTTCAAAGGATAAATGTTGAAAAATAACAGGCTTGATGCTGCCAATTTTGAGGAGTTGATATAGGTATTTTTGGCAGCTTTCAACTTTGTCGGGTGCCCTATCGATGTACTGTCCCCATGCCAACCCTATGATTGCTGCATTTTTCAAAAGTAGCCTATTGGTCTCAATAGAGGGAATGGTCCCAGCAGCAAAGCCAATGACAATTAGTCGCCCATCCCAGCCAAGACATCTTTTTGTTTGTTCGAAAAGTTCGCCTCCTACTGGGTCATAGATAACATCTGCGCGTCGACCATTGGTGAGCCGGCTCACTTCTTCAACAAGATTTTGGGCTTTATAATTAATGACATAGTCTGCACCTTGGTTTAAGCAGACGTCCATCTTTTCCCGACTGCCGGCAGCAGCTATTACTGTAGCTCCCATGAGTTTCCCTAGCTGGATAGCGGCAAGTCCGACTCCGCCGGCTCCGCCGAGAACTAACAGCGTTTCGCCCACCTGGAGATGGGCACGATGGGCAAGTCCGAAGTACGATGTCCCATAAGTGACGCTCAACGCAGCACCGGCTTCATCTGATACGAAATCAGGCACTAACCAGGCACTGTTGTTCGTCACTTCAAAGTATTCTGCGAGTGTTCCACCGCCATGACAGAAACCAGCTACTCGGTCTCCGGTTTTGAATTTGCTTGAAGGCCCTGCGGACTCGACAATACCTATTCCTTCGACTCCAGGAACAGCAGGAAGGGGAGCTTTTACCTGGTATAGGCCTTGGCAAACTAACAAATCGGGAAAATTCAAAGACACCGCAGAAGTTTTAACTATCGCGGTATCCGTTTTGTGGGTTGGCATTTTCCGGTCTGACCATTTTAATACCTCGTGATAAGGTCCATAGGATTCGAATTGCCAAGCTTTCATTTTTGTACCTGTTGTTTAATTGGTAGCGGTGGTCTCTGGTTCCGACACGATTGTGTTTTCAATGTATCCCAGCTCAGGTATCTCTACTTTCACGGTTTGACCCACCGTCAGAAATTTTTTCGGATCGAGCCCGATACCTACGCCACTGGGTGTCCCAGTCAATATTAAATCGCCCACTTCTAGGGTAAAGGCTGTTGTCAATGTGGCAATTTGGTCGAAACAGTCAAATACAAGATGTCGTGTATTGGAGTTCTGACGTAACTCCCCATCTACCCACGTTTTGATATCCAGATCATGTGGGTCTTCAATTTCATCTTTGGTAGTGATCCAAGGTCCAAACGGACTATGGGTATCGAATGATTTCCCTAATGTGAAAGTCTGAGAGCGCATTTGCCAATCACGAACACTCACGTCGTTACAAACAACATATCCAGCTATGACTGAATGTGCGTTTTCTCTGGTTATATGTCTGCAACGTTTGCCGATCACAAAGCCGAATTCTCCTTCGTAATCGAGTTTGTCCGACACTTTGGGCAAGTGGACGTCTGCATATGGCCCATTAGCAGCGGTAGATTGCTTGTTGAAGAACATCGGGAAATCAGGCGTAGCTAAACCGGTTTCTTCAATATGATCTTTATAATTCAATCCGACCGCTAGAATCTTGGGCGGTCGATGGATGGGTGCGCAAAGTTCAACTTGGGAAAGCTGGTATTCTTCGCCTTTATAGATCTGAGCTTTACTCAAAGCCACGTCGCCAGCTTCTAAAAATGCGATCATTTCTCCAGGGACACTGGCTTTAGATAAGTCAACAATAATACTGTCTTCGACCCGTCCTATTCGTTTTTCTCCATCTATTCGGAAAGTAGCTAATTTCATTTTAAAAGTCTCTTTTTTAGCTGTAGTGAAGGATAAGATATTCGTCTATGTACATTTCCTTATTTGGGGGGATAACTACGGTAGTCATTGGATCACGAATTATCGACGGGCCTTTGACCGTGTTTCCAGCTTTTAATTCCCCCATTTCCCAAACGTCAAAGCTGACCCATCCGTCTTTATGATACACGTCACGCTTTTCTACGAATGCACTAGCATCTGCTTCCGAACCAGACAAGTCATGCCTCAGTAGTTTTGGTTGGGGTTTGTCTGCAATAGCTTCAAGGTGAATATCTGTCAATGAGTAGCCGGCACTGCCAAATTTGGCGCCTTCTGGATAGACTTTAGAATACATAGTCTCGAACGCGGCGATCATAGTCTGTATATCATTCGGACCATCCATCACACCATTTTCCAACGCGGTATTGAAACTTTCAATTTGCCCCATATATCGAGCGGATACTCCGTATCGGAACGTGACAGTGTCTGGGTCGATACCTTCTGCTTTCATTTGTGTTCTGGCTTCGTGCTCCAATTCTCTCCAGGTCGTGTCGATATCTTTGGCGATTTTCGCAAGATGTGCATCACTAGATTGATTGGGGATTAGTGCACGTGTGCCGCGGTCATACCTGTGCATATATTCTGCGCAGGCAGCTCCAAATGCTGAAAAACCAGCCGCCCATGGAATAGTGATTACGTCCTTGAATTCTATTCCTTCCGCGAAGCCGTACATATGCACAGGCCCAGCTCCTCCGTAGTAAAGCATGGTGAAGTCATGCGTATCATATCCCTTGGAGGCTATCATCGTACGCAAAAGATCATTCATTTCGGTGTTGATTATTTGAAGTAGTCCTGCTCCAGCTTCGTAGACATCTAGGCCGAGAGGGTCGGCAACCGTTTCTTTTAAGGCTTTTAGTGCTATCTCTTTATTGAGTTTGACTTGCCCACCCAAGAAATAGTCTGGATCGACATATCCGAGTGCGACATTGATGTCTGTCACAGTTAGTCGATCGTAGTTGAGGCAGATCCCAACAGCTGCACCAGCAGATTCAGGGCCAACATGTAGTCGTTTGTACTCATCTACCCAAACTACTGACCCAGCGCCTTGTCCGGCCGAGTCTAGCTCTACCATAGGCAGCGCTAGCCGATGCCCTGCTATATCCGCGCTTTTCGCTATACCGATTCGTTTGTCGATAATCAGACCGACATCAAAGCTAGTACCGCCCATGTCAGCGGTAACAATATTATCTAAATCTAAAACGTTACCTAAAAACTGCGCTCCAATTAGGCCGCCCACTGGCCCTGATATCATAGTTTCATAAAGTCTAGTGTAGTCCATATTTACAGCGCCGCCGTAAGAGAGCAACGTTAGTAACCGGCCATCAAAGCCTAATTCGCGTGCCGCTTTTTCCACATCTAATAGAGATGCCCTGACCTGTTCAGCAGCAAAGCATTGGAATAAAAGACTTTTGAGTCGACTATTTTCTTTAGCCACAGGTGCAACGTCGGCGGAGCAAACTACCGGGATTTTTAATCCTTCATCTTCAATTATTTTTTCCGCAATAGCTTTAGCTTGATGTTCATGACGAGGGTCAACGAATGAATACAGAAAAAGAATACCAATAACTTCGCAGCCTTCGTCCAATAATTTCTTCGTGCCTACTTTGACCTGTTCTTCATTGAGCGGGATTAGAACATGTCCTGCTGGCAAATGTATTTCACCAAGGTAACAACCACCGCCAATTCTTTCACTTACGCCAAGAACATTCTTAGGTTCTACCAGAGGTCGAGTATGCTTATGCAACTGTTGATGCAACGATTCGGCTTGACTCTGCCCTAAGTAACTTAATCCACCTTCCATGACTGTCAGGTCTTCAAAACCACGGGTCACTAGTAATCCTACTTTTCTTCCATCTCCGGTCAGGATCGTATTTAACATGCCTGTGCCGCAGTAAACGTCAGCGGCCAGACGTTTATGCACGTCTTCAGAGGTTAAACCTATAGATTGCGCAGCATCTGCGACAGAGTCGCGATAACTCCTTTGCTGATCTTCTTTTCGGCTAATTGATTTACCTACAGTGAATGTACCATCAGGTTTTACAAGAATGGCATCAGTCATCGTCCCTCCGGCATCCAGGGCAAGTATAAGATCGCCAGTATTTGCACCGGCAGGAGCAGTTGTGCTCATGTTATTGTCTCCAAAATAGTTTGCGCGCTCTCGACAACGAAAGCAGGCTTGAATAAAACGCTAGGAATTCATCCCCAGTTGCTGGTCGTGCCAGATGTTTTATCTTGGTACCAGTCACTGGCAGCATCAGCTAGAGGTTTGCCTAAGTAATCGCTATAGAACTTATCCAGATCTGGTAGCATTTCCATGACTATAGGGTAGCCAGGAGGAACCACCTCAACGGCGTGTTGTGTCGCACAGCTTGGGCAGAAATATTCTCTAATTTCCTGCCATCCTGCTTCTGGAACAGCAGGCTTAGGGTCATATACGGCTTTCATTTCCTCTGCTGTCTTTCTTACCCGTACCTTGCTCTGGAGTTTCCAATTTGAACGGTAATCACCAAATTCGTGGCCACATTCGCACTTCGTTATACGTTTTCCTGCTGCTTGACTAACAATATAGAGCTTATCGGATAAACGAAGTAGGATTTTATCTTTCCATTTCACTCGACCTTGCAGCACTTCTATGTAGTTGAAAAAACGACTGCTGTCTTTTTTAGGTAACTTGAGCAGCCGCTCTAAGTTGTCGTCATCAATTTTCCCATCGATTAGTTGTTCAATAATTCCTTTGCTGATAGAAATATCATTGCTCATCGCTCTATCCTTCTAGTACATTAAATTCGCGCGGCAGATTCCAAAAAGAAGTAAATTCGTCTCTGAACTTGTCAAACGAAAGACTTTCGTTATACATGAGGCCAACTTCTGGAAAAAAAGCCGCGTTTTGAACGATCTCCCTTTCTGCTTTCCACCAGTCTTTGACATCGACAGATTCATCTAATCTACCTTGTCGAAGTACAATACGTTTTGCTTCTGTCGCAGAAGTATCTAAAACCCAATTACCAGATCCATTTTTTGTGGCAACGACTCCATGCATTTCATTGACGAAATCGTAGTCAGGGCATGTCCCGCTATCGAGATCTTCTATAACGGCCATAGGGTCTCGATCTAAAGGATCCCCCCAACCACCAGAAGAACCTGCCGCGTCTACGAACAGGTCATTGTGTTCCATAGACAGCTCTGGGCAATCGGTCTTCCAAACTTTCAGGTCATCTACCTTTAGGAGCCCACTGTCTGTCATTTCGAGCATTTCTCTCGCATCACGAGGGGCTAAGCCTTTCGCATTGACTTCGTCTAAGTTTGTCCCTCTCGCAGATATCATGAAGCTAGAAGGCCCCGGATATGCTCCGTTCATTCCTAGTGCGACAGAGGTAGTCGAGGACAAACCACCATTAGGGCGAGTAATGCCAATGTGCTGACCGGGTTCTACGCACCAGTGGACAGCAGATTCGCCAGGTCCACCACGATATTTTCCAGCACCGAAGTAGCCAGGTAGAAGTTTTCTACCTAAGTAAAACATTGGTGGGACTGTACTTTCAAACTCTTCCGCATCACCTATTGTTGCCATTTGTGACCACGCGGCCCAAACGAGTGGCTCTCCGTCCTTGAAGCACCAAGCACCTCTGCTTGAACCCCCCAGCCACTCAAAATTAGTGAAGCCATAGGCTGTGCCATCTTCGGCAGTGCCTTGACCTTGCCAAGCGCCCCAGTTTCCATCCACGCAAAATGCTTCTTCCAAGTAACCGAAGCTGAACATTGCTCGGCTTACGGCTCCGAATCCAATATTGTTCAAAGTGACAGTTTGCGCCCAAGGATTAGCATTACTTGTGAATTCATTGTCCGGATTCAGAATGCTGCCTTTCGGGTAGTGCCTTTGAACAGCCAGTTCGATCCCGGCCGTTACTTTAGTGTTGTGCGAAAATGAATTAATCATTCCAAGAAACACTGCTGCATCGGATGCGCCAGGCGTGGCATTATAGGCGTGATGACCCCAACGCGACGTACCTTCGGTATCAATTTTCAATCCGTTTTCATTAGGCTCCACACTTGCTCGAATATGTATAAGCGTGTTCTTGTCCGCATGGGACCAAATGGTTTGTAATCCTTTGTATTGGGCCATTCTAAAGGCGGCACCGGTGTAGGTGCCTGGGACCATTGTGGATTTCATATTATCTAAAACTCGTCGCCTCGATTCTTCTATAACTTCACGGATCGCTGTTTTGTAGTAATCAATTCCGAACTCGTCAATTAACTTGTGCGTGGCTTCGTGAATCATCGCGCAACCGGCTAGACGCATCTTGTCGTCGAGAATGTTCATGGTCGCTGCACGAGTCCGTCTTTCCCATATAGCTTTCCACCACGACTCTTGCTGAAGTTTTCTTCCTGTTCGCATGGGAGGGACCACCAGCCCGTCCATAAATGTATCTACTGAGAATGTTGCCCAAGATCCCGCAACTGGTGCGCCATTTTCCATTAGGTGATTAATACCTACTGCCCATGCAACGACTTCTTCTTCGATAACAATTGGTACAAATGAATAAAAATCACCGGGGTGTGGGACACCACCAGTAAGCCCATCACTGACACCATAAACATCTCCGTCTTCAATACCGTCATTAACATCATAGTTATTTGCTGCCATATATCTAACAGCGGTAGGGAAAATAGCGGTATGTGACAAGAAACCTAAAGAAAGCGCTAATGTATCCCCCTCTGCAGTAGTAATGCCCCAAAGGCACTCACCCATTTCTCGTGAACCTGGACTTGCCGCGACAAATCTAGCGGATTCACGGGCGGCCAGGACGGCAGAATGTAGTTTCGAATAAAAGCGCTCATATCGGATTGGATCCGCTTTCTTAAGGCTGAGCTCTTTTACTCCGTAATAGTTACCAGTTGACTCAGTCAAACGGTCTCTTTTTTCAACGGCTTCAGCTAACGTAGGCGCCTTAATCGCTTTCATATTGGGTTGATTCAATACTTCTTTTTCAATAGTAGCCATTTAGTTTTCCCTCAGCTAGACAACTGTTTTAAATTCCTGAATTCGTATAAAATTACTTTCTAATAGACACCTCGTAAAAAGCGGTATTTCGTATCTATTATTGGGATATTCTAGCTACAGGATACCAGTGGCGCAAGAGACTGACGTTAAACGCTTCCTCTTGTTTATAATTTGAAGTCTGATGAAAAGCGGGCAGAGGTTTCAACTAGTAGAGCTCTCTAAAAAGAAATCGACTGATGCGGTGTGTCGGGGATATCTAGAGCGTTACTGGGATGCAGAAAAAATCATACCTATGGTATACAGATGAGATTGCGTTAAATTTTAAATTGCTAAGGACAAGCTATGAAGATTTCTTATATGCCGGATACTCATTTCGGAGAATATGACCAAGCAGCACCCCCAGATCGTGACGATGTCGCAGACGCCATGGAACACTGTGTCGCAGAAGCGGAATTGGCTGAAAAAGTTGGTTTTGATGGACTTTGGGTGCCAGAGCGACATCAAAGACCAGAAACGTGGTGGCCCAATATCACGTCGTTACTAGCCGTAATAGCATCTCGAACGAAAAACGTTCAGATAGCTACGACGGTTATGCAGCCTACTTTCCATCACCCGATACACTTAGCAGAGTCTTTAGCGGCAGTTGATAACTTGAGTCGTGGACGGTTTGTCTTTGGGGCGGGAGTTGGCTATCACCCAGACTATTTTCGCTGTTTTGGAGTTCCGTTTGAGCAACGAGGGAAACGTTTTGAGGAGGCTATGGACTGCGTCGTAGGCGCTTGGACTCAAGAAGAATTTAATTACGACGGAGAATTCTTTAAATATGAGGGAGTTAAACTTAGTCCAAAACCGTATCAAAATCCTCGGCCTCCCATATGGATAGGAGCTTTTGCTCCCAAGGCTATGGATCGAGCGCTTGATTATGAAGGCTGGTGCTTATGGTTTCCTCCGCATTTAGATATTTTAGAGCCTGCAGTTAAGGAAATGAGAGAGAGAGCAGCGCAAAGAGGTAAGGATGACTTTCAGATTACTATCGGATTTGAAGGCTGGCTGGGTGACGATCCTGCGCTCCGAGATAAGCATGTTCATCGGTGGGTAAGGGAATGGAGCTTCTACGCTGACAATGGGTTGTCTCCGGAAGCAGAATCTTTAGATATGGCGGAACAGGTCGAAAGTATGTTTCTTTGCGTAGGGAACAGGCAGAAATGGATCGATCGGATGAGTGAAATGAAGGAAAGAATTAATCCAGACTGGTTATGCATTAGGACCAGAAACCCGGTAAACCCTGGCAAATTTTATCCATCGAGAACTGAGTGCTTAGAGGTAATCGAGGCCTTTGGCGAAATTCTTGATGAGATACGCTGAATATAGTCGACAGGACAAATGTCTCTTGTACGGTTTTATGCAACGATGTTATCGTTGAAACCATAAACATCTGAGGGAGATGGGATGAAACTAGGACTGGTCTTTGGATATTCTGGCAGCCATGTTAAAGTGCCAATGGAGCTTATTTTAGAAGCTGAATCTTTAGGATATGACTCTGTATTTAGCGCTGAGGCGTGGGGATCTGACGCGGTTACTCCTATTGCTTGGATTTTAGCTCAGACCAAAACAATTAAAGCCGGCACCGCCATTATGCAGATGGCTGCCAGATCACCTTCAATGACGGCTATGACGGCTATGACTTTAGACCAGTTATCGGGGGGGCGCTTTATATTAGGCATTGGGCCTTCCGGTCCACAGGTAGCGGAGGGCTGGTACGGCGAAGCTTACGGTCGGCCTTTGACTCGGACTAGAGAGTACATAGACATAATACGTCAGATATTCAAGAGGGAAGGGCCTCTTATGCATGAAGGCTACCATTATCAGATACCGTATATGGGAGCTGATAGCACAGGATTGGGTAAACCGCTCAAAAGTATTGTACATGGCGATCCGACGCTTCCCATTTATACCGGTGTCGCTACCGAGAAAGGAGCCCAAACTGCCGCGGAAGTTGCAGATGGGGCATTTCTAGTATGGACAAACCCTAATCGCTACGATCTGTGGTCACCTGCAATAGAAAGAGGTTTTTCAAAAGCTGATAATGGTAAAAGCTTGGAGAATTTTGATCTTGCCCCATTTGTCAGAGCTGTAATGGGGCCGGATATCGATGCCTGTAGACAGGAATTAAAATCAGGCTTCGCGCTTTACATTGGCGGAATGGGCGCTCGTGAAAAAAACTTCTACAACGATTATGCGGCTCGGTTAGGTTATGCGGATGCTGCGAGTGAGATTCAAGATTTATTTTTAACCGGTCAAAAGCAACAAGCTTGCGAAGCAGTTCCAGATCAACTTGTCGACGATTGTTGTTTGGTCGGCCCTGAGGAACACATTAAGGAACAGCTGGTCAGCTGGAAAGATGCCGGTAGGCGAAAAGAGGTTGGCACTATGGTTATTTCGACTGCGCAGCCCGAAGTTCTAAGAGTGGTTGCAGAAACCGTGCTATAACAAATATCTATATCAAAGCTTATAGGGAGCAAAACGATGAAATGGCAAATTGGAAAAATTAAGGTAACTCGTATACAAGAAGTAGTCTTCCCGGAATTTTCAGATGTAATCCCTGCCGTTACGAAGGAACTTGTCAAAGAAATAAAATGGCTTTTCCCACATTTTGTTACAGCTGATGGACATTTAAGTCTTAGTATCCATTCTTTAATAGTAGAAACGCCTACCCATAAGCTTGTTGTTGATACCTGTATTGGTGATGGTCGCGACAGAATGCCTATGGAAGGCATGCACATGCTCTCGACAAACTATATGCGGGATATGCAGGCAGAAGGTTATCGGCCGGAAGACATGGACTTCGTCTTATGTACACATCTGCACGTTGACCATGTGGGATGGAATACACGACTAGTTGATGGGAAATGGGTACCAACTTTCCCTAATGCAAAATATATTATGGATAAAAAAGATTTAGATTTTTGGGGTTCCATTGACGCCGATACCGACATTGATTTCATGCAAGTGCAAAGACAAGTTTTTGAAGATTCTCTAATGCCTGTAATAAATGCTGGCCTTGCGCAGCCAGTCGATGCGCCATCGATTATTTGCGAAGGCGTAAGACTTATCTCTACACCAGGGCATACCCCGGGACATGTTTCTGTCGTATTAGAATCGGAAGGGCAAACAGGATTAATTACTGGTGATTTTATTCATCATCCAATTCAGTTTCATGACCCGGCTTTAGTGAGTCCGTTTGATGTTGACAATGAGATGGCCATCGAGACTCGTCGCAGAATATTTGGCGAGTATGCAGACACTCCGACCTTAATCATAGGCACACATTTTGCAGGACCGACAGCAGGAACCCTGGTCACTGAGAATGGCACCTATCGATTGAAAGTTTGATTGAATCGATAGATGCCTGTCTAAACTAAAAAGCGTACTGTAAGCCTGCTATCAAGTTAAAGTTTTGTTCTAAACGAACACCGTTTAATTCCTGCATTAAAGGCAGTTCCGCTTCGAGGCCTATTCTTACTCCGGAGAAATAGCCGGACTGGCATATCCAGTTTAAACCTAGCAGCATCGCGACTACGTCTCCGCCATAGTAATCAGGGTTAGCCGCCTGAGTCGGCAACGTTATGAGAGGATCTATTCCTTTTATTTTACTGTCATGTCTGTATTTAAGTCTGGTTGATATGCTCAACGTGTCTGCAGGTGCAAACGAAGTCCAGGCTGTTACTTCGTGCTGCTGTCCTTTCCTATAGCCGTTATGTTTGCCTAAGAACTCTGTGCCAGAATATTGTCCTCCCCAAGTTAATTTTTGGTGCCTGCCAGAGTAGGTTAATCCGTTTAAGATGCCATAGTTGCCGTTCCCCAATTGCATTGCATAAGGAAGACGTTTTGTTGGCCGCATACCCATTGGTGTCAGGATCTGATCTGTTTCTGAGGTCGAACCTGTCGGCAAAACAGTTCCTATTGATAGATGGACCTTATGATTGCCTGTACTAAAAAGATGTATCAAACCGGTGAGTTTTGTATCCCCCCACCCATTAGATTGGGTGGTAAAAGTGTCTCGTACCGTTGTGCCGGAGCCACCTTTATATGTGGTTAACTTCATTTTTTTGTCAGTGTAGCTAGACATAACCATCAAGGTTAGCCAATCAGTCGGCGCGTACATTGCGCCGAACATATGCATATGCATGTCCATTTGTTTTGGGACGACT
This sequence comes from uncultured Gammaproteobacteria bacterium, assembly GCA_938082545.1. Lineage (GTDB taxonomy): Bacteria > Pseudomonadota > Gammaproteobacteria > UBA4457. The sequence goes on from CALKCL010000001.1 coordinate 40,939, forward strand.
CTAAGGGTTGGTGGTTGGCCGTTGATTCTTGAGAAACGGTTAGACACGCTGGTAGCGATTGCGTCTGCCGTAATATTTGAACCGTCGTTTTGAAGATCGCCCATATCCATATACATGTAACGATATGAGGCCATGAACTTACCTTTTTTATGCATGTGATCACCCATAACACCTATAGGGGCGTGTGAATCAGCTTTCATTTGTGCAACGGCGATTGAAGAAAAATGTACGAGTATGAGAGCATGCAAAAGAATGTGCATTATTATTTTAAATGTCATTTATCAGCTTCCTATGGACCCGTGCAAGCAAATGTTAAAGCTTCCGCAGGGGAACTATAAAATTAAATTTTAGCAGTAGATTTAGATGGGAAGCGTGGGAGGTGCCCGAGGCTGAGGTAGGTTTTGATAGACGTCTTTGAAAAGGGATGAGGTTTGCTTGTAGCGAACTGAAGTTGTTGAGCAGTCAACCCTGGAGCGAGGTAGCACAGCTGCCCCAGCTATGGCATTGCTTCCAGCCCACAAGGAACACGATTCGCTGGATGAGATTGCTGTATTGTTCTTATGTTCAACATCTTCGCCTATCGCGGAATTGATCGAGTGATGATGGTGATGGGTCGGGGATTCTGCTGTGTCTAATCCATCAGAATCGAGACTGAAATTATTTTGATTAGGGCAGAGACCTAATTTGACACGAGATAGGTCGTTCTCTTCGGTGCCAGCCAACATGTACCCGCCAGGGATCAGCGCCCGCAGAGCAAAAAGCAAAATTAACAAAAGACCAACAGATTGCTTTCTACGAAACATCAGGTAATTATACCTGAAAGCGCAAGTAGTTTGGACGCAGCCTAAATCAAATATTGGGCTATTTTGCAACAAAGGAGAAGAGATGACCGACCAGAATAACTTGCAGCAAGGTGCGTTAAAAGGAATCCGAGTACTTGATTTCTCAAGGTATATAGCTGGTCCCTACTGCGCCGGTCTTCTTGCCTATCTGGGTGCTGATGTGATCCGCATAGAAAAACCATCTGGGGGCGAGGATAGATTCGTGTCGCCCATATCAGAAGGTTCAAGTCCTTTGATTTTTATGACAGGCAATCGAAAAAGAAGTTTGGGATTAGACTTAAAAGCGCCTGATGCTATGGCAATTGTTAAGCAATTAGTAACGCACGCAGATGTAGTGGTAGCCAACATGCCGCCGGCGGCGTTGATTCAGTTAGGGTTAGATTATGAGACATTAAGAGCAATAAAGCCGGACATCATTCTCACGACACAAACGTGTTTCGGCCATGAAGGTCCTTGGGCTGACCGAGGCGGATTTGATGGGATTGCGCAAGCTATGTCGGGTGCTGCTTTCATGTCGGGTTTCCCGAATGAACCCCGTCGCTCCACAGCGCCATATGTGGATTACTCAACTGCTGTTCTGGGTGCTTTTGGAACGTTGGCAGCAATACGACAGCGTGACCAAACTGGCAAAGGACAGCACGTCCAAGCCTCTCTTCTTGGTTCCGCGATGGCTGTGTTCAGCACAGCGATCATAGAACAAGAAGCATTGCAGCCGAATAGAACACCAACAGGCAATCGAGGACAAACAGGAGCGCCAACTGATGTTTTTAAAGCGACTAACGGTAGTGTAATTACGCAGGTGGTAGGTAATGGTTTGTTCAGGAGAGTGACCAAAGTGATCGGTAAACCGGAATGGAACGACGATCCAAGGTTTTCGACTGACGAACTGCGCGGAAATAATCGCGATGTTGTCTGTGATGCTGTAGGGAAATGGGTCGCTGAGCGGACTGCAGAAGAGGCTGTAGAAACTTTTGCCCGTGAAGGGGTTCCCTGTGGGCCAGTTTTAAATTTGATTGATGCCGCGGCACATCCGCAGGTATCAGCGATGGGATTTTTAGAAGAAGTTAGCTTTCCTAATGTCGACAAGAAGACCAAAACTCCACGAGTACCCCTAGATTTCTCAGGATATAAGCCTATGTCTGCGGGCCCGCCGCAAGTAGGTGAGCATTCGGCTGACATACTTCTTGAAATAGGATTTTCTCAGGAAGAGGTTTCGGAATTAATTGCTAAAAAGATCGTGTGAGTCATAGATTTGGAGAATGTCATAGTCTCGATTAGACTTAACAAGTAATGAGACTACCCATGGGGTACACCAAAGCCTTTCTACGCACTGCGTCCCAACGGGAAATGCAGTATTTAATAAGATAGTTAATAAAGAGATTGATAGCCATGAGTTACGGAATTTTATCGTTTGGGGCATATGTTCCATCTTTGCGTCTAGATAGGAAAGCTGTGTTCGAAGCAGTGGGTTGGGCGACTCCAAATTTGAAGGGTTTGGCGTCCGGTGAGCGAAGTGTGGCTAATTGGGACGAAGATGCTATTACTATGGCCGTAGAATCTGGCTTAGACTGCTTAGCAGATACTGGATTCGCGGTGCCGCATATATGTATGGCTTCTACCACTTTTCCTTTTTCTGACCGTTCTAATAGCGGTCTTGTAGCGGATGCTTTAAACCTTCAAAGATCAATCGCGACGGAGGATTTTGGGGGCAGTCGCCGTGCCGGGACTAGCGCTCTTTCAAGAGCTTTATCTAACAACGAATCTACTTTGATGATTGCGAGTGATTGTCGTGAAGCGCAACCAGGCAGTGTTCAAGAAATGAATTATGGTCATGGTAGCGCTTGTGTGTTGCTGGGCGAAGGAAAGCCGGTTGCGGAGTTTTTATCTAGCTCTTCAGAGCACGAAGATTTGATTGATCAATACCGGGCGAACGGGATTGAGTATGATTATAGCCTAGAAGAACGCTGGGTTAGAGAAGAAGGTTGGCTCAAAATAGCTCCTGATGCAATGCAAGGGGCTGCGTCAAAAGCGGGAATAGAACTTAGCGAGATCGATCATTTCGTAGTGCATGGGAATGGAGGTGCAGTAGCAGCGCTGTCCAAGAAACTTGGCATAGAGCGGTCTCGATTTGCTGATGACTTAAAAGCGACCTGCGGCGATACGGGGGCTGCTCACCCATTTTTAATGTTGTCTAATGTATTGAGTAATGCTGGGGCTGGTGAAACTGTTATGTTGGTGGGTTTTGGTCAGGGCGTCGATGCCTTGCTGATAAAAACGACAGATCATCTGACGACCGGGCGTCAAGGCCGCGGTGCTGAGAGATTTATAGCCCGACGCCGAGCCACAAGTAACTACACTTTTTATCTTTCTCTTAGACAGAGGCTATCTTTAGATTTTGGTTTGCGGGCAGAGCGCGATAATAGAACTGCATTGTCTGCCTTCTATCGAAAGCGCCGAGACATTAATGCGATGATAGGAGGACGATGCAGCAACTGTGATGCTTTACAGTATCCAAAGAGTATCATCTGCGTTAGTTGTGGGACTAGTGACTCACAAGTTGAGGAAAGTTTGTCGGGCTTAACCGGTCGTGTGAAATCGTTTACAGAAGACTGGCTCGCTTACACACCATCGCCTCCATATATTTATGGCAACGTTGAATTCGATGGCGGAGCCAATGTTATGCTTGAGTTTACTGACTTCGAGCCGGGCAGTCTTCGCACTGGAGATGAAATACGACTAGCGTTTCGAGTTAAAGACCGAGATGAAAAAAGAAAATTCCATCGATATTTTTGGAAACCAGCGCCGTTGACGCGCCTATAAATTTAAGGATATTTGAGTTATGGCTAGTGGAATAAGAGACAAGGTTGCAATTATTGGAATGGGTTGTACGCGGTTCGGCGAACGCTGGGATTGTGGTCCAGAAGAGCTGATGGTCGAGGCTTTCAACGAAGCGCTCACTGATTCTGGAGTTTCGCGCGATCAGATTGAGATGGCTTGGCTGGGACTTTTTTTCCAGGAGCAAAGCGCCGGGAAATCAGGCTTGCCATTAAGTATGGCGTTGAGACTCCCGAATATCCCCGTAACACGAGTTGAGAATATGTGTGCGACCGGGACAGAGGCGCTTAGAGGCGCTGTCTACGCTGTCGCAGCTGGTGCCTGTGACATCGCGATGGCAGTAGGAGTAGAGAAGTTAAAGGATACCGGTTACCCAGGTTTGCCTGAGCGCAGCAAGGGAACATTTGATGATCTGTGGCTTCCGAATGCAACCGCGCCAGGCGCGTTTGCGCAACTTGCAAGTGCTTACCAAGCCAAACATGGATGTGATTCTATCGATTTAAAGCGTGCTATGGCACATATCTCAGTCAAGAGTCATGACAACGGTTTACTGAACCCTAAAGCCCATTTACGGCGAGCTATCACTGAAGAACAGGCTATGAACGCGCCCATGATTGCCGCGCCCCTTGGCTTATATGATTGTTGCGGGGTCAGTGATGGCGCTGCCTGTGCAATTGTAACGAGTGTTGAAAAAGCCAAAGAGATGGGCATCAAAGATATGATCACGGTAAAAGCAATGCAGTTAGCGCCCAGTAACGGCTTTGAGATGTCTACAACAGATTGGGATGGTAGTTATCTTCAAACGACGCGCATAGCCGCGGCGAGAGCTTATAAAGAAGCAGGAATAACAGATCCTATTAAGCAGCTCGATATGACAGAAGTGCACGATTGTTTTTCAGTGACAGAGCTCGTTGTTATGGAGGACCTAGGCTTATGTGAGGAGGGCGGCGCTATAAAAGCTGTACTGGACGGAAAGTTCGATAAAGATGGCGAGGTTCCATGCCAAATTGATGGTGGGTTAAAATGCTTCGGTCATCCGATAGGAGCCAGTGGGTTGCGAATGGCTTATGAAATCTATCTTCAACTTCAAGGTAAAGCAGGGGAGCGTCAATTGGACAACCCTTCTATGGGCCTGACTCATAATTTAGGCGGGCACCCGTTTAGAAATGTAGCGAGTGTGTCGGTGCTAGGTTTACACTCCGAGTAACCTCTAATATATTTAGACTGAAAAATGCCGTTAAAAAAACTGTGAGAACTCAATTATGAATGCTTATCACTCACCCTGGATGACTGAAGATCACGTAATGTATCGAGACGGTGTGCGCAAGTTTCTCGAAACTGAATTTTTACCACAACGAGAACATTGGATCGAACAGGGTTACCCAGAGAAAGAATATTGGAAAAAAGCCGGTGAGATGGGATTGCTGTGTCCTGATCTACCGGCAGAGTACGGTGGTGGAGGGGGTGACTTTGGGTTTGACGTTATTACATATGAAGAGTTAATGAGACTGTGTATTTCAAGCTTTGGAAATGGGATACAAAGCATTGTTGCTCACTATATACTTAGGTACGGAACAGAAGAGCAAAAATTACACTGGTTACCTGGGATGGCTACCGGTGACTTCATTACATCTATAGCAATGACAGAACCGGGTACGGGATCGGATTTGCAATCCATTAAAACTTCAGCGGTTAGAGATGGTGATGAATATGTGCTGAATGGATCTAAAACTTTTATCACTAATGGTTATAACGCTAATTTAATTTGTGTCGTATGCAAGACGGATCCATCGGAGGGAGCGAAAGGAGTTTCGCTTTTGATGTGTGAAGTTGACGATCTCAATGGGTTTAGCCGTAATAAGCCGCTAAAAAAAATCGGAATGAAAGGACAAGATACTTGTGAGTTATTTTTTGACGAGTGTCGTATCCCTGTGGGTAATGTATTAGGTGGAGAAGAAGGGCAAGGCTTCTACCAACTGATGGCTCAACTTCCGCGAGAAAGACTGATTATTGCTGTAAGCGCGATAGCGGCAGTTGAAGCTGTCCTCGAGCAGACAATAGAGTATACAAAAGAAAGAAAAGCGTTTAATAACCCATTAATGTCGTTTCAAAACACTAAATTTAAACTGGCTGAGATGGCTACTGAAGCGAAAATTTCCAGGATTTTTGTCGATCATTGTATTGAACAGCTTATGGTTGGCCATCTTGATAATGAAACAGCTTCAATGGCTAAATGGTGGTGTAGTGAGAAACAATTTGACACGGCTCATCAGTGTCTTCAGTTGCACGGGGGCTATGGGTATATGATGGAATATCCTGTAGCCCACTATTTTACGGATAGTCGTGTGCAAATGATTTATGGTGGTTCCAATGAAATAATGAAAGAGCTGATTTCTCGAAGTCTCTAGTTCATGATTGCATTTTTGTTACATCATAAGATCATTTAGTGAGTTCTAACTGTAATTTATTTTCTCGCTTTTCTCAGTGTTTTCCTGCGGAAGAAAATACTTTTTTAATTGACGACGCGGGCGTGTGTCATACCTACGCTGATTTAGAGAAGAAAAGTAGTGACATCGCTTACAACCTAGTAGAGAAGGGCTTGCAGCCAGGCGATCGAGTCACCTTAATTGCTCAGAAATCCTTAAACGCGTTGTGGATCTACTTAGGTTGTCTCAGGGCAGGGGCTGTCTTTCATCCGATAAACCCAGATTACTCTAAACCAGAAATGGTATTTTTTTTAAATGATGCTCGCCCTAAATTTCTAGTCACCGATGGTGGTGCTTCCTTAAAAATAGGGAACCTCGCCTCCCAAGTTGAGTCTATTGAAGAACATCTGCAAATACCTTTAGTTGATCGAGAAGGCCTACTTTGTTCTCCCGAGAATGAAGATCAGGTTAATTTTCCTTGCCATGTAAATACCCGTAATGATACAGCGGCGTTGTTGTATTCTTCAGGTACTACGGGGGATCCTAAGGGGATATGTCTAACTCATGGGAATCTTTATGAAAATGCAGCGTCGCTTTGTCGCGCTTGGCAGTTTTCGCCGGATGATATCCTTCTTCATGTTTTGCCGGTTTTCCATGTCCATGGGCTTTTTATAGCTTTGGGTCCAGTACTTGTTGCAGGCGCAAGTATGAGATACCAAAATAAGTTTGTAGTTGATGCAGTAATAGAAGCATTGCCAAAGGTAACGGTGTTGATGGGCGTCCCTACCTACTATAGTCGTCTGTTGGATAACCCGGAATTTACAAATATATCGTCACGAAATATCCGCGTGTTTATTTCGGGTTCTGCTCCATTGACAGAAAGTGTCTTTCGGCGATTTGAGGAGCGCACCAGTCATAAAATTTTAGAGCGATATGGGATGACTGAAACTGGAGTGAACACCTCAAATCCTATTGACGGAGATAGAATCCCTGAGTCTGTGGGTGTGGTTCTTCCTGGAGTAGAACTAAGAATTACTAATGAGGAAGGCATCGAGGTAAAAGATGAGAGTGTTGGGGCCATAGAAGTTAGAGGTGATAATGTTTTCCCGAGATACTGGGGGCTGACTGATAAGACCAGAGAAGCATTTGACGGGGCCGGATGGTTTGGTACAGGTGATCAAGGTAGCATGGATTCAAATGGATACTTGTTTATCTCCGGTCGCTCCAAAGATATGATAATTACTGGGGGTTTAAATGTTTACCCAAAAGAAGTGGAGAGAGTGTTGGATAAATTTCCTGAAATTATCGAATCCTCTGTATTTGGCGTGCCCCATAGTGACTTTGGAGAAGGAGTGATGGCTGCCGTTGTGATGAAGGGGAATGAACCCTTGGAACAGCGAAGAGTTATTGAGTCACTTAACGAACAACTAGCAAGATTCAAGATCCCCAAGCACATTGTTGCCCTGGAAGAATTACCACGAAATGCAATGGGGAAAGTGATGAAAGGTGAATTGAGAAGCAGCTACGCTAGCTTTTTTTCATGAAGTGAGATTCGCATGTCCAATGCAAACTTTACTTGAGATATTTTTAACATTCGTAGTAAATAATAATAGAACAAGGAGATAGAAATGGCAGGTTTGTTTTTTGAAGAATTTTCGGTTGGTCAAAAGTTCGAACACGCAATAACACGCACAGTAACGGAAACAGATAATGTGATGTTCACGACCATGACACATAACCCTGCCAAACTGCATCTCGATGAGGAGTATTGTCGCGAGCATACTGAATTTGGACAGAGAATTGTTAATAGTTGCTTCACTTTGTCGTTGATGGTCGGCATAAGCGTTTACGATACTACGCTTGGAACAGCAGTTGCCAACTTGGGATGGGATGAAGTTCGCTTTCCTCATCCAGTGTTCCATGGTGATACGCTCAGAGTTGAGACGGAAATCCTTGAAACGCGGGCAAGTAAGTCACGTCCTAAAAATGGGATTGTACTTTTTGCCCATAGCGCTTTTAATCAGAAGAACGAACTTGTAGCGTATTGTAAAAGATCCGGTTTGATTCTAAGGAAGCCTAGCTAATGTTTAGATCATTATTGTTTGCTCCTGGTGACAGTGAGAAAAAAATGCTTAAGGCTTCTAACGTTGGCGCTGATTGCGTTATCCTTGATTTGGAAGACTCAGTTGTAGAATCACGTAAACCAATCGCACGAGAAATGGTGACTGAATTCTTAAAACAAGGGGGTAACCCGGAAGTCTCTTATTTCGTGAGGATTAATCCTTTAGATTCTGGTAAATTTCTGCAGGATTTGGCAGCAGTTGTACCTGCAGGCCCAGCTGGGATTGTCTTTCCTAAGTCTAATGGAGTGCAAGAAGCCTTGGTTATCGGAAACTACATCGAGGTGTTGGAAGTTGAGCACGGGCTAACAACTGACTCAGTACGACTCTTACCTCTCGTTTCAGAGACGCCAACGGCCATATTTACCATGGGCGAGTACAAGGATGGGCCAGCTCGGATGATGGGACTCACTTGGGGAGCAGAAGATCTTGGAGCGGCTGTGGGAGCGAGTGCTAATTTGCAAAGCAATAAGGATTGGACGTCCCCATATCAAATGACTCGTGCATTGTGTTTGTTTGCAGCTCATGCAGCAAAGGTTCAAGCGATTGATACGGTCATGGCCGACTTCCGCGATCTGGACCGACTGAAAGTGGTTTGTAATGAAGGACGCAGAGATGGATTCACAGGGAAAATATGTATTCACCCAGCGCAAGTAGAGGTAATAAATGAGGCTTACTCCCCCAGTTCTGAAGAGTTAAACCATGCGCGGGCTGTGATAAAAGCGTTCGCTGAAAACCCCGAGGCAGGTACATTGCAAATTGAAGGCAAAATGATTGATAAACCGCACCTTGTTTTGGCAGAGCGGGTCCTGGCGTTTGCTGCAGAACTTGCAAACAAATAAAATAAAACAGGAGTTGAGTATGAACGATTGGGTGAAGAGTAAAAAAACTGTAGATGTCTTGGGCCATAAAATGGCTTATGTAGAAATGGGGGAAGGCCGACCAATAATTTTTCAACATGGCAATCCTACGTCTTCATACCTGTGGCGAAACATTATGCCCAAGCTCGCACATTTGGGCAGGTGTATCGCTATTGATTTAATAGGGATGGGTGATTCTGATAAACTTGCTGAATCTGGCCCAGATAGATACACTTTTGCGGAGCATAGCCGTTATTTAGAAGGCGCTTTAGATGCCCTTGGCATCAACAATGATATTGTTTGGGTCGTTCATGATTGGGGAAGCGCGCTAGGTTTTGATTATATTGCAAGGCACCCCGAGAGAGTGGCTGCGGTGTCCTATATGGAAGGGATCGTCAAAGAAATGACGTGGGATGAGTGGCCAGAAAGTGCCCGCGATATGTTTAAAACTTTTCGCAGCCCTGCAGGTGACGAAGTTGTTTTAGATAAGAACGTATTCGTTGAACGTGTTTTACCGGCTTCTATCATTAGAGAACTATCTGGTGAGGAAATGGACGCGTACAAGGCTCCTTTCTTAAACGCGGGGGAAGACCGTCGTCCTACTTTGACTTGGCCCAGACAGATCCCTATCGAGGGAGAGCCAGAAGATGTTTGCGCGATTGTCCGTAATTATGGTCAACACCTGAGTAAAAGTAATATCCCAAAGCTATTCATTGAAGCAAACCCAGGAATGATACTTAAAGGAAATTTGGCTAAATACGCGAAAACCTGGCCAAATCAAACGCATGCCTCGGTAAAGGGATTGCACTTTATCCAAGAGGATTCCCCCGTTGAAATTGCGGATGCGATTTCAGTCTGGATAGAAAATTTTTCCTGATTCTTAGTCTGAGGACTTTTGGTAATGAGCGCACAATCTGATTTATCTTCCAAAGTTACTATCGCAACGCTAAAAGCTAAAAAATTAGCTGCGGAGAAAATTACAGCCTTAACTGCCTATGATGCAGCTTTTGCAAGTGTCCTAGATGCTTCTGGAGTTGATTTTGTTTTGGTGGGGGATTCTCTAGGGATGGTCGTTCAAGGTAGAGATACCACGATTTCCGTAACTGTCGATGAAATCATCTATCATAGTCAGTTAGTGTCTCGGGGGCTTGAGCGTTCTTTATTGATGGCTGACATGCCATTTATGAGTTACGCAACGCCAGATGATTGTCTTAGAAATGCCGCGAGGATGATGAAGGAAGGTAATGCTGAAGTAGTTAAACTTGAATGGGGTGCACTTGAAATAGATATGGTTTATCGACTGACTGAGTGTGGTGTTCCCGTATGTGCACACCTGGGTTTAACACCTCAAGCTATCCACAAATATGGCGGTTACAAAGTGCAAGGTCGTGAAGCAAGCGCGGCAATTCAGATGAAAAAAGATGCTTTGGAGCTAGAACAGGCAGGGGCAGACATTTTATTGCTCGAATGTGTCCCTATGACCTTGGCACAAGAAATCACTGACCAAGCAAAGATCCCAGTTATTGGTATAGGCGCGGGGCAACACGTCGACGGTCAAATCTTAGTTCTTTATGACGTGTTAGATATAGCTCCTGGCAAGCGCACTCGTTTTTCAAAGAACTATATGGAACAGGAAAGCTCTATTCAAGCTGCGGTGTCTGCTTATGTACGCGAGGTTGAACTCAGTGAATTTCCGACAGCAGAATACGCATTTAAATGAATTCAATCCACTAATGAAACTGATGAATTTTATAGAATAAAGATGATATATAGTCTTTAAGTATCTATTAAATATAGCTAATGTATGATTTTTCCACGCTACTTGTTGCGAACAAGTAATAGTTCGCTCATAATTCCTAAATGTCTGTTTCACAACCACTAATTCACGATAGGCCAAGCCACGCTGAGAGAACAGCTCTTTCGGACGCTCGTATGGTTGATGCAGCCGTTGGACTTATCTGTTCTAAGGGAGCGACAAAGACCACACTTAAAGAAGTTGGTGAGATTGCAGGTTATAGTCGAGGGTTAGCTAGTCAGCGATTTGGTAGCAAAGACAAGCTTTTTACTTTTATAGTTAGATCAGTCGGGGAACTTTGGTTAGGAGACCTTCGACGGGCGGTGCTAGATAACGTTGGCATAGAAGCTATAGAGAAAGCTCTCGATGCGCACTACGCTTTGATCGTTAGGGATGCACCCGCTATCCGGGCATTCTACATTCTCTGGTTTAAATCAATAGGGCCGGATGAAGAGCTGAAAAAGGTTGTAGCTAATATCCATGACCGGCGGCGTAAAGACGTCGAGAAATGGTTGAGAAAAGCGGTCTTCACGGGGGAGCTTTCTAAAGAAGTCGATTGTAAAAGCGCCGCTCAGAATTTCTGCGCAGCGATCATTGGTGTGGTTTACCAGTGGCTGGCTAATCCAGCAGACAAAGTACAAATCAAAGCATTACATGAAACATTGAAGTTACAAACAATTTTGTCTTTGAGACGAAATTCAGTAGGGAGTATGACATGAGTATTAGAGCACAAGATGTTGCTGGCAATTTAGATATTGTGACTGAGGGATCTCCAATGAGGTTTGTCACCGCGGCATCCTTATTTGACGGACATGATGCAGCTATCAATGTGATGAGAAGAATGATCCAGGCTGAGGGAGTGGAAGTCATCCACTTAGGACACAATCGCTCAGTTGCCGACGTGGTTCGCGCAGCAATACAAGAAGACGCTGATGGAATTGCGATGAGTTCCTATCAAGGGGGCCATAACGAATATTTCAAATATATGGTCGATATGCTCCGAGAAGCGGGAGCCGGTCACATCCGTGTATTTGGGGGTGGTGGGGGAACAATCACACCTGAAGAAATTGCTGAATTAGAAGATTACGGGGTGGAACGTATCTATCACCCTAATGATGGAATGAAAATGGGTCTAGATGGGATGATTCGTGATCTAGTTGAACGCGCTAGTAAAGCACGACAATCCTCACAACTTCCCGACTCATTATCGATAGACGACTTCTATAGCGTGGCACGGACTTTATCTGCCCTGGAAGACTGCGTAATTGGGGAACAGAAGTTAGAAACACTCCGAAAAGAATGGAAAATGGCTTCCGGTACTACGCCTGTCATTGGTATTACAGGGACAGGTGGCGCGGGCAAAAGTAGCGTTACTGACGAAATAATGTCTCGTTTCTGTCAATATTTTCCCGATAAGAAAATTGCAGTATTGGCGGTAGATCCTACCCGTAGAAGAACAGGTGGGGCACTGTTGGGCGATCGAATCAGGATGAATAGCCTTAGACATGAAAATCTATTTATGAGGTCGATGGCTACAAGAAGGCAGCACCTTTCGACGAGCGAGATGCTAGCTGATGCAATTACCTTTCTGAAATCAGTTGGGTTTGACATGATTATTGTTGAAACGGCAGGCATAGGGCAGAGCGATAGTCAGATTGTTGATTTGGTGGATATCTCCGCTTACATCATGACCAGCGAATACGGGGCAGCGAGCCAACTGGAAAAAATCGACATGCTCGACTTTGCTGATGTGATTGTTTTGAACAAGTACGACAAAAGAGGAGCGGAGGACGCTCTGCGAGATGTAAGAAAACAATGGAAAAGAAACCACGTCAAGTTTGATGCGACGGATGAAGAAATCCCCGTGTACCCTACGATTGCAAGTCAGTTTAATGACCCCGGTATTTCCTGGATGTTTTCAGAACTTTGTCAAAAACTATGTACGTTAGTAGGTGATGATAGGTGGCTGGTGAATGCTGATAATGCTAACAAAGAACCTAGAGCAACAGTGCTGATCCCAGGACAAAGAGTTAGGTATCTAGCTGAGATAGCGGAACAAGGGAGAAGTATTAATTCTACGATAGAGACCATGTGTGAGAACGCCGCCCGTGCGCAATACTGTCATGCGGCCTTGCGGGAGATAGGGGATGACCTATTGCCTCTAGAGCTAGAGTCGTATTCACATTCTGCTTTAACTGAGGGGTCGGATAAATCTCTTCTGACTCTAAGGCAACGTTATAATTCTTCACTCGAAGACATGGGGACTGAAGCACGACAGCTCTTGTTAGCTTGGCCAGAGAGACTTTCCGAAATAACTGCTGAAGAATACAACTACGATGTGCGCGGCAAAGTTGTCACGGGGAGCAACTATAAATTAAGTCTCAGTCGACAAAAAATTCCAAAGATAGCCCCTCCAAGGTTCGACGGATGGTCGGATCTCCTCCGATTTTTGATGAAAGAAAATTTACCTGGTGCCTATCCCTATACCGGAGGTACATTCCCTTACAGACGAGAAGGTGAAGATCCAATTAGAATGTTTGCTGGTGAAGGGACTCCTGAGCGTACAAATAGACGATTTCATTACTTATCTGAAGGTCAACCCGCGGCCCGACTTTCTACTGCCTTTGATTCTGTTACTTTATATGGTGAGGATCCGCATGAAAGGCCAGACATTTACGGTAAAGTGGGAAACTCCGGAGTATCCATTGCTACGGTAGATGATGCGAAAAAACTTTATTCTGGTTTCGACTTGTGCTCTCCAACTACTTCAGTTTCTATGACTATCAATGGACCAGCACCGATTATTCTTGCTTTTTTTATGAATGCGGCGATTGATCAACAAGTAGAGAAATACCTAAAAGAAACTGGGCAATGGCCTGCTGCGGAAGAGAAAATAGCTGAAATTTTCAAAGGCAAACAGCGCCCTTCATATGTGGGGCAATTGCCACCTCAAAACGATGGTTTAGGACTTGGTTTGTTGGGCCTTTCCGGAGATCAATTGGTCGACGAAGAAACTTATCAAGAAATAAAAAACCGGACGTTAAAGTCTGTCAGAGGGACTGTCCAAGCGGATATCCTTAAAGAAGATCAAGCCCAAAATACCTGCATTTTTTCAACAGAGTTTGCAATGAAAGCTATGGGAGATATGCAGGCGTACTTTGTACAGCAAGAGATTCGAAACTTCTATAGCGTTTCAATAAGCGGATACCATATTGCCGAAGCAGGGGCAAATCCAATCTCCCAACTGGCATTTACTCTGTCTAATGGTTTCACGATAGTAGAATACTATTTAGCTCGAGGTATGAGTATTGATGAGTTTGCGCCTAATCTAAGTTTTTTCTTTTCCAACGGAATGGATCCTGAATACACCGTAATTGGCCGAGTGGCTCGACGGATATGGGCACGAGCGATGAGAGACCGCTATGGTGCTAGCGCCAAAAGCCAACAACTTAAATATCATATTCAAACATCAGGACGAAGTCTGCATGCTCAAGAAATAAGCTTCAACGATATCCGAACAACCTTGCAAGCTCTTTATGCGCTTCTTGATAACTGTAATAGTTTACACACCAATGCCTATGATGAAGCCATAACCACACCTACTGAGGAATCTGTGCGACGTGCTGTTGCCATTCAATTGGTTATAAACCGTGAGTTTGGCTTGAATATTTGTGAAAACACCTGGCAAGGGTCGTTCATTGCTAATGAACTAACGGATTTAGTTGAAGAAGCTGTCTATAAAGAGTTTGACAGTATATCTGAACGTGGAGGTGTCTTAGGTGCGATGGATACTATGTATCAACGCTCAAAAATTCAAGATGAAAGTATGTATTACGAGCACAAAAAGCATGATGGGAGTCTTCCCTTAATAGGCGTTAATACGTTTCTTCCAAAAGAAGGGCACGAAGACGCGGTTACCGTGTTAGAACTAATGAGATCAACAGATGTCGAGAAGCAAGAGCAAATCAAATCTCTAAGAAATTTTCAATCTATCCATAACATGCAGTGTAAAGATGAGCTTGCGGCCTTACAGGAGATTGCCAGGCAACGGGGAAATGTATTCGAGAGGCTCATGACTACAGCAAAACATGCAACTCTAGGCCAAATCTCTGGAGCCTTATATGACGTTGGTGGCGAGTATAGGCGCAACATGTAGTCATATGTCTTTGTTCATCGACGATCACGGACAGAAGCATGAGAGCGCTGGCTCAAACCCCAGGATTGTGTCGTTGGTGCCTAGTATTACAGAATTGCTCTTTGAACTAGGATTGGAAGAAGAAATAGTTGGTAGAACCGGGTTTTGCATTCACCCCAAAACACAAGTTGAACGAGTCCCTAAACTAGGGGGCACTAAAGATGTCGATTTGAAAAAACTGAAGGCGCTAGAGCCAACCCATGTGATTCTAAATATAGACGAAAACACTTTAGCAACTTTTAATTTGATTAGTAAATTTGTCCAAAATATTATTGTCACACACCCTAACGCTCCCGAAGATAATATAAAATTGTATCGATTAATTGGTGGGGTTTTTAACCGTTCTCAAATGGCTGAATCTCTGGTGGGGCAATTTGAACAAAAACTATTGTGCCTTCGACTGAATCAAAAACACTTGCCGCAGAGGAAAATTCTTTATTTGATTTGGAAGAAACCGTGGATGTCTGTGAATAGAGACACGTATATCGCAAACATGTTAAAGCTCATAAACTGCAGAGTAGTAACATATAGATGCGAGGCTAGATATCCAACATGCAGCTTGGAGTCGCTACTTTCATATGAGACTGATATGTGCCTGTTAAGTAGTGAACCGTACCCATTTAAGAGCAAACACATTGTGGAACTCGAGTCCCTTTTAAACCTATTTGATAAAGTACGATTGGTCGATGGAGAAATGTTTTCGTGGTACGGAAGCCGTGCTATTTTAGCTCTCGATTATTTAGACTCATTGAACCAAGATTGGCTTGCTCGGGAAACGCGTTTATGAAAATAACATCGCCATGTATCAATCTGTGTGTGATTGAAGATGAACATTGTGCTGGATGCCTACGAACGAGCGCAGAAATCTCTAATTGGCTGTTATATTCTGAAACAGAAAGAGCTATCGTTATGAGGCAACTTGGAGATAGGAAGAGACAAAAGCTGGAATTAAACTTGTCGAAATAAATGGCATTAACATATTAAAGAGGGAATTTAGAGATGGATTTTGAAACCATAACATTTGAACGCGACGGTGCAGTTGCGATAATCACGTTAAATAGGCCTGATGCCGCAAACAGCTTGAATGCCAAGATGTCAGAAGAGCTGGTTAAAATAGCTACCCATTGTGACTCCAATTCTGACATTCGGGCGGTAGTGTTTACTGGTGCCGGAAAAATGTTTTCGGCCGGCGGTGACCTCCATTCCTTTGCAGCGGAAGGTGACGGAATGGCTGAGTATATGCGTTATGCAACAGCAGGATTGCACGCTGCAGTATCTCGCTTTGCTAGAATGAATGCTCCTTTCTTAGTTGCTGTAAACGGTGTCGCAGCAGGGGCCGGATTTTCTATGGCAATTACCGGTGATATGGTTTTTGCCGCCGATACTGCGAAATTCACGGAAGCGTACACTAAAGCTGGCGTTTCACCGGACGGAAGTAGTACTTGGTTTCTACCCCGTCTAATAGGCAAAGTGAAAGCAATGCAATTAATCATGATGAACGATGTGCTGACCGCGGAACAGGCGCTTGATTGGGGGCTTATCAATGAGGTGGTTCCTGCGGATAAATTGATGTCTCGAGTAATGGAAGTAGCTCATCAGCTTGCCAAAGGTCCGACTTTGGCTTACGGCGAAGCAAAACGATTGGTTGTCGACAGCTTGAGCAATGGATTAGAGACGCAAATGGAATTAGAGACTCGTGCCATTTCGGGACTAGCGAGGGCGTCTAAAGACACCCAAGAAGGTATTGCTGCTTTTGTCGGGAAGAGAAGCCCCGATTTTAAAGGACATTAGACTTCATGAAAGCGCTAGTTCTTAGGGAAATTGGTGGGCCGGGTAACCTCTCGATAGAAACGATTGAGACACCCACGCCGGGTAAAGGACAGGTGAGAGTCAAGCTGAAAGCAGCTGCACTTAACCGTCGTGATGTTTGGATAACTCTGGGCCAATATCCTAAAATAACCTTTCCTTGTGTTGCTGGTTCAGACGGAGCCGGTATAGTCGATGCTGTTGGAGAAAATGTATCTGATGCCTTAATAGGCAATGAAGTTGTTATTTATCCTGCACTGGACTGGGGAGAAGATCCACTGTGCGGGGGAAAAGAATTTAGAGTGCTCGGAATGCCAGACCAAGGCACTTTTGCTGAATATATCTGTGTTCCCGCGGAGTCCATATCCGCGAAGCCGAAACATTTGAGTTGGGCCGAGGCAGCGGCTATCCCTCTCGCCGGTTTGACAGCTTGGAGAGCCGTTGTCACACACGGACAGGTTAAGGCAGGCCAAAAAGTTCTTGTTACGGGGATTGGTGGTGGGGCCGCAGGGTTTGCCTTGAGATGGGCGCTAGCCAAGGGTGCTGAAGTAGTCTGTACTTCAAGCAGTCAAGATAAAATTGAGGCCGCTTGTCGGTTAGGCGCTCGTGATGGTTATGATTACACCGATGTTAACTGGGTCAAACAACTTAAGGCTGAAGTCGGTAGTGTCGACTTAGTGATTGATAGTGCTGGAGGAGATGGCATGCCTCAAGTCCTTGATTCATTGAAAAACGGCGGTCGGTATGTCTTTTTTGGCGCGACAAGAGGAAATTGCTCTTCGGGTTTGAATATGGCGAAGCTGTTTTTTAAACAGATTCGAATTCAAGGTACGACGATGGGTATGCCTGGGGAATTCAAGGAGATGATGGATTTTGTGTCTGAAAACAAAATAAGGCCAGTGATAGATAGTGTTTATGCCTTTGCAGATGGCATAACAGCGCATCAGAGAATGTTAGATTCAGAACAAATGGGCAAACTAGTGATAACTTTTGAGTAATTAACTGGACGACTAGGCTGCTGAATGAATTGAGATACGGGATATATGAGAGGTTAGTATGGACGAAGAATTCGAAACTATATTGATTGAAAGACCCAGTCCGCACGTTATGGTTCTTAAATTCAACAGGCCAGAACGTGCTAACGCGATGAACACCCAAATGGGCTTAGACTTAAGACAGGTATTCTTGGATCTCTATGTGGATACAAACGATGTTCGCTGTCTCGTGGTTACAGGTGCGGGAGAAAAAATATTTAGCGCTGGAGGAGATTTAAAAGATCGACACGGGATGACTGAAAGGCAGTGGAAAGCTCAGCATGCCATTTTTGAACAAATGGTTCGTCTTATGAAAGATTGTCCTGTCCCTATAATTGGTGCGGTAAATGGCGCTGCTTACGGAGGCGGGTGTGAGTTCGCCTTAGGCTGTGATTTTTTATATGCATCTGAGATTGCACGTTTCGCACTCACGGAAATTACCCTAGGTATTATGCCCGGAGCGGGAGGCACCTTAAATCTGCCTCATGCGGTAGGAGAAAGGCGTGCGCGGGAACTGATATATACGGGAAAACCTTTTAGTGCGAAAGAAGCTTACGATTGGGGATTGGTGAATGAAATTTTCCCGCTAAAAGAACTTATGAATGAGACGCTGAAGTGCGCCGAAACGATCGCCAACAATGCGCCGTTGTCTGTAAGACAAGCGAAAAAGTCGATCAGTGTGTCTATGCAGGCAGATAGAAGTACAGGTTATATGTATGAACTAGAGGCTTATAATCAAATGATTCCAACGAATGATCGGAATGAGGGAATTACTGCTTTTAATGAAAAGCGTAAGCCAAATTTCACAGGGACATGAAACTTCATGAAGACGTCAAATAACCTGTCTAATAATGTTTGGGTTAGAGAAGTGGGGACCAGAGATGGCCTGCAGAGTATAGATACTATCTTCACTACAGACTCAAAAATTGAATGGATAAAACAAGAAGCTGCTGCTGGAATTCCTGAAATTGAGGTCGGTTCATTCGTCCCCGCAAAATTGCTGCCTCAATTAGCTGACACGACCGACGTCATATCACAAACCTGCAAAATTAATGGTTTGCGGGTGTCGGCACTTGTTCCGAATTTTCGCGGCGCAATTGATGGTATGGGTTCAGGAGTTCATCAATTAAATTACGTTTTGTCGGTTTCAGAAGCGCATAGTCAGGCAAATACAAGAAAAACAGTTGAGGAGGCGGTATTAGATTTCAGCCGCATTGTCAGTTATCGAAAAGATAATCCAGAATACCACCATGTTCTTCTCGGAGCTGGTTTAGCTACAGCATTTGGTTGCACTATAGCCGGTCAAATTGATGAGAAAGATGTACTGAATACATTAGAAGCTCTTCTCGAATTTTCACCTGATGAAGTAGTTGTTGCGGATACAGTGGGTTTTGCGAATCCCGCTCAATGTCGCAGAATTTTCAAGCAAGTGCTTGCTATGACAGGGAGTATTCCAGTGAGTGCACATTTCCACGATACCCGTGGATTGGGGCTGGCTAATGTCGCTGCGGCTTTAGATGTAGGCGTTAGACGATTTGATGCGTCGCTCGGTGGACTAGGAGGCTGTCCTTATGCCCCTGGTGCAAGTGGAAACGTCGTGACCGAAGACTTGGTCTTCATGTTAGACGCCATGGGCATGGATACAGGGATCTCATTGGACAAACTATTGCTCGCTCGAACGTTCATGGAAAGCAATCTAAATGGCGAAGTTACGAAAGGTGCATTTGTACATGCCGGGTTCCCCAAAGGGTTCAAGTCAGAAAGTGTATTTTAAAACAGTAAATAATTCATGTTTAGCTCATTAAGCCATGAATGTAAGAAATGAGGGAGATAGGGTATGAATACAGAAGTCGATTATAAAGTAATTGTTATTGGAGCAGGGTCATCAGGGCTCTGTATGGCTATAAAGTTGAAAGAGCAAGGAATTGATGATCTTGTACTTTTGGACAAAGCCAGCGGGCTGGGCGGCACTTGGTACCACAACACCTATCCTGGCGCAGAGTGTGACGTCCAGTCACATTTGTATTCTTTTTCATTCGAACCGAAACTAGATTGGTCGCAACCTTTTGGAGGCCAGAGAGAAATTCTTCAGTACTTAAATCACTGCGCTGACAAGTACGATATTCGTCGGCACATAAGATTTAATACGGGCGTAAAAAAAGCCATTTGGAACGATGAGTTAAACTACTGGAAGGTGACAACGGAAGATGGTCAAACGTTGACTGCAACAGCAGTTGTGAGCGCTCTTGGAATGTTTAACAACGTGGTTTGGCCTAAAATTAAAGGGATGTCTGATTTCAAGGGAAAAACGTTTCATTCCGCCCGCTGGGATCATGAAATCGACTTGACCAACAAAAAAGTTGCTGTTGTAGGTATAGCCGCTAGTGCCATTCAGTTTGTGCCTGAGATCGCTGAGAAAGTGTGCCAACTAAATCTTTTTCAACGAACCGCAAATTGGGTTGTGCCAAAAAAGAACACTCCTTATTTACCTGAAGAACTTGAGTCGTTTATAGCTGATCCTGAATTAGTGTCTACTAGCCGGGAAGAAACTTATAGGTTATGGAATACTTTAGCTACGTTTAACGATAAAAAAATATTGAAGAAAATTGAGCATTCAGGCCTTGAACGCATTGCTCAAGTGGATGATCCTGAAACGCAAAGGAAGCTGACGCCGAAGCACCCGTTCGGCTGTAAGCGTCCTTTGTTTTCGGACGTCTATTATCCGGTCTTCAATATGCAGCATGTGAGTTTGATTACCGAGGATATTGCTGAGATCACAGAAGCAGGTGTTGTCACCGTGGATGGACAGGTCAGTGAAGTCGATGTCATTATTTATTCTACGGGTTTTGAGACAACAACTTATCTAAACGCTATTGAAGTGTGCGGAAGGAAAGGACAGAGCTTAACTGATGCATGGTCTGATGGAGCACAAGCCTATCTAGGCGTGACAACCAGCGGGTTTCCAAACTTATTTATGCTTTATGGGCCTAACACTAATCAGGGGTGTATCTTGGTTATGATTGAACAACAGGTCAAATACATTATGAGGCAGCTTAATCGTCTGGAAACAGAGAACATAGCTTGGTTGGACGTTAAAAAAGATGTCATGGATCATTTTAACGAGCAGCTTCAAGTTGATATTAAAAATGTTGACGTTTGGCAACATTCGTGTGGAAATGATTTTTATTATAGAGCGGGGCCATCTGGACGGTTTGTAACTCAGTGGCCGAAATCTATGGATGATTTTGCATTGGCCGCGGGAAAGAAGGATGAAAGTTTCTATGAAGCTGGAGAGCTACCTGCTAACTAAGGCGTTTGAGACCGGCAACTAGCTTTAACAAAGACTGTGCATTGAACGCTGGTAAGAATTCGTCAATGTAGGGCATGGCTGCTTTCATTGTTTTAGCTCTAATTTCAAAACTTGAAGACCCATACATAGGATTAATCCAGACGATAGACCTAGTTCTTCGCTTTGCAAGTTCAAGCTCACGTGTGACGCCAGCAATATCACCAGTGTCGTAGCCGTCGCTGACTACTATTAAAACAGTACTCCGGGAAGAACCTTCTGCGAGAACATTTCTATTAACGTCCGTCAGCGCTTTGGCTATGTTGGTGCCCCCGCTCCAATGGCGTACAGTTTTAGCTACCTTAGCAAGGACCTCTACTACGTCATGGCCTCTAAGAAGCGGTGTAATGTCATTTGTTTGAGTGCTAAAGACAATTGTTCTCGAGTTCTTCAGTGTTTTTTGTACACCAAGCATCAATTGCAGAAGAAAAGGATTGAAAACGTCCATCGAGCCACTGACATCACACAGCAAGACGATTCGGGTTTTGCGTACCTTAGGGATTGTGCGAGACAAGTTTATAAGTTCCATACCAAAAGGCACGGATTTTCTGACTGACTTGCGTATGTCAATCTTAGCGCCATGAAGATCGTTTTGGCTTCGTCGAGATGGTCGGGTAGCTAGGCGTCTGGATAATTCACGAATAAGCTTATGAAGGGGAGGTGCTAATGGGTCCCATCTCATGCGCAAGTTAGCTTTACGAGCAACAGCAGCCTCGGAAAAAGAATCACTTTCGCTAATCATGTCTCTATGGCCTTCGTTAGAAAGCCCGGCGTCCAGAGATCCTTTGATCATTTCCGAATTAGCTAAAATATAATCGCCTTCACTTTCTGAGGTATTGTTCCAATAACGATTGAAAACCCGATCAAAAATGATTTCTTCTTCCTTAGTGGATGCTAGGTTAAGACGAAGCGCCAGCTGATATTCATCTTTGTTGCTTATATCTATACAGCTAAGAGTTTTGAACACGTCGATGCTACGAGCGGGAGTAATTACCAGGCCAGCATTTCTTGCCGCGCTACAAATATTGAGTGTATGAGATGCAACTGCGTTATTTTCGTTGTTATTTTCTTCAAATTTTTTTGTCGTCAATGAGGCTCTCCATATTGAGCACTTTTAATCTTTCGATATCATCTTTATATTTAAGTAAGACACCTGCTGTATCAAATAAAATTTCTGAGTTAATACTGTCGACCTTTAAAGAAAGTAGCGCTTGTGCCCAATCTAAAGATTCAGCAACTCCCGGTTTTTTGAAAAAGTCTATTGAGCGGAGATTGTGTACGATTTTTGAGATAGAGCGAGTTAATTCGGCATTAATTTCGGGCACATGTTGCGCAATGATTTCTTGCTCTTTTTCCATCGATGGATAGTCCACCCATAAGTATAAGCAACGTCTTTTTAAGGCATCGTTGAGTTCACGTGTACGATTTGAGGTGAGAATGACGATTGGGCGAACTTGTGCTTCAAACGTACCAAGTTCAGGAATAGTTACTTGGAAGTCTGAGAGCAACTCTAAAAGATATGCTTCAAATTCCTCGTCAGCTCTATCTATTTCATCGATGAGTAAGACCGGCGGAGTCGGACCATCATGTCGGACTGCTTGTAATAAAGGGCGTGTAAATAAATAATCTTCAGTAAAGATTGAGCTTTCTATTTCAGTTTGTTTCGATTTGCTTGATTCTGCAAGACGTATCGCTAAAATCTGTTTTGCATAGTTCCACTCATACAAAGCCGAAGAGGTATCAAGTCCCTCGTAGCATTGCAGTCGTATTAGACGGGTTTCCAATATGGCAGCGAGAGTCTTTGCTAGTTGAGTTTTCCCAACACCTGCTTCCCCCTCAAGTAAAATAGGTTTTCCCAAGTCAAAAGCAATTTTTGTTGTAAGAGAAATCGCACGGTCTGCTATGTAACCATGAGCTTTAAAAAGCTCAGGGATGTCCGGCATATGCTGAAAAGGGTGGTGAAAACGTGCCTGTGTATCCATATCTAAAAAGAACCTTTTTGAGTGTCTTTACCGTTATCTTCCGTAGTTAGAGTTGAACAGGTATTATAATAACTAATAAGAAATAATTTTAAATTTTCGAGAGAAAGAGATTTGCAGACACAAGAATAATTTATTCTTATATAACATATGTTTAGATAGACTTTGGAGAAAACGCATGAGTGATATATTTAATGCAGTAGTAGCAGAAAAAGATTCTGAAGGGGTTTTTTCTGTGGGTATTAAAGCTTTGTCTACATCAGATTTGCCGTTAGATGGCGTGCTGGTAGACATTGATTATTCTACTTTAAATTACAAAGACGGCCTTGCAATAACTAATACCAGCCCTATTTGCCAGAAATTCCCTATGGTGTGCGGGATAGACCTCGCTGGAACTGTCATTGAATCCGATTCTGGGCAATGGGTGGCGGGCGACAAAGTATTAGTTAACGGTTACGGGCTTTCCGAGCGTCATTGGGGCGCATACAGTCAAAAACAGAGAGTAAATGCTAAATTCTTGGTGCGAATTCCTTCTCAGTTATCCACTGAGCAAGCCATGGCGATCGGGACGGCTGGTTATACTGCGATGCTTTGCGTGAATGCCGTGAGAGATCACGGAACTGTGCCTGAAGATGGTCCGGTGCTCGTGACGGGTAGTGCGGGTGGCGTGGGATCCATTGCGATCATGCTTTTGGCTAAATTAGGTTACTCGGTTACTGCGTCTACCGGTCGACCAGAGACTGCTGCATACCTTAAGGCACTCGGTGCTTCAGATATCATTGCGAGAGATGACCTGGCTAGGAAAAGTAAACCATTGGAAAAGGAAATCTGGGCTGCTGTTGTGGACAGTGTTGGTTCGACCACTCTGGGAACTGCATTGGCACAAACAAAATACAACGGGGTAATAGCTGCGTGTGGCTTGGCAGCCGGCTTAGATATGCCAACGACGGTATTGCCTTTCATCCTTCGGAATGTCCGCTTACAAGGGTGCGATTCAGTGATGGCCCCCATGAACCTGCGAGAGCGGGCTTGGGATGATCTTGCTTCTTTACTAGACACTTCAATACTATCCGAGGTCTATCGTATTGAACCGATGTCAAATATAAAGAGCTTGGCCTCTGCCATTTTACGTGGAGAGATTAAAGGCAGAGTAGTCATTGACGTAAATGCCTAGACGATACCCCAAGATTGCATTTCTCAAAGAAATGCAAATAACTCAATTATGTTTATAATTACCACTTTATTTTAACGCAAGATTCAAGGCACTGAAAAGGAAAGAAGTTATGGGAGAAGTAGTCAACTACAACCGCGAAAATGAGATCGCATATATCTCGGTAAACAGCCCGCCTGTTAATGCCCTTTCTTTGCCAGTTAGAGCTGGCCTTCAAAAAGCTTTTCAAAAGTTCAGCACTGACTCGGAAGCTAAAGCTGCGATCTTAATATGTGAAGGACGCACTTGGATTGCTGGCGCAGACATCACTGAATTTGGTAAACCACCTGAGGATCCTTGGTTGCCGAAAATTGTCGAGCAAATGGAAGATTGCGAGAAAATCATAGTGGCAGCAATTCACGGAACAGCATTGGGTGGAGGCTTTGAAACGGCCATGGGCTGTCATTATCGCTGTGCAGTAACAACAGCAATGGTGGGACTACCGGAAGTAACTTTAGGCTTGCTAGCAGGCGCAACTGGTACACAAAGATTGCCGCGATTAATAGGAGTGAAAGCAGCACTCGATGCTATGGTCAGCGGCGCTCCTATTCCAGCTAAGGCTGCCTATGAAGCCGGAGCAATTGATGAGTTGATTGAAGGGGACCTTAGAGAAGGCGCTACTGAGTATGTTAAACGCCTCTTGGCTCAGGGTGCAAAACCAATCAAAGTTCGCGAAATTGAAATTGATACTTCTGATATTGGAGAACATTTTTTCGCAGAATATCGTAATGGGATGGCTAGGCGGACACGCGGATATTTTGCACCAGAGCAGATTGTTAAATGTGTCGAGGCGGCAGTTTCTTTGCCATATGAGGAGGCTGTAAAAAAAGAAAGTGAGTTATTTATGGAATGCATGATGTCCTCACATTCAGTAGCACAGAGACATTTATTCTTTGCTGATAGAGCTTGCGGTAAGGTTCTTGACGTCCCCAAAGACACGCCTCTCAGACCAATCAAGAAAGTCGCAGTGATCGGTGGCGGCACTATGGGAGGCGGTATCGCGATGAATTTTGCAAATGCTGGCATTCCAGTGGTGCTCAAAGAGATCAATGAAGCCGCTTTAGAAAAGGGCCTAGAGATTATCCGTTCTAATTACAACGCGACAGTTACTAAAGGCCGGATGAGTGCTGAACAAATGCAAGATAGATTGAGCATCATATCGGGAACAATCGATTACAGTGGTGTAGGCGACTGTGATTTGATAATTGAAGCAGTATTTGAAAATATGGCACTGAAAAAAGAGATATTTGGTGAGCTTGATAAGGTAGCTAAAGCTGGTGCAATATTGGCAAGTAATACTTCGACGTTGGATATTGATGAAATAGCGAAAGCTACTAACCGACCTGGAGATGTTATTGGCTGGCATTTCTTTGCGCCGGCAAACGTAATGACACTGCTGGAGATAGTGAGAGGTGAAGCAACCTCCAAAGAGGTGATCGCAACCTCCATGGCCATGGCTAAGAAAATCAAGAAAATTGCAGTGCTGGTGGGAGTATGTTTTGGGTTTGTCGGAAATAGAATGTTCTTCCCATACGTTCGAGAGGCGCAGCAGATGATTTTAGAAGGAGTTTCCCCTGAGAGAATTGATCAAGTTGCTTTTGATTGGGGAATGGCTATGGGCCCAAATGCCGTATCGGATCTATCAGGTTTGGACGTGCTAGATAAAGTTAAAAGTGAGTGGGCGGACCGTCCAGAAGATCCATCGTTGTGGGCAGTTGGAAGTAAGCTTGTAGAAATGGGTAGGTTAGGACAAAAAACAAAGGCTGGCATCTTTACATATGCCGGACGTACGGCAGTGCCTGATGAAGCTGTTGCTAGGATTGCTAGGGAAGAGGCCGTGCGGTTAAATGTCAAACAATTAGAAAATGTGACCGATGAAGAAATAATTGAGCGCTTGATGTACTCGATGATTAATGAAGGTGCACTAATATTAGAGGAAGAGATTGCCATGCGGTCCAGCGATATTGACGTGGTTTTTGTCCATGGTTATGGCATGCCACGTTATAGAGGTGGTCCAATGCGTTATGGTGACACTGTTGGTTTGGCCAAGGTGGTTCAAGCGATGGAAAAATACCGGGTGCGATATGGAGATACCTACTGGACGCCTGCGCCATTACTATCTAAATTAGCAGCATCTGGCGGTTCTTTTAGTGATTAATACTAATCTAGTTTTGAAAGGTTGACGAAACGGGAGAGCGCATGTCTAGGATTAAATTAGTTGAGAAAGAAGGTTGTAACGAAGAAGCCGAGGCTCTATTTGAACGTATGGAGGCCATGGGATTTTCGTTGCTGAATGTATTCAAACTTTGGGCGAACAACCTGAAAGGTGCTACAGGCTTCTTGCATATTGCTGAGGCCTTGTATGTCGATGCGTCCCTGTCAGCGCGTTACAGAGAGTTAGCATACTTAAGAGCTTCTCAAGTAAATAATTGCCATTACTGAATACCTACTCATCAGATGCTCGGTCGGAGCGTCGGTATAACAGAACAAGAACTTGCGTCTATGGAGACGCCGAACACCTGTGCGTCCTTCAATGATGTCGATAAGCTGGTATTAACCTATTCGGAAAACCTTACCGCTACTAATGTAGTGGGGGACGAGGTATATTCTCGCTTGCAGAAGGCTTTTAGCAACGAAGAGATTATGGAACTGGCGATGACAGTCGGCCTATCAGCTATGGTTAACCGAGTCCATGCAACATTTGAAACAGATGTTGACGACTCTACCCAAGATTTTGTCTCGACATTGACTTGTCCTTTGTAAAACTGTTTGCATTAACTCTTAGGCAGTCTTAGCCTCCAGAAGGTTGTACTTTTCAGACATTCGGTCTCGCATTACAAATTTTTGAATCTTGCCTGTGACTGTCATTGGGAACTCATCAACGAATTCAATATAAGCGGGCACCTTGTAATGGGCTATCTGGCCAGTGCAAAACTCTATTACTTCCTCAGCTTCACAAGACTCTCCAGGTTTTAGTTGGATCCAAGTGGCTACCGTCTCCCCAAACCGTTGATCTGGAACCCCAAAGACTGCTACATCTTGTATTTTTGGATGCCGATACAAGTATTCTTCAATCTCACGAGGATAAATATTCTCGCCGCCACGGATTATCATATCCTTGACGCGTCCTGTGATATTACAATAGCCTTCTTGATCGATCACGGCTAGGTCACCCGTATGCATCCAATTATTAGCGTCGATTGCACCATCTGTTTTCTCTTTGTCTCCCCAATAACCCTGCATGACACTATATCCTCGGGTACAAAGTTCTCCTTGTTGCCCAACGGGTTGAGTTCGACCTTCCTCGTTGATTATTTTCACCTGTACGTGCGGCATTACCCTTCCAACAGTAGATACTCTCTTATCAACAGGATCATCAGTGCTAGATTGAAAGCTAACAGGACTAGTTTCCGTCATTCCGTAAGCAATTGTGACTTCTTTCATACCCATCGTCGTCTGGACTTGTTTCATAACCTCTATGGGGCAAGGTGCCCCCGCCATTACACCAGTTCTCAGGGATGAGAAATCCGTATCACTGAATTTCGGGTGAGCAAGTTCAGCTGTAAACATGGTCGGCACGCCGTGTAGCGCAGTGCATTTCTCAGATGCGAGAGCTTGAAGTACTTCACCAGCATCAAATCCTTCCCCAGGAAAGATCATTGTTGCTCCATGTGTTAAACAACATAAGACTCCCATCACCATACCAAAGCAATGATAAAGGGGAACTGGTATACATAATCTGTCTGCCTCAGTGAAGCGCATCGCATGGCCTACAAAGTAGGCATTATTAATAATGTTGAAATGAGATAAAGTCGCGCCTTTAGGAAGGCCAGTAGTCCCGCTAGTGAACTGAATATTAATCGGTTGGTCAGGATCTAACGTGTCTTCTATCTCTACTAGCGTGCGTAAAATCTTGTTGTCGGTCTGCATGGAAATGTCTTTATATCGGGAGGTGCCCGGAACTAATTTATCGGACATAACGATGATGTGTTTGAGTGAGGGGAGGCGACGGCTTTCTAAATTGCCGGGTGACGAGTCTTTTAACTCTGGGGCCAGTGACTGAATCATTTCTACGTAGTTACTGCTCTTGAATGTCTCAGCAGACACTAATGCCTTGCATTGCACTTGGTTAAGCGCGTGTTCTAGCTCGGAAATACGATATGCAGGGTTAATGTTAACGAGAATGACACCAATTTTTGCCGTCGCGAACTGCGTAACCACCCATTCAGGCCTGTTAGGAGACCATATACCCAGACGATCTCCTGGTTTAAGTCCTATTTTCAATAACCCAGCCGCAAACTCATTAGCCGCGTTGTTCAGTTGTTGGTAAGTCATTCTCAGATTACTAGGACAAAAGACGAGGGCCTCGTTTTCTGCGAAGACGTTAGCAGAATTTTCTAAGGCCTTTCCTATCGTTTGAAATATCAACGGCTTGCCGCTAGTTCCGCTAACGTAGCTTAATTGTGATTCTGACATGTAAAATCCCCTATATGAAAAATACTAAAGCTTACTAGTAACGCTATCAATTTTGTCTTGCATAGATTGCTCTCGGTCGGTTCTCGTCCCTACTTTTAGAGAAGTGAATACCCTAGGAGCTCCCATCTCATGGACACGTTGATGACATTTTTTAACAACTGAAAAAACCAAGTCCCACTCTCCTTCGATTACGGTACCGTAGGGGTGCAGCTGAGATTTTAGGTCATTTTTTAAAATTATCTTTTCACATTCAGCAATATATTCAGAGACAGACACTCCAACTCCGATAGGGACTACACAAAGATCTATCATAACTTTCATATCAGAACTCTAAATTTTTAGGCGTACGAGGAAACGGGATAACATCGCGTATATTTGACACACCCGTGACTAACATTATTAATCTCTCGAACCCCAATCCAAAACCAGCATGAGGCACCGAGCCATTCTTCCGAGTGTCTAGGTACCACCAATAGTCTTCTTGACTAAAGCCCTTGTCAGTCATAGATGCAAGCAACAAATCCAGTCGTTCTTCTCTCGCGCTTCCACCTATTAGTTCACCAATGCCCGGCACGAGAAGATCCATTGCAGCAACAGTTTTCGCATCATCATTCCTACGCATATAAAAAGCTTTAATATCTATGGGCCAATCGTAAACGAAAACGGGTTTTTTAAAATGCGCTTCAGTCAAATAACGCTCATGCTCAGATTGTAGATCTTTCCCCCAATCTGGTTTAAATGCAAATTCTTGATTGCTTGCACTCAAGATTTCAATTGCTTCACTATAGGTAATTCTTATGAAATCGCTCTCAATTATGTTGTCTAATCTTTCTAACAAACCTTGGTCTACGTGCTGAGCAAACAAATTTAAATCCGCCGCACTTTGAGTTTTTATCGTAGATACGATTGATTTGACAAATTTTTCCGCAACATTCATATCATCAAAAATATTGGCGAAGGCCATTTCTGGTTCGACCATCCAAAATTCGGCCATATGTCGGGTAGTATTGGAGTTTTCAGACCGAAAAGTCGGTCCGAAGGTGTATACCTTATTGAGAGCCATACAATAGGTCTCCAGCGCAAGTTGTCCCGATACTGTTAAGTGGGCTTTTTTACCAAAAAAATCTGAGGAATAGTCATTATCAGTGTTTTTAGGATCTAGCGTAGTTACTTGGAACATTTCTCCGGCGCCCTCACAGTCAGAACCAGTAATAATAGGCGTATTTATTAGATGAAAACCTTCTCCTTGGAAAAAAGTGTGTATAGCAAAGCTTAACCTTGAGCGGATACGCGCAATAGCTGAGTATTTGTTTGTTCTAGGTCGGAGATGTGCAATTTCCCGCAAAAATTCATCGCTATGTCGCTTTTTTTGCAGTGGGTAGCTATCTTCACAGCGACCGATCAGGGTGAGCTTGGAGGCATGAATTTCCCACACTTGCCCTTTTCCAAGGGACTTGATTAAATCCCCAATGACATGAACTGCAGCTCCCGTCTGAATCTCATTTAATATTTCCGCACCTGCTGTTTCTTTGTCCACGATTATTTGGATATTAGCTAGACAGCTACCGTCGTTTAATTCTATAAACGAGAATGATTTGGCAACTCTTTTTGTACGAACCCACCCCGCAACAATAACCTGCTCCCGAGCCACTGTTTCATTAATTAAATTGACAACGTCATTTTTTTCTTCGAACAAAGACATGACAGCATTTATTCCTCAGGCTCGTAGCTAAGACTGCTCGATAGCCATCTCTCAGCTTCCTTTGAAGTGAAGCCTTTCCTCGACGCATAATCATCCAGCTGGTCTCTGTTGATTTTCCCCACACCAAAATATCGTGCACTAGGATGACTAAAATACCAACCAGATACTGACGCTGCCGGATTCATCGCATAGTTCTCTGTTAGGGTCATTCCAATATTTTTTTCAACATTAAGAATTTCCCACAATGTCTTTTTTTCAGTGTGATCGGGACATGCGGGGTATCCAGGTGCAGGTCGAATCCCTTGATAACTTTCAGAGATAAGGTCTTCTCCAGACAAGCTTTCATCGGCGGCATAACCCCAATAGTCTTTACGAACAATTTCATGGAGCTTTTCAGCAAAAGCTTCAGCTAATCTATCTGCCAAAGCCTTTACCATAATAGAACTGTAATCGTCATGGTCAGCCTCGTACTTCTTAACCAGTGCGTCTACGCCTAAGCCGGCCGTTAGAGCAAAAGCTCCGAGATAATCTTCTTTGGCAGCTGTTTTAGGAGCGACAAAATCAGCCAACGCATAGTTAGGTTGACCGGGTGGTTTGGGTTGTTGTTGACGCAAGGTGTGGATACGTGCGCTTATTACAGATCTACTATTATTTTCATAGCACTCAACATCTTCTGTACCGCTACTGTTAACAGGAAATACTTTGAACACTGCCTTTGCTTTTATTTTTTTGTGAAGGACTATATCTGATAACATCATTTTTGCATCATGGAGCAACGCTGTTGCTTGGTCTCCAACTATTTCGTCCGTCATTATTCTCGGGTATTTACCTGCTAACTCCCAAGCCATAAAGAACGGAGTCCAATCTATATAATCGACTAGTTCTTCTAAAGGATAATCATTTAACACGATTATTTCTGTAGACTTAGGTGGTATTGGGGTGTAGCTGTTCCATTCGATTGCAAGGCGATTTAATCGAGCTTTGCTCATACTGATCAAATTGGAGCCTTTTTTCCTATCGGTATATCTTTTACGAAGCGTTGCGTATTCATCTTGTATAGAAGAGACGAAACTAGGCTTTAATTCTTTGCTGACTAGTTTGGTCATAACTCCTACTGCTCTAGAAGCATCTTTCACATGGACTGTAGGCCCGGAATAGACGGGCTCCACTTTGACTGCGGTGTGCGCTCGCGAGGTTGTTGCTCCGCCTATAAGTAGAGGGATGTTGAGCTTTCTTTTTTCCATTTCTTTGGCGACGTAAACCATTTCGTCCAAAGATGGTGTAATTAAACCACTTAGGCCTATAATGTCGGCTTTTTCTCTTTCCGCAGCATCCACAATGTTTGTAAGCGATACCATCACACCTAGATCTATCACCCTGAAATTGTTGCATTGTAGGACCACACCCACAATATTTTTCCCAATATCATGAACGTCACCTTTGACGGTGGCCATGATTATGGAGGGTTGCGCCGAATTATCTCCCGAGCTCGTTTTCTCGTCTTCGATGAAGGGGATCAAGTGTGCAACAGATTTTTTCATGACTCTGGCACTTTTTACTACTTGAGGCAGAAACATTTTCCCGCTACCAAATAAATCCCCAACTATCCCCATGCCATCCATCAAAGGACCTTCTATCACTTCAATTGGCTTACTATATGTTCTTCTAGCCTCTTCGGTATCATCAATGATGAAATCAGTTATTCCCTGAACTAGCGCATGGCTAAGCCTTTCCTCGACACTTTTAGTTCTCCATTCTGCAAGTTCTTCTTCTGCTTTTTCTCCCTCGACGACACCACTGGCGAGCTCTATAAGATTATCAGTGCCGGCTGTGTTCTTGTTGAAAACGACATCCTCAATAGCAATCAACAAACCAGACTCGATTTTTTCGTACATTCCTAATTGGCCAGCATTAACAATTGCCATGTCTAGCCCATATTTTATTCCATGGTAAAGAAAAACGGAGTGCATCGCTTCCCGTACTGGGTTATTGCCCCTGAATGAGAAAGAAACATTACTTAGCCCTCCACTTACAAGAGCATGTGGCAGTTGCTCTTTAATTAAACGAGTGGCTTCGAAAAAATCTTTGGCGTAATTATTATGCTCCGCTATCCCTGTAGCAATAGTTAGAACATTAGGATCGAAAATGATGTCCTCAGGTGGAAAATCTATTTTTTCTGTAAGTAACTCATACGAGCGTTTACAAATCTTAAATTTTCGCTCCGTACTATCTGCTTGACCTTCTTCATCAAAAGCCATCACCACTGCAGCAGCGCCGTAACGTTTAATTAATCGTGCTTGGGTGAGAAATTTTTCTTCGCCTTCTTTAAGGCTGATCGAATTGACAATCCCTTTGCCTTGCAGACATCTTAATCCGGCTTCAAGGACTTCCCATTTTGATGAGTCGATCATTATTGGGACTCGGCTTATATCAGGGTCCGAACTTATTAGATTAATGTACTTGGTCATAAGTACTACCGAGTCGAGCATTCCTTCGTCCATGTTGACATCAATGATTTGCGCACCATTACTGACTTGCTGGCTAGCAATTTTAGCTGCACTTTCAAAGTCATTGTCTTTGATTAATCTTGAGAATTTGGGTGAGCCTGTAACGTTTGTTCTCTCGCCTATATTAACGAAACCTTTATCTGGGGATAAGTTAAAAGGTTCTAGCCCGCTGAGTCGGCAATAGCGGGTTATTTGAGGTACGGTTCTGGGTCGATATTTCGATGCCAAGTCAGATAGTGTTTTTATGTGTTCAGGCGTTGTGCCGCAGCAACCTCCTATAATATTTATGTGTCCGGCTTTTAGCATGTGCTCAATAACTTGTCCCATATAAGCGGGCGTCTCGTCGTATTCTCCAAAAGCGTTGGGTAGTCCAGCATTAGGGTGCGCACTTACCAAACAGTCAGAAATTCGCGACAATTCTTCAATATAAGGGGCTAGATCCTCCGCACCAAGCGCACAGTTAAGCCCTATAGAGATAGGTTGGGCATGCCTAACCGAGTTCCAAAAAGCCTCTGTTGTTTGCCCAGTCAAGGTCCTACCACTTTTGTCAGTTATGGTTCCTGAGATCATTATAGGAAAGTCAGTTTTAGTTTGTTCTAGATATCGATTTACGGCAAAAATTGCAGCTTTGGCATTTAAGGTGTCAAAAACTGTTTCAATTAAAAAGAGGTCAGCGCCTCCTGCTACCAATCCCTGGCAAGCTTCGTAATATGCTATCTCAAGCTCCTCAAATGTGACATTACGTGCGCTGGGATCATTGACATCTGGAGACACTGACGCGGTTCGATTGGTTGGTCCTAATACACCGGCAACAAACTTTTTTGTTGTACCTAAATTATTATTTTGGAATAGATCAATAGAGCGTCGAGCGTTTAAAGCTGCTTGTTTATTCAATTCGAAAACTATTGATTCGAGACCATAGTCAGATTGCGCGATAGAAGTTGAGTTGAACGTGTTCGTCTCAAGAATATCAGCACCTGCATCAAGGAAGGCAGTGTGTATCCCTTCAACAATATCAGGCGCAGTGAGAGTTAGTAGGTCATTATTTCCTTTTAAGTCAAATTTATGGTCCAGGAAAAGCTCGCCGCGAAAGTCTGTCTCTGTCAAATTATGTTGCTGTATCATCGTTCCCATCGCTCCGTCGAGGACGATGATTTTTTCCGAGGCAAGCTCTTGGAGCATTTTTTTTACTGACATTATTACTAAATCACGCTAATTTTTTTCAAGAAGCCATTTTAACACGGCTCAGGAAATTAATTTAGCTATTTGGTTGTGCTGGGAGGGCGGATCTCTAATTTTTCTTAAACCGAAGTCTGTTTTCAAGATCTAAGTAGAGCAGTAAAATTAAAGTGCCAAAAAGAAGATGAACTGGCGCGAAAGCCAAGAATGTTGAGACTTCTTCCTTTTTCATCAGAGCTTTGAAAATTCCTAACGCATTTAGGTAGCTAAAATAAACACCTAAGGCTGTCGCAAAGCCTAGATACCAGCTCCCTGACTTCTGTTTTAAAGCAATTAAGAGGGCTATTAATGGCGCTATAAAGACAAATAATGGTAGTGCTAATCTCCAATGAAGCTCTGCGACATAATTGGCGTTTTTAGACCGTGCCAAATCAGCGGTAGCTACAAAAGTCGGATATCTGGACACATCAGCCATGCCTGCAGATTTAATTTTGACCGAATAACGCTTGAAATCTGTGATTGTGTAACCCAGCGTCCCTGACGCTCCCTGATAACTAGTTCCATCTTCAAATATAGCTGATTTTTGCCCAGTTTCTGGATCGTTTAAAATAAAAGATCGTTTTGCCAGCATCACTGCGTCCGCGGGTTGAGTATCGTCATGCACAAAGACGTCTGTGAGAAAGTTCTTCTCATTCTCCTCACCCTGGGCAAAAAATATTTTATCGCCACCAGAAAATCTCTTAAATACGCCCGGCGCCACGTTTGCGATAGTAGCTGTCCGTTTCCCTAAATCTTTTAATTCAACCAATTTTAATTCGGCTATCGGGGTTATTACACAAGTCATGAGCGCAACTATTAAAGCGGTTATCCCCGAGAGTTTAGAAACTACAGACAAAATATTTAAATGGCTCATTCCATTAGCCTTCATGCTCACTAATTCAGAATGTTTTTGTAGAGATGTGATCACTGTATAAGATCCGAGGAAAATGGATATAGCCACCAAGTCTTGTATTGACACCAGCATTTTCAGAGCCACTATCTCCAATACGTATTGTGAAGCTAGACTCCCGCTCGCCGCGTCCGCAAAATAGGTTGCTAATCTCATACTAAGAAAAATTGCTAGCAGAGCGATTAAGATAGCAGAGCTTGTTTTAACAATTTCGGTTAAGAGATGTTTATGAAGAATCATCTTCGGGAACTACCTATCATTCTTTTTTATTCTGTTATTATGCACGATTGACCGGATATAATACTCACTCTGAATTTTAATAAAAAATGTTTACTACCTAATAAATGCTTGAGTGCCTTTAAAAGGTAGTTGCAGTTGAAATCTTACGAGGTGTATGAATGGGTAATCGACTATCAAAAATCTACACTAAGACTGGAGATTCTGGGACCACTGGCCTAGGAGATGGAAGTCGCATCAGTAAAGCCAGCGATAGGATAAATGCAATTGGCGAGATTGATGAATTGAACTGTAATATAGGGCTTTTGCTTAACCACGAGCTCAGAGAAGACACGAAGCGCCTTATGATTGACATCCAGCATGATTTGTTCGTTGTTGGTGGTGAGCTATCCATTCCAGGAAGTGCATTTGTAGAAGAAAATTCAGTCAAAAAGCTGGAGAATGCTATCGATCAGTACAATGAAGAACTACCCCCTTTAAAAGAGTTTATACTGCCAGGAGGGAGTTCTGCGGCCTCAGCGGCGCATTTGTGCAGAGCTGTATGCCGTCGTGCTGAGCGAGCCACGCTTGAAATAGAACCCGGTGAATCGATAAACCATGACTTAACAAGCTATATAAACAGGTTGTCGGACCTTCTTTTTGTAGTAGCACGAATTATCAGTAAGGATTCTAGTGTGGGAGAGATTTTGTGGCAAAGAAAATGAACACAATAAATAATTTGAAGAGTTGCGTAGAATGAAAATAGCATGTCTTGATTTCGAAGGAGTGTTAGTTCCTGAGATTTGGGTCAATTTGGCCGAACAAACAAAAATACCCGAGTTTCGCGTAACTACCCGTGATATAGCAGACTACGATCAATTAATGTGTTATCGACTCGATCTAATGAAAGAGCACAAGATTAGTTATCATGACTTAAATAAGGCTGCGGAGAAACTGGATCCTTTGCCAGGGGCTTTAGAGTTTCTTATTTGGCTGAGAGGTCATTATCAAGTGGCTATCATTTCCGATACTTTTTACGAGCTTGCTGGACCTCTCCTTAGCAAGCTAGATAACCCCATGACGTTATGTCACCGTTTAACTATAGGTTCGGATGGCAATATCATTGACTATCGATTAAGACAAGCAGATCCAAAACGTCATTGTGTAAAAGCATTTCAATCTTTGGGCTATGAAGTAGCTGCAGCTGGGGACTCCTACAATGATATATCAATGCTAGAACAAGCGGAAAATGGAATTCTGTTCCAACCTTCTGAAAAGGTAGTTAATGACTTCCCAAATTTTCCTATCGCCTTAGACTATGAAGAATTAAAAGCAATGTACTTAGAACTTATTTGAAAAATTAATTTTGTCTTTTCGAGTTCACGATTTGCCATTGGGTCAATGCCCAAGTCAGGAGGACTGAGCTAGCCTCTCGCATCATTTCGGGTTTCGGATTCAAGCCCAAGTGCAAAAGAGCCTTCACCATGGTTTTTTGCGCAGAGTCGATAGTGATTGCGGTTGCACCTCCTTGTTTGCTTAACTTTTTGCCATTAGCGTCGCAGACTAGAGGGATATGGCCATAATTGATGTCTTTAAAAGACAAAAGATTCTGAAGGTAGACTTGCCTGAGTGTTAAGCGGGCAAGATCTGCACCACGTATTATTTCTGTAATGCCCATTAATTCATCGTCAATAACGGTTGAAATATCATAACTAAAAACGCCATCTGCACGTTTGACTATGAAGTCTCCTGAGTCTTTTTTGAGGTCACCCTCAATTCGACCCAAGTAGGCATCATTAAAAGAAATACGCGACTCTTCCAGTCTCAAACGCAATTGAGTGTTAGCAAAAGAAAGTCCTTCTAAGCGAGAACAATTACCAGGATAAGGTCTGCCTCCGATTTTCTTTCGCGTACAAGTACATGGGTAAAGTAATTGGCGCTCAATTAAAGAGTCAATGACTGAGGCATAGCTACTAATTTGTTGACTTTGATACACTACAGGACCATCCCACTCCATACCTAAGGCATCGAGCACATATAGTATGGATTTACCACTGCCGGGAACCTCTCTGGCTTTGTCTATGTCATCTATCCTTACTTTCCAAAGGCCGCCTTGAGCACGAGAGTTGAGAAAGCTTGCTACAGCAGCGCATAAAGAACCTAAATGAAGACCTCCAGATGGTGTGGGTGCAAATCTACCTATCGTTTGTTGCATGCGGAGTTATCAATTCCTTCCGTATTTTTTGGTCATAGAAGAGCGTTCCAGCGGCGACCCCAATTGGCATTGCTAAAATATTGACGATGGGGAGGAGCGTAAGGATTGTGAGGCTAAAACCTAACCCAAGAGTAAGTCCTCGTTCTTGGGCAGCATAGTTTCTAGCCGCGGGAAATTCCTTGCCATTATTTGATAAGGGATAATCGATGTACTCTAACGAGAGCATCCAGGAACCAAATAACAGCCAAGCAATAGGCGCAAAAAGATTCAGGCCCGGTATTAAACTGAATATCAGTAGAGGCAAGCCTAATTTCAAAAAACAACCAAGCTTTTTTATTTCGGAACCAATCGAAATGATGCTATCAGCAATATTTTTAAGAGCCCCCGCATCTGAGTTGGAGTTTCTGTTCTGATTTCTCAGTTTGCATTCTACAGCAGCGGATAGTTGACTATTAAAAGGTGCCGCCAAAAGATTAGATACTGCAAAGAGCAGAAACGAAAGGGTGCTAGACAGGGTGTAAATGAGGAACCACCATATAATATTACGTAGGTAGTTCGGCCAGATACTTAGGTATTGTTCGAGTTGCGAGTACAAAATAAAACCTATCATTAAGAGCCCGCCGACCAGAATGATTGCACTTACACAAATTGGCACAATCGCCCACTTGAACATGTCACGTCCGCATATTAAACGAGCAGCAGGATATGTGAAGCTAAATCCTTCTTTAAAAGCTCTAAAAAATATGAGCATTAAATATTAGGAATGTAGGACGAGTCTGAGGGTTCCCAAGACGTTTGGCGATGTTCGACAGTAATAGTAGGGTAAGTCCCACCTCTGACATTAAATCGTGCGGATAATCGCGCAAATCTTGGAGAGCAAGCTTCTACTATGTCATCTAAAATTGAGTTGGTGATAGCCTCATGGAAGGCTCCTTGGTCCCTGAAAGACCAAATATAGAGCTTGAGCGCCTTCAACTCAATGCATTTTTCAGCCGGAATGTATGCAAGGGTCATTTCGGCAAAATCTGGCTGTCCTGTTTTTGGACAAAGGCAAGTAAATTCGGGTATTTGAATTTCTATCAAGTAGTCTCGTTTTGAAGCGGGATTTTCGAAAACGTCTAATTTTTTTGTGGGTTTGGTGCTCATGTATATAAAGATTCCATGTTTCAATAACTTAATCGGGAGGAAACTCTAGCATAAGCTGGGTTGCACGTGTAGATCGATAGAGTTTTACGGGCGAAACTGACCAGTCAAGTGCTTTATCTAGGAAATAATTCTGAAATAGATAATGAGATTGTACGAGCTTTCGCCTATCAGGTATGCTTAAAGGTATGCGTATTAACAAAATTAAGTTAGCTGGCTTTAAGTCTTTTGTCGACCCTACCAGTC
The DNA here is from genome assembly GCA_938082545.1 of uncultured Gammaproteobacteria bacterium. Taxonomy (GTDB): domain Bacteria; phylum Pseudomonadota; class Gammaproteobacteria; genus UBA4457. The sequence goes on from CALKCL010000001.1 coordinate 80,020, forward strand.
TAGCATTACCGGGCAATTTGACTGGGGTGGTGGGGCCAAATGGTTGCGGAAAATCAAATGTTATAGATGGATTAATGTGGGTGCTGGGTGAGAGTTCTGCAAAACACCTTCGTGGTGACTCCATGACAGACGTAATTTTTAGCGGGTCGAGTTCTCGAAAACCAGTTGGGCAAGCAACAGCTGAGATCATATTTGATAATTCTGAGAACAAGCTTGCAGGTCAATATGCCTCTTTTTCTGAAATATCAATAAAAAGAACATTAGGTCGCGATGGAATCTCAAGTTATTTCCTGAATGGTACGCGTTGCAGAAAGAAAGATATTACCAACGTTTTTCTAGGCACTGGCGTGGGGCCTCGCGGATATTCGGTGATAGAGCAGGGAACGATATCACGAGTGATAGAAGCTAAACCTGAAGAGCTTAGAGCATATCTAGAGGAAGCCGCTGGAATTTCACAGTACAAAGAACGACGACGCGAAACGGAATCTAGAATTAAAAGAACTGAGGAAAACATTGAGCGTTTAAGCGATATTCGGGGCGAGCTTGAAAAACAATTGAAACACCTTAAACGTCAAGCGAACGCTGCTGAGCGCTACAAAGAATTGAAAAAAGATGAACGGAAACTTAATGGGTTATTGATAGCTTTTAACTGGCGTAAAACTAAAGAAGATGCTGCGGCTAATCTTTTACGTAAGGAAGAGTCTGAAACGAAGTTACAAAAATTAATTGCGGACCAGCGTGAGATTGAATCATTGCAAGTGGCTCTTAGTGAGGAGCATCAGGAAATCACAACAGATTTCAATACTTTTCAGGCGAAATTTTATTCTAAAACCGCTGATATTTCACGGCTTGAACAGGAGTTAAAGTATTCAAAAGAAAAAAAACTTGCCTTAGAAAAAAGCCAAATCGACATAAATACTAAGTTAGTCAGCCTGGTAAATATTCTTGCTGATGATGAGAAACATATTATTTCCGCCTCTACAGAGCTTCAGGAATTAGAGCCTCTGCTGGTTCAATATAAAACAGCGTCTGAGAAAATGAAAAGTGTATTGGAAGAGTCCGAGATGGCTTCGGCTCAGTGGCAGGCAGAATGGGATAGCCATACTGTCATAAAAAATAGGCTATCTGAAGAAGTTCACTCTAAAAAAATACGCCTTGAACATCTTACTGACGCGATAGCGTCCCACAACGAAAGAAGACTAAAAATATCCGACGAGTTGGCAATAGATAACTCAAAAGCTTTGTCTATGAAGGCTGATACTTTGCGGAGCCATATAGCGAATCTTAACTCGGAGGAAGAGATTCTTACCGAGAAAAAAAATGTTACAGCGGAACTGTTGTCTGATTATAGGAATAAAGCTGAGACTCAGCTTAGTCAGTTACATGAATCTGAGTTATTGAGAGAGAAAAAACGGGGAGAACTGGCTTCTGAGAAAGCACTTCAAGAGAGAGCGCTAGGAGGAGATCAGAGTGATACGGCAGACTGGCTCAAGCAAAAAGGAATCACCGACGTATCTAGACTAGCCGAGAAAATAACAATAGAGAAAGGGTGGGAAACTGCTGTTGAAACTGCGTTAAGAGTTCCTCTCAATGCATTATGTGGCAATAACGTTGTTGATGACTTGTTCCGACCTGGAGACCAGGTGTCCGTTAATAAAGCAACGATTACAATCTTAGAATCCGACGATAAAAAGTATGAGAGCCCTTTCTCTTCCTTCCCTTTACTAGCTGACCGTGTGAAAGGGGTATTCAAAGTCTCTCCGTTTTTAGATGGTGTATATTCGGCTGACTCAGAAGAAGAGGCTTTGAGCGCAAGAAAATCTTTAAGTCCACATGAAGTAATAGTGACGAAAGATGGATGTCTGTTCGGTCGTTACTGGGCTCAATTACCTGCTAATAATCCCGATGAAATTGGAATTCTAGCGAGAGAGAGAAACATCCACGATTTAGAGAACGAATTAGCAGATCTTGGTCTTATCACGACAAATTTAAAGAAAGAGCTGGAAACAACACATGCTGATGTAGAGAAAATAACAGCCAATGAAAAACTGATTCTTATGTCAACGAGTGAAGTTTCTCAGAAACTTGCTCAACAGGGAGAACAGTTACAAAAACTAATTTCAGAACTGGGCATTCACGATCACAAATTTAACGATTTGTCCCAACAGTTAAAAGATATAGACATTAAACTAAAAAATGATGCCACAAGCTCAGGGACACTGTCTGTCGACTTGAGTCTTGGATTGGAGCGGTTAAATAGGAAAGAAACTGAAAGTGACCGTTTGACAGAAGCTAAGAGTGCTATTCAGCAGACAGTAGACGATGCAAGGAAAAAATGGGCTGAGTTGCGCGACGAGTCACATGCGAAAGAACTGGCAGCGCAGGACCTTCGGGCGAAGCTGAGCAACTATAAAGAGGGACAAAAAAGGAACATATCAGCACGAGAACAGTCGAAAGAAGAACTCGCGAATATTGAGAATAGTATTAGCCAAATGCATAATCCTATTAAGGATATGTCCGATAGGCTGGGCAAAGAGCTGTCTGAAAAGCTAAACATGGACAAAGAACTCTCTGTACTTAGAATTAATCTAGACCTCTGTGGCGAAAAAAAACAAAAAGCTTCCAAGGCTAGAACTGACGCAGAGGGGTTGGTGGGGGAATGTAAACATAGCCTCGAGAATGACCGGCTAGAGGAAAGAACTTATTCCGTAAAGCTCGATGAACTTAATACTAGGTTCCAAGAAACTGGTGAAAATATTGAAGAAGCTCTTGCAGCAATAGAAGAAAAATTTGAATTGCACGAGATTGCTAGTGATATCGAATCCTTGAACGTCAGATTGGTCCGGTTAGAACCTATTAACTTGGCGGCCATTGATGAGTTTAACGAGCTTTCAGAGCGTAAGGAGTATCTTGACGCGCAAGATACAGACTTAACGGACTCATTAAGCACTCTGAAGTCAGCAATTCGTAAAATCGACATTGAAACAAAAACTCGCTTCAAAGACACCTATGACAAAGTAAACAGCAAACTCCAAGAAACATTCCCAGTGCTATTTGGTGGTGGACAAGCATATTTAGAAATGACTGATGATGACTTGCTCGAGACCGGAGTTACTGTTATGGCGCAACCTCCCGGAAAGAGAAATACCTCTATCCATCTGTTGTCAGGAGGTGAGAAAGCTCTGACCGCGCTAACCTTTATTTTCTCTATCTTCGATTTAAATCCCGCACCTTTTTGTTTGTTAGATGAAGTTGACGCGCCTTTGGATGATGTGAATGTAGTGCGGCTGATCGACATGCTGAAAACCATGTCTAAGAGCGTGCAATTTCTGTTCGTGACTCACAATAAAATAACAATGGAAATTGCTGAGCAGCTCATTGGAGTGACTATGCAAGAGCCGGGAGTTTCTCGGCTAGTGAGCGTGGACATGGCTGAAGCTGTTGAATTAGCGAAAATCGCTTAGTGTCTTTAAAGTAGTAATCTATGTTTTTATACGTGACCTTTTTTTCTTTGTTTCTTGGAGCTTCTTGTGGTGCCTTTATGGCGAGCAAAGCTCGTAAAAAAAGAGACGCTGAAATATTGCAGCTTGAATTACTTTGGAAAAAAAGAATTCCACAAGCAATCGAAGAGCATAGTAGCGATAATGAACTTCGCCCTCGAACAATTAAAAATAGTGAATTTCGACTCAGTCTGTCAAAGGGCACGGCGATCAGGAGGGAGGGATTTTCGATAGCAAACAAAAACGTCCTCCGCTCAGTGCAACAAGATAATAGCCAACTAGCACTATTTTCTCAAAATGCTGCTGCAACAAACATTTATGAACCTGCTGAGAAGAGCAAAGCAGAGACGCTTGTGCAGGCAGAGGATTACAGTAGCCCGAAAAGATCTAAGGGCTTGTTAATACAACTATATGTAAAACGACGCTCTGGTGAATTAATAGATGGGGCAGCCCTAGTGCGTTCTTTTAATAAAGTGGGGTTGGCCTTCGGAGAAATGAGTATTTTTCATTTCATCGACGATACGCAACCCGAACTGCCGCCACTTTTTAGCGCGGCGAATATGCACGAGCCTGGGACGTTTGATATGAGACGAGTGGAAATACTTAAAACACAAGGAGTTGTTTTCTTCATGAACGCTTTTGAAAAAGCTCAGGGAGAAAAAGACTTCTATTTAATGATGTCGGCTGGAAGAAGAATGGCTGAGCTTATCAAGGGTGCTTTATATAGAAGCCCTGAAGTAGAGTGGATTGAAGCACACGAAAAAGAAGCTTTAACTATGCTGGAAAAACTCAATAGTGGATGAGAAAAAGAAGCAAGTAAAATTATTGCGCAAAGAACTCGAGATGCATAACTATCAGTATTACGTCTTAGATAACCCGTTTATTTCTGACGATGAATTTGATTCTTTGTACCAAAAGCTAATACAACTAGAGCTAGATGCTCCAAGTCTTGTGGATAAATATAGTCCCACTCAACGAGTAGGCGGGGAGCCTTTAGCGGCGTTTACCTCAGTCGATCATTTGTCACCGATGCTCAGTTTAGGAAATGTTTTTAATAGTGAACAGTTTATAAATTTTCATAAGCGTGCCAAGCAAACTATAAACACAAGTAGCATCGATTTTTTTGGTGAACCGAAATTAGATGGTCTTGCAATTAGTTTGGTATACGAAGACGGAAGCTTGGTGAGGGCTGTGACTCGCGGGAACGGGAAGAGAGGTGAGGACGTCACACATAATGCGCGCACCATAAAGTCAATTCCATTGACTTTGACTTCGCTTGCTCCTCCGACATTGCTTGAAGTTCGTGGCGAGATATATATAGAGAAGGCTCAATTCGATAGACTTAACCAAAGGCAAAAAGCTGAGAACAAAAAAACTTTTGTCAACTCTCGGAACGCTGCCGCTGGAGCATTGCGACAATTAGATCCTAAAGTGGCAGCATCAAGACCCCTGACTATTTGTTGCTATGGGATAGCCAGAATTGAAAATCATGCTTCACCAGTGACACAAGAAGACTCATTGCGGCTGCTTAAATCCTTTGGGTTTCGAGTATCAGAAGACACAGTGCTTTTGAAAAACGAAAACGAGTGTATCCTTTATTTTGAGGAACTGGCCGCAAAAAGGCAATCTCTAACCTATGACATCGATGGGGTAGTCTTTAAAGTTAACCAAATATCTAATCAACAACTAATGGGCGCTGTGGCCAAAGCCCCTCGATGGGCCGTTGCTTTTAAATTTCCTGCGGAAGAAGCTATTACGTTAATTCGCGCAATTGACATACAAGTGGGACGGACTGGGGCGTTAACTCCAGTTGCTCGACTGGAACCAATTTTCGTGGGAGGCGCCACGGTTACAAATGCGACTTTACACAATTTTGAAGAACTTGCGCGTAAAGACATAAGGGTGGGTGACTCGGTTGTTGTCCGTCGAGCGGGTGATGTTATTCCAGAAGTGGTAAAAGTTCTTTTTGAGTTGCGCCCTCCCGAGGCGGTCCGTTATGAGGTACCGAATGAACTGCCGGATATTGCAATAGAGCAATTAATCAAGAAAGTCATACATTTCGTCAGCAAAAAAGCACTGGATATTGACGGCTTAGGCGATAAGTTAGTCGCCCAACTGGTCAAACAAAAGCATGTTGTTGGCTTTTCAGATTTATTTAATTTGAAAAAAGAATGTTTATTATTACTGGACCGCTTAGGTCCCAAATCGGCAGATAAAATTTTGTTGGCGATAGCGACTAGTAAACATACCACATTTAGAAGGTTAATTTACGGAATGGGTATACTTGGGGTGGGGGAGGAAACTGCTGCCCGCTTAGCTGATTCGTTTGATTCCCTTGAAAAAATTAAGAGTGGGACAATTGAGGAATTTGAGAAAATACCAGATATTGGAACAGTGGTCTCACGTAGCATATTTGACTGGTTTTCTAAAGATGGAAATATTGAAGAGTTGGACAATCTGTTAACTGCGGGGTTGGTGATAGAAAATTCATACAACGGTCAAAAGACAATAGACTTTGTATGTGTAGTGACTGGAAGCTTTGACTCTATGAAGCGTTCTGAAATTGTAAGGAACCTCAATGAAATAGGTATTCGCACTGCTAATGCAGTTTCCAAATCAGTTGATTTTTTAGTTTGTGGAGACAGCCCTGGGAGTAAGTTAGAGAAAGCGAATGAGCTCGGAATCAAAATTGTGTACCAAGACGAATTAATGGGCTTGTTGGATAAAAAAGCTATCGGAGAAAAATCAATCAAAGCTTTCTTGGAAGGGAAGTAGGAGGCCCAACAAGTTTATACGCTATAAAATATTTCCCTGGTTAGCATGAGATGGTTGCGTTAGGAGCTTTATATATGGCGATACAACGGCCTCTGGTTTGGCTAGCATGTCATGATTTTCAGCGGGATAAGCAGTCATTCTAATAAGAGTCTTGGTCGGGGGAGGGAGGACTCCCGCAACACGGAATTGTTCGCTGTTACTGTTTTCAAGTGCATATATCTTCATAAATGCTCCCAATGCGGATTTAGACGCGGCATATGCCCCCCAATTTGCTTTGGGCGCAATGCCTTCGCTGGCCAATGTGAATATAACTGTGCGTAGTGCTGATTCTTTCAATAGCGACCGAGTCGCTTGCAATAGCATCACTGCACTATGCAAATTAACTTGAAATACTTCAATCCAAGTTTTTAATGAGTAATTGTCGCAGGGTGTTACCTCACCTAGCATGGCAGCATTTAGGACTACAGCGTCGAGCGTTCCAAATTGCTTTCCAATATGTTCTGCAACGGTCCGGTAGTCATCTACGTTTGCAGTCGCTAAATTGATAGGCAGTAGAGTAGACAGTCCATTAGTTTCTGTTCCTATCTCATCTGACAGAACTTCAAGATCTTGTACATTTCGGCCACATGCAATTACATGTGCGCCTTCTCCAGCGCAGGCTTTAGACAAAGCTTTCCCTATACCTCGGCTTGCCCCAGTGATCAAAATAGTTTTTCCATGGAGAATCGCAGAGTTTATGTTCGAGTTCAAATTCAAGTGTCTTCCTTTAAATCTAGCTATCCTAGTCCGCTTAAGTATTAATGTTTATGATAGTGTTGCGTTTAAATGCATTCTCATCTTTGTCAGGATAATCTAAGGTGTAGTGCAAGCCCCTGCTTTCTTTGCGACTTAATGCAGATACAACTATTAATTCAGCTACTAAAGCTAGGTTTCTCAATTCGATTAAGTCAGTGCTTATTTTAAAGTGACTATAAAACTCATTAATCTCCCTTTGTAGCAGTTCGATGCGTTGTTTAGCACGACCCAAGCGCTTATCGGACCTAACTATACCGACATAATTCCACATTAAGCGTCTCAACTCATCCCAACTATGAGAAATGATTACGTCCTCATTTCCTTGTACCACTTTACTTTCATCCCACTCAGGTGGATTAACAGATAGAAAATCATTCGCCATGTCTTTGGTAATACTTTTTACCGCTGACGAGGCAACGACTATGCACTCTAGCAGTGAGTTGCTGGCCATTCTATTGGCTCCGTGGAGACCTGTACATGCCGTCTCACCTACGGCATAGAGCCCATCTAACTCAGTTCTCCCTTTGACATCGGTAAGAACACCTCCACACAGATAATGAGCCGCCGGAACCACAGGAATAGGGCTAGTGGTAATGTCTATTCCGTATTTCTTACATGTTTTATAGGCATTTGGGAAATGTTCAAGTATGAATTTTTTTGGCTTATGAGAAATATCTAGATACACACACTCTAGCCCTAGTCGTTTCATTTCATGGTCGATCGCTCGCGCAACCACATCCCTAGAGGCGAGCTCGCCCCTGGAATCAAACTTTTGCATGAATCGCTCACCATCTGGGAGTATTAATTTCCCACCTTCCCCCCGAAGCGCTTCTGTTAAAAGTATTGTTTTAGCATGGGGATGGTAGAGGCAAGTAGGATGAAATTGAACAAACTCCATATTTGTAATGCTACAGCCCGCTCGCCACGCCATTGCAATACCGTCACCGGTGGCTACATCGGGATTGCTCGTGTACAGATAAACTTTGCCAATACCACCGGTTCCTAACACTACAGTTTTAGCAGCGATAGTGACTATCGCGCTATTTATAGAATCATATAGATAGGCGCCTACACATTTAGAGCTGTTCGATGAAGTTTCTTTTGTCGTAATTAGATCGATAGCGGCATGACGTTCTAGTAACGTAACATTCGGCAGTTCTCTGACTTTTTTAACAAGCGTTTTTTCAACAGCAGCCCCGGTTGCATCTGCCGCATGCACGACTCTTCTATGTGAGTGTCCGCCCTCCTGTGTGAGGTGGAATTCCTCTATACCCGATTTAGAGGTTCTAGTGGAGAAAGGAACCCCTTGCTCAATAAGCCACTCTATTCTATCTCTGCCGTTGCTAACTATATTTGTGACGGCATCGACGTCACAAAGGCCCGCTCCTGCAATTAGTGTGTCTGTGATATGCGCTTCGGTTGTATCAGCATGGTCCATTACCGCCGAGATCCCTCCTTGGGCATAAAAAGTCGCGCTTTCATCTATACTACTTTTGCTTATTAGCACGATATTAAGTTCGCTCGGTAATGCTAAGGCAACGCTGAGGCCTGCAGCTCCACTGCCTATTATCATTACATCGTAGTGTTTCATGAAAATTGCACTTAAAAAATCCTGTCAAAGAGTCATTATTGTCTTCCATTTTATTCTATAGGTTTCGCTACGGCTACTAATCACTAATCTTGATGTATTTTGATCCTAATAGAAGAGAACAGACGTAAGTTAGGAGGGGTAAAGCCGGGCTTACAGCCTATACATTGGAGTGCTACCATAGCCTCGCTTGCCCACTTAGTTACATTTTGGTAACTAAGCATTCGGTTAGAGTTTGCTCTATGATTACCTTTAGCCAACAAGGATACTTGTCGTTATGATTCAATTTCTATATAAATATCTCTTTCTTTTGACTTTGACTACCGTAGCAGCCTTCTCTCTGCAAGCCAGTGACCTGCCTGACTTTACAGAGCTGGCAGCTAAAAACAGTCCCACTGTAGTTAACATAAAAGCGATACCAAAAAAGCAAGAAGTTATAGCTGATAAGCCCCAAGGCATGCCTTTTGAACGGCCTTTTGGGCCGGATGGAGGTCTTCCTGATTTCTTTAGATACTTTTACGATGAACAGCCAGGCCAAAGGAAAAAACCACGACGAGACGCGCGGCCATCGCAGGGGTCTGGTTTCATCATGTCTCCGGACGGATATATCATCACTAATCACCATGTCGTAGATGGAGCAGGAGAACTGATAGTAACCTTGTCCGATAGAAGTGAACTCATAGCTAAGTTGATTGGTTCTGATGAGCGGAGTGATATCGCTGTTCTTAAGATTGATGCACCTTACGATCTCCAGACTGTAATTTTAGGGGATTCTGATTCTTTGAAAGTTGGAGAATGGGTGCTTGCCATTGGTTCCCCCTTTGGATTTGATTATTCTGTGACCGCGGGGATTGTCAGTGCTAAAAGTCGGAGCCTTCCTGACGACAACTACGTGCCTTTCATACAAACCGATGTGGCGATTAACCCTGGAAATTCTGGAGGGCCTTTATTTAACTTGCAAGGTAAAGTGGTAGGCGTCAATTCTCAAATTTATAGCAGGACTGGCGGATTCATGGGTCTTTCTTTTGCTATCCCAATGAAAGTGGTTCTGAATGTTTACGAGCAAATAAAGCAAACCGGCACAGTGAGCCGCGGTTGGTTAGGCGTTTTCATACAGGACGTTACGCAAGAACTTGCTGAATCCTTCGGAATGACTAAGCCTGCAGGAGCACTTATTTCTAAAGTTTTGCCGAATAGTCCAGCTAAAAAAGGTGGTATTAAAGCTGGGGATATCGTTGTTGAGTTTGGTGGATCTGCTGTTGATCGCTCCAGCGATCTTCCTCCCTTGGTAGGCCAACAAGAAGTTGGCTCAAAAGTAAAAGTGCAGATTATTCGGAATGGTAAGAAAATGCGCTTGACTATTGTCATAGGAGCGTTGAAAGATGAGCCTGAAGTGGCCTTAAAAAGCAAAGCTAAGCAAGCAGATGAATTTAACATCCATGAAAAGTTAGGAATAGCGGTTACAGCGATTAATAGCGATCAACGGATAAAGTTACGAGTCGAGCGGGGGGGGGTGCTTATTGCCAACCTAGAAGATGGGCCAGCAACTGAAGCTGGACTGCAACAAGGTGACGTGATACTGAAAATGGCTAGCTCTTTAGTCCTTGGGGTTCAGAGCTTTAAAAATATCTTGCGCTCGCTTGCTCCTAACTCCGTGGTGCCAATCTTAATACAGCGGGAAGGCTCACCATTGTATGTAGCTGTGCGATTAGGTGAAAAATAGAAGCTCGAACCTGCTTTTGTTTGTTCTTATGACACCGTATTATGGCGGCTTAACTTTGAAGCTAGCCAGATAATACAGTGACACGCACACACATCTCTGTGTTTTAAACAGAGATGTGCTTGATGTTAGTCTCTTCTGCGGGAGGGTTCAGTCCTTTCCAACGCTTACTCGTTTATTCTAATTAACTGGAGAAATCAAGGAACATATGTCTTGGGAAATGGCAAACATAAGGAATTTTTCGATAATTGCACATATCGATCATGGAAAATCAACGTTAGCCGATAGGTTTATTCAGACGTGCGGGGGGCTCAGCGAGCGTGAGATGTCAGCACAAGTCCTCGATTCTATGGATATCGAAAAAGAAAGAGGGATCACCATAAAAGCTCAGAGTGTAAGCCTCTCTTACGAAGCAAATAATGGTCAGAGCTATCTCTTTAATTTCATCGATACACCAGGCCATGTCGATTTTAGCTACGAAGTATCTAGATCACTTGCCGCATGTGAAGGGGCATTATTAGTCGTGGATGCTGCTCAAGGGGTTGAGGCACAATCAGTGGCTAATTGCCATGTTGCGATCGACCAAGGTTTAGAAGTCGTACCCGTTTTAAATAAAATTGATTTGCCTTCATCTGAGCCTTTGCGCGTCCGTGAAGAAATTGAAAATGTTATTGGGATAGATGCTGACGATAGCATTAATGTTAGCGCAAAAACCGGTATTGGAGTCCCTGATTTACTGGAAGCAATTGTTTTGCGAATTCCGTCTCCATCGGGGGATAGAGAGGGGGCACTTAAGGCGCTTATTATTGATTCTTGGTTCGATAATTATCTTGGAGTTGTGTCATTAGTGCGCGTTTATGAAGGAACGCTACGGAAAGGTGATAAAATCATCACAATGTCCAATATGAATTCAGCTGAAGTAGGGGATGTAGGTATATTTACCCCTAAACGAGTAAGCACTGGAATATTGAAAGCGGGCGAAGTTGGTTATCTTGTTGCAGGCATAAAAGACATTTATGGAGCTCCTGTCGGAGACACCGTAACCACGACTAAAAAGCCTGCTGCAGAAGCTTTAAAAGGGTTTAAAGAATCGAAACCTAACGTTTTTGCCGGCTTATACCCAGTAGATTCAGGAGAGTACGAGGCTTTTCGAGAATCGTTATCAAAACTTAGATTAAATGATGCAGCACTTCATTACCAGCCGGAAACATCAGAGGCTTTAGGCTTCGGTTTTCGATGTGGGTTTTTAGGCATGCTGCATATGGAAATCATACAGGAACGGATTGAAAGGGAGTACGGCATAGAGCTAATCATGACATCTCCAACTGTTGTGTATGAAGTTGTCGACAAGAACGGTGGAATACACATGATCGACAACCCTGTGAGACTACCCGAGCCTAATATGATCTCACTAGTTAAAGAGCCTATGGTTATTGTTGATATTTTGTCGCCCCAAGAACATGTAGGTAATATCATGAAGATGTGTCTCGAAAAACGGGGAGTGCAAAAGAAGATGAGCTATTTAGGTAACCAAGTTGCTATTAGCTACGAGGTTCCAATGGCCGAGATAGTGACAGACTTCTTCGATCGCCTGAAATCTACAACTAAAGGTTATGCTTCAATGGATTACAACTTTTCTCATTACCAGGAAGCCAACATGGTGCGCTTAGATATTCTCATAAACAGTGAAAAAGTTGATGCATTGTCGGTTATCGCGCACAGTGATCAAGCACTTTGGAAAGGGCGGGAGCTTGTTAAAAAAATGAGAGAAATTATTCCACGACAAATGTTTGATATTGCTATCCAGGCTTCTATCGGTTCAAAAATCATAGCAAGAGAGAGCGTTAAAGCCCTAAGGAAAAACGTGACTGCAAAGTGTTACGGAGGGGATATATCTCGTAAACGCAAGCTATTAGAAAAGCAAAAAGCTGGAAAGAAGAGAATGAAGCAGTTCGGCTCAGTGGAAATTCCTCAAGAGGCATTTATGGCCGTTCTTAGAGCTGGCAGCTAATGATGGTTTGGGATTTTACAGCCATACTTTTCTTGTTGTCAGTCAGCACTGGCCTCATTATCGTTTCGTATAAAGTCGCCAGAAGGAAAAGCACTGAAAGCTTCGCCTTAGGTGATGAAAGACGCCAAGATAATATGTTACTTAGGTTTTCTAAATCCTTCTTTCCTGTCTTCGCCTTTGTTTTTGTACTTAGAGCTTTCGTAGTCGAACCGTTTCGCATTCCTTCTGGCTCCATGATCCCAACACTTCTTATTGGAGACTTCATATTGGTTAACAAATATGAGTATGGAATAAAATCTCCTATTTTTAATTCTCAGTTGATTCAAATTGGCCGTCCAGAGCACGGTGATGTTGTAGTTTTCAGATATCCGCTGGACCCATCCACTCCGTTTATTAAACGCGTAATAGGCCTACCCGGAGACCGTATTCGGATCGACAACAAGCATGTGTATGTAAATGATAACGAAGTTGCGTGGCAAGATGAGAAGACTTACATAGGTATTGACTCTGCCGCGAGGCACACTGGTGCGAAAGTGCATCGAGAAATGGCGGGTAAAAATAGTCATGAGGTACTGATATCTCCTGGTTACTACGGGACTGATGGAAATTTTAGTGTACCTCCTGACCATTACTTCGTCTTGGGAGACAATAGAGATAACAGCAGAGACTCTCGTTTTTGGGGTTTCGTTCCAAAAGAAAACTTAATGGGGAAAGCGTTCTATATCTGGTTTAATTGGGATGGGGGGCCTAACTTTGCTCGCGCAGGGCTGCGGATCAAATGACGGAATTCCAGCGGCTTACGTACCCAACTAGCTATATGACCCTTGATTATGTTTTCAAAGTACCGAATTTGAAGACACAGGCTCTAACGCATAGAAGTAAGGGTCCTCAACATAACGAGAGGCTTGAATATCTCGGAGATGCGCTCTTAGGAGTTATCGTGGCTGAATACCTCTTTGAGAATTTCCCAACGGCTGATGAAGGGCAATTAACCAGGGCACGAGCAGCGTTAGTCAATAGCGAAGTTTTAGCATCCATAGCGGTGCGTCTTAGGCTGGGAAAGAAATTGTTACTCGGTGATGGCGAAAAAAATTCTGGAGGCTGCGAAAGGAGTTCGATTTTGGCAAATACCACAGAAGCTTTAATAGGAGCAGTATATCTCGATTCTAACTATCCGGAATGTTGCAATATAGTGCGTGCTCTTTACAAAGACTATTTTTCTCTAGTTGATCCGTTAGCTGTTGAAAAAGATGCGAAAACAGAACTACAAGAATCATTACAGGCCTTAAATTTTGGCCTGCCCGTATACACTACGAGCCAGGTAGTCGGTCCTCCCCATAATCGTACTTTCTCCGTAATATGTACCACCAAAGCTATTGCCGACGGCTTTCAAGGATCTGGCTCTAGTAGAAGAAAAGCTGAGCAAGTTGCTGCGAGAATGACATTAGATGCACTTAAGGAAAAGTCGTTGAATGGAAAATAAATGTGGGCTAATAGCAATCGTAGGGCGGCCGAATGTCGGAAAATCTACGATGCTTAATCAAATGCTAAAACAAAAGATCAGTATTACGTCAAGAAAGCCACAGACAACTCGATACCAAATCATAGGGATACACACTGAAGGTGACTCACAAATTGTTTTTGTTGATACCCCAGGGTGGCAAATATCACCTAAAAATCGCTTGAATCGACTGATGAATCGAGAGGTCAAACAAGCTCTAAGTGATGTAGATCTTGTACTAATGCTTTGTGATTCGAGACAATGGACACTCGGTGATGAAAAAATAGCGGCTTTGGCTGACGAGAGTGGTGTCCCAGCGATATTGGCTTTGAATAAGATTGATTTACTGAAAAACAAAAAATCACTACTTCCAGCCATAGCGAAAATATCCGAAAATTATACCAACTTTTCTGAGTTCATCCCTGTTTGCGCGAAAACTGTTTCAGGCGTTGAAGCTCTGCTAGAATTTATTATGTTTTCGTTGCCGGAAAGGCCATTTATTTTCCCGAAAGGTCAAGTGACCGACAGACCAGAGCGTTTTCTTTGCGGCGAAATAATTCGCGAAAAAACAATGAACTATTTAGGTGACGAGCTACCGTATACCACTACGGTTGTCATTGACGACTTTGAAGAATTAGAAACTATTACAAATATAATCGCCACGATTTGGGTTGGTCGAGATAGTCAGAAACCTATAGTTATAGGGAAGAACGGCTCGCTGTTAAAGCGGATTGCTAGCGACGCCCGTTCCGATATAGAAGAGCTGTTGCAGCGTAAAGTGTTCATGAAAGTATGGGTCAAAACTAAACGAGGATGGCTTGATAGCACCGAGGCCATGAAAACGATCGGTCTATTGGATTAGAGTTTGTTGGAACCTGCATTTATTCTTCATAGCAGGCGTTATCAGGAAAGTAGCTTAATTGTTCAAGTTTTGACAGAATCTAAAGGTAGGTTTGCTGCAGTAGCGAGAGGCGCTTTGCGAAAAAAATCTAGGTTGTCAGGCTTGCTTCAACCATTGTCTTTGCTGGCTATTGAAGTAAAAGGTAGGTCTAGTTTACTAACGCTAACTCACGCTGATGTAGTCCAAATATTTGAAGTCCAGCTGCCGAAAAACTTGTATGCGGTTTTTTATATGAATGAGCTGCTGATGAATTTGACAGTTGAACACGACGAATCTCTAGGAATTTTCAATTTATATAGAAAGTGTTTAAAAAAAATCACAGACAGCCGTAATAGTCAGGCTCTTGAGCCTGTGTTACGTCAATTTGAAATTTCTTTACTCCAAGAAATTGGGTTGGGTATGAATTTCACTGAAGAATTCCTAAACGGTAAGGCCGTAGAAGAAAATATGGCGTATATATATGTGCCGGACAAAGGATGTACTACTGATAGAGGTATGGTTGGGGGAGTGGAAGTCTCTGGAGGTACTTTGTTGTGGTTGTCAGGACAAATCGATTACACAGCAGAGTTTGCGAAGGATGCAAAAAAGCTAATGAGACACGTGCTAGCATTCCATTTGGGTGGGAAGAAGATAAATTCCCGCAGTTTTTTTCAAAACAAAAGTGAGTAAAATGACAAAATTCAATTTTTATCGGTCGAGTGAACACTTATATGATTCCTAATGCTAATGAGCCTGTAAGACTAGGTGTTAATATCGATCATGTTGCAACGGTTAGACAAGCAAGGGGTGGGCTTTCTCCAAGCGTCAGTGAAGCTGCCAATCTAGCTGTGCGTGGGGGAGCAGATCTAATCACAGTGCATTTGAGGGAAGATAGAAGGCACATTCAAGACTCTGACGTTTACAGTTTGAAGCGCGAATTAAATGTCCCATTGAATCTTGAGTTGGCGGCTACGGCGGAAATGGTTAGCATTGCTTGTGATATAAAACCAGCATCGTGCTGCCTAGTGCCGGAGAGAAGAGCTGAAATCACCACTGAGGGCGGGCTTGACATCCATACCTTATCCAACGGTTTAGAACACATCGTGGAAACTCTCGATGCTGCCGGAACGACCGTGTCCGCATTTATAGATCCAAAGCCTATACAAGTGCAGGCTGCTGCTAACATCGGGATAAAAGTCATAGAGTTTCATACTGGTAAATATTCTTTGGCTACTAATGCTGCTAGGAGAGCGCAGGAACTAAATGGATTAAAAGAAGCCATCAGTATGGCATCATCATTAGGCCTTCGGGTGCATGCGGGCCATGGACTGGACTACCAAAACGTAGGATTAATTTCTCAAATCAAAGATATCAGAGAATTAAATATTGGACACGCTATTGTTGCGCGCGCCCTCTATGTGGGTCTAGAGAAAGCTGTCGCCTTAATGAAATGTCTTATATTGGAAGCCGACCAGTGATTTATGGGATTGGAGTTGATATCACAGAAATCTCGCGCTTCCAGATCTCTTATGACCGATTTGGCGACCGTTTGATACAAAAAATACTGACTCTAGATGAAGAAAAATTTTTTATGCGCTCTAAAAACAAGGCTCGTTTTCTTGCGATGCGCTTTGCAGCTAAAGAAGCCACTTCAAAAGCTCTTGGTACAGGATTTAAACAAGGTGTGGCACCTCGTCAAATTGGCGTTACTCACGCTAAAAGTGGAAAACCTAATCTAAAAGTCCACGGTAGAACTTATGATATTTTTAAACAAGAGCGGATCGTTAACTCTCACTTAAGTCTATCTGATGATGCAGGGCTTGCTATAGCCTATGTGGTGTTGGAGACAGAAGGTCTTCCATAAGTAAGGTATAATCTTTTTTTCTGTAGCTAAACAAAAACTAGCACGGGATTAACACATCTCTTTAATAAATAGCAACCCATAGAGCACCTGAAAACCCTTATGTCCACGATTGATAGTGAAGTCAAAAAGCGGCGCACGTTCGCCATCATTTCTCACCCGGATGCTGGTAAAACAACAGTAACTGAAAAATTGTTACTATTGGGAGGTGCTATCCAAGTAGCAGGAACCGTAAAAGCAAGAAAAAGTGCACGACACGCTACTTCGGATTGGATGGAAATTGAGAAGCAACGTGGTATATCCGTGACTTCTTCTGTGATGCAGTTCGATTACAAAGGGCATATTATCAATCTACTTGACACCCCTGGTCACGAAGATTTTAGCGAAGACACATATCGGACTCTTAGCGCAGTTGATTCTGCAGTAATGATAATTGACGCGGCTAGAGGCGTTGAAGCTCGCACCATAAAATTGCTAGAAGTCTGTAGATTGAGAAAGACACCGGTAATAACTTTTGTGAATAAATTAGATAGGAATGGACGAGAGCCGCTAGATTTACTTGATGATATAGAGTCCGTGCTGAACATAAAATGCTGCCCTATAACTTGGCCTCTGGGCTCGGGTCCCCATTTAGAAGGTATATTCGATTTTCGTGAACGTGTTGTATTGCCCTATGACAGGAATGTGAAATCAACTCAGGAGCAGCCAAATAGGGTCAGTTTGACCGTTGCGCACGATGACGAAAGGTTCAAAGAAGGTATTTCAAAACTGGAAGACGAAATTGCCTTATTGGACGGTGCAGGCAATGAGTTTACTAAGGAAGCATATCTATCTGGAGAAATCACACCTGTTTTCTTTGGTACAGCTTTGAGAACTTTTGGGTTGACGGAGATGCTTGATATGTTCATTGATATCGCTCCGAGCCCTTTACCCAGACCCACGAGCTCAGTCGATATTGTAGACCCAACAAGTAATAAATTCTCTGGTCTCATTTTTAAAATACAAGCTAATATGGATCCTAAACATCGCGATCGTATAGCTTTTATGAGAATTTGTTCGGGTAAATATCAGGATGGCCAAAAATCTTTTAATGTTCGTTTGGGGCGAGAGATAAAGCTCAGTGGAGCCGTACAATTCATGGCTCGCAGCAGAGACGCAACGGGGAGCGCGTGGCCTGGAGACATCATTGGTTTGCACAATCACGGAACTATTCAAATTGGAGACACATTTACAGAAGGCGACAAATTTATGTTCTCGGGTATCCCGAGCTTTGCGCCTGATTTGTTTCGCCAAGTCCGGTCTCTAGATCCCCTGAGGAACAAGGCATTACTCAAAGGGCTAACGCAATTATGCGAAGAAGGTGCAGTTCAAGTCTTTAATTATAAGAACAGGTCTGAGATCGTTGTTGGCGCGATCGGACAGTTACAGTTTGAGGTAGTCGCATGGCGTTTGGAAAATGAATACTCTGTCGAATGCCTATTCGAGGGCTCTCAAGTGCAGTCCGCACGATGGCTAGTATCCGAAGACAGTAAGGAACTACAGAAGCTTGAACTCCATTCTCCCTCTAATATTGCGATAGATGGGGCCGGGCAGTTAGTCTACTTAGCCCCTTCCATGGCAAATCTAAAAGTTACTCAAGATAGGTGCCCGTTAGTATCTTTCCGAAGCACGCGGGAAATGCTAGTCGGCTAAAGAAGGCTCTTTCATCTGTTCCCGTTAACGTCATTATTGTTGTTGAGTTGTTCCATTTCTTCAGATTCTGTTGCCATCGGGCTAGCACTTCTCTTCTCTTCTTTTATAACTGGCGCGCGAGATACATCTTTGTTCTCGGCAGTTAGCTGAGAACGAGCACCGTATGAATAGACTTTTGTAGGGGGTAATGATTCAGCCACTTCAGCCACTTCAGCCACTTCAGCCACTTCAGCCACTTCAGCCACTTCAGCCACTTCAGCCACTTCAGCCACTTCAGCCACTTCAGCCACTTCAGCCACTTCAGCCACTTCAGCCACTTCA
>CALKCL010000002.1 GCA_938082545.1 uncultured Gammaproteobacteria bacterium
TTAGTACTCCAATCTTTCTCTAATACTTTAGCTTGCTCATCCACCACTGACATTTTTAACTTCTCCAAGATGTTAATTTACAATTAAGTTGTAGGCTTCAAGTGTAAGAAAATCTGCAAGATTATCAGACACTATAATTCCCTTTATTAAACCAGCAGCTTCTACAAAACGTCTGGTTTTATAATTACTACCAAGCGACTCTTTAACAGAGGCGAGCTCATCATCAAGAACGCCTAGAAAAAGTTCCTCTGTAACGGCGGTACCATCTTCAAATTCTGTGGCTTCGTGATGCAGCCATTGCCAAACCTGTGTTCTCGAAATCTCGGCGGTAGCTGCATCCTCCATGAGATTATTAAGCGGTACGCAGCCAAGTCCTGAGATCCATTGTTCAGTGTAGTGCAACGCAGCGGAAACATTGGCTATTAGTCCTTGAACAGTAATTTTCCCATCTGGAACTTTAAGGAGGTCGTCTTGCGTGATAGCGATATCTTCCTGCTCTCGAAAAATCTGGTTATCCGCCGGCATAAGCTCATCAAAAATATCTTTGGCAACGGGGATTAATCCAGGATGTGCGACCCAAGTACCATCGTGCCCGTTTCTGGCCTCACGCTCCTTATCAGCGTGCACTTTATCAAACGCCGCTTTGTTGGCAACCTCATCATTCTTGATCGGTATTTGGGCTGCCATTCCTCCCATAGCATGCACCCCTCTGCGATGACACGTTTGAACAAGTAGCTGGGAATAAGCGTTTAAAAAATGTGCACTCATCCCGACTTCTGCCCTGTCAGGCAGGATAAATTCGGGATGGTTTCGAAAACATTTAATAAAACTAAAGATGTAGTCCCATCGCCCACAGTTCAGTCCCGCCGAGTGTTCTTTTAATTCCCAGAGGATTTCATCCATTTCAAAGGCGGCTGGAATAGTCTCTATCAGGACCGTCGCCCTGATACTTCCTTGGTCTATATTCATGAAGCTCTGGGAAAACTTGAATACATCATTCCAAAGTCGAGCTTCAAGATGACTTTCCATCTTCGGGAGATAAAAGTAAGGGCCCTGTCCTTTTTCGATAAGCTTCAACGCGTTATGGTAAAAGAATAAACCAAAGTCTACCAAGCCAGCAGGAGCTGGAAGCCCTTGGAATAGAATGTGTCTTTCTTTCAAGTGCCAGCCTCTAGGCCGCACAAATAACGTAGCTGTTTGATTATTTAAAGAGTAAATTTTTCCATTTTTGTTAGTAAACTCAATAGTTCCCGCAACAGCGTCACGCAAATTCACTTGGCCATTCATCATTACAGACCAAGTAGGGCTGGATGAATCCTCAAAATCAGCCATATAGACATTAGCATCGGAATTAAGTGCGTTTATCACCATTTTCCTGTCTACAGGACCGGTTATCTCAACACGCCGGTCAAGCAAGCCAGATGGGATAGGTGCCACGGTCCATTCACTTTTCCGCACGTGTTCAGTGTCAGCCAAAAAATTCGGAAAAGACCCTTGATCATACTGGGCTTGTCTCGCAATACGTCTCATCAATAGTTCATCAACGCTGGCGCTAAACTCGGTGCACAGAGCGTTTAGAAACCCTAGCGCACCCTCATTTAAAACGGCCGAAAAGTCATTTCCAGTAGACGCGCAAATCTTTATGCCTGAATTATTTTCAGGACTCTCATTCGAAGTCATTTTAAGTCGTTCCTAAAATTTTTTTCCTCAATCTCTGGTATGCTTCAATATGAGCCGCTCAGAGCAGTCAACGTTTTTATGATAATAAAATCGTTAATTCTGTTGAGAGAAAGAACTGAAAACCACGAGGAATTTGTTGGAAAGGATACGCTGCACCGCACCATTTGTCAATAAACGTACTGTTCCTTAAAGAGCTAAATTGTAAGTTAATTCGTATTGAACTAATGAAACACAATATTCATATGTTCACGATGAAGTCTATTACTCGGCTCACGGAATTAGGTGATCAATGGCTGGATAAAATGACAAAATAGACCAATACTGCAGTTAAAGAATATGATCAAAGTACAAAACATGAACCAAGATAATAAGCCCAATGATGATGATGGTGGTTTAGCGGTAGCTGTAGCGCCGCCAAAACTAAAAAAACCGCCGATGTATTGCGTGTTACTGATTAATGATGACTATACTCCCATGGAGTTTGTCGTTCACATACTAGAAAAATTCTTTAAACTGGACAGGACAGCGGCTACACAAGTTATGCTTGAAGTTCATACTAGAGGCAAAGGTATCTGCGGCACATTCAGCCGCGAAATTGCAGAAACAAAAGTAATGCAGGTAAACTCGTACGCAAAGGATCATGAACACCCACTATTGTGTACTTTAGAGCTTGCGCCATGAATAAGTACCTAAGGAGCTAATCGTGTTAAGTAAAGAGCTTGAATCCACATTAAATGTCGCTTTTAAGATAGCTAGAGAGAACCGTCATGAGTTCATGACGGTGGAGCATTTAATGCTGGGATTGCTAGATAATCAAACCGCACTGAATATTCTGATGGCATGTGATGCGGACACGAATATATTACGACAAGAATTAGAAGATTTCATAGACGAAAATGCCACATTACTTGCAGATGGTGAGGAGAAAGATACCCAGCCGACACTTGGGTTTCAAAGAGTTCTGCAAAGAGCAGTTTTTCATGTGCAATCATCCGGGAAAAAAGAAGTGACTGGAGCCAATGTCCTTGTCGCTATTTTTGGAGAGAGAGATTCGCATACCGTTTATCTTCTGGGAAAAGCTAACGTGACCCGGCTGGACGTCGTAAATTGTATTTCCCATGGGAACAGCGAGCTAGGCGACGACGACAGCACACAATCGACCGAAACAGAGGATGAGGGTGGCGCCGAAGATAATGCAGAAACTGCGCTTTCTGCTTACACGGTCAACTTAAATGAGCGGGCCGCTGCCGGCAAAATTGATCCGCTGATAGGCCGTCAAATAGAGTTAGAAAGAACAGTTCAGATCCTGTGCCGCCGCCGAAAAAACAACCCTTTGTATGTTGGTGAGGCTGGTGTGGGGAAAACTGCTATTGCAGAAGGACTTGCTAAAAGGATTTTCGATGGCAATATTCCAGAAATAATGAGCAATGCTGTCATTTATTCACTTGACTTGGGAGCACTGCTAGCAGGTACGAAATACCGTGGAGATTTCGAGAAAAGACTAAAAGCGATCCTTGTAGAGCTAGAAAATGAAGAAGGCGCCGTTCTTTTTATTGATGAAATACACACTATCATAGGGGCTGGAGCCGCATCCGGAGGGGCTATGGATGCCTCCAATTTAATTAAACCTGTCTTGGCTTCAGGAGCTCTAAAATGCATCGGGTCAACAACCTACCAGGAATATAGAGGAATTTTTGAGAAAGATCGGGCACTTGCGCGCCGCTTCCAAAAAATCGACGTTAACGAGCCTACCGAAGAGGAAGCAATTAAAATCCTTCAAGGACTCAAAACTAGATTTGAGGAACATCATGATGTGAGATATACCAATCAAGCTCTTCGATCAGCAGTTGAACTGACTAGTCGATTTATGAGCGATCGGTTTCTTCCAGATAAAGCGATCGACGTGATTGACGAAGCTGGAGCGCGCCAACGGATAGTTCCACCTAGCAAGCGACGAAAGACGATTTCGGTAGGGGAAATTGAAGACATAGTGTCTAAGATCGCACGGATTCCTCCAAAGACCGTATCAGCATCAGACAACAACGTACTCAAAAATCTAGAACGTAATCTTAAAATGGTAATTTTTGGTCAAGATAATGCAGTTGCTGGTCTGTCTGCTGCAATAAAAATGGCACGTTCAGGTCTTGGGAATGAGGAAAAACCTATTGGATCTTTCCTCTTTGCGGGTCCCACAGGAGTGGGCAAGACAGAAGTTTCGCGCCAGCTTGCACGAATAATGGGGTTAGAACTGATTCGTTTCGACATGTCAGAGTACATGGAAAGGCATACCGTGTCTAGGTTAATTGGTGCGCCTCCAGGTTACGTTGGCTATGATACAGGAGGGCTCCTCACAGAAGCCGTGACCAAACAACCTCATGCCGTAGTGCTCCTCGATGAAATGGAAAAGGCGCACACAGATGTGTTTAACATTCTTCTCCAAGTAATGGACCACGGAACGCTAACAGACGCTAGCGGCAGAAAAACGGACTTTCGAAATATTATTTTAATTATGACAACAAATGCTGGTGCAGAGAAAATGAGTAGAGCATCTGTAGGCTTTACTCGACAAGAACATGCATCTGATTCCATTGTTGAAATTAAAAAAATGTTCAGCCCTGAGTTTCGCAACCGACTGGATGCAACTATACAATTTGACACATTGGAGGAGCAAACAATCAGCTACGTCGTTGATAAATTCATTGTAGAACTTGAGACTCAGCTGGATGATAAAAAGGTGACCATAGAAGTTGATTCCGAAGCCAGGAAATGGCTTATTACTAACGGTTATGACCCACTCATGGGAGCAAGACCGATGAGCAGACTTATCCGAGAGAAAATCAAAAAACCCTTAGCAGAAGAGCTTTTATTTGGCAGACTATCTAAAGGTGGTCATGTATTGGTCACCCTGGAAGCTGGTGAGCTCTCAGTTGAGATTGAGTCGGAGGTCGCGGTAACAACTTAAGTAGAGCATTATGCAAAACATAAAAAAAATAGCCAAAAATACTTTTAGAGAAACCTTCGGCAGATACTACGAAGATTTTGAGGTGGGACATAAGTACCAGCACAGACCCGGCAGGACCATTACAGAAACTGACAATACCTGGTTTACTTTGCTCACAATGAATACTCATCCTTTGCATTTTGACAACGAGTATGCCGCAGCATCAGAGTTTGGAAAACCACTCGTGAACAGTGCTTTTACAATTTCTTTAATTGTCGGCATGAGCGTAAGTGACGTAAGTCAAAAAGCAATCGCCAACCTTGGTTGGAAAGAAATCTCATTACCAGCTCCTGTTTTTGTTGGCGATACGCTCTATGCCGAATCTGAGGTATTAGCAAAACGAGAATCCAATTCACGACCAACCGCCGGAATAGTTACTGTTAAAACACTCGGCAAAAAAGCAGATGGCACTATAGTAAGCGACTTTGATAGGATCATGTTGATCCCAAAACGAGGACATAGCGTCGAGGATATTACTAATTACTGATCGATTTCTTCAACACAATAGAATTTCTAGAAGAATCATATTCAATTTGCTTTTGGTGCGGCAAGTCTTCCTTTTCGCATAGAGCATAGCCACGCTCTTGAAACCAATGTGATGCCTGAGTGGTCATCACAAAAAGCTTACTCAGTTGCTGCTCAAGAGCTCTTTTTTCTATCTCCATCAGCAACAAATCTCCAAAGTCATCACCTCGGTAATCTTCGTGAACGGCAACACATGCAACTTCACCGTCCGTTTCATCGTGAAGATACAAGGCAGCACAAGCAACAACTGTATCCTCACGTATCATAACAATGAAATTATCGATATCTTTGCCCACTAAATCGAAACTGCGACCAACTAAAGCCCCCGATTCCTGCATCGGGCGAATAAGTTCCAAAATACCAAGGATATCCCTATCTGCTGCGGTTCGAATGCTGTCGAAAGGCGCATCGCTTAACATCGTTCCAACACCATCTCGAGTAAACAATTCTTTCAATATCGCACCATCGCTCTGACTATCAATAAAATGAGCTCGTTGGACACCGGATTCACAGGCTCTTATAGCAGCACCTAATAATTCTTCCGTATAAGAAAAATTTACTCCTGAAGCCAGGAGGGAGGCGCCTAACTCAGTACCCAATTGCTTTAAAAGCATTCCATCGGTACCAAATACTCCATCACACTCAGTCAAAAAAATAAGCTTTTCAGCTTTAATACTCTGGGCAATTTCCACAGCTAAGTCCGAACCTTTAATATCAAAAATTTCTCCCACAGGACTATAGCCAATCGGTGAGACAAGGACTACATCACCGCTGTTTAATCGCGATTCGATTCCAGTAGTGTCTAGAGACCTGACTTCTCCACAAAAAAGAGTGTCAACTCCCTCAAGAACACCGCACGCTTTAGCAGTGACAAAATTACCACTAGATACTTTTGTGGCATCACTCCCTCGAAGAGCGCCCGCCCGAGTCACAAAAGAGAAGTTAGATTCTATTGCCAGCCTCATTGCACCAATAACTTCACTGGCTTCGACCATACATTCACGATCCATTACTATTCGATCAGCTACAGTAGCTGTCGTTATCCCTTTTGCTTCTAATCGCTTTGCAATTTGTTGGTTTGCTCCAAAAACCACAGTGATCCTAATGCCAACAGCCGACAGCAATATTAAATCTCGTGCCAAACCGCGAAAACTGTCAGAAAGAATAGTTCCTCCATCAAGGTACACAACAAACTTTTTAGCACGGTGAGATAAGAAATATGGAGACACTTCTCTTAACAAAGATATAGTAGGATCTAGTTCTACTGGTGAGGAAAGTTTCTTCATGTCGCATGCCTACCTCAATGTTTCTTGATATGCAGAGTTCGCCCTCCAACCATTATTCTAAAGAAATAGATGGGCTTTAGGCATGACTTAACCGAAGCTAGCAAATAAAATACTTCGACGGTATTTAATCTAGACGCTATCATAAACGTCTTTTACGAATAACAAAATAAAACGCAGGGAAAAAGTCGATGGTGGACAAGCTAAATAAGACTAGTGAACGTATTACCCAGCCTCGAGCACAAGGAGCCTCCCAGGCTATGCTGCATGCTGCCGGGCTCACAAAAGATGACATGACAAAGGGGCAAGTAGGAATTTCTAGCATGTGGTATGAAGGAAATCCTTGCAACATGCATCTCCTCAGTCTTGGCGCGGAAGTCAAAAAAGGAGTCCAAGACGCAGGACTTGTTGGCTTGCAATTTAACACAATAGGAGTAAGTGACGGCATATCTATGGGCACGAAAGGGATGAGCTACTCCCTGCAGTCACGAGATCTGATTGCTGATTCTATCGAAACGGTCATGGGTGGCCAATGGCATGACGCTAATATTTCCATACCAGGTTGTGACAAAAACATGCCCGGATGCCTAATAGCGATGGGGCGAGTTAATAGGCCTGCGTTAATGATTTACGGAGGCACTATTAAGCCTGGTTTTTCTAAAGGGAAACCATTGGATATAGTGTCAGCTTTCCAAAGCTATGGAGAGTACTTAGGCGGACGCATCGATGATGACGAGCGCAGCGAAATAGTTCGCAAGGCTTGCCCTGGTGCTGGCGCATGTGGCGGGATGTATACTGCCAATACAATGGCCTCGGCGATAGAGGCCATGGGGATGAGCCTGCCCTATAGTTCATCCGTCCCTGCGGTCGACCCTGATAAACTGAAAGAATGCCATCGGGCAGGGGAAGCAATAAAGAATCTACTCGAAAAAGACATAAAACCACGCGATATAATGACGCGAGCTGCATTCGAAAACGCGATGGTCATTGTCTCCGCCCTCGGAGGGTCTACTAATGCAGTACTACATCTAATCGCCATGGCCCGTTCAGTTGATGTTCAGCTGACTATAGACGACTTCCAAAAAGTCAGTGATAGAGTACCCTTCTTAGCAGATCTCAAGCCTAGCGGACAATATGTAATGGAGGATCTCCACAATATCGGCGGCACTCCGGGTGTACTAAAGCTTCTCTTAAACGAGGGATTGATTGATGGGACGTGTATTACAGTGACCGGTCAGACTCTCGAGGAAAACCTTGCACCTCTGCCAGGCCTCGATGCGGACCAAAAAGTCATCCGACCTGTTTCCAATCCGATTAAGGCAACTGGTCATATTCGAATACTCAAAGGAAACCTTGCGCCTGGTGGTTCAGTTGCCAAAATAACCGGCAAAGAAGGCCTTCGATTCGAAGGGCCCGCACGCGTCTATGATAGCGAGGAAGAAATGCTCGTAGGCCTTGAAAAGAAACAGATCCAGAAAGGAGATGTCATCATAATTCGCTATGAAGGCCCTAAAGGCGGACCTGGGATGCCAGAGATGCTTACCCCCACCTCAGCAATTATGGGTGCAGGTCTTGGGGAGGATGTGGCATTGATAACGGATGGTCGATTCTCAGGCGGGTCCCATGGTTTCATAATTGGTCATGTCGTACCCGAAGCTCAAGAAGGCGGGCCAATCGCGTTGATAAAAAACGGAGACACTGTCGTATTAGACGGGGAACTGAATCGTATAGATGTAGATGTGAGCCAACAACAATTTTCAGAACGACTAGCTGACTGGGAGGCACCAGACTATAAAGCGACCCGAGGTACTCTTTACAAATATATAAAAAATGTCAAAAGCGCGTCAGAAGGATGTGTAACCGATGAGTGATCTCCTCTTTTAAGCTCCCTTAGAGGGGGCTTTTGCATCATCACTCTAAGGGATGTAATTAGCTGGCTTTTATATACCGCCTTTAGTGAGTTTTTCTGGATCTAATAAAACCTCTAACTCCGAACGGCTTAAATCTGTGAGCTCTTCTGCGACATCGATCACGGGCTGGTTATTTTTATACGCTGCCTTTGCGATTTCAGCGGCTTTTGCATACCCAATAATAGGATTAAGCGCTGTAACTAAAATAGGGTTGCGAGCCAAAGCTTCCTTCAGCTTTTCTTCTTTGACAATAAATGTAGCAATAGCTTTATCAGCTAACAACCTAGTGACGTTACTCAATAACAAGATACTGTCTAAAAGATTTTGTGCAATCAGAGGCAGCATCACGTTCAACTCGAAATTACCAGACTGCCCCCCAATAGTTATCGCAGCATCATTCCCAATAACTTGCGCCCCAACCATAGCAGCGGCCTCTGGGATAACTGGGTTTACTTTGCCAGGCATAATCGACGAGCCTGGCTGTAATGCTTGCAGTTCTATCTCTCCTAGACCCGCTAATGGTCCTGAATTCATCCACCGTAAGTCGTTCGCAATTTTAATTACCGCTACTGCTAAAGATTTCAACTGTCCTGAAAGAGACACTGCTGCATCCTGAGTGCCTATATAGTTAAAAAAATTACCTGCTGGTCGAAATTGAATTCCTGTTAAACGACTCAACTCCTTATTAAACTCATCAGCGAACTCAGGATGTGCATTTATTCCGGTTCCAACCGCTGTTCCACCTTGCGCCAGTCGATAAATAGGCCCCTGATTATCTTCAAGTGCTGATTTAGCTTGATCGATTTGCGATGCCCAACTCAATAAGCTCTGACTCAATCTAATCGGCATAGCATCCATCAAATGAGTCCGGCCCGTTTTAACATAGGTGTCGACACTTTCAGCTTTTGTCTTGATGACCTGCGATAAATGATTGAGAGAGGGTAACAATTGCTGCTGCAGCCCTAAGGCAGCGCTGATATGAATAGTGCTTGGGATGATATCGTTGCTACTCTGACCGCAATTAACATGGTCGTTAGGATTAACGGCTTGTCCTAGTATACTACTCGCCACAGTCCCTAACACTTCGTTAACATTCATATTAGAGCTAGTACCAGATCCGGTTTGGAAAACATCAACAGGAAAATGGCTCATGAAATTATCGCAAGAGAGCATCTGTTCTACTGCTTTGCAAATTGCGATCCCAACATCCTTAGGAATCTGTTCTAACTTAACATTAGCACTAGCTGCGGCGGCCTTTGCCGTTAAGAGAGCCCGTATAAAACTCTCAGGCATACCCCGTCCACTCACAGGAAAGTTTTCAACCGCGCGCTGCGTTTGAGCTGCATAAAGCGCATCACTCGGAACATTTAACTCACCCATACTGTCTCGTTCAACACGAGTTCCCATACCATACTCCTTTACTATTACTCATAGAATTTTAAATGGACGTTATTCTTGATCTTTAAACTCGTCTTTCTCTTCAGAAAACCCTGATAGATGGGTCAATCTCTCGACAGTGATAATACGTTCTATTCTTCGGCTATCGATAATCCATGTTGGATAATTCTGTATTTTCATCAACTCACATTCTGTTGTTCTTGGTCCATTCGGGCCGTATTTTGAGCATTCAACGTAAGGGAGAGAAGCTGCCGCACCGCCAAAAAGACTTTTCTGTTCTTGGCAAGCCGCACACCAACTTGCACCATAAAATTTAAAGCCACGAGCGCTAAGGTGTTCGGCGACTGCTTTTAATTTCAGGCTTTCTTCGCTAGAAAAAGCAGTATCACTGCTATTGGCGACATGCATAACAAAAACGACTAGCAATGCAAAAGTAACCCCAACCAGATGTGCCTGGTGTTGGCGTTCTCTTGCTGAAAAAAAACTTGCCTTTAGGAATGCTATAGTTACCAGTAAAAAAGAAATGAAACAGTAAAAACAAAATGCCCCCACGATATAGTGGGCTACTAACATCAGATAGACACTCACGAGAAATCCAATGGTCGATAATATCGTCGCCAAATGCATTTTTCTTTTTCTATCTACCAAACCCAGGGATGCAAAAATAATTCCCAGGTAAAGCATAGCGCCAAAAAGAGTTAACGGGATACCAAGGAAGTGTGACCATTTACTGCTCTGGACAAGGTCACAACCGCTATTTCCTGAACAGTAAGGCAGTGATTCTTGCCATAGGTTAGACCAGAGCAAACCTAAACTTAATAAGCACCCTAAAACACCTATTGCAGCTAACCACCAATCTTTTGAATCACATTCGATTCCTTTAGAGGCGGTTTTTCGAGCGCTTTTGTGTAGCTTTTTGACCTTATGTTTGTTTGACAATTTAATTTCTCTTTAAGTCAGCGGTTTAACAAAGCATCGTTAGACTCATCCTATAACAGGCAAGGATTTCTCGCCGTCACGAGCCGAACATTGTATCCTTAGGATATAATAATTTAAAAGAGCATGTGTGCTGCCACAATAATGACATGAGTTAATCAAATGAGCTATTTGTTGTCTGAATTAGCGGAAAAGTTCGAGATTATGTCCACGGGTGACGGAAGTACTCGTATTGAAGGCGTGTGTGGCCTGTCCGATGACAAAAGAAACCATCTAGCTTTCGTATCCCAGCAGTCAATGCTCGCTTCTGCAAGTGCCTCTCAGATTTCTGTTTTTATCTCTCATCCTGATTTCCCTGTTCCCAACAAGCCTAATCTTGTCTCTGAAAACCCAGAATACCTAATAGCAAAAATAGCAACACTGTTCGCTACTTCTAAATTAACGGGGTTGGATGCAATACATCCCTCAGCAACAATAGATGAAACATCTTACATAGCTTCCAATACGCAAATAGGCGCTAATGCGGTTATTGGAGCAAATGTTAGTATTTCGGAAGGTACTCAGATTTTTCCGAATGTTGTGATTATGGACCGATGTGAAATAGGTGCCAACTGTATTATTTACCCTAATTGCACGCTCCGAGAAGACACGATACTTGGGGAACGCGTCGTTCTTCAAGCAGGCGTATCTATAGGTGCGGATGGCTTCGGTTACGTAATGAACAACCGAAAGCACTATAAAATCCCCCAATTGGGCAAAGTAGTTATAGAAGACGACGTAGAAATTGGAGCGAACAGCACGGTTGACAGGGCTCGCTTCAACGAAACACGGGTAGGCAAAGGCACCAAAATAGATAATCTAGTGATGCTCGCGCACAACGTTAAAGTGGGCGAAGACTGCCTCATAGTGTCTCAGGTCGGCATTTCGGGTAGCACACAGATTGGAGATCGTGTCGTGCTCGCTGGACAAGTTGGTACAGTTGGCCATATCACCATTGCGGATGATGTTACCGTCTTAGGAAAGGGAGGAGTCACAAAAGATATACTAACGCCTGGTACCTATGCTGGCATGCCCATCAAACCGGTGAAAGTCTGGTTACGTGCAATAGCTAAACTTTATCGAAGTTTGAAATGACGAGAAGTAACCCTTACTAATTGGGAAAAATGCCTGCCTTGGTAACCATAGCAGGCACTATGGCCCTCAAAGGCCCTTCCAGCCAGAGTGACGTGGATATAATCCCTTCTATATCGATGCCTGTCTCGTACCCCATTCGCTCAAGCATATATAAAACATCTTCCGTTCCAACGTTGCCAGTCGCTTTTGGTGCAAATGGACAGCCACCCACTCCACCGCAACTGGCATCAAAGATACGTACGCCACTTTCTACTGCTGCAAAAATATTTGCGATGCCTGTATTTCTGGTATTATGAAAATGCAGTCTTAGGGGCACGCTTCCCATAGAGTCTCTTATAGTATCGACGAGACGTTTCACGTCGGAGGGGGCCGCTGCACCAATTGTGTCGGCAAGAGATATCTCATCTACACCGATATCTACTAGCGACTTAACTAAGTCTAAGACTCTTGAGGGAGCCACTTCGCCTTCAAAAGGGCAACCGAAACTCGCGCCAATGGTAACGCCAAAAAAGCGCTTTTCTGCTTGCGCTATTCTTGCCATATTCTTTATACTTTCAAGCATTTCTAGCGCAGTCTTACCTTGATTTCGCTGACAAAAAGTATCGGTGGTGACAATAACGCAATTAATTTCATCGACCATAGTCGCTAAAGCTCGACTCAACCCTTGCTCATTGAGGACCAACCCAATGAACCTCACACCTTTCTCACCAAAAGGTAGCTTAGCAATCAATTCATCCACGTCAGCCATCTGGGGCACTCGTTTAGGATTAACAAAGCTCGCGACCTCAATTCTTCGCAACCCTGCATCTATCAAGTTTGAAATGAACTGTAATTTTGTATCCACCGCTAAAAGCTCCGCCTGACTCTGCAAACCATCTCTTGGGCCAACATCAACAATTTCTATTCTATTATCCATAGTCTTTAAATCTTCGATTAATTTTAAAGTGGACTCATTTGAGTTCAATACATCCATTAAAACACAAAAAGTACAATACCTAGAAAATGTTATGCTCTTATAATATTTGGACAATTAATTATAGGTATCTCTGAATGGCTAATTACGACTACGACCTTTTTACCATCGGCGGAGGCTCCGGTGGTGTAAGAGCAGCTCGATTTGCTGCTAATCTTGGAGTGAAGGTAGCACTAGCAGAGGAGCGATACCTCGGTGGAACCTGCGTCAATGTCGGATGCATTCCCAAAAAACTATTTAGCTATGCTTCCCATTTTAGTGAAGAGTTCGCTGATGCGGAAGGATTTGGTTGGAAGCTTGAGAAGCCTCAATTCAATTGGCAAACACTCATTGCTAATAAAGATCGTGAAATCAAACGCTTAAATGGAATTTATGAACAACTATTGAAAAATTCTGGCGTCACAATATTTAGCGAACATGCTGAAATAATTGACGAACATACTGTCGAAGTAGCAAATATTCGCTACACTGCCGAAAAAATACTGATTGCCACAGGTGGCTGGCCATATGTCCCAGACTTTCCGGGTTCTGAATATGCGATCACTTCGAACGAAGCTTTTTATCTAAAAGAACTCCCTGCAAGTATTGTTATCGTAGGCGGTGGATATATCGCTGTTGAATTTGCGGGCATATTTAATGGCCTTGGATGTGAAGCGCATCAAATCTATAGAGGACCAATGTTTTTGCGCGGTTTTGACCTCGATGCGGCAAAGTTTTTAGCAGCGCAAATGGAGGGGAAGGGAATTGATTTAAGGCTTAATAGTGAAGTGTCCTCTATAAAAAAAGTAGATGATGGCTACCAGGTTTTACTAGATTCAGGAGAACGAATTGACACTGACTTAGTCATGTATGCGACAGGTCGAACCCCCATGACTGATGGACTAGGTCTTGAGGCATGCGGGATCCTAGTGGATAGCAACAATGCTATTATTGTCGATCGTAACTACCGCACAAATTGTAGCTCTATATACGCCATCGGCGACGTAACTAATCGAATAAATCTTACCCCGGTAGCCCTTGCAGAAGGCATGGCATTAGTCGCTCACTTATACCAAAAAGCTGAAAAATCAGTTAGCTATGAATATATCCCCTGCGCCGTGTTTAGTAACCCCAATCTTGCTTCTGTCGGGTATGACGAAGAATCTGCTCGCCAAAAATTTGGCGAGATTATCGTTTATCAATCGAGCTTCAGAGCACTAAAGCATACTTTGACTGATAATGATGAAAAGACATTCATGAAATTGATTGTAAATCCCAAAAACGACAAAGTAATCGGCGCACATATGGTGGGGCCAGATGCTGGCGAGAGCGTCCAAGGCATAGCGATTGCTCTCAAAGCAGGGGCTACTAAGAAAATTTTCGATCAGACTATTGGAATACACCCGACCTCTGGGGAAGAATGGGTTACTATGAGAGAGCCAACCATATAGCTATACAACTAAATCTCTAACTACAGGAGTCTAGTAGAATGAAATTATACCTCGCCACGTTAGCGCTTCTATTCCCGTTTTTAAGTATTGCAGAGGCAGGTAACACCTTAAAAGTAGGTGACCAAGCGCCGAATTTTAGTCTTCAAGGATCAGATGGAAAGGTACATACATTATCTGATTATCTCGGGACTACAGTAGTGATAGCTTGGTTCCCCAAAGCCTTCACAGGCGGCTGAACCGCTCAATGCAAATCACTCCGTGAGAGTGGAAACTTCCTCAACGCTTTCCAGATGAAATACTTCATGGCAAGTACCGACGACATTGAGACTAATACTGATTTTGCAAAAAAAAACGGCGCCAGCTTTCCTATCCTAAGCGATCCTAAAGGTCTTACAGCGGAAATTTATGGCATAAAGAGCATTCTCGGCTTTGCAAAGCGCCGGACCATTTACATAAACCCAGAAGGCAAAATCGCAAAAATTGATGCAGATGTTGGAGTATTATCTGCTGGGGCAGATATGGTTGTAAATTTAGAGAGCCTTGGCGTAAAGAAGATAAATTAATCTCGGGTAGATTAAACAATTGCGCCTAATCAGCCAGACGTCATTTTCAGACGGGCCAAGACCTCACCCCTCATTAATGTTCTCGCCGTCCTGTGGATTTTGGCGTTGGATACTTTTAGCTCATCGGAAACGGAAATACTAAGTTCCATCAGTCCAGCGGCATGAGCAATAGTTATATTCTTATCAGTAGGCTTTGAAGCCAACAAATTTGGAATAGTGCCAGCTATACAAGCACCAGTCGCTAAGGCAATTGCGCCAGTTGCTGGGATAGCATGATGAGCTTTCCCCATGGAGAAAAAACGCGTACAAATATTCATGGCTTTTTGATTCGGTAGCTGACCAGATGCACTGGTATAACTTATAGGCTTCGTTACGATAGCTATTTTAGGGGTTGCCAGTCGCAAAGTGGCTTCTGAGAGTGATGAAATTAACCCTGCGCGCATCGCAGCACTAGCGCGTACCTTCTCAATCAGCGCCAAAGTTTGTGGCTTTTGATTTAACTCAGTCGGTGTCTCATTTCCACTCAATCCAAACGTATCTGCCTCAACAAAAATCGTCGGATTCCCAGAAGCAATAATACTTACTTGGATAGAACCAAAATCAGGAACGTCTATATAATCTATAGGATTTCGAGTAGGTAATACATGCGTAAAACTCCTAGGCACTGGGGTTTCAAATGTCACCGAAATAGGAGCTCCGGACCCAGGCACTCCTGAAATAACATAATCACCATATTGAAGAGGAGAACCTTGTTCATCAGTAGGTACTTCAACTAGCAGCCGTTGTTGTAAATTTTGCTGCCAGACTGACACTATAACTTTTTGAGGGTGTGTTTCTACTAATTTTTCTTCCAAAGCATACAGTCCTACGGCCGCAGCAAGATTGCCGCAATTCCCTGAATAATCAACCACCCCATCTCTTATCGACACATGCGCAAAACGGTAGTTAACATCGCAATCACCGCGTTCAGAAATAGACACAATCGCTGCTTTACTTGTACTTGATGTGGCGCCCCCTAACCCATCCATCTGGGTCCCAAAGGTGTCAGGACTACCCAGTGCTGAAAGTATAATTTCATCCTGTAATGCTCTAGCTGACGGCAGGTCGTTTTCTAGAAAGAAAACACCTTTACTCGTCCCTCCCCTCATCCAACATGCTCGAAATGGCACGGTCTCAATTGTTGGGGTATGCATCTCCATATCTACCTTTCCACTAAACTGTTATTGGCTTTTTTATAGAATCATCGTCTTGCATCTTGCGCGCAAGGAACACAAATCGACCAGTCAGCAAAATTGCTCCCGTGCATAAAGATAGTGAAAGTCCTAACCACACTCCAGTTGCACCATACCCCAAGGACATCCCTAGAACATACGCTAGGACAAAACCAAATCCCCAATAATTTACGGCATTTAACATCAACGGAACACGAGTATCCTTTAAGCCTCGTAAAATAAAAGCTGCCGCAACTTGGATACCATCGCCAAATTGTAACAAAGCGGCTAACCGGAACAAATGTGTTGATAAGGTAATTACAGAGGCATCGCTGGTATAAAGTTGCGCTATCACTGGAGCGTAGAAAAAAGTTGTTGCTGACGCTACCGTTGAGACTAAAGCACAGGTTATAAGACCAGTGTATCCAATACGAATAGCCGACTGTGTATCTCCTCGGCCAATTTCTTGACCAACACACACGGTTAAAGCCATGGCAAGACCCAAAGGCACCATGAAGACCAAACCTGAATAACTCAATACCACCTGATGGGCAGCCACGGCGACCGTCCCCAACGCGGCCATCAGTAAAGCGACAGTAGTAAATAAACCAGACTGCAAAAAAAGTGACAGCCCGATAGGCATACCTAAAGAAATTTGCCGACGTAAGATCGGCCAATCTATCCAAGAACTCAATTTAAAAATTTTGAAACTGCGGTAGTATTGAGAGGTAAGAGAGTACGTCACTAGCATGGCGAACATGATCCAGAAGCTAATGGAATTACCTAAGCCGCAGCCAGCGACACCCATGGGTTCGATCCCGAGCTTCCCAAACATTAGGACATAGTTCAAAGCAACATTTACTGGCAGCATGCTACACATGACAACCATTATTGGAATTGTCCGCCCCACCCCTTCACTCATTTGCTTAAACGTATGATAGCCATAAGCCGCAAATACACCCCAGCTCAGCGCACTGAGATATTCTTGCGCTAGGGCGCTTACCTCGGGATCGATGCCTAGATGAAGAAGGAAAGGTTCAAAAGACCGCATGGCAAAAAAAACAACCAACGACAAGCCTAGACCCACAACCAAACTCTGTCGGGTCTCATGCCCTATCTCCTCCAGCCTCCCCGCCCCATAATGCTGCGCTACCGTCGGTCCTAACGCCATAATCACTCCCAGTCCCAACAGGAATAAGGCAATCCATATACCACTTCCAATTGCAACCGCGGCAAGCTGACTGGTACCAAGTTCGGAAGCCATCCTCGTATCGGCTACATTGATAGCAATACTTGAGAGGTTGTTAGCGACTAAAGGTAGGCCGATAGCCATGATCTTACGCAAGTCTTGCCCTAAATACGCCCCCGTTAATTTATACACATCGGTCCCTTTTTCAAATAGAAAAGCCGAGACGCGATTTACACCGGATGATGAAAGCCTCCAACCCACAATGAATCAAAGGGACATCCCTATCTTTGGAACAGCATTTAGTAGCGTTCGAGTATAAACATGTTGAGGACGATGTAAGACATCATCGACGCTTCCGTACTCCACGATTTTTCCTTGATGCATTACAGCTACTTGGTGTGCCAAATATGCTACAACCCCAATATTATGGGTGACAAACAGATAAGTCAGCCCTAGCTCCTCTTGTAAGCCTCTTAACAAATGTAATATCTGAGATTGCACAGAAACATCTAAGGCGCTGGTAGGCTCATCGCAAATTAATACTTTTGGCTCGACCGCAAGCGCCCGTGCAATACATATTCTCTGCCGCTGTCCACCCGAAAACTCATGGGGATATCTTAATGCATACGATGGATCCAACCCTACCTGTAACAGGAGGCGCCTTACTCTATCATCGCGCTCGCTTTTATCAATTCCAATGTTTTGAGCAATCATTCCTTCTTTAATAATTGCTCCTACCAGCATTCTAGGGTTCATAGAAGAGTACGGATCTTGAAAAACCATTTGGAGGTCTCCTCTATGCCTACGAAGTTGACGACCACTGATATCGCATAGGTCGTCACCTCGGTAATACACGGAACCGTGTGACGGCTTTATTAGCTGCAATATCGCTTTCGCCATAGTGGTTTTTCCAGAACCCGACTCTCCAACTAACGCCAAAGTCCGTCCTTCTTGCAGTTCCAAGTCTACGTTATTCACAGCCACCATCGCGTTACTACGCCTAGAGAAAAGGGAGGTTTTCCCTAGGAAAGAGACACTTAAGTTTTTCACATTTAGTACTTTTTCCACAGCAGAGTGATCAGCACTGGGGTTCTCACTCAGTCGTTTCTCCCAACTTGGAATTGAGTCGAAAAGCTTCTGCGTGTATTCATGGGAGGGCGCCCTATAGAAATCTTCTCGATCCGCAGCCTCAATTATCTTACCTTCTTTCATAACTATGATTCGATCTGCCACCTGATATGCAACGGCTAAATCATGAGTAATAAAAATCATTCCCATATTTCTATTAGTCTGAATAGTTTTCATCAAAGACAACACTTGAGCTTGAATAGTGACGTCTAAAGCTGTCGTAGGTTCATCAGCTATCAATAATTCAGGATCTCCAGCCAACGCGATCGCAATCATTACCCTCTGTTTCATCCCTCCAGAAAACTCATGAGGGTATTGATGACATCGGTGTTTTGGATTACTAATGCCGACGAGAACCAACAACTCCTCTATTCTTTCAAGCAGAGCTTTTCCATACAGTCCATGGTGTCTTTTTAGCGACTCTCCTATCTGAGAGCCTATCGTCATGACTGGGTTCAAAGAAGATTGAGGCTCTTGAAAAACCATTCCAATACCTGCACCACGAATGTTCCGCATCGCTTTTTCCGGCAAACCTAATAGATCACTTCCAGCAAACTCTATCGACCCACTCTCAATAAGCGCAGTACTTGGAAGCAACCGTGAAATAGACAAAGCTGAGATAGATTTACCACTACCGGATTCCCCAACCAGAACGACTGTCTCGCCTTTGGCAACGGTTAACTCAAACTCATCAAGCGCCAGAAAGCTGCCCTCGCCCTGGCCGAAACGTACTGATAGATTTTTAACATCAAGTAATGGCTTAAGCATATCCTCTCTCGATCTTCATACAACATTATTTCCAATAATTATCTAGTAAGTCATTCACTCTAGTTGAGCTCACGAAGACGCGGATCGAAAGCATCCCTGACAGCATCTGCAAATATATTTGCGGCTAAAACAAGGACAAACATAAAGATAAATGCTGCAAAAAGAGACCACCATACTACTGGTTCACGAGCTAATTCCAGTCTCGCCCCATTGATCATATTACCCCAAGATTCCATACTAGGATCAACGCCAATATTTAGGTATGACAAAGCGGCTTCGGCTAATACTAGTCCACTGAAATCCAGTACTATTGATATAGTTACGATATGCATAACATTAGGGACTACATGTTTCCAAATAGTGGTCCAAGGTACTGCGCCAAATGCTCGAGATGCATCTATATAAGCCGATTCCCTAAGTTTCAGTGTTTCTGCTCTTAAGTAACGACACAAGCCAGTCCAAGTAGTCACCCCCAATATAAGACATAAACACAGTAACCTGAGATCGGCTCGGGCGGTTACGCTAACAAACATCTCCGAATGATTAGCTAAATAAACGTCCAACATCAAAGCAGAAGCTGCTATTAAAAGCACACTCGGGATTGACGACAGAGTGGTATACATATACTGGATAGAATCATCAACCCAACCTCCGAAGTAACCAGCAGACACCCCAAATATAACTGCAAACGGCAACATCACCAACGTAGTTAAAGTACCGATAATGAGCCCAGTGCGGGCACTTTTAAGGGACTGATACAAGATATCATTACCGACTTGATCAGTTCCGAGAACATGATAGTGAGGGCACAACTGCAGTCCTATCCCAACCAAGACAAAAATTATCCCAAATGATAGAAAAAAAGTCCGCCAAGACAGCGAAGATTGGCCCCGAATGATTTTCTTAACAATTCCTCGAATGGCTAGTTTCTGTATTATAGACATCATAAATATGATGATGGCACAGAAAAAAATCCAACCGATTAATCCTTTTCCGATACCGACTACACTTCGATTTAGAATATCGTCTAATCGAGATGCGGGTTCCGACAGATGAGAGCCCGCATGCTTTAGTCGTGGATACTCGCGCACCATATAGCCATCTTCGTCTACCAAAGTTTCCTTCGCAAAAGCGTAGATAGAAAATGGAGCTGAGTAAGTCTTTTCGGTTCCGGCAATAATAGAGCCTAACACAAGATCTAGAACACTCGTTATCCTCGTACTATGTTGAACATCATTGCCGGAAGATGATTCTATCGTGGGATGAAAATGAACAGAATCCAGAATCGCTATCAGAAAATAGAAACTTAATACGACAACAGCACACATTGAAAATGGTCTCGACACAACCTGCTTCCAAGGACGAAACAAATATTCATGCCTCGATGCATAAATTCCATATACCAGCAAAATGGCTATTAGCAGAAAGAGCAAAATATCAGTAGTTAAAAAAACGAAGGACATTATTTTCTATCTCAGACTAATTCTAGGGTCAACAAAAGTGTAAGAAATGTCCGTCAGGACAAGCCCTAGAATATAAAGCGCCGAACCCAGGAACACCATTGCGCGCACAACCGAAAAATCCTGAGATTGGATCGCTTCTATCGTATAACTACCTAACCCAGGAATACCGAAGAAGGCCTCTGTTATTAAACTTCCTAAGAAAAGAGAGGGTAAAAACGCTACTACTCCAGTCAAAATCGGTATCATGCCGTTACGAAGCACATGTACGTAGAAAACTACTTTTTCAGAAAGACCTTTAGACCGTGCTGTCCGAACATAGTCTTGATTAACCTCTTCAAGGAAAATCGTTCGGTACCACCGTGTTCCGCTTCCCAAGCCACCTACTACTCCAACGACAACAGGGAGGATCAAAAACTTTATAGCTAAAAAACCGTCATCAAATCCGGAGATAGGTACGATTTTTAGTAGCTTACTAAATAAATATTGCCCACCGATGATATAGAACAATCCTGAAACAGACATCATACACACGCACATAATCACAGCGAAAGTATCTAAATACGTCGCACGAAAAAAAGCGACTGCAAGCGCTAGACTAATCGTCAAAAACAACCCTAAGATAAGAATTGGCAAGGTAATCATTAGACTAGGCCACATCCTTTGCGATATGTCATAACCAATATCACGTCCACTATCAGATTGACCAAAGTCAAACACGAATAACTTAACCGTCTTAGTGTAGAAAATGGTATCCAAGAACTTATCTCTGCCTTGTTTTTCTGAGTTGTAAAACAATGGTCGATCATAACCACGCTCGCCTTTCCATTTCTCGATAGCATCAGTAGTTACATATTTATTTCCTAGATGAATACGCGCCATATCATCGGGCGAATTGACAACAAAAAACAAAAAAAACGTGATGATGTTAACGCCCAATAGGATTGGAAACGCATATAATAAACGACGTAATAAATAATCACTCATCGCACACGCGCCTTCTCTCTAGCGTGGTATACAAACCAAGCAGGTAAAGCCATGAGTATTAGAAAGAAAAGGCCGACAAGGCCTGGCCAAATAATAGGGTCATTCCATTCTCTTCTTTTCTCCATTCTCTGGTAAGGGTCTATAGTTTTATACTTGAGAGTATTCCTGGCCATAAGATTAGGATCAGCATTCCCATACCAACCATGCTTTAGAACATAGC
Source organism: uncultured Gammaproteobacteria bacterium (assembly GCA_938082545.1). GTDB lineage: Bacteria > Pseudomonadota > Gammaproteobacteria > UBA4457. The sequence goes on from CALKCL010000002.1 coordinate 21,797, forward strand.
TGGTCGGATGGAATCCCCATACCCACGGAGCATCGCGTCTCAGAATTTCAACCATTTCATTGATTAGCTTTTCCCGAGCAAGAGAGTCTGGCATTGAACGGATCTGCAAGAATAGACTATCAAAATCTGAATTTTGATAGTTAACTGCATTTTCTCCTTGAGACGTAATCTTCGCATTTGCCCCATAAAGCAAGAATAGGAAATTTTCAGGATCTGGGTAGTCTGCATTCCAACCCCATGAAAAAATTTGTGCACTTCCCGTGCGCACCTTCTCTTGGAATCGGTTGTAATCTGTCGCACGAACTACTAATTCTATACCTAGCTTTTCAAACTGCTTCCTATACCAGTTTAGCATCGCTTTACTTCCAGGTCCGGACGATACCGTATCAAAAAAAAGAGTTAAAGGTTCGCCAGTAGAGGAATCAATCCCATCTTGGTAGCCCGCCTGAACTAGCAGTTCTTGAGCTTCAGCTAGCGACTTTCTAGACGGCTTGCCTTCAATCCAATCATAAACATAGTTGTTTATTCCTTCCTTGCCACCTAAATATCCAAAAATACCTGGGGGAAGAGGCCCTTGTGCAGCCTGTCCTCGTCCATTGGCAAAAATAGAAATTAATTCTTCATAATCAACGACTATAGATATAGCTCTTCTAAGTAAGCGAGATCGCTTAGAATCGCCGCCTAAAATAGGATCCACCATATTAAATCCTAAATATGAAATAGAGCTTTTAGTGGACGTTAGGAGTTCAACTCCTTGTTTGCTCATATCATCAGTCAAGTGGGGTTCACCCGCAGAACTGAAGCTTATCGTTTGGTCAAAACTCTCAGCAACCACACCAGAGGAGTCATAGTAGCCTTGGATAAACTTAGTCCAAGCCGGAATAGATTCTTTTTCTAAGCTAAAATATGCCTTGTCTATAAATGGCATAATACTACCTGCCTTCGCATTCTTTTTTTCTTTAGCTCGTGAGTCCTCAGGAAAAACCTCCCCCCTAAAGTTTGGGTTACGCTCTAACACCATGCGTCGATTAGGATTGTTTTCCGTTAGCATATACGGACCAGTTCCCACAGGATACCAATCCAGGGAAAGGTTTCTCTCCTGCATTCCAGGCTGATTGTAAAAAGCATCAGCCTCCCATGGAATCGGCGCAAAAAATGACATCGCCAGCCAGTAAACGAACTGAGGATATTTCTTCGTTAGTCTTATCTCGTAGGTGTAACGATCAATGACTTTAGCACCTTCGAAACTAGTCTCGCGCAAAGCCGGTGGCTCTTCTAACAGGCTCTGCGCTTCGAGCCTTTCTCCAAACGGCGCAAAGTCTTTGATATATCTCGCCATGAAGCCAGCAATTGGGGAGTGCTTAGAAGGTAGCATAAGCCGTTTTATTTGATAGACATAATCCTCTGCAATCAGTTCTCTCGATCCTGAAAGTTCAAAGTCACTCAATACCGAGACCCTATCTAAGTCGAGCCTACTAAGCCCATGGTAGGCATATTGACCATCTTTATCCTTCGCAAGAGATGGATGAGGCTGAAACTGAATACCTTTCTTAACGTTAATGCGGTAAACCACTTCCGCGATTTCAGAATCAGCAGCATCAGTCCCGACAACTTCTCCGTTTGCGTTCAGGTAAAGTGGCTCCGGCATTCGCTCGGCAGTCAATGGAACTAAGCTATATGGCCTATCAAAAAAATGGTACTGTACGACAGGTTCATATATTTGAGCGGTAAATATGGCCTCGCCCTCGCTGTAAGATGACACAGGGTCGAGATGTTTAGGGCGCTCTGAGAATGAGCTATAGTAGGTATTCGAGGTGCTATCCTTGGAAGGATATGGATTGTTCCAAGGGTTTTCGCCGCAAGCCGAAAGACTCATGAGTAGACACCCTAAATAGCGCCAACGGAAATTTAATGTCATAGAAAACCTTACAATGTAGTTTATAAAATGAACATAAACTGAGATTATAATGCGGACAGGTATCAGGTACACGTCGAAAGATTAGAATAAACCAAAAAACAACGTGGTGAGTACATAATGGGAATACTAAACGGTAAACGAGCTCTAATAGTAGGGATAGCTAGTAATAAGTCAATAGCATGGGGAATAGCCCAAGCAATGGCTCGCGAGGGAGCAGAAGTTGCTCTAACCTACCAAAATGACCGACTGAAACCTCGAGTCGAAGATTTTGCTAAGCAGCTCGGTTCCGACGTTACGGTCCAGTGCGATGTCGCGAGCGATACTGAAATTCAAAACGTGGCAAATTATGTTGAAAGCCGCTGGGGCTACCTAGATATTATGGTACATTCGCTAGCTTATGCGCCGAGAGAAGAACTACAAGGCAACTATCTAGACAGCGTTACTAGGGAAGGATTCTCAATAGCCCATGAAATAAGCTCATACAGTTTTGCAGCTCTCGGACAGGTATTGCGGCCTCTAATGAAGGGTCGGAACGGTTCAATGCTAACACTTAGTTACTTGGGTGCCGTCAGAACAATGCCCAGTTACAACGTAATGGGTCTTGCAAAAGCAAGTTTGGAGGCAAATGTTAGATATATGGCAGAGAACTTAGGGCCGGAAGGTATCCGAGTAAACGCCATTTCTGCAGGCCCAATAAGAACTCTTGCAGCATCTGGAGTGAAAGATCTTCGCAAATTCTTATCTTATGTTGAAAATACTGCTCCTCTTAGAAGGAACGTGACTACTGATGAGGTCGGAAATGTAGGTGCTTTTCTATGCTCCGACATGGCATCTGCCGTAACTGGCGAAATCACCTATGTCGACTGCGGGTTTAATATAATGGGGATTGCTGACGTTTAGTCAGTACCGGTAATGAGCGAACAACATTCCAACCGACTACTTTGGGCAATGCTAGCAGGCGTAGTAGGTGGTGCCACGGCAGGCACAATTATTGGCCAACCTATGGTGGGAATAGAGTGGATCGGTACCTTGTTCCTGAACGCGCTAAAGATGACTATCATCCCGTTGGTAATTGCGGCGGTTATTACTGGCGTGGCCTCGCTTGGTGACGTTCGTAAGTTAGGTAAGATTGGTGGTTACACCCTAGGGTATTACGCATCAACTACTGCTGTCGCAGTTTTAATCGGTCTGGCAGTTGTCAATGTAATCGAACCCGGTGCTGGTATTACTTCAGAGGATATCAATGCCGATAACTCCTACGATGCAACAGAAAGAACTCCGATTGGCTTCAGTGATATTGTCCTGTCTGCGGTGTCACCAAATCTAGTTGCAGCCGCTGCAGAAACTAAACTTCTACCTATCATTGTTTTCTCTCTGATTTTCGCAGCCGCTCTCACCACTCTCGGCGCCAAAGGACAACCCACACTTAAATTCTTCGAAAGCCTCAATCATGTCATGATGAAAATGATAAATTGGATTATGTATCTAGCGCCCATTGGGATCTTCGCACTAATTGCATCCAGACTAGGAAAAGCCGGCGGCGGAATGGCTTTTCTTCATGAAGCTCAGGCCATCGGTGGGTATGTCATCGCAGTCCTTGTTGGACTTGCGATCCATTCTGTATTTTTATTTTCTGTTCTACGATTATCAACAGGTAAAGGCCTAGACTTTTTGCGACACCTATCAAAAGCTCTTTTCACGGCGTTCGGGACTGCTAGTTCTTCAGCCACACTCCCTTTAACTATTAGCGGAGCCAAGAGTGCAGGAGTAGACGATAGGGCGGTTCGGTTTGTGCTACCAATCGGCGCAACCATAAATATGGATGGAACTGCGCTTTATGAAGCAATAGCGGTAATGTTTATAGCCCAAGTATACGGAATTGAAATGGGGGTAATGGAACAAACCATTATATTTGTGACCGCTACACTGGCCGCCATAGGAGCTGCCGGAATTCCGCAGGCAGGCCTAGTAACAATGGTTATAGTTCTCTCTGCGGTGAATTTGCCATTAGAGGGAATCGCACTTATTCTTTCCGTTGACTGGTTCCTAGATAGATTCCGAACCGTTATAAATGTTTGGGGAGACAGCGTAGGTTCTGCATTAGTGAGCCGTGTCATGCGCAGCTGAGTAATTTATCTCGCTTGATTCATCTCAGCCGGTTACAGCCTATCCTGAAAAATTTTAATCTTGGATTGTGCCCTAAGATTTCTGACATAGTCTCTCCACTCTCCAGTAACTCTCTGGGATAGGAGCTGCGTTTTGTATCGTTCCTTTTCCTCTAGGTCCATTTCAGAAATTTCTGGAAAAACCAAATTAGAAACTTTAACAACCACAAAATCAGTTATTCCAACAGGGGCGCCTTTATACGCTACACCCGAAGCAAGCACGGCACCAAAAGCAACTTCCAATACAGCTGAGTTCACCTCGCTAGACCGTCGATCTACGTTTTTTACTTCTTTCCAATCTAACCCTTCAGATTTCAGGAGTGTTTCCGCATCTGCTCCGGCCTCAATCCTTGAGACTAAATCCTCACCTTTGCCCCGCACTATTTCTGCCAATCGTTCAGACAACAGGTCTTCCTGAACAGTAGCCTTTACGTTGTCATAAGGTCGGATAATTGAAGGCTCATGGGTGATAACTCTAAATGATACAAGTCGGCCATCAGTCAACTCAATTGGCGTCGAATTCAAACCTTGCTCTATCACCTGAGGATCAAAAGCGGCAGTAATTGCTTCTTCAGAAAACAAGATAACTAGTGCTTCTCGGCTCAGGAGCCCCGTCGATCGAACCTCCAGATCCATAGACTCAGCAACCGTAGAAAAACTTTCTGGATACTCATAGACAAAATTAGAAAAATCCTCTGCTTTTTCAAAGAAAAGCTTTTGTCCTTCTAGACTCACGTATGATGCAGTAACTTCTTCAAGTGCTTCTTGGTAGGTTTTTTGACCGCCCGGAGAGATAGCTTTCAATTTTATAACCTGGACGCCGAAGTCCGTACGGACTGGTTCACTTACCTGATCTAACTTGAGAGCAAAAACGCTATTCTCAAATTCAGGGGCCATTACACCGCGAGCGAAAAAACCTGTATCTCCGGCATCTGCGCCGTCTATATCTCCTGAGGCGATCTGATTTAAGACTGAGGAGAAACTCTCGCCTTCCGAAATACGAGTCCTTAGATTATTAGCTTTCTCATAAACGGAGGCGACACTCTCATCGCTAGCATCTCTAGGTAATCGGAACAAGATATATTCGACATCACGCTCTTCAACGACCGTGTAATTCGCTAATTCTTTTTCATAATGAGCTTGTAAATTTTCATCGGTCGGTCGAATGGACGCTGCTAATGATTCGGGAGATATCTGTACGTAGCTTAGATTAACTTTCTCGACAACTCGGTATCTTTCCTCGTTCGCAGTATAAAATTCTCTAGTCGTCTCATCAGTAAATAGTACTTCAGATTCGTAAACACTACCGGGTATAACAGCGTAACCCAGATCTCTTTGTTGATTGACGAGCTTTAGCAACCCATCAGTTTCAGATTCGGGCGTAAACTGAGACCCCGCAATGCCTGCGTATAACTGAGACCTGGTTATTTCATTCCTTAACCGTTGCTCAAAAGTTGATTCCGTATAGCCTAACAATCGAGTTCGTTGAGAATAAAGTTCTCTAGAAAACCTTCCCTGTTCGTCGTGAAACACCGAAATAGACTGAAGCTCTGACGCTAGCTGGGCGTCGCCGACCCTCAACCAGTTCTCTGAAGCAAGGCCGTCGACCAATTGATTATCTATCAACTCATCAAGTACTTGCTGTTTGATTTCGGGTTTATCCCAATCTAAAGCGTCGAAAGAATCTCCAAGCATTGCTTGGGCTCTTTGTCGGAAGCGCTGCAAGTTGAGCTGAAATTCGCCAAGGTAAATCTCTTCCCCCGAAACCTCTGCGACTATAACTTTAGATCCTCCGCCAAGGTAGCTCTGAACGCCTACCAAAACGAACGTGAGAGAAATGAGTCCCACTATGATGCCTACAACAAGACCTTTAGACCGATCTCGAATAGTTTGTAACATTGCTGGGTCTCCCAGTAAAATAAAACCGACCTAATTAATCACCTCGGCTCACAAGCAATACACTAATAATCTAACGCTGCACACTCTGTCTGTGCGAAGCATAGCATTCTCATAATAGAAAATGGCGGAGCGGACGGGACTCGAACCCGCGACCCCCGGCGTGACAGGCCGGTATTCTAACCAACTGAACTACCACTCCGACGATTATTTTTGGTGGGTGCTGAGGGGATCGAACCCCCGACCCTCGCCTTGTAAGGGCGATGCTCTTCCAGCTGAGCTAAGCACCCAAACTGGTATTCTAGTTTACTGCATCCTTAAGAGCTTTACCTGCTTTGAACGCTGGAGCTTTGGAAGCCTTAATCTTTATAGCTTCGCCAGTTTGAGGATTACGACCACTTCTAGCGGCTCGGTCTCTCACCAAAAACGTACCAAATCCAACCAGCGTAACTTGATCGCCTTGCTTTAAAGAACCAGTGATAGTATCCACAACTGCATCTACTGCTCTCGCGGCTGATGCTTTAGACATATCTGTAGCCGTAGCTACGGCTTCAATCAAATCTGCTTTATTCATAATTTCTTCCCTTAGTAGAACATCAGCGAAAGTTTCACTGACGCTCTTTAGAACGGTTTATATCAAGCGTGCAGCTTGTCATCAAGCATTGCTTTGATGCAATACCATTATACCTCCAGAACCTAATGGCGCCTAGCGGTTTCCGCGGATAAGTTTTTCCCCGTGACATCATCAGCTTCGACGGCCTCTTTATTACTTTCATCCGCCTCCAAAGGCTTGGGGGCAGTTCTCAGAGCCACATCAAAAATCTCATCAATCCATTTGACGGGAATTATCTCTAATTCTTTAGTTATCTTGCTAGGAATCTCAGTAAGATCACGCTCATTGTCTTTGGGGATGATAACTTGCTTTATCCCTCCGCGGAGGGCCGCAAGTAGCTTTTCTTTTAAGCCCCCTATCGGTAGGACCTCTCCTCGAAGTGTAATCTCTCCAGTCATCGCTACTGCAGCTTTAACAGGTATTTTCGTAAGCGCTGACACCATCGCCACGCACATGCCTATCCCAGCACTAGGACCGTCTTTAGGTGTGGCCCCCTCAGGTACATGGAAGTGCACATCACTGCGACTATGGAAATCTGCAGCTATCCCGAGCGAAGTAGCGCGACTTCGGACAACGGTCATTGCCGCCTTGATAGACTCTTGCATAACGTCACCTAAACTACCGGTATATATCTCCTTTCCTTTCCCCGGAACAACAACAGCCTCGATTGTCAGCAAATCACCACCAACTTCTGTCCATGCCAACCCAGTTACTTGCCCTACACGATCTTCCTCTTCACCAAGACCAAATCGAAACTTCTGCACTCCCAGATATTTATCCAAATTCTGCTCAGTGACAGATATTTTTTTTGTCTTCAGGTTGGTCAGTAAATGTCTGACTACTTTCCGGCAGATATTTGCGATCTGTCGCTCCAAGCTTCTGACTCCAGCTTCTCTCGAGTAGTAACGGATAATTCCACGCACAGCAGACTCACTGATTTTCAATTCATTATCTTTAAGACCGGCATTCTTAAGTTGCTTCGGCACTAAGTATTTGAGCGCAATTCTAGTTTTCTCCTCTTCCGTATAGCCAGATATATTGATGACTTCCATTCGATCCATTAGTGGGGCAGGGATATTCATGGTGTTAGCCGTCGTTACAAACATCACTTCGGAAAGGTCATAATCGAGTTCCAAATAATGATCATTAAATGCTGTGTTTTGTTCTGGATCGAGCACCTCTAGCAGTGCGGAACCTGGGTCTCCCCGAAAATCCATTGCCATTTTGTCTATTTCATCCAGCAAAAAAAGTGGATTCTTTGTTTTTATTTTCGACATATTCTGGACGATCTTTCCTGGCATCGCTCCCACATAAGTCCTACGATGCCCGCGAATCTCCGCTTCATCACGAACCCCACCCAGTGACATGCGCACAAATTTTCTATTAGTGGCACGCGCTATGGAACGTCCGAGAGATGTTTTACCCACACCAGGAGGCCCTACGAGACAGAGAATGGGTCCTTTAAGTTTTTTAACCCGCTTTTGAACTGCAAGATATTCAAGGACTCGTTCTTTTACTTTTTCAAGGCCGTAGTGATCTTCATCTAGAATTTCTTCGGCTTTATCTAGCTCAGTTCTAACTTTCGACCGTTTTTTCCAAGGGACACCTACAACCCAATCAATATAATTTCTGACGACAGCCGCTTCGGCAGACATGGGAGACATCATTCTTAATTTTTTGAGCTCTCCTTCCGCTTTTTCTAGAGCTTCTTTTGGCATACCCGAAGCCGCGATCTTTTTTGCAAGCTCATCAAATTCACTCAGGCCTTCCTCGCTTTCCCCAAGCTCATTTTGTATCGCTTTCATTTGCTCATTTAAATAATACTCTCGCTGGCTTTTTTCCATCTGCTTTTTAACGCGCCCGCGCAGTTTTTTCTCTACTTCAAGAAGATCGATCTCTCCTTCCATCAGCCCAATCAAAAATTCAAGTCGTTCTGAAAGGTCTATAATCTCAAGAATTTGCTGTTTCTCTATCATTTTGACGTTTATATGGGCCGCTATGGTGTCCCCAAGTCGAGAAGGATCGTCAATACTAGACAAAGAAGAAATTATCTCAGGAGGTATTTTCTTGTTTAACTTGGCATACTGGTCGAATTGACCCATGAGCGCTCGTGTTAAGGCCTCGCCTTCCCTCTCACTAGGCTCTGAGACCTCTAACTCTTTTACAGTTGCTGCATAAATGTCTTTAGCATCAACGAAGGATTCAATCTCAGCTCGACAGACTCCCTCCACCAATACTTTGACTGTCCCATCGGGCAGCTTAAGTAGTTGTAATATATTTGAAATGGTACCAACACGATGCACATCCCCCTCGCTGGGGCTATCTTCTCCTGCATCTTTCTGACTCACAAGAAAAATCTGTTTCCCATCCTCCATAGCACTATCGAGAGCCGCAATCGACTTCTCTCGCCCAACGAAGAGAGGAATAACCATATGCGGGTAAACAACCACATCTCGTAACGGTAATACAGCAAACTCTTTAGAATGATTACTCATGCAAGAAGTACTCCTAAGACTATGGGCAAATTTTTATTGTTGATAATAATGCAAAGAATACGTCTGTCCCGCCTTAAAGCAAAGTTGCAAAAGTCAGGCGAGAATACAAAAATTGTATTCTCAACGGCTGCAATTACTCTGAAGCAGCCGTGGAAGAAACTTCTGAACTTTCATATATTACTAGCGGGTTACTCTCGCCTCTTATTGCACTCTCATCAACAACCACTTTTGTCGCGTTTTTTAACGACGGTAACTCATACATGGTGTCTAAAAGATTTTTTTCAAGGATTGAACGTAAACCCCTAGCGCCACTTTTCCTTTCCAGCGCTTTATCCGCTATAGCTAACAAAGCGTCCTCTCGAAACTCAAGCTCGCAATCTTCCATCTCAAACAGTTTGGCATATTGCTTCGTAAGCGAATTTCTCGGTTCCACTAGAATTTGCACTAATTGCTCTGCATCCAACTCTTCTAGCACAGCTAAAACAGGCAGCCGTCCAACAAACTCCGGTATTAATCCGTACTTAACTAAATCTTCAGGTTCAACTTGCTGTAAAAGCTCGGATGACGATTTCTTGTCATCTTTTCCTTGCACTTCAGCGGAAAATCCCATTCCACTCTTCTCAGACCTAGCCCTAACTGTAGTATCTAAGCCAGCAAAAGCCCCACCACAAATAAACAAAATATTGCTCGTATCGACTTGCAAAAATTCCTGTTGAGGATGCTTTCTCCCTCCCTGAGGAGGAACAGACGCGACAGTTCCTTCTATGAGCTTCAGGAGCGCCTGTTGGACTCCTTCGCCTGACACATCTCTCGTTATAGATGGATTGTCAGACTTACGCGAAATCTTATCTATCTCATCAATGTATACGATCCCAGTTTGAGCTTTCTCTACATCATAATCACACTTCTGCAGAAGCTTTTGGATTATGTTCTCTACATCTTCCCCGACGTAACCTGCTTCCGTAAGGGTAGTCGCATCAGCTATGGTAAATGGGACATTGAGCAGCCTTGCCAGAGTCTCTGCCAGCAGGGTTTTCCCACTACCAGTTGGCCCCACAAGCAGCACATTACTTTTGGAAAGTTCGATATCGTCTTTCTTAACTCGAGTGTCTAATCGCTTATAGTGATTATAGACGGCGACGGCCAGTATTTTTTTTGCCTCATGTTGTCCAATGACGTATTCATCTAAGCTGTCTTTGATTTCTTTGGGTATCGGTAATTTGGAGCCCTTATCAGCTCCCTCTTTTTCCTGGATTTCTTCTTGGATGATATCAGTGCATAATTCAACGCATTCGTCACAAATAAAAACTGACGGGCCTGCAATTAATTTCCTGACCTCATGCTGGCTCTTCCCACAAAAGGAGCAATAGAGTAATTTATCACTATCCGCTTTGGGATTATCACCATCACTCATACAGCATCACCTCTTCAATCATCAAAAAAAATTTAATCTTTGGCTTTTGTCGCTTCTCTACTAGAGAGGACTTCGTCGATAATTCCGTAATCAACGGCTTCTTCTCCACTCATAAACCGGTCTCTGTCTGTATCTGCTTCAACTTTTTCTATGGGTTGCCCAGTATGAGTTACTAAAATCTGATTCAATCGCTCGCGTGCTTTCAATATTTCTTTAGCATGAATATCAAAGTCAGAAGCTTGTCCTTGAAAGCCACCCAGTGGTTGATGAATCATCATTCTAGAGTGTGGTAAACAATATCTTTTTTTGGCAGCCCCACCTGCTAATAGCAGGGCACCCATGCTGGCCGCTTGGCCAATACACATTGTGCTAACATCAGGTTTAATAAACTGCATCGTATCGTAAATTGCCAATCCGGCAGACACTGAGCCTCCTGGAGAATTGATGTACAGATGTATGTCCTTATCTGGGTTCTCTGACTCCAAGAATAACAGCTGCGCAACCAACACATTCGAAACATAGTCTTCAACAGGGCCCACCAAAAAGATCACACGCTCTTTCAGTAATCTAGAGTAGATATCGTAAGCCCTCTCTCCTCTAGCAGTCTGCTCAACTACCATCGGTACTAGATTCAAGCCGCGAGGAGCGTTTTGCCCTGCCGAAAAATCAGAAATCTCTATTGCCATTACTTACTTCCTAATTACTTAATTACTAGTCTGCATCGGATTCATTAACCCGTCAAATGAGATGCTCTCTTCTTTAACATCAGCCTGCTGGGCAAGCCAATCAACCACAGTTTCTTCTAAACAAGCGCCTTCTATTTGCTTAAGTTGTTCAGGATTTTCGTAGTACCATTTTGTAACGGCCTCCGAATCTTCATATCCGGCTGCCATCTTAGAAATCATTTCTTTAACTTTATCAGGCTCCGCTTTCAGTTCTTCTCTCTTAATTATCTCCGCCATCAAAAGGCCCATCTTTACACCGCCCTCAGCCCTGTCGGTTAAGGCTTTTTCAAAAGCTGCCTCATCGTTAGAAGGATTGACCCCTCTCATCATTAGCTCTCGGGACATCTGCTCTCGCTGCCGACCAACTTCCTCTAACACTAGGCTTTTAGGAATCTCAAACTGGTTCACATCCATCACTTTTTCCATAATTTCATTACGGAATCTCATTGTCTGAGTCTTCTCTCGCTCTTTTTCCATATTCTCGAGCACCTGAGTTCTAAATGCCTCTTCTCCGCCTTCTTTGACACCGAATTTTTCGAAAAACTCATCGTCTAGTTCAGGCAAAGCTGACTCAGAAATTTTCTTTACTACGATATCGAACTTTACCGGTTTTCCAGCTAAAGCTTCATTTTGATAGCCTTCTGGAAATTTTAGAGCTAAAACAGGAGTATCGCCTTTTGATTGCTCAACCAATCCATCTTCAAAACCCTCAATCATGGTTCCTGCACCCAGAGAAACCTCAAAATCACTGCCAGTCCCGCCTTCAAAAGGCTCGCCTTCGATACTGCCGGAAAAATCAATAGAAAGCTGATCCCCAATTTTCGAAGGCCGATCGACCTCAGTCCAAACCTTATGATGATCACGAAGCTGTTCCACTACTTTCTCTAGATCTTCGTCACCAATATCGCAACTCAACTTAACAACGTTTACCTTATCTAATGAGGCGGGCTCAATAATCGGAAAGACTTCAAAAACTGCCGTGTACGTGAGGCCTGATCCAACCTTCGACGAAACCTCGTCTATGGCAGGCTGTCCAGCCGGTTGCAGGCCTTTAGAAGTCAACGCCTCGCTGAAAGTACTTTGCAGCGTTTCTCCAACAACCTCATCCCTCACCGAAGCTGTGTAGCGTTGCCGAACAACGGAGAGAGGTACCTTCCCTTTCCGAAATCCATCTATTGTCACTGTTTGCACTAACTTGGCAAGACGGGATTCAACATCAGTCGAAATACGCTCTTCTGGTATTTCAACTTTCATACGTCTTTCCAGCACTGAAGGCTCTTCTAAAGAAATTTGCATCTAAAAAACTCTATTTTATTAGTTTAAAGGCAAATAGACTGCCGCCTATTTGGTACGAAAGGAGAGACTCGAACTCTCACGGGTTACCCCACTGGCACCTAAAGCCAGCGCGTCTACCAATTCCGCCACTCTCGCATTACTCGCCTAGAATATCTTCTCACATTGTCACGTAGAACCAGCCATTAACTGCTTCTTAATTCAATCAATATGTCTCGTCCAAATGACGGGGCCAGAAGTTACTCTATCCAAGCATTATATGACGAGGCTCTAACTCTTAAAACCCCCAAAAATGCCTTTAAAACACTAGCGATTTCTTTTTTGATTGATTTTAGTTACGTTATAGTGACAAATTTCTTACGCTTTCAGGGGGACTAAAGATCAATGATTAATTTTAATCAGAAAAAATTTGAACAGCTACAAGGAAAAGTGATGGGAAATGCAGCTGGTGCAGTCGGATTGCTCATGGCATATATAGGAGATCAGGCCGGCGTCTACCGGGCCCTTGAAAAAATCGGCCCATGTTCCCACCAGAGACTCGCAAAAGAAGCAAATGTAGACGAAAGATACTTACGAGAATGGTTGTCCTCAAACGTCGCTATGGGATATATAGGCTATGACGCTGAGGAGGACGAATTTGCACTCTCGCCCGAGCAAGCGGCGTTGTTTTCACATGAAGGGGAGCCAACATGTATGCAAGGTTTTTTTCAGGCGGTGGTAGGTCAGTTCGCCACACACGAATTAGCTGTAGACACGTTCAAAACAGGCGAAGGTAGAGCATGGGGTGATCATCACTCTTGCTGCTTTTGTGGGACAGACCGATTTTTCAGAATGGGATATGCGGCAAGCTTGACCTCGGACTGGATCCCGGCCCTGACCGGTGTGGAGGCTAAGCTGCAAGCGGGGGCAAGAATAGCTGATGTCGGTTGTGGGCTAGGCTCATCGTCTATATTGATGGCCAGCGCCTATCCAAACTCGACCGTTTGTGGGTTTGATTACCATCTCTCGTCTATAGAAAAAGCGATTCAAAGTGCGGACCATGAAAAACTAACGAATATATCGTTCTCTCAGGTATTAGCGAAAGAGCTCCCCGGAAACGATTACGACTTAGTCTGCATTTTTGATGCTCTTCATGATATGGGAGATCCTGTCGGTGCCGCGAAAAGGATCAAAAGTGTGCTGAAGCCAGGCGGCACGTTTATGGTAGTGGAACCGTTGGCAGGAGATTCTCTAGAAGAAAACATGAATCTCCTCTCAGGTATCATGTATGGCTTTTCGACTACAATCTGTGTTCCAGTATCGCGCTCTCAAGAAGTGGGCCTCTGCCTTGGCTCGCAAGCGGGCGAAAAGCGCCTATCTAAAGTCTTAAAAGAGGCTGGTTTTTCAAAGATAAAACGCGTCGCAGAAACACCTAGTAATATGGTTTTGGAGGCCATAGCATGACCGACTCATTCCAATCATTAATCCACTCTGTGAGACGTCATTGATGGAAGGCTTGGAACCAATGCACTTTTTATTCGCTCTAATAGCTTTATTAACGGCCACCGCAGCAACATTTTGGATGCGAAAAAAGCTTCATATATCTTATAGTGAAGAGAACACCAAAATCTCTATCGCTCTTGAGCAAAAGGAAAACGAGAATCTAGCGCTAAAAGCACAAAACTCTAAAATTAGTCAAGAGTATGCAGTCTTATCAGCAGAAAAAAGAGAAGGAGAAAAATCTAATTTAGAAAAAATAGCATTGTTACAAAATGCCGAGAATTCCTTAAAAATACAATTTGAGAATCTAGCCAATCAAATATTTACCGACAACCAAAAAAAACTTAAGGAAGCTAATAAAGAAAGCGTCGAAACGCTGCTTAGTCCAGTAAGACAGCAGTTAACCGATTTTAAAAAGAAAGTCGAAGATATTTACGATAACGAAAACCGCGAAAGAGCTACCCTGCGAACTGAAATAAACATATTGAAAAATTTAAATGAGCGAATCGGGACTGATGCCTTAAACCTCACCAAAGCTCTCAAAGGAGATAGTAAGGTCCGAGGAAACTGGGGAGAGATGCAGCTCGAACGGCTACTGGAAGAGTCGGGCCTTGTTAAGGGGCGCGAGTATGATACACAAACAGCTTACAAGAACATCGAGGGGAAATCGTTTTTTCCTGATGCAATCATTCATCTTCCAAATAACAAACACATTATTATTGATTCCAAAGTATCGCTCATAGCATACGATCGTCACCATGCCGCCGAGGATGACGTTCAGAGCAACCTTTTTGCTAAAGAACATGTAGCATCTATGCGAAACCATATCAAAGAACTATCTGATAAAAAGTACGAAAAACTAGTAGGCCTGAACTCTCTAGAATTAGTAATCATGTTCGTACCGATAGAACCTGCACTCGGCTTAGCGGTCAGCAAAGAACCCACAATTTGGACTGATGCCAGAAAGAAACAAATCATTATCGCTGGGCCAAACACTTTGATGCTCGCCCTCTTAGTAGTAAACAACCTTTGGCAAACAGAAAAACAAACTTTGAACGCAAAAAAAATTGCTACTGACGCAGCGAGTCTATATGACAAATTTGCAGGTTTTTTAGGCGACATGGATAAAGTAGGAACAAGCCTAGAAAGCGCTCGAAAAGCGTTTGATGGTGCAAAAAACAAACTGGTCTCAGGTTCAGGAAACTTGACTACTAAAATCGAAAAGTTCAAATCGCTTGGCGTCAACCCTAAAAAAAGTATCGAATCAAAATGGCTGCCGGAAAGCGACTCTTCTAGAGATCCCTCGCCCTTGCTGGATGCAGACTCTCAAGAGCGCAAGTCCTAATTCGCGCATGCTATTGCTGAATCCCTGTAGGACAACTCTTCATAAAAGTCGTCATGGCCACGGTGTAGCATTAGCTATATACTGACTATTCAAGGGCCAAAGTGGCAGAAACCTATAACAGAAAAATATAAATATGGTGCTCGATATGACTACTTTATTGATAGATGATAAGGCTACTATTTGTAATGCAAATGTAAAAAATAACGAACTCTGGATCAATCAAGAAGAGCTAGAAAAAACTACTGGTTGGTCGCTAAAAGCTGAGGGGTTTTGCCAAGGAAACACTTGCATCCCTTATCCGAAAACAGAAACGGAAAATTTCGTACAAGGAAGCGAAGTGAACGTATCTTCATTCTGGACTCTCATGGATAAGCCAATTTTACATGATAAGTCTGGCGACACATGGATGCTTGGCACAAGCCATAAGGAAAGGTTAGGTGCGCTTAATTCTCTACAAGCCCCCAACTTCTCCTTACCTGATTTAGAAGGCAAGCAACATACTCTTTCAGACTATAAAGGCAAAAGAATTTTTTTGACGACCTGGTCCTCATGGTGAGGATGCAGGCATGACTTGCCCGTGTGGCAGGATATGTATGAGTCAGTTAAAGATCACGATTTTATAGTTATCGCAGTCGCTCAAGAAAGTAGGGGCGAAGAAACTGCACGTGAATTTATTGAGGCTGCAGACCCCAGCTACGTGTGCCTTATAGACGAACAACACCAGGTCGCCGACCTATACAACATGGTGAATGTCCCTAACGCTGTTTGGATTGATGAGAACGGCGTCATTGTAAGGCCTTCAGAGACAGCAGGCTCTCACGATTCATTCCGCTCAATGAATCGTACTGATTTTTCTCAATCAGATGAGGCTTTAGCATTAGCTGCAAAGGCGCAGTCTACATATTTGGCTGCGGTCAAAGATTGGGCGATAAAAGGTTCTGAATCAGAACATGCTTTTAGTGAACAGGAAGCGAGAGAACACATCGCACGTCCTACCCAACAAACGGCACTAGCACATGCAAGCTTCCATCTCGGCATATATTTACGCAAAAATGGAAAAGAAGATGAAGGTGATCTTTTTTTAAAGTCCGCATCTGAACTGCATCCCGACTCTTGGAACATGTTTAGGCAAGCGATGAATCTTAAAGATATCGGAGAGGTTGCTGGTTTGGCAGCTGACCACAGCTTCTTTGAGCGACTAGATGCGTTAGAGGGAAAAAGGTATTACCCGCCGCCTGATATAGCTGGCTTCCCACGAGAACCTGGTTATTAAAAATAATACTCACTAACCAAAATGAACTTCCAGGCAAAAGGGTAGCGCAACTATGGGCTTGTTAGTAGATGGAGTGTGGACGGACCAATGGTATGATACCAAGTCCACAGCTGGTCGATTCGAGCGTCCACAAAGTTCATTGCGAAATTGGGTTACCAAAGACGGCTCGGCTGGAATAACAGGGATTTCAGGATATAAGGCTGAAACTAGCCGATATCACTTATATATTTCCCTAGCTTGTCCTTGGGCCCACCGAACTCTAATTTTCCGCAAGCTCAAAGGCCTGGAATCTTGTATTGACATCTCAGTAGTCCATTGGTTAATGGAAGAAAATGGATGGACCTTTAAAGAAGGACCAGGTGTCATCGCTGATAGCGTTAACCATGCACAATTTATGCACCAGGTTTACACAAAAGCGAAACCTGACTACACAGGACGTGTCACTGTTCCCGTTCTATGGGATAAGAAGACATCTAGCATCGTCTCTAACGAGTCGTCAGACATCATTCAAATGCTAAATAGTTCGTTCGATTCGGCAGGCGCCTCACCAGGAAATTACTTCCCTGCTGAACTCATAACCGAAATGGACAATGTCAACGACAGGATCTATAACTCTTTCAACAATGGGGTTTATAAATGTGGCTTCGCTACCAGCCAAAAGGCCTATCAAGATGCACTTGTTCCACTATTTGAAACAATGGATTGGATGGAAGAGCGACTCTCACGAGGGCGATATCTACTAGGGGAAAAAATGACTGCATCTGACTGGCGGGTATTCCCAACTCTATGCCGCTTTGATTCGGTGTATCATGCTCACTTCAAATGCTCAACAAAACGACTCATTGACTACCCAAACCTATGGGACTACACCCGCGATCTTTACCAAACGTCGGGAATCTCAGAGACTTTTGATATGGATCACGCCCGTAAGCACTACTACCTCAGTCATACCCAAATAAACCCAACAGCAATAATACCAGAGCTTCTATCTAATGCGGACTTTTCAGTGCCTCATACTCGTTTAAAAAAATACGACTGAAACTCCCTAACCGTCTGCCATGTAACTCTCTATAGGTGGACAAGAACACACCAACGAACGATCACCTGCAGCATTATCAATACGACCGACTGTGGGCCAGTACTTCGCGACGCTCATCTTTCCGCTAGGAAATGCCGCCTGTTTCCGAGTATATGGGTGAGTCCATGTATCTGCCATAAGATATTCTGCTGTGTGCGGAGCATTTATTAGAGGGTTATCGTTATTCGACCATTCTCCACTTGCGATTTTCTCGGCCTCACCTGCTATCAGAATCATTGCTTCACAAAATCGATCGATCTCTTCCAATGGTTCAGACTCAGTCGGCTCCACCATCAATGTCTGGGCTACTGGCCAAGACATCGTCGGGCTATGGAACCCATAGTCCATTAAACGTTTCGCAACATCATCAACAGTGACTTTCGCTTTTGACTGGATCTTACGGGTGTCTATGATGCATTCGTGCGCAACTAATCCATTGCTACCAGTGAATAAAATATCAAAATGGTTGCTCAACCTTTTCGCAATATAATTTGCTGATAAAATAGATACTTGGGTCGCTTTCGTCAGTCCGCTACCACCCATCATCGCAATGTACGCCCAAGAAATGGGAAGTATTGAGGCGGAGCCCCATGGTGCAGATGAGATAGGCCCAATACCCATAGCCTCTGTGGTCAACAGTGAAAGAGGTGTAGTTGGTAGAAACGGGCGCAAATGATTTGCTACAGCAATCGGCCCAACCCCAGGACCACCGCCACCGTGAGGTATGCAGAAGGTCTTGTGGAGATTAAGGTGCATGACGTCTGGTCCAAAATGTCCGGGTAAACACATCCCAACCATCGCCTGCAAATTAGCGCCATCCATATATACTTGTCCACCAGCATCATGCACTATCTGGCAGATCTCACGTATCCCTTCTTCAAAGACACCATGTGTAGAGGGGTAAGTAACCATTATTGCTGCCAATTTTCTCTTGTGAAGGGCTACCTTCTCTCTAAGATCTGAGAGATTCACGTCACCATCTTCATCGCATGCCACAATGACCACTTTCATATTGCTCATAACCGCGCTAGCTGGGTTAGTTCCGTGAGCACTCGATGGAATCAAACAAACATCCCTATCATCTTCTCCTCTGGCCTTATAGTATGCTCGAATAGTCAAAAGACCGGCATACTCTCCTTGAGAACCCGCATTAGGCTGCAATGAAATACCCGAAAAACCGGTAATTTGGCACAGCTTGTTTTCGAGATCTTCTATTAGCTCTTGATAACCTTCTGTTTGATCCAAAGGTGCAAAAGGGTGGACTTTAGAAAATCCGGCCCAAGTAATCGGCATCATTTCGCTAGCAGCATTTAGCTTCATCGTACAGGAACCTAAAGGTATCATCGCGCGATTAAGGGCTAAGTCTTTTTCCTCTAAAACTCGCATATATCGCATCATGGCTGTCTCAGAGTGGTATTTGTTGAAAATGGGATGCGTCAAAATAGCGCTCTGTCTAACTAGCTCATGGGGAATGCCCTCTAAAGCCGACAAATTGCAATTTACCAGCGGTTCTTCTCCTGAGACCGGATTAATGATGACTTTGACTAATTCTGTGATGTCATCAAGAGTGGTCGTTTCATTTACTGACAAACCTATAGCTTCTGCTCCTATGACTCTTAGGTTATAACCTTTAGCCTTCGCCCTCTTATGAATCGCTTCAGCAGCGAGTGTATCAAAAACGATAGTATCGAAAAAAGATGAATTTCTGACCGAAATACCCCCCTCTCTTAGCTGAGAAACCAATATTTTAAGCATTAGGTGTATCCGTTGGGCAATTTGCTCTAGACCCTTTGGACCATGATAGACACAATACATGCTTGCGACATTAGCCAAGAGCACTTGCGCAGTGCAGATGTTAGAAGTAGCTTTCTCACGGCGTATGTGTTGTTCGCGAGTCTGCAGCGCCATTCGAAAAGCTACTTTCCCATCTTTATCCGAAGAGACTCCTATAACTCTTCCGGGTATTTGACGCTTGTACTCTTCCCTGCACGCCATAAATGCGGCATGCGGCCCACCAAAACCGAGAGGTACGCCAAAACGCTGGGTCGATCCAACCACGATATCTGCCCCCCATTCTCCAGGAGGGCTTAAGAGGACTAGCGCCATGGGATCTGCAGCTACGGCTAAAAGCCCCCCTGCTTGGTGGAGACACTCAGCGACTTCTCGATAATCGTGAATTTCGCCATCAACGTTGGGATATTGCAAAAGAACACCGAAAACATCGAGATTTTCAAGATCCGTAAAGAGATCACCTATATGAACATCAATTCCTAAGGGCTCGGCTCGAGTCAACACGACGGCTATGGTTTGCGGCAAACAATCTGCTGCTACAAAAAAGCACTTACTCTTACTTTTACCCACTCTCATCATCAAAGTCATGGCTTCAGCCGCCGCCGTGCCCTCATCAAGAAGAGATGCATTAGCCATCGGCATTCCCGTTAAATCCATCACTACTTGCTGAAAGTTCAAAAGCGCCTCGAGCCGGCCTTGTGATATTTCTGCCTGATAGGGGGTATAAGCCGTATACCAACCCGGATTTTCAAGTAGATTCCTCAGAATAACACTTGGGGTATGCGTATCATGATAACCGAGGCCAATTAGAGACTTCATAGGGATGTTCTTAGCTGACATCTTTTGCAAAGCACAAAGAGCTTGAGCCTCGGACATTGAGCCAAAATTAAGAGCATTATCGACTCTAATATTATCTGGAATAGTAAGACTCATTAGTTGATCAATACTTTCAAACCCTAAAGTTTCGAGCATATATGCAATATCTTTGTCTGATGGCCCTATGTGCCGGGACACAAATTCGTTACTGCAATCGAGCGATTCTATAGACTTCATGGTCACTCTTCACCCGCCAAAAGAAAAGTTTCATAAGCTTCGCTGTCCATTAATTCTGATAGGTTCGCTAAATCAGAGATCTCTAATCTATAAAACCAGCCTTCTTCTTCCGCACTTTGATTAATAACTTGGGGGTTAGAATCCAAAATCTCATTTATCTCTATGACTCGCCCAGAACAAGGGGCGAACACTTCGCTGGCTGCTTTGACTGACTCAATGATACAAATTTCATCTCCCTGTCCAACGATATCTCCGACTTGCGGCAGCTCCACAAAAACAATATCTCCTAACTCCTCTTGTGCATGATTAGAGATACCAACAGTCCCAATGTTTCCATCAATGACAAGCCATTCGTGGTCTTTAGAGTATTTTATGCTCATAAAATTCCTTTTAGATGAAGCTAAAGATAATAATGATGGGGATGGAAAGGTATCTTGGTAACTTTCCCTTCAACCATCTTCCCTCTGATAGAAAGTAGGATGTCAGTCCCTTCATCGGAGTGTTCTGACGACACATAGCCCATAGCTATTGACTGACCTACGCTAGGGCCATACCCGCCTGATGTCACCTTCCCAACTAAATCTCCTCCCTCAGTATAAATTTCCGTACCTTCTCTAGCAGGCGATCGACCTGAAGGGAAAATCCCTACTCTTTTTATGGGTGGGCCTAACAAAATATCCTTAAGAACTCGCTCTGAGCCCAAAAAGTCACCCAACTCGCGACGATGCTTCGGAATAGTCCAACCTAGTCCAGCTTCAATAGGAGACGTATGTTCATCCAAGTCCTTTCCATAAAGACACAGCCCAGCCTCTAGTCTCAGGGTATCTCTAGCACCCAACCCCGCAAGTTTTACAGCATCTGAAGCAATTATCGACTCCGCAACAGTCGCCACAGAACGATTAGGGATAGACAACTCATAGCCATCCTCGCCTGTGTACCCGCAACGGCTCAATCCTACTGGGATGTTCCCAACCGCGCTAATAGCCGAGGACATGAAAGGCATACGGTTAGCTTCAGTGCACCCCAGCAGCTCTAGAACTCTTGAGGCATAAGGACCCTGCAACGCTAACAGACTATGTTCTTCTAATACTTCTAAAGTAGCCTCGCCAGCTAAGGCATCTGCGATCGTAGAGAAATCAATATCTTTGCGAGAAGCGTTGACCACGATGCCTAGCTTATCGCCCCAATTAGTCACAATCAGGTCATCAGTAATGCCTCCCAAACCATTCATCAAGAAACTATAACGAGACTGCCCTTCCCTTAGTCCTTGAATGTCTCCCGGCACAATGGTTTCTAAAAAGGCGGCGGCGCGATCCCCATGAATCCAAGCTTGGCCCATATGAGACACGTCGAATAACCCTGCCTTACAACGAGTGTGCAGATGTTCGCCTAAAATACCAAGAGAGTATTGGAGCGGCATTGAATAACCCGCAAACGGCACCATTTTAGATCCGTGCTCCTCGTGCATCGCATTCAGAGGTAATAGATTTGCGGGGTCTTTACTCATTTTTTTCTCGATTTCAAGGGGACACACCGAACGGACACATCACAGTTGCGATTTACGTCCATCCAACCTGCCCCCTCTGTCTTGGAACCTGAAAGTATCGCCTTTGTATAGCAAAGGTTTACATCTTCGGTGGGCATGTATTTGCAACACACGCCGCTTTCCAGAGCCTCATCCCATAACGGTCCTTTTGCCTGAGAGATTCCGGGGCGGTTACTCCTTCGGCACTAGCATCAAGCTAGTTTCTCCCGTTATGGTGTATCGAGAATTGACTGTGATTATTACAAACAGGTATCAACAACACAATAGGCTGTTTTTTTGTTATTTCCGTCTAGGAACAGAGAACGCTCAGAACTTTTAGTTTTCCTGAACGACAAAACCTACCTCAATTTGCGCAAGAAATTAATATCCCGAAGATAAATAATTAGCAAGGTAGGGACATTCTCATCGGGGGTCACACAACTCTTAATCAAACTCGTAGGAGTATAAATTTGTTTCTGAAGGATATGGAATGGTGGGCCATCAGGGACTCGAACCCCGAACCAATAGATTAAGAGTCTACTGCTCTACCAATTGAGCTAATGGCCCTATACGCTGCTTCCAAGTCAACCAAATTTTCGAGATTGAGTAAAATGGGGTGGACGATGGGGTTTGAACCCACGACCTCAGGAATCACAATCCCGTGCTCTACCAACTGAGCTACGCCCACCATTGTTCAAGTTCGACTAACTATCCATTAATAAGCTTCGCACTTCAAGCTTAACGAGCTAAAACCTGGCGCGCCTGGCAGGACTCGAACCTGCTACCCTCGGCTTAGAAGGCCGATGCTCTATCCAAATGAGCTACAGGCGCTAAACTCTCGCCGAGAAGCTAAAAACAGCGTCTAATCTATACCTTAATCACAAATGGTCACAATAAAAATTGGTCGGGGCAGAGGGATTCGAACCCCCGACCCCCTGCTCCCAAAGCAGGTGCGCTACCAGGCTGCGCTATGCCCCGAACCGTAAACCTTAGTGAAATAAGGAAGAGCGCGATGATACGCAGCCATTTAGCAAGCGTCAATTGGATTAATGCTAAAAATACAAAGCACGGTGAAATTTTATTCCTCTTTTTCTCAAAGAACCCTTGATTTTTATAGCTAATTCTTTAATTAGGCAGGTCAGCAATTTTTTTTCATCTTTATTATAATGACTTAGAAATCACATCTAGCCGACAACGGAGAACTCTTCTCACGGATCGGCCTCAGATAAGTATCAACAACGCACTCCAAAGGAGTAATCGGATGACCTCAGTAAAAATTGACACCTCGCTAGGAGAGCTAACAATCGAGCTGGACGAAACAGCCGCACCTGAAACGGCCCAAAATTTCATAAAGTATGTCGAGAAAAATTTTTATGACGGTACTATCTTCCATAGAGTTATCGACGGATTTATGATTCAAGGTGGTGGTATGGATACCGCTATGAAAGAAAAAGAAACTGATAGCCCAATCAAGAATGAGGCCAATAACGGATTAAAGAACGACCTAGGCACCGTAGCCATGGCAAGAACATCTGATCCTCATTCAGCATCTTCTCAATTTTTCATCAACATCAAAGGCAACGACTTTCTAAACCATACCAGTGAAACGCCCAATGGTTGGGGTTATTGTGTATTTGGGAAAGTCACTGACGGGATGGACACAGTTACAGCCATCAAATCAGTCCCGACAGGATCGTCCGGTGGACACCAGGATGTGCCAAATGAACCTATTGAAATTATAAAAGCGACAGTACTTAGCTAATGATCTCAATATGAGTTTCCCATCTAGGTGAGTTCACTATTCGTTTCTGACTTGCACCTTAGTCACGAGCGTCCTGATAAAGTGGAATTGTTCATAAAAATACTCGCCCGCGTGCAGGAACAACAAATCTCCTTGTATATACTAGGGGATTTGTTTGATCTTTGGCTTGGGGATGACGATGACGCCTACCCAAATAGGGAAATAGTTGAGGCCTTAGGACATGCAAGCCGCAATGGCGCGTCTATTTATATCGCGCTAGGCAATAGGGACTTCTTGTTTAGAGAGGTTTTTAAACGCAAAACAGGAGCATGCATTCTCGACGATTATACTGTTATGGAACTGAACTCAGAAAAAACACTACTGACTCATGGAGATTTACTCTGTACTCGTGATGTCGCATACCAGAAATTTAGACGCGTCGTTAGAAACCCTTTTTTTTCAGCCTTTTTTTTAGCCTTACCACTCAAATGGCGAAAAAAAATCGGTGGTAAAACACGAGAGAAAACACAAAATTCCATACAAATGAAAACAAACTCTATCATGGACGTGGATAACCAAACCGTCCTCTCTGTCATGGAAAAATACAATACTTCTTTATTAATACACGGCCACACTCACCGACCTGGAACACATGTATTTGAGCTAAACAATGCGCCCGCTAGACGCATAGTACTTGGGGATTGGTATAGCCAAGGACTAATGCTTTTGTGCTCTGATGATGGAGAAAAAAGTCTGACAGCCGAAGAATTCCTAGCTTAACCTTTCACCGTTCGACGCCGATTTTAGCCCAGTCAAATAAAGGGCCAGGGTCTGTTTTTCTATCTGGTGCGATATCACTGTGGCCCACTACGTCATGAGGACCACAGCAAGGTAGAGCATCCAGTAATAGTTTCAATAGCTTGTTAAGGGAAGAATACTGTTCTTCCGTGAAAGGCACGGAATCTGAACCTTCAATCTCGATTCCGACAGAAAAGTCATTGCAGTTATCAAGTTCTTTCCATCTCGACAATCCGGCATGCCAAGCTCTATTATTTATGGAGACAAATTGAGTTATTTCTCCAGATCTGCCCACAAAAAAGTGTGCTGACACTTTTACTTCTAATAACTCATCAATATAAGGATGAGCACCAGGCGGCAGTTTGTTTGTGAAAAAATTTTCAACCATCCCTGATTCAAATTGGCCAGGAGGAAGGCTGATCGAATGAATAACAATTAATGTTACTACTATACCTACAGGCCGGACATCGTGATTTGGAGAAGCTATCTGCCGTATTGTTTCAACCCAACCATCTTTTATTACGATTGGATATTCGAGTGCGTCAGATTTCAATTACACTGGACGTCCTAATAACACAGAAAACTTATCGCCATCAGACTCATAATGCTTCATGACCTCAAAGCCCGCCTCAACCAGCAAATTTTCCAACTCTATCCGTGTAAATTTACGACTTATCTCCGTTAGGATATGATCTCCCTCAATAAAAGCAATTTCTTTTTGTAAAGAGCCCAACGAAATACTTTGGTTACGCATAGACACTAAATGCATTTCAATTCGCGACTGTATCGGGTTGAAGTAAGCATAATGTTCGAAGCCGTCGAGATCGAACGTTGCTTCCAGCTCTCTATTGAGCACCTCCAAAACATTTAAGTTAAATGCAGCGGTCACACCAGCATCATCATTGTACGCAGCATGTAAAACTTCCGGTGGCTTAATTCTATCAGCACCTATAAGGAGAGCATCCTTCTCCGTCATTGTTGCTCTCAGCTCTGCTAGAAATTTTCTGGCTTCATCTTCGCTAAAGTTCCCTATAGTTCCACCTAGAAAAACCACAAGATTACATTGCGAATGTCTGGGTAGGTTCCCAAGCCCTCCCGTGTAATCTCCTACAATAGGGTTTACCTCTAACCACTCATACTCTTTTTCTAAGGCATTTTTACACGCGATCAAGATCTCGTCGCACACATCGATAGGGATGTACGTAGGGGAAAAACCTGCCTTATTACAAGCATCAAACAAGTGTCGTGTCTTGCGTGCTGTACCACTCCCTAATTCAACGATACAGCGCGGCTGTTGCTCATTAATTATATCTTCCGCCACCTTCGCAAGTAACATATTTTCAGCGCGTGTAGGATAGTACTCGGGAGAATCGCAAATCTGATCGAAAAGCCATGACCCTTTCTCATCATAAAAATATTTTGCCGGTAGACTTCTAGGAGCTTGCATCAATCCATTAGCGACGTCCTCGCTCAAACTTAAAATAGCGCGGGTTGGCACCATTTCGGCAAGCCTAGTATTGTTGGTAACTGTAGTCACAGAACTTCCTTTTCTGGGTGACGATTTTAATTTTTTGCGTCAAAGAATAGCTTTCTTGACAGCAAGCTAGCCTACATTGAAGCACAAATAAAACACAATGGCATTCATATTAAGAGTTATAATTTGCTTATGCAGACAATGCGACTTGGAACCATAATGTACGTTCTGGCTACCTTTATATTTATAGCCCTAATGACGCTGGCTTTTTCTAATAAAATTGGACCATCATATATACCTGAAACTGCCTTGGTATCCACTACTGCTGACGGTATCAGATACGTAAAATTACTCAAAGGTCCCTCTGGACATTACGTAGGAATAGGATCTATTAATGGATACTCGGGAGAATTCATCGTTGATACAGGAGCCACAGATGTGGCGATTTCAGAGCAGATGGCAAAGAAATCTGGCGTCATACCAAAATCGATGGTGAAAATCCAGACCGCTAATGGCGAGACCAAAGGCTGGTCCGCGTTGTTAGACTCTATTGAAATTGGAGGCATTGTGGAGCATCGTGTACGGGCAACTATCGTTCCTTCATTGAGAAGTATGGAGGTATTATTAGGAATGAGCTTCCTGGAGCGACTAGATTTTTCACAAGAAAAAAACACTTTAACCCTTAAAAAGAGACTTTGAAAACTTGCCATGCCTTCTTTTCTTTCAGCAATCGAAACAGCTATTCCTATCCTTAGTGGATTTATATGGAGTGAGTTTTTCTTAGTCCCTCTTCTATCTGGTGTTGGCATTTATCTAACATTTGGACTCAAATTTTTACCATGCCGTAATATAGGCGCCGCCATTGTCTCGACCTGGAAAAGTCGTAAAGACACTAAAGAACCTGGAGATATTACGCCGTTCAGCGCTTTAATGACGGCACTCTCCGCGACTATTGGCACGGGTAACATCGCTGGAGTTGCAACTGCAATCTATCTAGGAGGACCAGGAGCGGTTTTTTGGATGTGGGTAATTGCCTTCTTCGGGATGGCGACCAAGTATTCCGAGGCTGTCTTGGCAGTCCAGTACAGGGAGATCAACTCGCGTGGACAATTCGTTGGGGGCCCAATGTACTATATCCGCAACGGTCTCGGACCCTCTTGGGCATGGCTAGGAGTGTTGTTTGCCTTCTTTGGTATGCTTGCCGCCTTCGGTATAGGCAATACGGTACAAGCTCACTCCGTAGCCAATGTCATGCTTCAGACTTTCTCGATTCCATTACTCACTACTGGACTGATCATCGCCGCGTTAACAAGTCTGGTCATAATTGGGGGCGTTCGAAGAATAGCGAGCTTTGCATCCAGAGTCGTCCCTTTAATGGCTATACTATATATCGGTATGGCTTTAACAATAATTGGGATGCATGCAAGTGCCATCCCTGAAGCTTTCAAACTCATTATCAGCAGCGCGTTTAACTTAGACTCAGGAGCTGGAGCGACGCTTTGGCTTGCAATGCGTTGGGGGTTCGCACGTGGTATTTTTTCTAATGAAGCTGGTCTCGGAAGCGCTGCTATTGCTCATGCTGCCGCAAAAAGCAGTAGTCCTGCTGATCAGGGGAACGTCGCGATGTTGGGGACATTTATCGATACGATATGTCTATGTACCATGACTGCTTTAGTCATTATCGTCACCGGTACTTGGACTGACGAAAGTGTGCAGGGCGCTGCAGCGAGCGCCATGGCTTTCAGTAATGGATTCGGCCCGATAGGTGGCATCATGTTAAGCCTATCGCTTGCCGTGTTCGCATTTACGACGATCATTGGTTGGAGTTATTATGGCGAACGCTGCGCGGAGTACTTATTTGGTATGCGTGTCATTAGCTATTATAGAGCCCTTTGGATACTTGCGATCGTAATAGGTGCAACAATCGAACTGAACCTTGTTTGGGCAATTGCGGATATATTAAATGGGTTAATGGCTATACCCAACTTAATCGCACTTCTATTACTTAGTCCGGTAGTTTTTAAATTGGCGCTGAAACATGACTAAATCAAATATTCGTAAACAATTCCATCCAGAAATGCTACGTGAGGTAATTGAACAGAACGTACGAGCCTCTCTAGAAGAGGATATTGGAGATGGCGATATTACTGCAAGTCTAATATCGAACCAAGACCACGCGCATGCAACAGTCGTAGTGAGGGAAAGTGCAGTCCTATCAGGCTCACTTTGGTTCCAAAAAGTTTTTGACGTACTTGATCCGAAAATCGAAGTCAAATGGCACTTTAAAGATGGAGACATCATTCAAACTGGCGATATTGTCTGCGAAGTCATAGGCTCCGCACGAACCATATTGACTGGGGAAAGAACGGCATTGAATTTTCTGCAGACTTTATCTGGTACGGCTACCAAAACGCACCGTTTTGTAAAAGTTCTTGAACACAGTACAACCAAGATTCTAGATACGAGGAAAACATTGCCTGGTCTTCGCTTGGCTCAAAAATATGCCGTCTCATGCGGCGGTGGACACAATCATCGTATGGGTCTTTATGATGCGATTTTAATTAAAGAAAATCATATATTAGCCTGTGGTTCTATCGTAAAAGCAGTATCACAAGCCAAACGCGCTAACCCTTCAATGCGTGTAGAGGTTGAAGTAGAAAACATCGAAGAGCTGCAAGAAGCAGTCGATGCTGAGGCAGACATGGTGTTACTAGACAACTTCTCCTTAGATGACGTTAAAAAAGCCATCGCGATCGTCGATAACAGTCTACTTATTGAACTGTCAGGCGGAATGGATCTTGATAAGGTAGTGACGCTCAAAGATCTAGGCGCTGACTTTATCTCCGTAGGAGCATTAACAAAAGACCTTCAGGCAACAGATTTTTCCATGAGGTTCTCCTAGGCAAAAGACTTAGACGATTTTCTTCAGGCCCTTAGACAAGTTAAACCACGTCTCTACAACAGTATCCGGATTCAGGGATATACTCTCAATCCCCTCCTCTAATAACCATGTAGCTAAGTCTTTATGATCCGAAGGACCTTGACCACAGATACCGACATATTTACCTGCATTTTTGCAAGCTTGAATCGCCCTACTCATTAAGAATTTGACAGCGTCATTTCTCTCATCAAAACGATCGGCAACTAATGCCGAGTCACGATCTAGTCCCAAGGTAAGCTGAGTTAAGTCATTTGAGCCAATAGAGAACCCATCAAAATATTCCAAAAATTCGTCAGCCAGAATGGCATTTGAGGGTAGCTCACACATCATAATAATACGTAATCCATTTACTCCTCTCTCAAGGCCGTTTTCAGCTAACAACTCAATTACCTGTTTGGCTTCAAGAAGAGTCCGCACAAAAGGGACCATAACCTCAACATTATTCAAGCCCATTTCATTGCGAACATATCTAATAGCCTCGCACTCCATATCAAAGCATTCTCGAAAAGAGGAAGCTAGATATCGGGAAGCACCACGAAAGCCGATCATGGGATTTTCCTCCTCTGGCTCATATAATTTGCCACCAAGTAAATTCGCATATTCATTAGATTTAAAATCCGATAAACGTACAATTACTGGCTGGGGAGAAAATGCTGCACCTATTGTAGAAATTCCCTCAATCAAACGTTGTATGAAAAAATTTCTAGGACTGCCATAGGGGGTAATAATCAGGGAGATAGCCCGTTTTAAATCCTCAGGTAGCGAATCAAATTCCAAAAGGGCTTTAGGATGAATACCAATCATTCGATTAATTATGAACTCTAAACGAGCAAGTCCGACACCAGAGTGTGGCAAAGCAGCGAAAGTAAACGCTCTATCCGGATTTGCTACGTTCATCATTATTTTAACGGGAATATCTGGCATTGCTTCAAGTTCTATCTCCGAATGAGAAAACTCTAGCAACCCTTCATAAACATAACCCGTATCTCCCGCTGCACAGGACACTGTGACCGATTCGCCATCACCCAGCCTGTCCGTGGCATCTCCACATCCAACAATGGCTGGAACGCCAAGTTCACGAGCTATTATTGCCGCATGACAAGTACGCCCGCCACGATTTGTGACAATTGCGGCCGCTCTCTTCATAACGGGTTCCCAATCGGGATCAGTCATGTCTGTCACGAGCACTTCGCCGTCCTGTAAAAATTCCATTTGGTCAGCACTGGTGATTACTCGAGTCTTGCCAGCGCCAATTTTTTGGCCAATGCTTCTACCCTCTGCTAATACTTTTCCCTCATCTAACAACTCATATCGATCGATGATCTTACCCGAGCGACTCTGAACAGTCTCAGGACGAGCCTGAACAACGTAAAGCTTCCCGTCAATCCCATCCTTCGCCCACTCTATATCCATAGGACGTTGATAATGTTTCTCAATCTCGATTGCTAATTGGGCTAATTTTTCAACGTCCCTATCGTCTATGCAAAAACGAGATCTCTCAGCAACGGATACATCAGAAGTGATCACTTCTTCTTTCCCTAACCCATCCGAGGCGTAAGTCATTTGTATCAGTTTACTGCCCAAGTTGCGTCTCAGAATACCTTTTCTTCCTTGGGTTATTGCGTGTTTATAAACGTAAAATTCGTCGGGGTTGACAGCACCCTGCACGACCATTTCACCTAGACCATAGCTTGCAGTTATGAACACCGCTTCTCTGAAGCCTGACTCCGTATCTAAAGTGAACATGACTCCGCTAGCGCCTTTATCACTTCTTATCATCCGTTGTATTCCAGCTGACAAAGCCACATCCCGATGTGCAAACCCATTATGTACTCGATAGGAAATCGCGCGATCATTAAACAAAGAAGCAAAAACATCTTTTATTCTTCTAAGCACGTCAGTTATACCTCTCACATTGAGGTAGGTTTCCTGTTGGCCAGCAAATGAAGCTGTGGGCAAATCTTCTGCGGTCGCCGACGATCTCACAGCGACAGAAAATTCATTGCCGCTATATGCCCTTTCCATAAGAGAAAAAGCGACCTTTATTTGTTCTAAAAACTCGTCAGAGAACTTGGTATCAAGAATAGATTGGCGAATTTCTTTGCCTACAACTGCCAATTCCCCTATATCTGAAACATCCAAGCTATCCAGTCTATTGTTGATATTATTACCAAGATTATCGCATTCTAAAAAATCTCGAAAAGCCTCAGCAGTAGTAGCGAAACCTCCAGGCACGAGAACGCCTGCCTCATCTAAATGCTTAATCATTTCTCCTAACGAAGCATTTTTACCGCCGACTTTATCGACATCATTCATTCCCACATCTTTGAGAGACAAGATATACTCTTTCATTATTGCTTATTTTTTCCTTAAACTAGATTGATGAAGCAAACCAAACGATTATCATTTTACTATATTGTAACCGACTAAACACGAAGCCAAAACATTATGAAACGTCATGTCTTTTTTATTTCCGACCGCACTGGCATAACTGCAGAAAACCTAGGGGCAAGTCTGTTAACCCAGTTCCCTGACATTGACTTTCAACGCACGAATATCCCATTTGTAACAAATAAAGAAGCTGCACATACGGCTGTAGCGACTATACGAAGCCAAACACAAGGGAAAGAGGCACCTATAGTATTTAGCACCCTAACAGATATGAAAGTACAGGAAATAATTACCCACAGCAGTCCGCATGTCTTTGATTTATTTGGTACTTTTATTGACCCGCTTGAGAACGCGCTTGGTATGGTGTCTTCTCATAAGGCAGGGAAAATGCATGGCATCGGGGATACCGAAGCGTACGAAAAACGAGTGCATGCCGTTAATTTCACTCTGGGGCACGATGATGGGCTTAGCCTCCGTAATCTAGAAGAAGCCGATATAGTATTGATTGGCGTGTCCCGCTGCGGGAAAACACCCACTTGCTTGTACCTTGCTATGCAATATTCATTAAAAGCCGCAAACTATCCTCTTGTCCAAGATGATCTTGAAAACTCAACGTTACCTCCCGCACTGAGCCGCTGTCGCAGCAAGCTATACGGTCTGACAATTAATCCAGAACAACTCAGTAGAATACGCCATGAAAGGAGACCCATTGGAGAGTATTCACAGCTAATTCGCTGCCAATGGGAAGTGTCTAGAGCGGAAAAACTCTTTAGAGAAGAAGACATTCCCTTTATTGACACAACTACTGTCTCTATAGAAGAAATTGCCGCTACGGCTGGACGAGACATGGGGTTGCGTTAACTGAAGAATCATAAACTTCTAATTGAATCTTTCCTAGAGAGCCATAATCCCCTATATAACAGCCAACCTTGGCAGCATTAATTCTCCCAAGAGTCCCTGTTATAAGTGTCTGACCAGGTTTAATTGGCCAACCAGAGGCAATACGGTCATTAACAAGCCAAAGCAGAGCCTTTAAAGGATCCCCCATGGCATTACTCGAGTTCCCGGAATCTATCGTCTCGCCATTAATTGATAAGCTGACCACCAAGCCGCCCAGCGCTTGACCGGTCGACATAGGACTGGATTTACCCACTACCCACATTGAAGATGCAATGTTAGTCGCCACCAAATCAACCGCAGTAAGAGATTTCAGCGAGGTGAACTGCAAATCCGGCAGCTCAATTACTGGTAAGACAGAATCTATATACGGGATCAGGTCCTCTATTGAACCTACTTTCTGGAGGATTTCTCTTTTTATTTGAAAGCCTATTTCTATTTCAAGCATCAGCTTTTGAAAAGACTCAAGATCTACACGCACTGGGGCTCGCTTTTTGCCTTCAGAAAAAAGGACACCTGATACAGGCCCAGATAAACCCCATTTCTTTTGAGACAAAGGGTTAGTAAAACCGGCTTTGTAGCCCCCAATTGTTTTATTTTCAAGCTCAATTGAAACGAACGATCTCTGGAGTTTCTTGGCCATCTGCAAATCAATCTCGGGGACAATCGAACTCACACCGTCAATGGGGCCACGCTCCATTGCGTTAAATAACTCCCCTGCCCATAAATCAAATTCTAGATCTCCTGCGCTGCTACAGAATACCCATAAGATTAACGTAGCTGAAAGAAATGGCCTGGCTAGCACACTATTTCCTCGTCAAAAGTGTATTTAAATTTTAAATACATAAAAGTCATACCCTTATAAAATAATGAATTAGAATAACAGGCTTGGAGCTCTCATGTTAAGTCACTTGAAAAAAAAATTACCCCTAAAACTGATAGCCACGTTCTTTTTGCCACTCACAATTCTGTCGGCAGAAGACAGCAGAATTACGTTTGATACGATCGACTCTCAGGTATCCTCTGCGCTTCTGAATCACGGGATAAACTCCTCCTCAGAATTAATCGTCCTTTCCTCTGAGACAACAGGTAATGTGCTTTCTATATCGGATGAAGAAAATATCACTCTAAAGCTAATAGAGCTGCAAGATACTGTAGAAATTTACCATGAGTGGCGAAAACGTAACCAATACCGTGTTCCAATAGAAGCAGCATTTAACGTCACCGCCAGTTATGTGTTACTTGATACCGCCAAACTCACTGCTATTTTTAGCAGCGGCCAACCTGCAATAGACTGGGATAACTTCTTTATAGAATTCCCTAATGCTCCAGGAATCCTTCGTCTCTCTAAGCCTGGTTATGATAAAGACAAATTAAATGCGTTGATCTATATTGAACATCAATGCGGAATAGATTGCGGAAGTGCTCGGTTTGTCCATTTAGAGAGAAAAGAAAAGCTATGGAACGTTCGCGGCAGCATCCTTATATGGATGGCCTACTAATAATACCAATCAATTAGGATTAGATGATGACTTATGCAATTTGCGTATTTTGTGGCTCTCAAACAGGAAATGACTCTTGTTATGTTGACGCTGCCGATTCATTAGGAAGAGAGATGGCTGCTAGAGAGATCGACCTCATTTATGGAGGGGGTGGCTTGGGTTTGATGGGCGCGGTTGCAGCTGGCGTCACAGAGTTAGGTGGAAATAAAATCGGAATAATCCCAGAATTCATAGCGTCCAATCTTCGATCAGAAGTAGAACACGAATCGCATATCACAGTAGATGATCTGTTTGAAAGGAAGGCCTTAATGATTGAAAAAGCTGACGCTTTTATTGTTCTTCCCGGTGGAATAGGAACATATGACGAATTTTTCGAAATTCTTTCTTGGAAACAACTTGGCCAAGCCCGCCAACCAATTGGCATTCTTAACGTAGAGCAATATTTTGATCCACTCATTCAACTACTTGATCACAGTGAAGAAAAAGGCTTCATTACTTCTGCTCATCGAGTACAAATTCAGATCGAGACTGATCCTGGAACTCTGATCGACAAAATCGAAAAAGTTGCACGAGATAAAGCATGAATCTCGATCGAGAATTTAAAGGAGTAGTCTTCGATATGGACGGGGTTCTCATAAACTCGGAACCCAAAATCAAACTTTGCGCACAAATATCTGCGAAAGAGATAGGCCATACAATTAGTGACGAGACTTATACAAGCTGGATGGGCCTCCCTTCACGTGAGATACGACTTGCCATACAAGAGACCATGGGAACAGAATTTCCTATTGAAGATTTTTACGAAAGGTACCGTAAAAACTGGAACGATAATCTCGAAAAACATGGAATGGACGCTCAGCCAGGAATAGCAGAGCTGTTAGCTCAGCTTACTGAACTTGGCATTCCATTTTCGGTTGCCACCTCCACCGACCGTTCACATGCATTGAAGTCGCTTGAACTTTCCGGTCTACTGCCTTTCATAAAGTTGCTCATTGGAGGAGATCAAGTGACTAAAGGCAAGCCAGATCCAGAGATATTCATAGCAGCCGCCGAGCTTATCAATGTCCCTGGCAGCCAATGCATCGCACTAGAAGATACGCCCATAGGAATTACAGCGGCAGCAGATGCAGGTATGTTTACAATAATGGTACCTGATATCGTTGTACCAGATCATGTCTTCAAAATTTGTAAATATGTTTTACCTTCAACTCAAATAGCTGCTCGGGTAATCACTAGATTATTTTCAAGCTAAGTATCTAGTTTGACGGTAGAATGTTTTGGTACAGTATTTGTTCACAAAAAAAACCACATAAACAACCGCTCAGTGGCTCATAAAAGGAACATGCATAGAATGTCCGAACCTCAGCAGAGTACCCTAGCAATAGTCTACGACTTCGACGGAACGCTTACCCCTCAGCCAATGCAAGAGTATACCGTGTTACCCGAGTTAGGCATTTCAGCTGCAAAGTTTTGGGACCTGGTAGATAAGGAAGTGCTAAGAACGGGCGGAGATCCAATACTGACTTATATGCGACTACTCGTCGAACAAATTGAAGCCAATAAAGCGCATCTAAGCCGAGAGGCTCTAAGAAACCTAGCGACAGAAATCAAATATTACCCTGGTGTAGATGAATGGTTTGACCGTATCAACAGTTATGTAAAAGAAAGTTCTAAGGGACTGATAAAAATAAAACACTACATCGTGTCAGCTGGACTTAGTGAAATACTTGAAGGAATCAGTATAAAAAAACACTTCAGCCAGATATACGCATCACAATATTATTTTGACCATCATGAAGCCGCGCGATTTCCAACGATAGTTATAAATGACACGGCGAAAACGCAATACTTATTTAAAATAAATAAAGGTCGGGAAGAGCCTTTAGAAACTATTAATGAGTACATGCCAGAGGAAAAACGCCCAATCCCTTTCCAAAACATGCTCTATATCGGAGATGGGTTAACCGATGTTCCGTGTATGACTGTTGTAAAGAAGTATGGTGGATTTGCAGTCGCGGTGCATCGACCTCGAAGTAAAGCTGCAATTACGGCATGCCAGAAGCTAACTTCTGCGGATCGAATCGATTTCTATGCTCCGGCCGACTATCGTGCAGGCTCTAAACTTGAAAATCGTGTCAAAAAAATCATAGATCTAATGATCGCTAGGAGCCTCTTTGAGCAGGAAAGAAAAAGCTTCCTTAAAAAATCCGGAAATAAAATTTTATGAATGTCTTGAAATTAGTAACTATTGTCTTATTTGCTCTTGTGCTTGGATGCTCACAATTAAAGATCCCAAAGCTCCCTTCCGTATCTATGCCCGATCTTCCCAAGCTCAAATTAATGTCGTCTGAGGGGCAAACGACCACTCCTCGTCCTCTGATAGCTGCGAGACTTACAAACCCTCAGAATAGCACGCAAGTTCCAAAAATCACCGTAGGTAAGCTGATAGAATTCGCAGAAAGAGGATATTCCTGCCAGTGTGTAGGCAACAGGTTTGTCGATGAGTGGGAAAAGACCAGCTCTGGGTTTCAGCTTAAAATAAATTCTACTACTCTCGATACCGTTCAGTTTAGCTGCGCTAAAAATGATGAGCGCCTAAGTTGTTATGTCAAGGAAATCGACCTAGGGGACGATATATCACCCATATCTGAACGTTATCTTTCAGGAAGTAAATTTATTGAAGAGATTTACTTTAAGGGTCGCTCGTGTGCCAGAACCGCACCCTGTCCATAGTTCAATCTAATAGCGGGATAAAATCACACACATCAATAGCAAGGAACCTCGCTATCAATTTCTTTCGACCAAGCATCGATACCACCGACCAAATTGAAAACCCTTGAATAACCTTGATCGCGAAAATATTCCGCAGCAGAGCGACTTCTAATACCCGTATGACACTGAAATACCAACATATCATCTCGGTTTAAGGTATCGATGAGTTTTACTGCGGGCTCGTCTAATAAAATAGACCCTTCGATAAAAGCGATTTCCCTTTCGGCTAACTCTCTGACATCGAACAGGTAAAGATCAGCCTGCTCATCTAAGAGAGCCTTAAGTTCGTGCACTGTTATTTCAGACACAGAAGGAGGAGCATTAGGATTGGTAATACTGAAGGCATTCCCATCTGGCGTGCTCTCCATATCTATGGTCAATCCATTAGCACGCTTAGCCGACCGAAAGTTGAAACACAATTTCAGCCCATTAGACTCAACTACAATCTCATTTCCCGTAAGAGGAGACAAACTAAATTCATGCACCCAGTTATCATCGATATTTAAATGCACTGATAGGTCAGCATGTTGCCTGCCAACCTCTTCTATAGCCGCAACTGCAGCCTCTGTTACTGTTATTTCTGGCACGCTTATAGCACCTTTATCAAGCCCTAGCTGCTCATACAGCTCGTTACTCTTGGCCATTTGCTCAACAAGATCGCAACCTCCTATAAACTCTCCGCTGGCATAAAGCTGTGGAATAGTAGGCCAATCTGAATATTCTTTTATCCCGGAACGCATCTCTTCATCAGCCAGTATGTCTACCGTATGGTATTTATCCGTCATTCCATTGAGAACTGCGATGACACGAGATGAAAAACCACACTGAGGAGCTTCTCGATTACCTTTCATAAACAAGACAATTTCGTTGCTCTTAATAACATCCTCAATCCGCTGTTTAAGCATTTCTGAAACTGACATAAATTCTTTCCTTTTTTAGGCTTTATTGATTTTTTAATCGACTGTTCTCTTGGACCAACTGATAGTTTTTTCTTGCCAATCTCTCTTTGACATCAAGGTCAAACAAAGCACTTGCCCCAAGTTTAGTAAATAGTTCAAACGTGAGCTCTTTATCGCTTTCACTAGAGCCATTATAAGCATCTAACACTCTTTGCAACATCCATTGCGGATAGGTCATCAAAGCACGTTTTTCTTCAACCACATGATTTGTTCCACGTCCCAGCTTAAATTTGCATTCACCGAAATATCTAGGCACTGATAAGCTTCGATTAATTCTCAACCAGCTCTGTAACATCGTAACTTCATGAATTAGTGTAGGAACAAAATCCTTGGATAAATGAGCGACAAGAGCTATAAAAGTAGGACGATTCGTATCTTCTCTGCTGTACCTTTCCCTCGGGCGCTCATTGCATAGACCCAATCTCTCAATCCACTCAACAACTTTCGGGGCATGTTCTGTCATCAATTGTCGGGAATAAGGATCTCGGCAAAGATGTGCATACAAGGGGCCGTAGAATGCAAAATCTCCTAAGGAGGGAATCCCTCCAAGCAGATAAGGCACTACCGCCAAGTGATTTTCGAATAAATTCAAGAACTCAAGATACTCCGACTCTATAGTTTTCTTTGTTCTTGCCGTGACTCCTAGCTTCGGAAGCCATCCATGAAACGTCGCACCTATCTTCTCACCTATGCATTTTTGATCGGCAACAGAATAGCTCGGATCGTTGTTCCGTCCCATTTCTGCGGTAATGAAGTCGTAATCGTATGTCCATCGATAATGCAATGCAGGCAGTTTTAGCCACTCATCACCAATGAGTTCTAACCAATAGCTAACCACTTTCTCTGGTGCTGAATCAGGAATTGCCGGCCTCTCAGGAAAAAGAGACTCATAGTGATCTATCATGTCCGATGTATCTTGAAGCACTCTCCCATCAGACAAAGCAATCACCGGAATGACAGGAAACCCAACTTTTTTCACAATTTCTGCTGAAAAACTTTGACGATCAGGATGTTTCTCGACAAAAGGAATTCCTTTGAAGCGAAGATACGCTCTTATCTTTCCTGCGTAGTAGGAACACTCGTACCCATAAAGAATATCAACGGAATCACTCATTAACATTTCCTTGAAAGCCGCTTTTAGACGCCCGCTCTGCTCACACTAAAGCCTAGTATAAAATACTCGATGAACTATTTTTGGCTGTGTTGCTGCTTCATCCGCTCCAACTCCTCCCAACCCAGGTATGAGGTAAAGCCATCATCGTCGTAGAACAATATTGAGCCATTGCAGATAAATAAATACTCCGTATCTTCAAGAGCAGTAGTCGCTCCATGCAACATTCCATTAGGTTCATAAACGTAGTCACCAGCATCTAAAGTGCCGTCTCGGACTTGTAATTTTCCTGAAAGAATGAATGTATGAGAGGCAGATAAATGTTTGTGTTGAGGAGCGGTAAACCCCTTGAGCCATCTAAACTGTACGGCCCAACTTCCTGATTCAGACCCAGTCCACAGAACTTTTATAAATGCACGTTCCGGATCAAACGGTTGTGGTATCCATTCTGCATCACTGCATTTGACAAGAGTGTCCATCAACTCAGAATTAATCGGCGAAATATTTTGTGGAAATGCCATATTCTCCCCCCTTTGAAAATTTAGTAAAAAATATCTTTTCCAGATATCTCTTGTCTGGTTAACTTACCACAGAAACTACCAAGGTTCCGAAGCTGTGCGCACATCGACCTCGAAGCTCCAACCTGTCTTCGGCTGTTTCCAGAGATATTCAAAAGCATCAACGATTGACTCTATTTTCAATAGTCGATCTCGACCAATTTTATCAATTAAGCCGGGATATTTAGTGGCTATTTTTTCACCATCTATGGCTCCGTCGATGACAACATGTCCCACATGGATCCCATCTGGACCGTATTCTTTAGCAAGAGCCTGAGCAAACCCCCTCAAGGCTGACTTAGATGAATTGAACGCACCGAATCCAGCCTTTCCTCTCATCGAGGCGCTAGCTCCCGTAAATAAGATAGTACCCTCTCCACGTGGCTTCAAATACTTTAGCGCCTCTCTAGAAAAGATAAAGCCGCCTAAGCAACAGACGCGCC
This sequence comes from uncultured Gammaproteobacteria bacterium, assembly GCA_938082545.1. Classification (GTDB taxonomy): domain Bacteria; phylum Pseudomonadota; class Gammaproteobacteria; genus UBA4457. The sequence continues at coordinate 61,446 of CALKCL010000002.1, forward strand.
AGGCTTGTTCGAAATAATCGACAGTCATCTCCTCGATCCGACCAGGAGTATTGTTACCAGCATTATAAACCGCAAGCGCTATTGTCCCGACGGATGACGCTTGAGAATACAGCGAAGCCACGTCGGATTCACTAGTGGTATCAGCAACTATCGCCGTTGCCTGTCCACCATTTGTTCTTATCACATTTACGACTTGTTCGAGATTGCTAAGCGTTCTTCCTGCAACAACGACATGTAATCCATGTTGCGCAAATCGGTGGCATAGCTGTGCACCCATTCCGCGGTCAGGGCCAACCCCTATGATAATAGCCACATCCATTGCTACCACTCCTCTCTAGATTAATTTCTATCATTTACTTCAATTACTGAAGCTTTCTAAGTAGACCATACTATGGTAAAAAATCAAACCTTCATTAACTCAATTATTTTTCATATAGAAAAAATCTCTAGCGGCGTTTTTTCAACTCCGGCTATAGAGAAAAAGCTAATATATTCTTGATAACTCAGCGTCCGCTAGACAAATTTGATACATCAAATAATCTTCTAACTTGTGATGGCTTGACGGAAACATATTCCGCGGGGCCTGTTGAAACCCCGATAGTGCCATTGTTATCACGAACATTTAAAGCGATAGAGCCTCGCCACCTAGGCGTCGAATATTGCTCTTCTTTACTTTCTGTCGCGTTCGAATGTCCATATATAGTTGTAAAAATCTTCCACAACAAACCGTCGTGATCGTACACCAGGGTAGTGGCGATCGATCCAGTATCTGAGTCAACGAAAATGACTCGTTTCCCATAAGGATGGTCTTTCCACCGAGGCGTAGCCTCGACAACATAACAGGGACGAAGCTGCCAACGATCAAGAGGGATTAAACTTAGTTTTCCGTGTGATAACGGCGTAGGATTTTTGGAGTTTGTCACGTGCAGAACAACTTTCTGCCCCAAATATCGCCATTCATTATCCATGACTAAACCTGAGAAGCCTTCAAAGTCATCCAGTGTCCAGTTAGTACCAACCCAGCTATCGGCTCTCTCACGCGCGGATAATCGACGAACTCTTCGTTCACTCGGGAGATAAGAGTTAACTTGATCACCTTTCGTTTGGTCGAGCGGCCGCTCAATCACAAACTTCATGCCCGCCATATCGAAAGGCGACTTGAATTCAAGATACTCTTTATAGAGTAAATGCTTACTCCCATCTACTTTCATTCGATAATTTGTTGAAGCTTCAGAAGCTAGTTTAGATAAATATACGCGCTGATAAAACATATCGAAATGACGGTCAACATGTCCACCACCCCGCATCACGCTTTTAATTTGATTGCCTTTCTTATTGCCTTTTGTAGGTGCCACATTGAAAGATTTATTCTCGACTCGATAGCCGTATCGCTGCCAGCGATGGATATTGTTATAGGCTACCATCCAACCCGCATTTTCAGTTTTCTCAGCCTCAATCTGCTGGAATGAAAAAGGCTTCCCGGCGGTGTAATTTAGAAGTTCGCCCACCGAACCGATCTTAGCTTCGTTTTCAAAGCGCTTCGAAGCGGCCTGATATTTGGGGTGTGCAGCGTAATTCTCTGTTTCCGCAAGTTCTAATGAAAGCTCTTTAAATTCAAAATGTTCTGCGTAACCAGGTGGAAGATACCGAGACAAATCGGGAACAGAAGATTGTCCGTATGTTCCCGGACTCAAGCCATCCTTCGGCGCCTCAGAGTGTTCGTCTAACCAACTCAGCAATCCCCCGTAGGACGACTCTGCTACCGCAGCGGTGGGCAAACATAAAACACAGACGCAAACAGTAACCAGAAAACTTTTAATCGCAGTCATTACTTCTTCCCCTTAGAACTCGACAAACGAGAGCAATTTAATTACCGAAAGACAAAAATCAGCAGACCTCAAACAGCCCCGCAGCCCCCATGCCTCCTCCTATACACATGGTCACCACAACGTTTTTGGCTCCTCGACGTTTACCTTCTATCAATGCATGACCGACAAGTCTGCTTCCGGTCACACCATAAGGATGGCCTACCGCGATAGAACCACCGTTGACGTTTAGCTTTGAACCATCAATACCAAGCTTGTCTCGACAATATAGCACTTGGCAGGCAAAGGCCTCGTTAAGCTCCCACAAATCTATGTCTGCTATGCTCAAGCCAGCTTTCTTCAACAATTTGGGAATAGCGAAAACTGGACCAATACCCATTTCATCAGGCTCGCAACCAGCTACCGAGAACCCCCGAAAGATACCAAGAGGTTCTAATCCTTTTTGGCTCGCAAGCTTCGAGCTCATAAGCACTTGAGCGGAGGCTCCATCAGAAAACTGGCTTGCGTTACCAGCGGCAATACAACCGCCCTCAAATACGGGCTTTATCTGGGAGACACTCTCATATGTTGTTCCGGGACGAATACCTTCGTCTTCCGAAGCGGTTACTGTCCTCGTAGATGCTTCGCCTGTTTCTTTATCAACTATTTTCATTGTTGTGGTCATAGGCGCGATTTCGTCGACGAATTTCCCACTCTCGCGCGCAACAGTAGCTAAATTTTGACTCTTAGCCCCATACTCATCCTGGGCTTCCCTCGAAATATTATAACGACTCGCAACTTGTTCAGCTGTCTGTAACATGCTCCAGTATATTTCTGGTTTCGCTTCTGCTAAATCGGGATCGTGAGTGAAATGCGAATTCATTTCGTTTTGAACGCACGAAATAGACTCGACACCACCTGCGACAAAAACATCTGCCTCACCAGCAATAATCCTTTGCGCAGCAAGGGCTACGGTTTGTAATCCTGAGGAACAAAATCGATTTACAGTCATACCAGAAACAGACACAGGTAGTCCCGCCTTCAAAGCAATCTGTCGCGCGATATTGTGGCCGGTGGCACCTTCAGGATTAGCACATCCCATCAATACATCTTCAACCTCGTCTCCTTGTATCCCAGCCCTTTCTAATGCTGATTTCACAACATGGCCGCCAAGGCTTGCCCCGTGAGTCATATTAAAAGAACCTTTCCAGCTTTTAGTTAAAGGGGTGCGGGCAGTCGAAACGATTACGGCGTCAGACATTTGTCTCTCCTCGAGAAAGTGTAGAATAGAAAGCAGTATAATTGGCAAAGAAGTATTTTATCAAATGTATTTGCACGGCAGCCCAGAATTGTTTCTAAAAACATCGCTTGGTCACAAAGAATCATAATTATTGATTCTCCGCTAAGTAGGAAAATGTACTAATGAATAGAGCCATTGCACCCACTGCACGCTTCGCACTCAACTTAATGTTAGATCCTAACGATCGCTTACTGCTCCTGCTTCGGTCTGAGAATGCAAAGTTAGGACCGTCTAAATGGGGACTTCCAGCGGGAAAAATAGAAGGAAACGAAACTCCTACAGAAGCTGCCTTAAGAGAAATGCAGGAAGAAATAGGCTTTGGACATGAAATAGAACTCCAACGCTATTTGGGACCAATAAGAGATACTTACTATGGAGGGCAATACGAACTGCATCTCTTCCATTACAGCTGGTTTAAAGGGGAAGTGAGACTAAATGAAGAGCACACGGCCTTTGCTTGGGTCTCTAAAGAGGAAATTAGAAATTACGATGTAATGCATGGGATAGAGGAAGATATCGCTCTTCTTTCTCTGTGGCCTATCAGTTATTTAAATCCAGAGCGTGTCCCCAAAGCCACTGATAGTAAGGATTAGAAATTTGAAACTTCACCATGAGAAGATAGGCTCCGGACCACCTGTTGTGGTTCTTCATGGCCTATTTGGCTCTGGAAGAAATTGGGCTACCGTTGCTAAAGCGCTCTCGCACCAATACAGCTTCTTTCTCGTCGACCTTCGCAACCATGGTAAATCGCCCCATACAGACAGCATGAAATATGATGCGATGGCTGATGATGTATTACAGTTCATCAAAGAACTCGAGCTCCATAAAGCCACACTCATTGGGCATAGCATGGGAGGGAAGGTAGCTATGACATGTGCTTTAAAGACCCCAACCATAGTGAAGAATCTAGTAGCAATCGACATAGCGCCCGTAGCTTACCCAAACTCTTTCTCAGAGATACTAGCTGCACTCAATGCCATGCCATTAGCTCAGATTCACTCCCGAAAAGACGCCGACACCTGGTTGGAAACAAGTATCCCTGAAATATCAATCCGCTCGTTTATCCTGCAAAATTTATCTATAAAAGAAAGTATAGCGACCTGGCGCTTTAACTTAAAAGCGATAACTTTCAATATCCTCAACCTAGTAGGGAGCCTTCCTGACCTAACAAAAAGACCCTTTGAAGGCCCGACATGCTTCATTCGAGGGGCACTATCTGATAGAGTAGCAGTACCTGCGCAACCTAAGATTAAACGCTTTTTTCCAAAAAACAGGATACAAACGGTGCCAGATGCTGGGCACTGGCCTCATACCGAAAACAGAGCAGAGTTCTTGAAAATTCTTAAATCCTGTTTAGATGAAAATCATTAGACGCAGTCTATATAGCTAAGAAAAATGCTGTTCTCTGCGGGAGATATAAACTCAAATGTCAAAATTGAACGTTAATAAAGTTGTATTAGCATACTCTGGCGGTCTAGACACCTCCGTCATCCTGAAGTGGTTAGAGGATACTTATGACTGTGAAGTCGTGACTTTTACGGCGGACATAGGACAGGGTGAGGAATTAGAACCCGCACGACTAAAAGCTGAAAAAATGGGTGTTAAAGACATTTATATCGATGATCTTACTGATGAGTTCGTCTCAGATTTTGTCTACCCGATGTTTAGAGCTAATACTATATATGAGGGGGAATACCTGCTGGGTACTTCAATAGCCCGACCTCTTATCGCTAAAAGGATTGTAGAAATAGTGAAAGAAACTGGCGCAGATGCGATCGCGCATGGAGCAACCGGGAAAGGAAATGATCAGGTCCGGTTTGAATTAGGCGCCTATGCGCTAGATCCGGAAATAAAAGTCATAGCACCGTGGCGAGAATGGGATCTAAATTCGCGAGAAAAACTCATTGCCTATGCCGAAAAAAACAACATCCCCATCGACTATAAAAAAGGGAACTCCTCCCCCTACTCGATGGATGCTAACCTTCTGCATATCTCCTATGAAGGAATGGAGCTAGAAGATCCGTGGATCACACCAGATGAAGCAATGTGGCGATGGACTGTGTCGCCTGAGCATGCACCGGCTGCCCCATGCATACTTGAACTGGAATACTCTAAAGGAGATATAACAGCGATAAATGGGTTATCGATGTCCCCCTCAGAGGTACTTCGATACCTTAATAAGGTTGGCGGAGAAAATGGAATCGGACGATTAGATATTGTTGAAAATAGGTATGTAGGAATGAAAGCGCGCGGATGCTATGAAACACCTGGCGGCACTATTATGCTAAAAGCACATCGCGCCATTGAATCCTTAACACTTGATCGGGAGGTGGCTCATATGAAAGATGAGCTGATGCCTAGATACGCCTCAATGATCTACAACGGTTATTGGTGGAGTCCAGAAAGACTGCTACTTCAAAAACTCATCGATCAATCTCAGGATAACGTGAATGGCAAAGTTCGGTTATCCCTCTATAAAGGAAATGTCACTGTCCAAGGCCGTTGGTCACAACGTGACAGTCTGTTTAATACATCTCTAGCTACGTTCGAAGATGACGATGGCGCTTACAATCAAGCCGATGCAGAGGGGTTTATTAAATTAAATGCACTTCGGTTACGGGTGGCAAAAAACCGGGAAAACGACTAAATAGATCCCTTTATTCTGAGTCTTTACGCATTCTCATTTGTGGAAACAATAGCACGTCTCGAATAGAAGGAGAGTCAGTAAAAAGCATTACCAGACGGTCTATACCAATGCCTTCGCCGGCTGTTGGCGGCATCCCATGCTCAAGAGCAGTTACATAATCTTCGTCGTAATGCATCGCCTCCAAATCGCCTGATTCTTTTGCAGAAACCTGATCTTTGAATCTCTGACTTTGGTCATCAGGATCATTAAGTTCGGAAAACCCATTGGCAATCTCACGCCCAGCGACGAAGAATTCAAAACGATCCGTCACAAACGGGTCATCATCATTGCGCCTTGCCAATGGGGAGACCTCGGCCGGGTACTGTGTAATGAAGATTGGTCCCTCTAACTTAGGCTCTACAGTTTTTTCAAAGATCTCTATCAATATCTTTCCGAGGCCATAAGAATCTTCTAACTTGATCCCCAAGCCTTTAGCGTACGTTCGAGCAGTTTCGCAATCAGAAACATCGGTAGCTTCTAACTCAGGATTGTAAGCAAGAATGGCACCGGTAACTGTCAATCGTTCAAATGGTTGACCGAAATCATAGGAAACTCCCTGATATTCGACCTCATAGCTACCAAAGAGCTCCATCGCCAACCCCTTCAGCATATCTTCAGTCAGAACCATCAAGTCTTCATAATTGGCGTAGGCTTCGTAAAACTCAATCATCGTAAACTCAGGATTATGACGTGTGGACAAACCCTCATTTCTAAAGTTTCGATTTATCTCATACACTTTTTCAAATCCACCAACTACCAAACGTTTTAGATACAGCTCAGGAGCAACTCTTAAGTAAAGTTCCATTTCAAGACTATTATGATGCGTAACAAACGGCCGTGCCGCAGCACCACCGGGAACAGGGTGCATCATAGGCGTTTCAACTTCTAAAAAATTTCTATCATTCAGAAAGTCACGCACAAAGTTAATTATTCGAGTTCGTGTTTGAAACGTTCTACGCGTGGAATCATTCATTATTAAATCTAGATATCTCTGTCTGTACCGTGCCTCTATATCAGTAAGGCCATGCCATTTTTCAGGCAATGGGCGTAAGGCCTTCGTAATCAATTCAAGCCGATCGACTACTATTGATAACTCGCCTTTTTGTGTCCGAAACATTACCCCACTGGCACCCACTATGTCGCCTAAATCCCATTTCTTGAAATCAGGATAAACTCCATCAGGTAACGAGTCCCGCTTAACATATAATTGAATAGCACCGCTCATATCTTTAATATGAGCAAATGAGGCTTTACCCATCACTCGTTGCGTCATCATACGCCCTGCAACAGTTGCTACGTGTCCCTCTTCAACAAGCTCTTCCGCGGTACTATCCTTAAAGCGTTCTTGTAATTCAGAGGCTAACGCGTCTCTTTTAAAATCGTTGCGATATGGGTTCCCAGTTCTCTCTCTGAGCTGCTCTAGCTTTTCTCGGCGCTGCGCAATTAATTGCGCCTCAGTAGAACTATCTTTAACATTAGACATTCAAAAACCCTCAGACTACAGTCCATTCCTTAAACTTGCTTCAATAAAAACATCCAGACCACCATCCAGTACTGCTTGTGTGTTTCCCGTTTCAACATTAGTACGTAAGTCTTTGATACGAGACTGGTCTAATACATAAGACCTGATCTGCGAGCCCCAACCAATATCGGCCTTACTATCTTCTAAAACTTGCTGATGTTCTGCTCGCTTCAACATTTCTTGCTCGTACATCTTACTGCGCAAAAGCTTCATAGCCTGATCTCGATTTTTATGTTGGGAACGCTCATTCTGACATTGCACTACTATCCCTGTCGGCTTATGCGTTAGCCGAACAGCGGAGTCCGTCTTGTTAATATGCTGTCCACCCGCCCCGCTAGCTCGGTAAGTATCGACTCTAATATCAGAAGTATTAATATCAATTACAATATCATCATCGATTTCAGGAGCTACGAAAACAGAAGAGAACGAAGTGTGTCTCCGGCTGCCTGAATCAAAAGGAGACTTCCTAACAAGACGATGAACTCCCGTTTCTGTTCGTAACCACCCAAAAGCATAGTCGCCAGAAAATTTAATGGTAGCACTTTTTATCCCGGCTACATCGCCAGGAGAGACTTCTATCAATTCAGAAACAAACTGATGCGATTCGCCCCACTTCAGATACATCCTTAACAACATCTCCGCCCAGTCTTGAGCCTCAGTCCCACCCGAGCCCGCCTGAATATCGAGGAATGCGCTACAGTGATCGGCTTCACCCGAAAACATCCTCTGAAACTCCAGGCTTTCGACCAATCTCTCAGCTTTACAAATATCGATTTTCACTGCCTGCGCAGTATGCTCATCGCCTTCTTCTTTCACCAATTCTAGCAATTCTTCAGCATCTTTTAACTGTGATTCTAATGCGTCAATAGAATCCACAACCCTCTCAAGACTAACTTTCTCTTTCCCTAGCTCTTGCGCAATTTTCGGCGTATCCCAGATAGTTGGCACCTGAAGCTCAAGCTCTACTTCGGAGAGTCTTTCTCTTTTAGAAGTATAGTCAAAGATACCCCCTAAGTGACTGTACCCGCGAGATAAGGTCCCTCGTGAGATTGAAAATCGGATTTAATTCCATGATGTTTACTAACAATTTGTAATTGGCTTACTTCATTGTAGCGCCATTGGGCTACTTGGGGAAACGCAGTATGCTTCGTATTATGTTTAAATTAAACGGCCTCAGCATACTCAATCATTAGTTGCAAAGTCTTCTGATTACGAAAGCGGTTAATAGTGAGTCGATAAACCATCCTTATCACATTAGCATCAGCGTACCAGGCCTCATCAGCGCCTCCAAACATGATCGCTGGGATCCGCTTTCCAGATTCGGCGGGTTCTAATGTCAGTCGTGCGTGATTAGAACCTACAATCCTTCTGTCTTTTATTGTAAATACTCCATCAAATCGAGGCTCAGGGAACGCTTGGCCCCACGGAGAGACTGATTCCAATTCTTCAGCTAAGGCCAAGCTCATGTCATCTGCTAACAGTAGGCCGTCAGTAGAGATAGTCCTATTTAATGTATCGGCATCTAAGACCTCTGAAACCTCCTCTTCGAATTTTTTCGAGAATTCGTTGAAATCTGATCGCGCAATTGACAGACCCGCCGCTGCTGCATGGCCGCCAAAACTAATTATCAATCCTTCACTGCGACTTGATACCCGAGCAAGTACATCCCGAACATGTACACCTGGGATCGAACGCGCGGAACCTTTAAGCACATTATTGTCGACTAATGCGAATGCAATTGTAGGACGGTAAAATTGTTCTTTTACTCTGGCAGCCACTATGCCAACGACACCTTGATGCCAATCTTCATGAAACAGGCACACCGCAGGGGCCAGAGAAACATCATCGACAAGAGACGTTGAAATTAAGCTGAACGCCTTTTCTCTCATTTTATCTTCTATTTCACGTCTTTGCATATTCAAATCAGATAGTTGAATAGCTATTTCTTTGCATCGCGCCGGTTCATCGCTAAGTAGGCACTCAACACCAAGTGACATGTCTGCGAGACGTCCAGCCGCATTAAGTCTAGGGCCGACAACAAATCCGAGATCGCTGCTACGGATTTCCGCAGATTTCTTGTTAGCCACTTCAATTATCGCTGATATACCTGGTTGCCCGCGCCCTTGTCGAATAAGTCGCAATCCATAATCTACCAAGCGACGATTATTTTGATCTAAAGGCACGACATCAGCTATCGTTCCCAAAGCGACCAGATCGAGCAAATTACTCAGCTTTGGCACATCGATGTTCTTGAGCTTAAACCAATCGGCCTCGCGTAGTCGCCGTCGAACGGCGGCCATGACATAAAAAATCACACCTACACCAGCAAGCATTTTGCTCGGGAATTTATCACCGAATAAATTCGGATTTATAATAGCATCAGCAGCAGGCAGAGTTTCTCCCGGCAAGTGATGATCAGTAACCAACACACTTATCCCGCTAGCTTTAGCAGCCGCGACGCCACTGATGCTGGAAATTCCATTATCTACTGTAATAATCAAATCCGGTTGCATTTTTTTTGCGACCTCAACAATCTCTACAGTTAAGCCGTATCCAAATCCAAACCTATTCGGTACTAGGTATTCTACATTCTGGGCACCCATACTGCGTAAAGCCCGAATAGCCACAGCGATACTTGTCGCGCCATCCGCATCGTAGTCGCCGACTATAAGTATCTTTTTATCCGAGCGGACAGCATCTACAATTAAGTTTTCTGCCTTATCTATCCCGCTTAGAAGTTCCTGCGTATGTAGTCCACTAATTGAGATATCAAGCTGCTCGGAGGCAAGCACTCCTCGGAACTGCAGCACTCGACTAATGATGTGATGCATGCTTTGGGATAGAGTCGAAACAGCATTCGTCGATCTCCGAACTATCTTGGGCTTGAGCGGCAGACCGCTAAAACTCACTGACCGTTTTCCCAAGTAAGTTCTCAAGCGCTTTACTCGCACGCCAAAACCGACATTGAGTTCGCGAGGTAATCAAATACTTTTGGCGATTAGATGCAATAGTGACGGAAAAAATTGAACTCTTTTTGAGCGCCAACAATATTTGCGGGAAGACTTTTTCTAAAAACTCTATGATAAAGCTATCGTCTCTGTGGGGCGGCAGTATAATCGTCGTGACACCTTTGCCTGCTTCCAGTCGTTCTGGCAACTCTAGAATATTCTGAGAATAGTCACAGCTAAAGAAAGAAGCACATGCTGCGGAGAAATCGTCTTTTCCAAAAAAAATACCTTCACTAGCCCCACTTCTAACAGGAGTTGATCCTGCACCCCAGAACCACAAGCTGTTTATTGGTGTCTTTCCCATCGAAATGCGCTTCTGGTTAACACTGGATTCATGCAATATCATCTGAGCTTCTGTCATCATCTTACCAAAGACGCCTAATGCTCTCCTATCTGTCGCGCTAGGCTCTAAAGGCATGCCGCGCAACTCAAATGGATCGGCATTATAAAATGATACTGCGTCGTCGCACTCCAAATACCACCGTCCAGCAGCACCATAACTGAGCTTATTACCGTCCTCGAGGAAAAATTTAGATACTTCATGGAATAATTCGAGAGATTCATCCTCAGTGAGTTCGATCACAGGGGCATCAAACATGAGTAATCGACTAGGATCTGCCCTCAAATAAACCGGTGCCACATTGATAAGATTAGCTGCAGACTTGTTGTCAGAGTCATATTGAGAGAACAAGGCAGCCACCGAAGGAATATCACCCGATTCTCCAGTTATCTCAAAGTACGCCAAAACTTCCTCGACAAAGTAACGAGAGAGCCTTGAAGAAACCTGTGCACGGCTAAGCGCTCGCCCTAAGGGCTTAGTGATAGCATCACTTGGGTTTGTACTAGGAAGTAGATATCTTTGGGGTTCAGGAAAGAATATTTCAAGTCTAGGCGAATCGTTTTTCATCTGATGATTACATACTGTCAAGTATAGCCCGCTTTACTGCATCCAACTTTGCTGGGACTTTTATTGTCCCTCCAGCACACTGATTTATTGCAGTGTCAGGATCTTTCAAGCCATGACCGGTCAATGTGCATGTGATTACACTTCCGTCTGGAATTTTCCCATTGACAATATCTCTCATCACTCCGCCCACACTAATTGCAGAGGCTGGCTCACAAAATATTCCTTCTTTTTCTGCCAGCATTTTTTGCGTTTTTAATATTTCTTCATCGCTCATGGAATCAAACCATCCACCAGATTCTTCACTTGCGCCCCAAGCATAGTCCCAGGACTGGGGTCGCCCAATGCGGATAGCTGTCGCTATCGTTTCAGGCTCCTTAATTATTTCACGGCGAACAAACGGATCGGCAAGAGAGGCTTGATATCCCAAAATTTTCGGCCGCGATGCAACTACTGGTGGAAAGCTATAAGCAAAGTCAAATTCAGCACCCGCGCGAGCCCAATCTGATTTAGGAATAGATGCATACTCGCAGAACCCTGCCCAGTAAGCACTGATGTTGCCCGCATTACCGACAGGCACACAGTGGAAGTCTGGCGCTCTACCCAGCGCATCAATTATCTCGAACGCAGCAGTCTTTTGGCCCTGTAGTCTGTAAGGATTGATGGAATTGACTATAGTGACTGGCGCCGCCGATTCAAGACTCTTCACAATCTGCATACCATCGTCAAAATTACCTTCAATCTGAATGACAACGGCTCCTTGAATCATAGCTTGCGCCAACTTACCCAGCGCAATTTTTCCTTCTGGGATTAGAACAAATGCTTTTATCCCTGCGCGAGAGGCATAGGCGGCAGCGGAGGCCGATGTGTTTCCTGTAGAAGCACAAATTATCGCCTCAGCACCCTCTTTGATAGCTTGTGTAACAGCCATCGTCATTCCACGGTCCTTAAAAGAACCTGTAGGGTTGGTACCGTCAAATTTAGCGTATAACTCGATATCATGCCCAATAGACTTCATTATGTTGTCTAGTCTAATTAACGGAGTATCACCTTCACACAAGCTAATGATTTTCGTTTCACTATCAATAGGCAACCTAGCCCTGTATCGAGCTATCAAACCATCATAACGTGTGTTTTCATTCATCTAAGGACTCTCCACTCTGTAACGTATTATATCACCACACACGTTGTCTGAATTACCAATATGCTTACAAGCATTTGCTATTGCAGCTTCAGTGATTTTTCGGGTAATAATAATTATGGGAACAGAGCCGTCATCGCCATGAGACTCTTGCTGCCTTATAGCCTCAATACTTACTTCAGATGAAGCTAAATTTTGGCTGATTTCAGCCAGGACTCCGGGTTTGTCGAGCGCTTGTATACGCAAATAATAAGCACTAGAAATATTTTCAATAGGCAAGACGTTCACCTCGGAGCTAAGATCGGATTTCGCTTGAAATTCAGCGCGCTGAATGTTTTGTTTTTGACTTGACTTCGCGGCAAGACTAACCAAGTCACTTATGACTGAAGAAGCGGTGGCGTCGCCGCCTGCGCCGGCTCCTGACAGAAGAAGAGGGCCTGTTTCCTCCGCGTCAATTAACACCGCATTAAGCACGCCATCGATATTGGCTAAAACATGTCCCTTGGGAATTAGTGTGGGGTGCACTCGTAATTCAATACCCGAGGTACTGTTAATAGCCAGAGCAAGGTGCTTTACCTTGTATCCCAGCGCATTTGCATAAACTAGGTCATCAACTAAGATTTCTCTTATTCCATCAATGGACACTTTTTCAAACTGAATAGCGCCACCAAACGCAAGAGATGCCAGAATAGCCAGTTTATGCCCGGCATCAATGCCATCAATGTCAAAAGATGGGTCAGCTTCGGCATAACCCCGCGTTTGCGCCTCTTTTAAAATAGTCCCGAAACTGCACCCAGACTCTGACATTCCGGAAAGCATGAAATTGCAAGTGCCGTTAACTATCCCAACAACCTTGCTAATAGAATTTCCTACCAACGATTCGCGTAACGTTTTGACAACAGGGATACTGCCCGCAATTGCTGCTTCGAAGCCTAAGAAAACATCATTTCGCTTCGCAGTTCCAATTAACTCATTCCCATGCAATGCTATAACTGCTTTGTTTGCAGTCACTATGTGCTTGGATTTTTCGATTGCTTCTATCAAAACTTCTAGCGCTATAGTTGTTCCACCTATTAGCTCCACCACCACTTCAACCTCTGGGTGGCGCACTACCTCAAGAGGATCGCTCGTTAGAATGAGTCCGTCCAGCGAGCAATCTCTATCCTTTTCTAGATCCCGGGCACAAGCAATAATGACTTCAAAGCTGCACCCACATTTTTTCTCGATCGCGACTTTGTTTTTTTGTAAAATACGAATCACGCTTGCACCAACAGTGCCAAGCCCTAATAAGCCTATTTTAATTACTTGCATTGGCTTCTGAGCCTCATCCATCTTCGGTTGCTAATCAACATTGCGCATTAAGTCCTTTATTCCTCTAATTGCTTGCCGAGTCCTATGCACGTTCTCAATTAGAGCAAACCGTACATACTCATCTCCAAAGCTACCAAAACCTAGTCCGGGAGAAACCGCCACTTTCCCTTCGGATAATAGCTTTTTAGAAAACTCCATTGAGCCTAGCGCACGCAAAGAATTAGGTATCTTTGCCCAAACAAACATCGTAGCTTTTGGAGCGACAACTTCCCAGCCCGCAGCATTCATTCCTTCACAGAGCACATCACGCCTGGTTTGATACATGTCTCTGATCTCGGTCACACAGTCCTGACTTCCCTCCAACGCGGCTATAGCCGCAACCTGAATAGGAGTAAAAATCCCATAATCCAAGTATGATTTAAGTCTGGCTAGAGCAGCAACCAAATCAGCGTTACCTACCATAAAGCCGACTCGCCAACCTGGCATACTATAGCTTTTTGATAAGGAAAAAAATTCAACACAATGCTCTCGTGCTCCCTCAACCTGCATGATAGAAGGCGCCTTATACCCGTCAAAAACAATATCAGCGTAAGCCAAGTCATGGACAACATAAATACCATTTTCCCGAGCAATTTTAACAACTTCTTCAAAAAAAGGTAACTCCACACACTGAGCAGTTGGGTTGCTTGGGAAACTGAGAAGCAACATCTTCGGTTTCCGTGCCGCAGTTTTAATTGCCTTACGAAGCTCTTCACAGAAATCGATATTTTCTCCAACGGGGACATATTGAACTTCAGCACCAGCGATTATGAATCCGTAAGGGTGGATAGGATAGGCTGGATTTGGCACTAGAACTGTGTCCCCAGTGTCTACCGTCGCCATTGCTAGATGCGCCAACCCCTCTTTGGAACCAATGGTCACGATGGATTCGCTTTCAGCGTCCAGCACCACATCGTATCGTCTTCGATACCAAGCACATATAGCGCGTCTAAGTCGAGGAATACCGGCAGAAACCGAGTATCTGTGGGTATCATCTCGATTTGCGGCTTCACAAAGCTTTGCCACAATGTGCGGCGGTGTCGGTTGATCGGGATTGCCCATACCAAAGTCTATTATGTCCTCGCCCCTATACCGCGCAGCCATTTTAAGACTATTTACTTCATTGAAGACGTAAGGAGGAAGACGATCGATGCGTGAAAATCCAGTGGTCACAAGTTTTATTCTTCTATTAGCAGCCAAAAATACAATAAGTTCGCGATTATAACAGCAATTTTTATTAAACTGTCTGCTTGAGCCATTCTTAGGTAGAAGAAATAAACATGACAAAATCTTTAGCAACAGACAGTGAGCTTGGGCACGCACGAGCTAGACTACTCGACCCTACCGGACTGGAGCTCCACCATTTAGAGTCGATAATAGGGATGCTTTCCGGACCCGCGATAGACTTTAGTGATGTGTTTTTAGAGTCGACCCGCAGTGAATCATGGCTAATGGAAAACAATATCGTTAAAGAAGGTGCTCACCAGATATTGCATGGCGGCGGATTACGCACAGTTGCAGGTCTGCAGACTGGATTCGCATATTCAGATGATCTTACCTTTGGCGCTCTAAAAAACGCAGCACAAGCTGCTCGAACTATCGTTGCCGGAGGACAAACCAGAGAATACAAACTTGAGACTCGAACTGACAAGGTTTCATATTATGAAAACATAGACCCCATAGAGCAAATGAGCGCACAAACAAAAGTAGATTTATTAAACTCAATAAATAGTCGCCTGCGGGCGGCGGATAAACGCGTTATCGAAGTCAAAGCCAGTCTCTCCGGACAATATACTACCGCACTTATAGCCACTTCTGATGGAGGTTTGGTGAGTGATGTCAGGCCTTTAGTAAGGTTAAACGTCACTGTCATCGTCGAGGAAAAAGGGAGAAAAGAGACGGCAAGCTTCGGCGGTGGCGGTCGTCATAGCTACGAAAAGCTGATCAGCGAAGGAAATGCGGAGAAAATAGCTGACGAAGCCCTGCGTCAAGCTATTACTAACTTATCATCAGAGGATGCCCCTGCTGGGGAAATGACTGTAGTGCTTGCCCCAGGATGGCCCGGTATATTACTTCATGAAGCGATTGGTCATGGATTAGAAGGTGACTTCAATCGGAAAAAGACGTCCGCTTTTTCTGGCCGCATTGGTGAAAAAATTGCACACGAGAGCTGCACTGTCGTTGACGATGGCACCCTTAATGAACGTCGCGGCTCTCTCAATGTTGACGATGAAGGTACTTCCTCAAATTGCACCACTCTTATAGAGAACGGCTACCTAAGAGGGTATCTTCATGACCGCCAAAATGCAGGGCTTATGGGCTCCTCACCCACAGGAAATGGAAGACGCCAATCTTATGCGCATCGACCAATGCCAAGAATGACTAATACCTACATGCGACCAGGCGACCACCCTCCGGAAGAGATTCTAAAAAGTGTTAAAAAAGGACTGTACGCCGTTAGCTTTGGTGGGGGGCAAGTGGACATCACAAATGGCAAATTTGTATTTAGCGCCAGTGAAGCTTACCTAATAGAAAATGGAAAGATCACCAATCCAGTAAAAGGCGCCACTCTGATCGGCGATGGGCCAGATGTTCTGACTAAAGTATCAATGGTAGGTAACGATCTAAAGCTAGACAGCGGAGTCGGCACCTGCGGTAAAAATGGTCAATCAGTACCAGTAGGCGTGGGCCAACCCACTTTAAAAATCAATTCCTTGACCGTGGGAGGGACAAAAACTTAAATTAGAAAAAACCTTGGAGAGCGTCTAAAACCTTTCTATTTCGGGATGAGGCAATTGTCCATTGTGGACATGCATTCCTCCAAGCTCAGCACAGCGATGAAGAGAAGGTATGGCTTTGCCAGGATTTAGGAGACTTTCAGGGTCAAAAGCCTTTTTTATCGCCTGCATTTGACTGATTTCTTTCTCTGAAAATTGAATACACATCGCATCAAGCTTTTCAACCCCAACCCCGTGCTCTCCAGTAATAGTCCCCCCAACTTCAACGCATAATGCTAGGATCTCAGTGCCCAGCCTCTCCGCGCGCTCTAGCTGAGTGTCCACATTGGCATCATAAGCAATTAGTGGATGAAGATTACCGTCACCCGCATGAAAAACGTTAGCAACTCTTAGTCCGTAAGTAAGTGACAATTCATGAATACGATTCAACACAAACCCTAAATAACGCCGAGGAATAGTGCCATCCATGCAATAGTAATCAGGTGCTATCCTGCCCAGAGCAGGAAATGCGGATTTCCTTCCTTTCCAAAATAACAGCCTTTCAGCCTCCGTTTCAGAGACACGAAGCTGGGTAGCGCCAGCGCTGTTCATTAACCTACTTACTCGTTCGATTTCCGCAGTCACTTCGGCCTCAACGCCGTCTAGTTCACATAGTAAGATGGCCGCACACCCAAGCGGATAGCCTGCTTTACAGTAGTCTTCCGCGACTTCTACCGACAGCTCATCCATCATTTCCAACCCTGCGGGAACAACACCTGAGCTGATTATAGACTCCACAGCCGAGCTGGCATCATCCACACTGTCAAAAGAGGCCAAAAGAACACGTGCCTGCTCAGGCTTCGGCAACAACTTAACCGTAACCTCTACCACAACACCTAGTAAGCCTTCAGACCCATGCATCAAAGCTAACAGGTCTAAACCGGAAGTATCAGGTGCACGCGACCCAATAGTTAATAGCTCTCCATCAATCGTCACCACCTTGATTTCCAGCACATTGTGGACAGTCAAACCGTATTTAAGACAATGCAACCCACCAGAATTCTCAGCAACATTTCCCCCAATACTGCATGCGATTTGAGATGAAGGGTCTGGGGCATAATAGAGACCATACTCACTAACCGCATCACTGATCGCAGCGTTGCGTACGCCCGGCTCCAAGCTTGCTGTCAAATTTTCAGTGTCAATCGAAAGAATCTTATTCATCTTAGCCAGACTCATCAAACAACCGTTAGCTAATGGCAAAGCGCCGCCAGAAAGGCCGGTGCCAGAGCCGCGCGTAACAAGAGGGGTAGATTGTTCCGCACATATATTTACTATCTTAACCACCTCATCAACAGTAGCTGGGATAACAACTATCAAAGGAGTTTGTTGGTACGCAGATAAACCGTCACATTCGTAAGGCCTCATCGCCTCATTAGACGACAAGCAGCGCTCAGGAGGCAGAAATTTTCGCAACTCAGATTCAATCGTCATCTGAAACCCTTTCTCAATATGAGTAGATCACTTTTTGCTAGATTATAATTACTACTTAGTACTCAATCATATTCTAATCTTCCAGGGAGCTCAAAGATCAAAAAAATCTATTGCTTCTGCTTTAAAATAGGTTTGCATTGGCGAGTGCTGTTATCATTATCATTAAGCAATCTCAACGGTTACATGGATAATAGACATTTTTCCATCTCAAGCTGAGTGCTTGTTTTACGCAAATTAAGGCAGCTTCCTAGCGATGATTAAAAACATATGTTCAAAATCATAGAAGCCATTGGGGCAAAGATTCCTAGGGCGTTAGCATATTTCATAATAGCTGCTGGGTTCGCGGCTGTTACTACTCGAATTTTACTCCCCCTCAGCAAGCTCGACACCGGTTTCTTCTCAGACCATGTAACCGCTTTCTCTGGCAGACCCGCCTCAATCCAAAATGTCCGATACAGTTGGACAGGATGGGCGCCCACGTTAACAGCTCAAAAACTGGATATCTTGGACAAGCCGAACGGCACCAGGCTGATTCACTTTCCCATAGTAAGAATTGAAGTATCACCTATTCAAAGTTTAATTAACCGCGAGCTTACTGCTAAAAAAATAACCTTTGAAAAACTCAACATCAGTTTGATTCGAGATGAAGTAGGTAAAATATCAGTGAGGGGAATGCCTCCTCCTAAATTTCCAATTTTCACCTGGTTGCTTTCGCAAAAAGTATTCAGCCTGATTGACGTGACTCTTCAATTTGCAGATAAGACGACTCAACAAGATGTCTTACTTACTAATCTCACAGCAACGAGCGCTCATAATAAAGGTCATGAAATATTCGGCTCCGCCCAGTTACCAAAAGAGTTAGGACAACATGTCGAATTCTCTATCGAATCTGACTCTACGATAGCGAATGGACTAGAAAACATAGAGGTGTTCATCAAAGCTGAAAATCTAAATTTAAGGAACGTACTTACGATATTAAATCAGCCATTGGATCTTGATGAAGCGACGATAGCAGACTTCAGTGGGAAAGGTGTCTGGGAAGATTCAACTTTGAAAACTTTTGACTTTGCTTTTCAAGGACCGTCTTCTGCCATCAAGTCAAAAAATCCTATCGCTATTGAAGGCACGGTTAGCTCCACAGGATCGACTTGGAAGCTCGATATAAGACACTTATCGGTGCCACATATTTCTTCGCTGAAAATGCAAAACGCAATCAATTTAGTGTGGAAGCAAGATCCCCTACTTGATAAAAAAATCAAGTTTTCAGCTAAGCAGTTTGACATTGCGATAGCGATGTACTTGGCTCGCCTCTCAGCCGCCGTGCCTCTTGAAGCCCAAAAACTGCTGGAAACTGTCCGTCCGCACGGTTCAATGGAAAACATAATAGGTCATTATTATCCTGATGGCATGGACTCCGTCTTTGCTATAAACCTCGGTATAAAAAATTTATCCACTAGAGGAACTGATAAATATCCGGCTTTATACGGCTTTTCAGGAGTTGCGAAAATAAACCAGATTGAAGGGGAACTAATACTATTGAAGACCGATTTCTCTATCGACGAGCATCATAATCTTGATAGCCCTTTAGAATTCAACAGTCTTGAAGGCTCCCTCAATTGGGGGAAAAACGCAAATGATAACTGGAGTATTTCAGTGCCTAGTATTTCCGGCAAATTAAACAATTCAGCCTTTCATATCTCTGGTCGGTACAAGAACTTACTCTCCAATGAGGCTATTCTCGACGTTGGCGTCTCCTTGCCTAAGATTGACACTCAGAGCCTTAGTAGCCTGTTGCCTGTGAACATACTCTCTCGCAAAGGTGAAACCTGGATGCGGAACTTCTTCCATAAAGGGCAGTTGACCGAAGGGATGATAGCTTTTCGAGGGCCAACGAAAAATTTTCCATTTAGAAACTCTGAAGGCACGCTCGTCGCTGATTTCAAAGTCAGCAAATCAACGTTGGAATATGCTGAATTCTGGCCTTTAGCACGTGAAGTAAATGGACACATAGCTCTGCGGGAAGACAACCTTTATTTTCTCATTAATGAAGGGACTATCGGCGAAGCCTCAATATCAAACGCCAACGTTAACTCCAAGCAACTCTTTAATAAAGAAAAATTTGTAAGCATCAGTGGTAGAGCCACCGCTCCCGGCATCTTTCCATCCGAGCTAGTCCTAGCAAGTCCATTACTAAAGACTAAGGCGAAGCAAATTACGCAATTCATATTAGAGGACGATATTACGCTGCACCTAGACATGACTCTCCCTCTTTTCAGCGGAGGGAAAAAAGATATCTCTGGCAGAGCTACTTTTGATAAAAATACGTTAAGTTTAGCTCGTACAGATATTAAATTAACGGAGGTTTCGGGAAGCTTGTTCCTAAAAAATACTCAATGGTGGACGAATGAGCTAACTGCTATTTTAGATGCTACAGAAGTACACCTTAATGCTAAAAGTGGAAAGAACACTGAGCTATATGCTGCTGAAGTGCATATCCAAGGCAATTCGACAATCGAAAAACTGATATTTAGGCTTGAAAAACATAGCCCAGGCTTCGCCAAATGGCTTACTGAGAAAAATTTCACCTCATACACTAAAGGAAATTTAGACTGGGATACGACTATAACAATACCCAAAAAGGCCTATGAGAATAATGAGGAGAAGTTTAATGGCCAGTTTAAATTTAGCTCTAATTTAGTAGGTGTCAAATCAACATTGCCTATGCCGATGAAAAAATCAGCACCAAACGAAAAAGAGTTTTCAGTAGACCTTAAAATAGAAGACGGAAAATTGAAAGTTGCATTCATCGACTTCTTTGAAAACGGTGATGTGCCGACTATCGAAACTGCAAAACACCCCGCACTGCACAAGGGCATTCTCTTTCGTGGATCCTTTCATCGCTTAGAAATCGATGCATGGATGAAATTTTTCAAAGGGGATAGTTCCACCAATGAAGATACTGAAAAAATCCCCTTGCTTTTTGACATACGGACTAGAGCTGCCAATCTTTTCGGCCACGATTTTAGTGATATGCGAATTAAAGGTCTGCAAATCAAAGAAGGCTGGAATATCCAGATAGAAGGAATAGACGCCTCTGGCAATATAACTTTGCCTTCTCCCAGAAACTCCAACGTGCTCGACATTAAGCTTCAGCACCTACGTCTAATTAAAAAGACGTCGTTAACAGAAGCTGTCCCGCAGGCAAGATCCGATTTAGGACCTAATGACTTCCCTTCTCTTGCGATAGACATTAATGATTTCATGTATCACGGCATTGAGTTTGGGAAAACAAAGGTTGCTGCATCGAAGAACGAGAATGAATTGGTATTTAATACCCTAACTTCTGAGACAGAAGATGCTTTGATTAACGCTAGCGGGCGATGGGCAACTAAAGAAGGCTCTCAAACCAGTGCTTTTGAAATTACGGCCAATGGGAAATCAGCTTCTAAATTTTTACGACAGTTCGGCTACCAAGGGGAAAACATCAAAGGAGGAGAGATCGGGTTCAGCACGGAAGTAAATTGGGCCGGACCTCTATCTTCTCTTAAAATTAAAAATCTTAACGGCAGCATGCAAGTGACGTTAACTGACGGGCGCATTAAGAATATTGACCCAGGAAGCGGCCGGATTTTTGGTCTTTTAAGTCTACAATCTTTGCCAAGACGACTGTCTCTAGACTTCAAGGACCTCTTCAAAAAAGGATTCGCTTTTGATTCTATCTCTGGAGACTTCCAAATCATAAAAGGCTACGCGCACACTGATAACCTAGTAACCGAGGGTCCCAGCGCTAAAATAACTATTAGAGGGAAAACTGGCTTAGCCAGTCACGACTATGATCAAATCGCAACGGTCACTCCAGCACTTTCTGGTAGTATCCCTGTAGCAAGCGCTTTGTTTGGACCAGTCGGAATAGGGGCAGGAGCGGTATACTATATAGGGGGGAAAATGTTCAAATCTATCCCCAAAAAAATTGATAAATTCCTGACCCAAGACTATTCGATAACTGGAACGTGGGACGTACCTATCATCAAAAAAATCAAAAAGAGTAAGTAAGACTTAAATTATGTCAACGATCTGGAAGCCACATGTCGCAGTCGCTACCGTTCTGGAAGAAAACAATAAGTATTTGTTAGTAGAAGAGTCAGTAGATGCAAAAAGAATCCTCAACCAGCCTGCTGGAGACTTAGAGCCAGGAGAGTCTCTAAAAGACGCAGCAATAAGAGAGACTTTGGAAGAAACGGGGCGAGTCGTGTCCATTGATTACCTTATAGGCATCTACTTAATGTGTTCCGAGAATGTCCATAACACCTTTTTAAGGTTTTGCTTCAAAGGAAAAATTCTAAGCTATGACGAAAACCGCAAGTTGGATGATGACATTATTAGGACCCATTGGATGAGTAAGAAGAATCTCACGCAACAGCAGAAAAAACCTCGAAGTGGCTTGGTGATGAAGGCTATCCAGGATTATGAGAAGGGTAACAAATACTCCCTAACACTGCTGCATACCGAGCATTATTATGTATAAGTCTTGGTTAGCCCCGTCAGATTCTCGCTCGCCCGATCAGATACATGTGGTTGTTGCTATGTCGGGCGGGGTCGACTCTTCGGTAGCGGCGTTGATACTTAAGGAAGCTGGTTTCAACTGCTCGGCTCTTTTTATGAAAAACTGGGATGAGATGGAAGACCAGGGAACGTGTCAATGGGAGGAGGATGTTGCAGATGCACTCCAGGTCTGCGATATGCTAGAAATCCCTCTCAATACTGTCGATTTGTCAAAAGACTATTGGGATTTAGTATTCAAAGACTTACTGGACGGCTATAAATTAGGGCGAACGCCCAACCCAGACGTTTTGTGTAATCGGGAAATTAAGTTCAAGGCATTTGCGGATGAAGCTTTTCGACTGGGAGGTGACTTCATCGCAACAGGTCACTACGTGCAAAGTATATTTAATGGTCAAAAAAAATTACTCCTAAGAGGGAATGACCCTCAAAAAGATCAAAGCTATTTTCTCCATACGCTTGATCAAGAACAACTGAAAAAAGCACTCTTCCCGGTTGGTCACCTCAGGAAAGAACAAGTCAGAGAGCTTGCAAAAAAAGCTGGTATAACGGTACATGACAAAAAAGACAGCACGGGAATCTGTTTTATCGGCGAAAGGGATTTCAGACAATTCCTTTCAAAATATATTCCTTCAGAAGAAGGACACATAATCGACACCGCCGGGAATAGAATAGGTCTACATCAGGGAGCTGCGCTTTATACCATAGGACAGCGTAAAGGTCTGGGTATTGGAGGTGTTAAAAATGCAACAGACGAGCCGTGGTTCGTGGTAGAAAAAAACCTTACGAAGAACGAACTTACTGTCGCTCAAGGCACATCTAATCCAGTCTTGCTTGGAGACCGGCTGACGCTATCTGAGATATCCTGGGTGAACCAAGACAATGGCGAATATCCTAAATCTCTGTCAGCAAAAATCCGCTATCGACAACCCGATCAAAAATGTCTTGTATCGAAGAGAGATGGTCGCGGATATGAAGTATCTTTCGACCAGATGCAACGCTCAATCGCCCCAGGACAGTCAATAGTTTTTTACGAAAATGACGTCTGCTTAGGTGGAGGAATAATAGAAATCTCTGAATAATCAGCCGTCGCACTACACATCAGCCTCGTTTTTGAAGATAATGCTTCTGCAAATCTACGCAATTTATAATATCAACCAATAGGGAATACAATGAAAAACTCATTTAATGCCAGTAAAGAACTTTCAGTAGGCGAAAAAACCTACCAAATTTTCAGCTGCAAGCGCCTCGCCGATCAGTATCCCGTAGACAAATTGCCATTTGCACACAAAATTCTCTTAGAAAACCTTTTACGTTTCGAGGATGGAGTCAATGTCACCAGAAGTGATATTGAGGCTGTCGCTAATTGGAATCCAACTGCAGAGCCGAGTCAAGAGATTGCTTTCACCCCGGCTAGAGTTCTAATGCAAGATTTCACCGGCGTGCCTTGCGTGGTTGACTTAGCTGCCATGCGAGATGCCATGATAGCTATGGGAGGAGATCCTAAGAAAATCAACCCTCTGTCGCCAGCAGAACTAGTTATTGACCACTCTGTTCAAGTCGATCACTTCGGCACGCAAAGCGCGGCGGAAAAAAATGCCAAAATTGAGTTTGATAGGAATAAAGAACGATATGGTTTCCTTCGCTGGGGGCAAAATGCATTCTCTAACTTCTCAGTAGTCCCGCCTGATACTGGTATCGTTCACCAAGTCAACCTCGAGTTTTTAGCGAGGACGGTATTTGAAAACACTGTAAATGGAGTACTTCAAGCATATCCGGATACCGTTGTTGGTACCGACTCACACACAACAATGATTAACGGTTTGGGTGTTCTCGGATGGGGTGTTGGAGGCATTGAGGCTGAGGCGGCAATGCTCGGGCAACCGATAACCATGCTGATCCCGCAGGTAGTGGGCTTCAAACTAGAAGGAAATCTTCCGGAAGGTGCTACTGCGACTGACTTGGTGCTAAAGGTCGTTGAAATGCTCAGGCAGAAAGGGGTAGTTGGGAAATTTGTAGAATTTTATGGCTCAGGGCTAAATAGTTTACCTTTAGCTGACCGCGCAACATTAGCAAATATGGCCCCCGAATACGGCGCTACCTGCGGGCTATTCCCCATCGATATCGAAACCATCGCTTACCTCAAACTCTCGGGGCGAAGTTCAGACCAAGTAGCTTTAGTGGAAGCTTATGCAAAAGAGACAGGTATGTGGCGCGATGCCTCGAGTCCAGAAGCTACTTACTCAGATTCACTTACACTGAATATGAATTCGATTAAGCCAAGCTTGGCGGGCCCTAAAAGACCACAAGATAGAATTGACCTCGACTCAGCTCACACTGTCTTCCAAAGTGCCTTGATTGAGGCGACGAAAGATAGAACCTCAGGTGGGTCTTCGACTGCTGAGATAAATGGATCGAAAGCTGAAATAAAAGATGGTGCTGTGGTTATTGCAGCCATCACTTCATGTACAAACACTTCAAACCCTTCAGTTATGGTTGGAGCAGGATTGCTTGCGAAAAAAGCCAATGAACTAGGACTAAAAGTACAACCTTGGGTGAAAACAAGCTTAGGGCCGGGCTCTCTAGTTGTAACTGACTATCTTAATAAAGCTGGCCTCACAGAGCACTTGAATGCTTTGGGGTTTCACACTGTGGGCTATGGTTGTACAACCTGTATTGGTAATTCAGGTCCTATTCCTGAACCAGTCAGCACCGCAATCAAGGATGGCGATGTAATCGCGTGTTCGGTACTTTCAGGAAACCGGAATTTTGAGGGACGTGTGCACGCTGAAGTGAAAATGAATTTCTTAGCGTCTCCCCCTTTAGTTGTGGCCTATGCCATAGCAGGTAGGATGGATATCGACATCATGAGTGCTCCTCTAGGCGAAACACCAGAGGGAAACTCTGTATATTTAAAAGACATATGGCCCAGCTCTGCCGAGATCCAGCAAGCTGTTACTTCGACGATCGACTCCGAAATGTTTAAAAACAGTTACGCGAATGTATTCTCAGGAGATGCCCGATGGGCGGGCATTGATGTTAGTGAATCAAGTCTATATGAGTGGGACGATGCCTCTACTTATGTCAAAAATCCTCCTTACTTCAAAGACATGCCAAAAGAACCAAAAGAATTAAAACAAATAGAGGGCGCTCGGGTTTTACTGAAGCTCGGGGATTCAATAACAACCGATCATATATCGCCTGCAGGGAATATAAAAGCCGATAGTCCGGCAGGAAAATACCTAATTGACAACGGAGTAACATCGAAAGATTTTAATTCTTATGGCTCCCGCCGTGGAAACCATGAAGTCATGATGCGAGGAACGTTCGCCAACATTAGACTACGAAATCAACTAGCCCCGGGAACTGAGGGTGGCTGGACAAGACACCAACCTAGCGACACCGAAATGTCAGTTTATGATGCTGCGATGCGATATCAAAAGGACAACACCCCGCTGATAGTTCTGGGCGGAAAAGAATATGGCACTGGGTCGTCACGAGATTGGGCTGCTAAAGGGACTTCGTTACTGGGTGTGAGTGCGGTAATTACTGAAAGTTTTGAAAGAATTCATCGCTCTAATCTAGTAGGGATGGGAGTACTTCCACTAAACTTTAAGGATGGGCAAAATAGTGTATCTTTAGGATTGACAGGACTAGAAACCTATACGGTAGAAGGATTTTCACAGGGCGTTAAAGAAGTCATAATTATTGCAGAAGCAAACGATGGAACGGTAACTCGATTCCCCTGTGACGTAAGAATTGACACTCCAAAAGAGTGGCAATACTACCAACATGGCGGCATCTTGCAGTTTGTTTTGCGGGAGCTCGCTGCCTAAACTCGATGAGGACGTCCTAAAAGGGAAAACAAACTGGCGAGAGATTAAGGAAGGTCCAAGCGCTTTAGGCGCACTGACAATGATTAAGCTCTGGTGATAGCTAAGGAAAATATAAAGGATCTATTTTAATGATACAGCAAACAATGTCGTCGGCACTTGCTAAAAACTTTCTGGGTAACTCGCCAGACTGGTATAAGAAGACAATAATAGGCTTCTTGATTTTCAATCCAGTAGTGCTTTTTACATTAGGCCCATTTATAGCTGGTTGGTTGCTCATCATAGAGTTTATATTCTGCTTAGCTATGGCCTTAAAGTGTTATCCTCTCCAGCCAGGGGGACTATTGGCGATACAGGCCGTCATACTTGGGATGACTTCTCCGAAAAGCGTTTACAATGAAACCGTCCAGAATTTTCCCGTTATTATGCTACTAATGTTCATGGTTGCCGGGATCTACTTCCTGAAAGACCTTCTAATGTTCGGTTTTACAAAAATACTACTGAAAGTAGAATCGAAAACTAAACTCTCATTTCTCTTCTGTTTCGTGGCTGCGGTACTTTCCGCTTTCCTAGATGCCCTCACCGTCACTGCAGTAATCATAACTGTAGCTCAGGGATTTTATCTGGTGTATCACAAGGTCGCTTCTGGAAAAGAATACCATCATGAGCATGATGTGAGTGGCGACGCGGAAATAAAGGACTCCCATAGACAAGATCTGCACGATTTTCGGGCATTTCTATGTAGCTTAATGATGCATGCAGCAATAGGTACTGCTCTGGGGGGCGTTTGTACGCTAGTCGGAGAACCTCAAAATCTATTAATAGCGAAAATTGCTGGGTGGGAATTCGGCGAGTTCTTTATGAGAATGGCGCCAGTATCAATGCCAGTTTTAGTAACAGGTCTTCTCACTTGTATTATTCTTGAAAAGACTAAAGTTTTTGGTTTTGGAGGCTCCTTACCAGCGGAGGTGAAATCAATTCTACAGGACTACGATTCTCATCAAACCGACAAGCGCACCCAACAAGACATCGCTAAACTTTGGGTTCAAGGAGGAGCTGCCCTTTTTCTATGTGTTGCTCTGGGATTCCACTTAGCAGAAGTTGGCGTTATCGGACTGGCAGTAATCGTTATCGCAACTGCTTTAAACGGGGTAACCGAAGAACACCAAATTGGTCACGCTTTTGAGGAAGCTCTTCCTTTTACTTCTTTACTCGTAGTTTTCTTCGCCATCGTAGCCGTAATCCACGATCAGCATTTGTTTTCTCCCATCATAGGTTGGGTATTGACACTAGAAGGGACAACTCAGACCTCTGCTTTCTATTTAGCTAATGGCTTGCTGTCGATGATAAGTGACAACGTATTTGTTGCGACAGTCTACATAACTGAGGTTAAAGATGCGTTTGATGCAGGAAAAATAACGAGAGAACAATTCGACTTGCTCGCTATTGCCATCAATACAGGAACTAATATTCCGAGTGTCGCGACACCAAATGGTCAAGCCGCATTCCTTTTCCTGTTGACCTCTGCGATCGCGCCCCTTATTAGGCTTTCTTATGGGAAAATGGTCTGGATGGCGCTCCCTTATACTTTTACTATGTCAATAGCAGGTCTGCTATCGGTCATATATCTTTTATGAAATAGTAGTAGGCATATAGACCTAAAAAAGGAAATGTGATGGACTTGTCAGAAGTAATTGAGAGCACAAGCACTTGTAGGTTTTACCAGCAACAGCCAGTCGCCGATGAGGATATAGCAGTTACCTTAGATGCGGCTAGATTCGGTCCAAGTGGGGGCAATCGGCAGCCGGTTAGCTTTGTTGTAATCAAAGACAATGAAATGAAAAAACAGATGCAAGCGCTCTACTTACCATTCTGGGAAACGTATATTCAAGCAATCGACGAAGGCATGGTACGACTCGGCTCTAAAGATAAAGGGATAGTCGATTCAGCGGATCACTTTGCTCGGCATTTAGCGGAAATTCCCGTATTTGTTGTTGTTTGTGCGCAACTGGCGGACTGTCACGCGACAGATACAGACCTGGACAGACTAAGTATTGTTGGAGGTGCATCCATCTACCCCGCCGTTCAAAATGTATTACTAAAAGCGCGAAGTATTGGTCTTGGCACTGCGATGACGACTCTGCTTTGTCATGTTGAGCCCCAAATCAAAAAGCTACTCAATATCCCTGAAGACATATCAACCGCCGCTATGATCACTATGGGCTGGCCTTCTAAAAAATTCCCTAGGAAACTTCTAAGGCGACCTTTATCAGAAATAGCATGGGCAGAGAAATATGGGACGCCTCTAAGCACTGGAACCATTATAAAAAAATAAGCTGCAAATCATTTAGAAATCTATAGCCCAACGGTGTTGGCTTAACCCATCGATCTTCGCGTTGTAGAAAGTTCTTAGAATATGCGTTATCAAGACATTCAAAAAAATGTGCCTGTAAATTCAGTTTAGGAATATTGGCTAACAAAGCATCAATACAAAATCCATTCTTTAACCTCAATGCATTGATCATATACTCGCCGATCAATTGTTCTTCAGCGATGAACTGGTCTGTATGAATTTTCTTATTTGATAAAGCTGATTGCATATAACGATCTGGGTTTTTTATTTTCTCTGTGCGAACCACACCTTCACTGCTCGCTCGTTTCCCATGCGCGCCGGCTCCGATTCCAACATAATCTCCAAAGTTCCAATAATTTAAGTTGTGCTGGGATTCCCTACCCTGCTTACTGTAAGCAGAAATTTCATACTGGAAGAACCCTGCCTCAGCAAGCAAAATTTGACCGGCTTCATACTCGTCACAAATCTCATCATGCGACGGCAGTATAGGTGGCTTCTTCGCAAAGGCAGTATTTTCTTCGATAGTCAGCTGATACCAAGAAATATGTTGAGGATTAAATGATATCGCCTGTGATAGATCTTTCAGAGTTCGAGAGCTATCCTCCGAAGGTAAGCCAAACATAAGATCAATGTTCATATTGTCAAAGCCCGCACCAACTGCAGCATCTAGAGCATCACAAGAATCAACAGCATTGTGGGCCCGTCCCAAGGCGGATAAGCAAGCATTACTGAAACTTTGAATGCCTATAGAAATACGATTTACACCTGCTGTTCTATAATGTTTAAAACGACTTGCATCAGCACTACCTGGGTTTGCTTCCAAAGTAATCTCAACGTCATCTGTGAGGGTTAAGCGATTACTAATTCCATCTAGGAGAGAATTAATAGCATCTCCAGAGAATAAACTAGGTGTCCCGCCCCCTATAAAAATACTGGAAATAGACTCTACCGATTGCACAGAACACTCCCGATCTAAATCTCTCATCAATGCGTTAACGTACATTTTCTCGGCAATAGTATCCTTGGCTTGATATGAGTTAAAGTCACAATATGGACATTTGTTAGTGCACCAAGGCAAATGAACATAGAGTCCGCTCAAAACTTAGACCAGATCACAATCAGTACCTGCTTGGAGATCATCAAGGAATTTTTTCATCGCTTGGCCTCTATGGCTAACCTGGTTTTTAATTTCAGACGGTAGTTGAGCGGCAGAACATTTATAGCTAGGAACGTAAAAGAGTGAGTCATAGCCAAACCCATTTTCTCCTTTCGGAGTCTCAAGCACTTCACCTTTCCATGTTTTACTAACTATGTATGGTGTTGCATCATCTTTTGATTTCAGCAGCACTAATACGCAGATAAAAAAGCACATACGGGCCGATCCGACAGCACCACTCAGAGAAGAAAGAAGTTTCTCTATATTTTCCGCATCCGAAGAACCTTCACCTGCGTAACGGGACGAAAATATTCCCGGTGCACCGTCCAAAGACGGTACACATAATCCGGAATCATCTGCTAATGTCGGCATTCCTGTTTTTTCACACACATATCTGGCTTTCAACAAGCTATTTTCCACAAAAGAGAGCCCCGTCTCTGCAGGAGTCTCTAAACCGAACTCAGCCTGAGTTCTGACTTCAATCTTAGATAATGACAAAAGCTTTTTAAACTCATCCACTTTCCCTTGGTTACCCGTCGCTATAACGAGCTCTTTTTTTTTCAACGCCGAGAAGCTGCTTGCAGCTCAAGGAGATCTTTGATCCCACTTGTCGCCAAGTCGAGCATCGCATCCATCTCGCCACGTCTAAACGCATGTCCCTCCGCGGTCCCTTGGACTTCAACAAAATGTCCTGCGTCATTCATCACAACATTCATATCTGTTTCTGCATTCGAATCTTCGGCATAATCTAAGTCAACAACTGGCAACCCTTCAAAAATACCAACGGATACCGAGGCGATAGAACCATGAATAGGGTTTTTCTTCAATTTTCGTGAGGCGAGTAGGCTATCTATTGCATCTGAGAGGGCTACAAATGCACCGGTTACTGAGGCTGTGCGAGTGCCTCCATCTGCCTGCAAAACGTCACAGTCCAGGGTAATAGTCATTTCTCCCAGCGCATGCAAATCGACAACCGAGCGTAATGAACGTCCGATAAGCCTCTGGATCTCCATAGTCCGCCCACTTTGTTTACCGGCGCTCGCCTCTCGACGCATTCGCGAATCAGTAGAACGTGGCAACATCCCATACTCCGCTGTTATCCACCCGGAGCCTGTACCCTTCAAAAAAGACGGCACTCGTCTTTCCACACTGGCGTTACAAAGCACTTTGGTATTCCCGAACTCTACTAAGACAGAACCCTCCGCATGGCACGTATAATTGCGAGTAAAAACGACTTCTCGCATTTCATTGGCCGCGCGGCCACTAGGTCTTGTAGTCATAGTGAATCTCTCTAATTTTGTAAAACTCTATTATAGCTTCAGGTTTAAGGTAACGGTGGCTATTATATCTATTAAAAACGGGATATTTGTGATCCCACCACATGAACGACGAAAGCAGTTGTGCAGAGCATGAAAACTGCAGGGAGAAAACTCTTATGACGAATAGTATGACGTCTTTCGCTAGGACAGACTTTGAAAATGCTGACATATGTGGCTCATGGGAGATCAAGTCCGTAAACCATCGGTTCTGTGATATAGCTATTCGTGTGCCAGAAGATAACCAAACCATTGCGAATAAGGCGCGAGAAAGTATTGGCACCATAGTAAAAAGAGGCAAAATAGATTGTACTTTAAGAGTTTCTCTAATAAAGGGGGGTACTGAGACCACTCATATTAATGAAAATGCTGCAAAATCTCTTGTATCCGCCATGGAACGGGTGTGCGCACTAATGACAACGCCCTCCCGAAATGTAAGTCCCCTAGAGATACTCACATGGCCTGGAGTCGTAAACGACGTCGAGCCCCTAACAAATAGTATAGCGTCTTACCTTTTGACTAATTTCGAACGTACCTTAGAACAATTCGCAGTCAGTCGCGCAAACGAGGGGCAAAAGCTTGAATCTATTATAAAAAAACAACTTACTAAGATGGAAGCCCAAGTGTCTTATATAAAAGAGAGAATCCCAGATATAATAAGATCTATGACTAAACTTCACGAGGCTAGGCTTTCGGAGCTAGGCAAAGAACTTGATCACGGTCGAATAGAACAAGAGAGCGCAATACTAATCAGTAAGCTTGATATTAAGGAAGAGCTAGATAGACTCTCCATACATATTCAAGAGGCTAGCTCTGTATTCGATCGCCAAGAGCCCATAGGAAGGAGGCTGGATTTCTTAATGCAAGAATTAAATAGAGAAGCCAACACGATAGGTTCGAAATCGGTGCATGTGGATACAACTGGTGCATCCATAGAACTTAAGGTTCTCATAGAACAAGTCAGGGAACAGGTACAAAATGTCGAGTAGTCAAAGCTCCTACTTTGGTAAGCTATTTGTGGTGTCTGCACCGTCAGGTGCCGGAAAAACCAGTATTATCAAAAAAATCATCGACGATAAAAACAATGTGCGAATGTCAATATCACATACTACCCGTCAGCCGCGAGCAGGAGAGATTGATGGTGTTGACTACCATTTTATAAGTAGTGAGACTTTCCTAAAAATGTCGAGGAACTCTGATTTCCTGGAAGAAGCCAAGGTATTTGATAACCTTTATGGCACTTCGAAAGCCGAAGTTCAACAAACCCTAGCAGCGGGCTTAGATGTCATTCTTGAAATAGACTGGCAAGGAGCTCGACTAATAAAGCAATCTGAATTTGACGTTAGCTCGGTGTTTATCCTCCCGCCGTCACTAGAAGAATTGAACATAAGGTTGCAAAAAAGAGGGGATAAGAAAGAAACCGTCATCCGCAGAATGCGTGATGCAATTGACGAAATTTCCCATTATCATGAATATGATTATCTAATTGTCAATGAAGACTTTTCAAAAGCATGCCTGCAATTAACCTCTATCATATATGCTCAAAAACTACACAATTCCATCCAAAAAACACGTTTAGAAAAACTTCTAGCCGAACTCGTACCTAACTAGGCTATTTTTGCTATAATAGTGGGTAATATTGTATCAACAACCCTATTTTAGGATAATGAAATTATGGCACGCGTAACCGTTGAAGATTGCTTACCTGCTGTTGAGAATCGATTTGACTTAGTCTTGGTGGCCAGTCGACGCGCCAGACAAATAGCACTAGGCTCCAAACCATTGGTGGATGAAGAGAATGATAAGCCCACCGTACTCGCCTTAAGAGAAATCGCGGCGGGTGTAATGAATGCAAAAATACTCGACGAGATAGATGCGAAAGAAAAGCAGGCAGAAGAGTACGAAGCAGCATTAGAATTCGCGGAATCAAAGACTGATGAAGCCGAGCAAAGCGTCCAAAAACCTACCGCAGGCGAAACTTTTTAGAACACCTATATTTTAATCAGACATGACTTGGTTGAATGGATGCTTATAAAAAAGCACTAATAACTGTCGTGGTTAGGCGGTACTTCCTCCGGTGAGAAAAGAACAAGTTGACCTAATTAAATTAGAATCGCCTAACAAACGTATAGAAAGTCTCTGTCGTCTAGCACGCTCGTACCTTAGCGCAGAACAGGTGAGAGAAGTGCGTCTCGCATATAAGTTCAGCTCGTCGGCTCACGAAGGTCAAAAGAGACAGAGCGGAGAACCTTATATACAGCACCCTCTCTCAGTCGCGCATATCTTAGCGCAAATGCATATGGACCATGAAACACTTATAGCCGCTATGCTGCATGACGTTATAGAAGACACTTCCATTGCAAAACCAATTATTCTAGAAGAGTTTGGGCCAGAAGTTACTCATATCGTTGATGGCCTCAGCAAACTAACGCATATAGAGTTTGAGTCACAAGCAGAAGCCCAGGCTAAAAACTTTCAAAAGATGCTCTTAGCTATGGCAGACGATATAAGAGTTATTCTGGTAAAGCTTGCCGACCGACTGCATAATATGCGAACAATTAGTGCCTTAAGCCCAGAAAAAAGGCGACGAATAGCAAGAGAAACACTGCAGATATACGCACCTATAGCTCAGCGGCTAGGAATGAATGCGATGCGTCTGGAGCTGGAAGAACTCGGGTTTGAATCACTTTATCCTCTCAGGCATGACGTCATTGCGAGGGTAATACAAAAAGTTAGAGGTAACCGTAAAGAAGTCGTGGCAAAGATCAGAAGTCGGATTACCCGTCGACTGCGCCAGGAAAGCTTAGTAGCAAACGTCGTAGGTAGAGAGAAACACCTCTATAGCATCTACAAAAAAATGCGTGAAAAACGACTACATTTTTCAGAAGTACGCGATGTTTATGCATTTCGAATCGTTGTTGCCTCTGTAGATATGTGCTATCGAGCTCTTGGGATCGTGCACGGCTTATACAAACCTGTTCCAGATACTTTCAAGGACTATATTGCAATCCCTAAATCAAACGGATATCAATCTCTTCACACAGTCTTGTTTGGACCCTTTGGAGCGCCACTGGAAGTTCAAATACGTACTAATGAGATGGATCAAGTCGCTGAAGTGGGCATTGCTGCTCACTGGACCTATAAGATGGGAGAAACTGAATCAAAGGCGGCGCATAAAAGAGCACGGGACTGGCTTCATAGCGTCATTGAAATGCAGAGTCACACCACCGACTCTCAGGAGTTTCTTGAGAACGTTCGGGTAAATCTGTTCCCTGACGAAGTTTATGTCTTCACTCCTAAAGGAGCGATCATGAAACTTCCTAAGGGTGCCACAGCAGTAGATTTTGCTTATGCAATTCACACTGCTCTTGGCAACTCGGCGGTGGGTTGCAGAATTAACCGACGATTGGTTCCTTTGGGGACTCAACTGAACACCGGTGATAGTGTAGAAGTCCTAATATCATCTGGTTCTCAGCCCAACCCTGCGTGGCTTAACTTTGTTGTAACCGCTAAGGCACGGACTAGCATCCATCATTCTCTCAAAAACCTGCAAGCAGATGAGGCACAAATTCTTGGCAAAAGATTGTTGAATAGGGAATTAGCCCGTTTTGGATTATCGATAGAAGAGGTAGAAAAAACCAATCTATATTCAGTCTTAACATCCTTTAAATTACTCGATCTAAATAGTTTATTAGTGGACATAGGTCTTGGCTCGAGACCTGCACCTATCGTAGCCAGAGCACTAGGAGGAGAAGAGAGAACCGCTCTTGAAGCATCTCCTATAAAGGACTCAGGCTTGGGTCCGCTGATTATTCATGGGACCGAAGGAATGGTAGTGACAATCCCGAAATGCTGCAGACCGATCCCAGGAGATCCGATAATTGGGCTTATTACTACAGGTAGAGGAATCGTGATTCATCATCCCTCATGTAAAAATGTTATCGAATATCGCAGTGCTCCAGATAAGTGGGTTGACGTACAGTGGGCATCCGATCTAAACAGAGAATTTAGCGCAGAAATTATCCTTGATGTTGTTAACGAACGCGGCGTCCTAGCAACAATCGCAGCGAAATGTGCGGCAAAAGGAGGCAATATCGAGGGCGTAGAAATGAGTGAGCTAGATGATCAGATCTCAAAAATGAGACTCACGATAGGAGTAAGCGACCGAAAACATTTAGCTGACATTATACGTGTGCTAAGGAACAGTAAACCAGTAGTCCGCGTCAATAGAAAACGAAAATAAATACTATCCTCAAGGAAGACGAGAATGAGTGTCTCTCATATAAAAACAAAAGAAGCGCCTGCCGCAATAGGTGCGTACTCACAGGCCACCACGCATCAAGGCGTGCTTTATGTTTCGGGTCAAATCCCTTTAGATCCGAAATCTATGAAAGTGATTAATGACGGATTTCAAAGTCAAATAAAACAGGTGTTCGAAAATATAAATGCGATCGCGATCGCTGCAAACACCACACTAGCGAACTGTATAAAACTCAATGTTTATTTGTCTGACTTGGACAATTTCAAACATGTAAACGAAATCATGGAAGAACTATTCGTCACCCCTTATCCTGCCCGAGCTGCAATACAGGTATCAAGACTTCCACGCGATGTCGATGTCGAGATAGATGCAATAATTGCGATTCGAGAACCAGCACCAACTTAAGGTAATCGATGAAAGCAGAAGTAACTCTTGGGGATTCTACTGATAAGCTAAATGGCGTAGGGCAAGTGTTACAGAAAAAACTCTGTAGTATAGGTGTCAAGGCAATTAGCGATATCCTTTTCCACTTACCAATACGCTATGAAGATAGGACTAGGTTAACGCCGATACAGGAAGTTATACCTAGGAGAAAAGCTCTTATTGAGGGGGTAATTGAGGACTCAAGGGTGATTTTCCAAGGCAGGCGCGCGCTTATTTGCCAGATTTCTGATTTAACTTCCTCAATACAAATACGATTTTTTTTCTTTAATCGATCACAACAAATGAGACTCTCTAAGGGCAGTTCAGTCAGGTGCTTCGGTAGTCCTCATTTGGGGCGGCATGGGCTAGAAATGATTCACCCTGAATGCAAAGTCATCGATAATAATGACCCACCCGAGCTTGAAAAACACCT
This sequence comes from uncultured Gammaproteobacteria bacterium, assembly GCA_938082545.1. Classification (GTDB taxonomy): domain Bacteria; phylum Pseudomonadota; class Gammaproteobacteria; genus UBA4457. The sequence continues at coordinate 97,708 of CALKCL010000002.1, forward strand.
CACTCCCATATATCCAACGACCGATGGCTTACATCAAACGCGCCTGCGCTCGCTATTGAATCAAGCATTCGTCATCCTATCTAAGACATCGAGCAAAAGAGTGACTGATCTCATCCCGAAAAATTTATTAACACACTTAGGACTGCCATCCCTAGTTGATTCGTTGCGTCAAATTCATTATCCAGCCGCTGATGAAAATACAGCAGCTGTAATGGAGGGAACCCACCCGGCGCAACGCAGGCTTATTTTCGAAGAATTACTAGCCTACCAACTTAGCCTAAAAACGCTCAGAAAGAATTCTAGAACATATCTAGCGCCAAAAACTCAAAAAAGTATGCTTCAAACGAAATTAAATGGCCTATTGTCTTTCGACCTCACGGAATCGCAACGCAAAGTGATTAAAGAAATAAACCATGACTTAGAAAGTGGTATTCCAATGCTAAGGCTGCTTCAGGGGGACGTGGGCTCAGGAAAAACCGTGGTGGCGGCTATGGTTGTTGCAAATATAATAGATTCTGGTCACCAAGCTGCTTTCATGGCCCCCACAGAGCTTCTCGCTGAACAGCACTACCAAACCATGATGGCCTGGTTCAAGGAAATGAAGACTAAAGTCTTTCTCTTAACCTCTAAGCTCACTTCAACAAATAGGAAAAAAATACTCCTCGACATCAAAAGCTCACCTGCATCTATTATCATTGGTACTCACGCTCTGTTTCAAAACGAGGTAGCGTACAACAACCTAGGTCTTATCGTGGTAGACGAACAACATCGATTTGGTGTCGAACAACGACTAGCACTCATGGGTAAAGGTGCAACTCAAGGCTTCCGGCCTCATCAACTTATCATGACAGCAACACCAATTCCTCGAACCTTGGCAATGGCGGCATATGCAGATCTAGATATATCGACGATCAAAGGCTTACCTCCGAATAGAAAATTGATCAAAACTGCCGTAATTCCTGAGGAAAGAAGACAAGAAATAATTTTCAGAATATCAGCTGTAATCAAATCTGGAACACAAGTTTACTGGGTCTGTCCCTTGATCTCAGAATCCGAAAAAATCGATGTACAATCTGCTATCGATACTGCAGAAAAACTCGCGAAGGAGTTAGCCCCCTATAAAATCGGGCTGATTCACGGGAAAATGGAATCTCTTGAAAAAGAGAAGGTCATGCGCTCTTTCTCAGAGGCCAAAAGTGACTTATTAGTTGCGACAACAGTGATAGAAGTAGGCGTGGATGTTCCAAATGCAAGTCTGATGGTGATAGAAAATGCTGAGCGACTTGGGCTCGCACAATTGCACCAGCTAAGGGGTCGAGTAGGACGCGGGGAGAAGCAGTCGAGCTGTCTTTTAGTATACAAAAGTCCATTAACAGAAATGGCTCAGCAAAGATTAGAGGTAATCCGTGCAACCACTGATGGCTTCGAAATCGCTGACAGAGATATGCAGTTACGCGGACCTGGAGAATTACTAGGGACTCGGCAAGCCGGAGTGGCGCAATTTAAAATTGCAGACTTGACTCGGGATATTGACCTAATAGATGAGATCGAAGTGGTGGCAGACAAACTTTTAGCGGAAGATCCGCGCTTGGTAGAGGAGCTTAAAAAAAGGTGGCTTGGACATAGAATAGAATTCGCACGAATATAATGAAACACTCTGTAATATTTCACCTCCCCCATAACCTACACTCTTGACTCAATAGTTGGTTGATATGACCGGATTAAAAAGAATAAAACCCTATATAGCACTCATACGGCTAGATAAGCCAATCGGTATTTTACTGCTGCTATGGCCTACTTTATGGGCTCTTTGGATCGCCAGCCATGGACAGCCTTCGTTAAAAATCGTTGTTATTTTCATTTTAGGCACTTTTTTTATGCGATCTGCTGGCTGTGTCGTAAATGATTTCGCGGACAAAAAATACGACAAAGATGTAACACGCACCCAAAACAGACCTTTAGCCAGCGGGACCCTCAAGTCACGCCCTGCAGTATGGGTGTTCTTAACACTTATCAGTTGCTCATTTTTATTAGTCTTTCAAACTAACAAGCTTACTCTGACACTTGCCGTCATCGGTGTCTTCTTAGCCAGCACATATCCGTATGCGAAAAGATTTACCTACCTTCCGCAAATACACCTCGGTATAGCATTTGGTTGGGCAATCCCCATGAGCTTCGCAGCCCAGATATCCGCCTTACCCAGTGAATGCTGGACTATATTCATAGTTACGATAATTTGGGCTGTCATCTATGATACTGAATATGCGATGGTTGATAGAGACGATGATCTAAAAATAGGCGTCAAATCAACAGCTATACTATTTGGTGAAGATGATCGCCTTATAATTGGCTTGCTCCAAATTTTGATGATTTTTGGGCTTTTCATGATCGGAAACGCAGCGGACCTGCATCGGCAATTTTACTTATCCATAGTAATAACTGCCTTAATCTTCTGTCATCAACAACTTAAACTAAAGGAAAGGACCCGAGAGGCTTATTTCAAAGCATTCAGAAGTAACAACTACGTTGGGTTGATTATTTTTATTGGGATAGGTACCAGCTATTATTTTCAAACATAGGCCTTTTTCGACTATCGAAAGAGGAAATTTTCTAGTATGGTGACGAGCTTAAGACTGAAACATAGTAATTGTCGAATAAGGAGTAATATGGAATGAATCCACTCGATACTATCAAAGGAACACTAATAGCTGGTTTTGTACTTGCTGCTGTCTTGGCTTATGTTGCCAAATGTATTGCAGGAATGTAGTTAGATTAGAAAAATTAGATAAAAGATAAAAAATCCAGGGAGCTAAAAAAATGGAAGAACTATTGTGGCTTGATAGAGCCATTCACATATTTTTCGGAGTGTTGTGGATCGGCCTTTTGTATTACTTTAATTTTGTTCAAGTGCCTGCAATGGCAGAAGCTGCTGCAGACAAAGATGGACCGGGACCGGCAGCGATTGGAAAGTATGTTGCGCCTCGTGCCCTGCTCTATTTTAGGCATGCGGCTCTCGGCACTTGGGTAACTGGAGCCTGGTACATGATGGCTATATATGGGCATAGCGCTTGGACTTTGGGTATAGGAAAAGAAAGCTTAGCAACGACATGTATTGGAATAGGTGCCTGGTTGGGAACAATCATGTTATTCAACGTATGGGTTTTAATTTGGCCAAATCAGAAAAAAGTATTGGGCATAGTTCCAGCCACGGATGCAGAAAAAGCCGCCGCAAAAAGGGTAGCCTTTCTGGCGTCCCGTTCAAATACAGCAATGTCTATACCGATGTTGATGTTCATGATGGCATCAAACCATGGTTTACCCTTCTTTTAGGAGCTTATGTCTATACTCTAAGCCCAGCAACCGCTGGGCTTTTTTTATGAAAAAAAATTTGATTAGAATAAATATTCTCTACGACTAATAAAAAGGTAAAGATAAATGACCGACGAACAATTAGATCTCCGACCTTTAGCTGGCTTAAGAGTAATAGAAATTGGACAACTGCTTGCGGGTCCTTTTACCGGAACAATTCTTGGTTACTTTGGCGCGGAAGTTATCAAAGTAGAACCTCCTGAAGTGGGCGATCCGATCAGAGGTTGGAGAGAAGTGCGAGACGGTACTTCACTTTGGTGGGCAAGTCTGTCTCGTAATAAAAAATGTATTACTCTAGATCTCAAAACTCCAAAAGGACAAGAGGTATTAAAAAAACTCGCTAATACCGCTGATGTCTTCGTCGAAAATTTCAGACCTGGAACAATGGAAAAATGGGGTATAGAGCCAGACACTTTTAAAGAAGAAAATCCTGGGCTTATATATGCCCGAATTTCAGGTTATGGTCAAACTGGCCCAGCGGCATCTAAAGCTGGATTTGCATCTGTATGCGAGGCATTCGGTGGCTTTCGTTACGTTAACGGGTTTCCTGGTGAAGTACCTGTCCGGCCAAATATTAGTATCGGAGATACACTGGCTGGTATTCATGCTGCACTCGGGGTCTTGCTAGCTTACATAGGTCGACAAAAAAGTGGTCAAGGACAAGTGGTTGATGTAGCTATCTTTGAAGGCCTATTTAACTTATTGGAGGCCGTGATTCCTGAATATAGTGGAGCTGGCATCGTCAGAGAACCTTCTGGCACAGCAATCACTGGAATCGTTCCCACGAATACGCACCGCTGCAAAGATGGCAAGCATATTGTCATCGGAGCTAATACCAACTCGATGTTCAAACGATTGGCAAAGGCCATGGATAAGCCAGAGATGGGCGACGATTCGAGATTTACTGAGAATACTGATCGAGTTACCAACCAAAAAGAGATTGAGACGATCATTGAATCATGGACCTTGCAGATAAACTCAAAAGAAGCCTTAGAGGCACTTGACGTTGCCGGTGTAGCTGCCGGACCAATTTACAGCGTAAAAGATATGTTTGAAGATGAACAGTATCGCGCTCGTGAACTCTTCCAAGAAGTGTCCATAGATGGAAAGCCCCTAACTATTCCCGCGATAATACCGCGACTCTCGAGAACACCTGGGAAAACCGACTTTCCAGGATCGAAATTAGGTGCGCATAACGAGGAAGTGCTGCAAGATATACTAGGATATACAGAGCAAGAAATTATAAATTTGAAAGCTGAGAAAATTATCTGATTGAGTCCATTCTCGACACCATCAGAAAAACTAAAATTATTTTCAACAAACTTAATTAGTAATTAATACAAGGGGCAAAAATGAGCACCGATCTGAAAATTATAGCGTTAAATATAGAGCTTCCTGATCGAGAGAGTCTCCCCGAAGATTTACAGAAGCTGTTCACTGTTTGCGAAACGAAACTTGGTCTAATCCCTAATGTCCTAGCTGCCTATTCTCATGAACCAGAACAACTAAGAACATTCTCGCGCTTTTACAACGAAATCATGTTTGCAAAGACTGGGTTAGAGCCGCTAGAACGAGAAATGATTGCAGTCGTTGTATCCTCGATCAACCATTGCTACTACTGCCTCACCGCTCATGGGCAAGCTGTTCGGCAGTACTCCGGAGATCCAATACTTGGTGAGCAAATGGTGATGAACTATCGTGCGGCTGATCTTTCTGATCGCCACATCGCCATGCTCGACTTTGCGGCCAAGCTGACACAAGATAGCAGTACAATAGTTGAGGAAGATAGGCAGAAACTCAGAGACGCTGGGTTTGATGAGAAAGAAATATGGGATATCGCCAATGTCGCGGCTTTTTACAACATGACAAATCGTGTGGCAGCGGCTGTGGATATGCAACCAAACTGCGAGTATCACTCTAAAAACAGAGAACCTTCAGCACAGTAAAATGACAGAGGAATAGGAGACGCCAGACTAATAATGACTCATTCTCTCCTGCCAAAGCTAGCTACAATTGTGATGCTTCTATTCGCGGCAGCAAGGTCTATAGCATCTGGTGACTTTCCTATCGAAATTGAACAAGCACTAAGACATTATCAAATAGATCAAAAAAGTGTCAGTCTGATTGTGCAAGCAATTGATGAAGATGAAGCGAGGTTCTCACTCAACCCTGATGCACTGCGTAACCCAGCGTCTCTGGCAAAGCTGATCACTTCCTGGGTCGCGTTGAAACGTCTAGGCCCGTCATACAAATGGAAAACAGAATTCTATACCGTAGGAGAAATTAAAGATGGTGTTTTACATGGCGACTTAGTAATAAAAGGATATGGAGATCCATATCTCACCACCCAAGATCTCTGGTCGATACTAGGGAAATTAAACCGGAATGGCCTAAAAAAGATAATGGGACGGCTGCTGTTAGACGACACATACTTCATTACTGATGAAATCGATCCTTATGCTTTTGACGGCGATGGGACGCATATATATAACAACCTACCAAATGCGCTCACACTAAACTTTAACGCACTAGATCTAACGTTCTCAGCAAAAAATAATAGTACGCAGGTAACTGCAAGTTACTGGCCGCCTATCGAAAACATCAAGTTAAATAACTCTGTTAAATTAATTAATGGGCCATGCATCGGAAAAATGCCAGATATTAAAATCGATTCTATTATTATTGAAAACGAGACACATATAAAAGCACGCGGCGAAATGCCCTTATCATGCAAAGACTATAGCGTTTCTAGAAACCTGATGTCTCGGGACCGTTACTTTTTCAACAGCTTTAAAATGATCTGGAACCAGTGGGGAGCACAAATTGACGGAAATGTCGGCAGAACGGTCCTAACTAAAGAACATACTCTCCTCTATAGTCATACTTCTCTGGCTCTAGCTGACATTATTACTGCTATGAATAAATGGAGTAATAATCAAATGGCAAGATCACTAATTTATACTTTGGGAGTGTCTCCCGACGGTGCGCATGCCACTCGAGCAAGAGGTATCAAAGTTATTACAGAAGAGCTAGACAACTACAACATTCCAAAAACAGCATTAGCCATTATTAACGGCTCCGGACTTTCTCGAAATGTTAGAGCATCGGGTAATGCAATTACCCAAATCCTACGTGCCGCCTGGAATGATAAGAATGCGAGCGAATTTGTCTCTTCTTTATCTATTCTCGGATATGATGGCACTGCCGCAAAGCGTTCTTTATCTGGCACTTCAAAAACCACAATGCGAGTAAAAACAGGCAGTTTAGATGACGTCTCAGCTATAGCTGGCTATATCCATCAAGGAAATAAGGTTTTTACTGTCGTCTGCATTGTGAATTCATTTATCGTGAACGACGGCATAGGAAAAAAGTTTGAGGATGAGGTCTTAAATTGGGCTTCTAGCTTGCGCTAGCCTCGATCTTGCGGCTGCTCTCGACTAGAGACAATGACCTTATCTATCCTCTCAAGAATACTTACGAGAATGTCATGGCTCGTAGCAAAATTTAACCTCACATGCTGGCTACCTTCAGCACCGAAGTCGAGCCCGTTCCCTAGGGCAACTTTGCCCTCCTCCAAAATATGCGTGTAGGGATTTGAGCCCAGTTTTAACGCACGCATGTCCAGCCAAGCCAAGTAAGTCGCCTCGGGCGGATAATAAACGACCTCGGGCCATCTGGACGCTACAAATTGTGAAACTAGATCTCTATTTTCTCGCAACATGTCTAAAGTAGACGCTAACCATTCCCCTCCCTGAGTCCACGCAGCATGGACGGCGGCGACACTAAGAGTATTTGTGCCGCCTCTAGTATGTCCAGGAACTGAGTCAAACTGCTTGCGAAGGTTAGCCGAGCCAAAGTGGGCAAATGCCAAGCATAAACCCGCAATATTAAATGCCTTGCTGGCCGACATTAATGTCACTGTGCGTGCAGCAATCTCACTGCCAAGACTGGCGATAGGTATATGATCGGTGTCGTTCAAAATCAGGTCAGCATGTATTTCATCAGATAATATCAGTAGATCGTTCCTACAACAGAAATCAGCTAATTCTTCCAATTCTTGCCGACTAAACGATCTCCCTGTAGGGTTATGCGGATTACACAACATAAAAACTCGAGTGCTTTTCGTTATAGAAGATTGTAGCCGGTCAAAATCTATCCCGTATCCATTGGCCCTTACAACAAGAGGTACTGAAATCAATCGACGATCAGTTTCTTGCACGGCGTGGAGGAAAGGTGGATATATAGGTGGTTGAACAATCACTCCTTCCCCTTTTTGAGAGAAAGTCTGTAACCCTAAATACAGTCCTTGGACAACGTCGTTGATCAACAAGACACTATCACTCTTAACATCCCAATCGAATTTTTTCTTTACGCGCTCACAGAACAACTCAGGTAAACGAGTCTGTTGCTGCCCTACTGGATAACCGTAATCTGAAGTCTCAACTCTATTAGCTAGAGCTGCCTTTATTGGTTGGGCGACTTCGAAATCCATATCTGCCACCCATGCAGGCAGAATGTCGGTTTGATAATGGCTCCATTTAACACCCGTCTTTAAACGTAAAGTGTGTTCGTTTACATTGTAAGTACCCATAGAATACAAGTGTAATGGGTAATCACTTTTGATTCATTAGGAAACTTTAAAATGAGTGTTTTAATCACCGGTCACTCCAGTGGGCTTGGACAAGCCCTTGCAGAAAACTATCTCGAAAAAGGGAATCAAGTGTGGGGTATAGCTAGAAGGAGTATGGGTAGGAGTGATCGTAACTTAGTCCAAATAGAAGCTGACGTGTCGGACTTGGCTGCTCTGAAATCAACTCTAAACGATGCTCAAGACATCCTGGCAGGAAAACCTCAGACCGTTTTTCTTAATGCAGCGGCACTAGGCCCAATAGGACCGATGAGTAAAAGCACACAGCAAGATATTCAAACCGTTATGAACACTAACGTTTGGGGAAATAAGGTTATTCTAGATTGGTTTATAGAAAAAAAAATAGCTCCCAAACAAATTATTTTAATATCTTCAGGTGCGGCACTATCTGCAAATTATGGCTGGGGGCCATATGCTCTTTCCAAATCCGCATTAAACATGCTAGGGAAACTTTACTCTCAGGAAATGGTGAACACGCATATTATATCTTTGGCGCCAGGTTACGTAGATACGGCAATGCAGGAGAAATTGAGAGCAGTTGACGCTAATTCATTCCCTTCAGTGAAGCCATTGCATGAAGCTCAGGGCACTACTTTGATGCCAAACGCAGAGGACGCCGCGAGAGAGATTATTAGGCATGTAGATGGCCTGAGAAAATATCCAACGGGAACATTTGTTGACCTTCGGGATATCACCCAATGAAAAGTCAGACCTGACGCTCGTAAACTTGAACAGGAGCTCCTTGCTGCATACTAAGAAGCTGTGAAGCATTTTGCTCAGCACACGCCACTTCTACAACATTAGACGAATTAAATAATGCTAAGAAGGCCCCTGGAGTAACGTTACTGTAAGTCTTTTGAAAATTTATTTCATGGCCACCGATGCTTACTACTGGATCGGAAAAATTCTGAATTTCACTCTTTTCAATGTTTGTGATTAGGTTCCCGAAGTGATCGATAGTCACAACAACTCCAGACAAAACACCTCCCCTGATTTCAGGATGTTCAAGAAGAGAAGGCACGATATTATCTATCAGTAGTCCACAATTCACCTCGGTAAGAACCCTTGATGCTAAAGCTGCAGCAACAGGTGCAAAAATATCTCGACCATGAAACGTGTCGCTCACAGTAGGTAATTGATACTTTTTGAGCAAACCTTCGGTCATTAAATGGACATTAGCTCCGGTTTTTTCTACAACCTCAGCCAACAAACCGTTATCGGGGCCGAGAAAGGCGTGCCCGTCTCCAAATGCAACAATAAAACTGCGGTCTGTCCCAACACCCGGATCGACGACGCCGAGATGAACAGTCCCCGGAGGAAAGTAATGATAACAGCGAGCAATCCAGAACCCAGCCTCTGCAGGCCAATGGACATGCGCTTCATTAGTCAGATCAACTATCCGCGCATCTAAAAATCTACTATAAATGACCCCTTTCATGGTCCCAACAAAAGGACCTCGGTGACCGAAGTCTGTAGTTAGAGTAATAATCCCATTCGCTTGGAAATCGCTCCGCATACTCTCTCTCCCTTAAGGACGGCGGCGCAGAAAGATAAAAGCTATGCACACCTGATTATTTGTAAACTTGAGATAATTTAAAGTAACAGTTATACAATAATCACCGTGGATAATCCAAAAATAGAAAAAAAGCTTGAACAAATTTCGTGCCCGATCTGCGCAGGTAACAGTTTCAAATATTTATTTGAGAAAGCCGGTGAACCCTTTGTTCAGTGCCATAATTGCGAGCTTACATTAATAAATCCTCGGCCTTCTCTCAGCGAGATCACAGCAGGCTATGACGCCAACTATAGTGAGGGCTATACAAAAAAAGCTGCTAAAAAGAAACGCCGGGCATCTCACCGTGTGAAGCGACTTAAAAAAGAATACGAAATTTCTGGGCGATGGTTAGACGTAGGATGTTCTGCTGGATTTGTTGTCGAAGCGGCTGCATGTAATGGATTTCAAGCCTTTGGTGTAGATATTGAAAAAGCCGGAATAGAATACGGCCAAAAAACATTACACCTGCAAAATCTCGCAGAAGGAACGCTTAGTGAGCAGGACTATCCTAGCGGACACTTCCATGCTATTTCTGCCTATGATGTTCTAGAACATGTCCCTGACTTAAATAACTTCCTAAAAGAACTGAAAAGGATCTTGCATCCTCAGGGAGTTCTAGATCTAGGTACCCCAGACATAGGGCACTGGAGAGTGCCTAAAGTCCTTTCACATTGGAATGAGCTCAAACCCTCAGAACATTTATACTATTTCAATAAGGAAACCTTAAACCAACTGCTAGACAAAAACGGACTACGTATAGATAAAATCAGATGGTCGATAAAGCCAGGTCTTAAGGTGACAATTACTCATCAGTAGCCAACTACTTTTCTAATCATTTCTCCAAGAAGGTAGCTCTTTAAGTAAAAAGCTGTCAATCCCCTCCAAAGCTTCTCCGCTAAGACGTTTCTCTGAATGTCCTGCAATCAGTTTATCCAGTAATTTCGTATTTTTGTCGGACAGTGCCAAAAACCCGTCCTTGCTGACAGCGCTTGTTTTCGGGCCCGTGGATAAAATTTTACAGATTATTTTATCCACATGCTGATCCAAATTTCCAGGCTCGACCAGCTCGCTAACTAAACCGATTTCTGAGGCAACTTCTCCCGAGAAATCTTCTCCAGTAAGCGCGTAACGTTTAGCATGACGTATTCCAATAGCATCAATTAGTTGCGGGAAAATAATATTTGCCACCATCCCAAAACGCGCCTCACTAATGGCAAAAACTGATGTCGTCTCAGCTAATACAATATCGCAAGATGCCACAATACCGCAGCCGCCTCCCATACATGCACCCTGCACTAAAGCAATAGTGACTGTCTTCAAATTACGCAGCTGCCAAAAAGTCTCAGCTGTCTTTTTTGAGACTCTCTGATTTTCAGCAGCACTACATAGGCTTACCTCTTTCAGCCATTGAATGTCTGCTCCGGCCTGAAAATGGCGACCGGCTCCTCTAATCAAAATTATCCTCACGTGATTATCAAGATCTAATCTTGATATACAATCACTAAACTGATCAAGAAAATCTTCGTTATAAGCATTATTAAAACTGGAACGATTGAACATTATCGTTGCTACTCCAGATACTGTGATATCAGTTATCGAAACCAAATTACCCATATACGTACAACTCACTCCTTAAGTAGAACCTTTACATAAACGGCAAAATCCAGCCGATAAAAATGGAACCATACGCAAATGTATCTCAGATAAATCAGAGCCATGGCATGTGTCTCCAGAGAGCAAATCTATGCGACCAGTCTGTGCAAATGTCATGGTCATAGCACCAAGAAGAAAATGAAAGCTCCAATAGACATCCTCCGTCTTAGCAACAGGGAACCTCACTCGTACGCGACGGATAAACTCAATCGCTACCGGATCGAACTCTGCTGACATAATCTCGCTTGTCCATCGAGGTGAGTTCGCAATCTGCGCGACTACACGAGCATAGTCTCTCCAGCCCTCACCTCCAAATAAACTTCGCCGAAGAAACGGACCAATGAAAGCCTCTATCAAATCTTCGATTTCTGCCCTATCGGAAAGCGCGTTCAAAGCTTCCATCCTCTCGTTGTTGAGGATTACAGAGCGTCGCTGAATAACAGCACGAAAAAGTCCTAACTTAGAACCAAAATGGTAATTTGGGAGAGCCAACTCTACTCCAGCAAGCTTAGTAATCATCCTCAAAGACACTCCGTCATAGCCGCTTTCGGCAAACAGGGCCTCAGCTGAGTCTAAGATGCGCTGAGGTGTTGAAGCTTTGTCAGTTTTTTTGTTCACAGGTGGTTGCTCTTTATTTCTAATTTACGCTATATTTGAACGTGCGTTCAAATATAGCGTAAATACATAATATTCATAGTAGGTATCTTTTTAACAGGGGAATAGCGTTGAGCTCTTATATTTGCGGTCTAGATATAGGCGGAACTTTTACAGATTGCGTGCTCATAAACGAACATGGCGATCTCACAATCGCAAAATCACCTTCTACACCATCTGATTTTGCAGTTGGTGTATTGAATGCGATAGAAAGAGCTGCCGTAAAAATTGGCCTCTCAACCGCGGATCTTCTTGACTCAATTAACGTGTTAGCTCACGGAACTACAGTAGGAACTAACACCATAATTCAAAGACGGGGAGCTAAAGTTGGACTCATTACGACAAAAGGCCATAACGATGTTATTCATATTATGCGAGGCTCTCGAGGGCTTGCAGGCCAAGATATCAAGTTAATTGTCCATATCCCTGAGAGCAGTAAGCCTAAACCTCTGATTCCTAAAAGATTGATTCGCGGAGTGTCTGAACGAGTCGACTGCTTTGGGAAAATTGTCGTTGAGTTAAATGAACTAGAAGTAGAAACCGCAATCAGAGAACTTCAAGATGCAGGGTGCGAAGCTTTAGCCGTCTGCTGTCTTTGGTCTTTTCTCGAACCGAAACATGAGCAAAGAATCAAGGCCATCGCTCATGAAATAGCTCCAGAAATGTACGTTACGTGCTCTACCGATTTAGCCCCAAAATGGGGTGAGTATGAACGTACTACCGCTGTCGCTCTTAATGCATACATTGGACCTATTACTGTTGGGTACATTACTCGCTTAGATAAGCAGCTAAAACAAATGGGTTATAAACCTCCACTGCAGATAACACATTGCGCTGGAGGGACAATTACTGTGCCAAAAGCACAAGAGGCTCCTTTACTAACCCTCGATTCAGGACCTGTATCAGGAGTCACAGGATCTGTTTTCCTAGGTGGCTTGATGGGCTACCCCAACGTAATTACCACTGATCTCGGCGGCACCTCCTTTGATGTCGGTGTGATACACAATGGCAGTCCTGTAGTCTCTTATAAAAGCACAGTTAATCAGTATGAATATTTTCTACCCAAAGTTGATGTCCAAACATTAGGTACTGGAGGTGGTAGTAAAGTTTGGATAGATCAGACAACAAATTCTCTTCGGGTAGGTCCCAATAGTGCTGGAGCGGATCCAGGACCGGTATGCTATGGGAAAGGAGGAACGACTCCGACAACGACTGACGCTGATCTTGTTCTAGGCTATCTCGATCCCAATAACTTTGCAGCAGGAACGATTAAACTGGACCATCAAGCGGCAACTAAGGCTCTACAAAAGATAGCCGATGAACTCGAAATGACACTTTTTGAGCTTGCCAGCGGCGTTGCTACTATCGCTGAATTCCAGATGGCAGATCTAATTCGTAAAGTGACCGTACAAAAAGGCCTAGACCCACGAGAATTTGTCGTGTTCGCTTTTGGTGGCGCAGGTCCTGTGCATATGGGCGTCGCCGCAAGGGAGCTAGGAGTTGACAAGGTCATAGTCCCACAAGGTGATACTGCAGCGGTCTGGTGCGCATTTGGAGCAGCCTCTGCAGATATTCTCCATGTTGGAGAACAAGCGAAAATTATTGCATCTCCATTCGATTTAACCGAAATCAATAAGATTCTGAACGGATTGTCTTTGAAAGGCAGCCAACAGTTGCAGAGCGATGGTATAGAACAGGCGAAGCATCAGTTTCAATATTCGTTAGACATGAGACATCGTGGACAAATTAATGAAGTCGAAGTGTTTATAGATAGTGGGATACTCGATGAGGAAGTACTTGGCGCGTTGAGAGAGAAGTTCGTAGCTCGTTACGAACAACTATACGGCCGTGGCTCTGCAATGCACGATGCTCGACTAGAAATCGTAACGGCGAGGTGCCGCTCATCTGCTCTGTCACTAAAACCTAAACTTAAAGAGTTTTCTTTAACATTAGAGCCTCTCTCCGCGGACGCTAAAACTGGGACAAGGGAGATCTATTGGGCTGAAAAAAAATCTGTCGAAACAACCCCTATATTTAATGGTTATCTTTTTAAGCCTGGAAACAGTGCTGAAGGGCCTTGTGTTGTCGAAACTGAAACCACGTCGATCGTTGTACATCCCAGACAGGAAATCAGCATGGACACTTTTAGAAACTTTGTGATCAACCCCAATACCTGAGGTTCTTTCAGATGCCAAGAATAAGCGAAATGACTGACGTAGACTTCAATGGAATTGAAAACCCCTACGTGCCACCGAAAATTCTGAAAATAGCCTCAAAACTAAAGCTTCATCAGACCTGGGACAAAGAAGTTGACCCGGTAACTTATGAAGTTATCCGTCATAATCTTTGGCAAATTAATGAAGAGCATGGGGCAACGATACAGCGCCTGTCGGGGTCTCCTGTCGCAATGTACGCTCTCGACTTAAACCCATCTATCCTGACTGAAGATGCAGAGTTCGTATACTTTGGCCCTTATATGCAGTACATGTCTGGTGTGACAGATACCCAAGTAAAATGGACTTTGGAATACCGAAGTGAGAATCCTGGGATAAATGAAGGAGACATGTTTATAGCGAATGATCCGTGGGTAGGGGCGGCTCATCAACAAGATGTGATGCTACTTTGTCCAGTTTTTTGGGAAGGAGAGCTTTTCTGTTGGATAACAAACTGTCTTCACCAATACGACATCGGAGGGATAACTCCCGGCAGCTTCTGTCCATCTGCGGAATCAGTTTACGAAGAAGGACTAATGCTTCCACCTCTCAAGATAATTGAAAACTACGAAGTCAGAAAAGATATTGAAGCCGTATATCTAAGGTCGTCCAGAAAGCCTGATTTAGTAGCGTTAGACTTCCGAGCCCAAATTGCAGGGAACACAACTGCGCGTGACCGAATTTTAGAGCTCATCAAGCGCTATGGAGCAGCCACACTGAAAGGCGTAATGAAAAGGATTATAGACAACTCGGAAAAATCCTACTTAGATAAAATGTCACGATTGCCCGACGGAGAATGGTCTGACCGAACGTATATAGAGGCTTGCCGCCCGGGCGATAGGCGAACTCATCGCGTCATGCTAGGTCTTCGTAAAGAAGGCAATAAACTTATCTTTAACAATGACGGTTCTGCACCTCAGGAAGGGGCTATGAATGCAACTTACTCGGGTTGGCGTGGTTCCGTAATGGTTGCTGTGAATGAATTACTTTGCTGGGATCAGTATTTTGCATGTGGCGGTGCTTTGCGGCACATTGAGTTCGACCCGACGCCGGGAACGCTCAATTGTGCAGACTTCCCATCTTCCGTCTCAACTGCTCCGATACAAGCTATGGAAATTTCACTATATCCCGCCTATAACGTCATCTCCAAAATGATTTACCCCGATCCGATCATGCGAAAAGATATTATGTGTATCGGCGGCACCAGCCAATGGCCTGCTACTTTATTCAGAGGGATCGATCAGTGGGGTGAAAAGTATGGCTATCTGCTCATTGATCCTATTGGCGGCGCCATAGGTGCATTTACTATGGCAGATGGCATAAACACTGGTGGACAAGCAAGAACGCCTATCTGTCAATTGCCTAATGTGGAGCATACTGAACAAAATTTTCCTATCTTGTTCCTTTACCGTAAAGAGCTCAGTGACTCGGGTGGAGCAGGGAAATACAGAGGTGGGCTTTCTGCTGAAAGCTGCTTCATCCCTCATAACACTGAATTCGTTACGCAGGACACTCTCTCTTCTGGTAATGCAATACCTACTTCACCTGGCCTGATGGGAGGATATCCATCAACTACTAATGCCTATACATTCGTCAAAGACAGCAATATTTTTGACTGTATGGCGTTGTCACAGATGCCAAATGATACAGACGAATTGTTAGGGAATTCCGTAACATTGCAGCTTCGGGAACAAAACTTCACCCAAGATCCTAAAGATGTGTACGCCGTCAGATGGAGTGGTGGTGGTGGATTCGGTGACCCTTTTGATAGAGCACCAGAGGATATAGAGGATGACTTGGAGTCGCTTGCTATAACCGAAAAATCTGCGGAAACACTTTACGGTGCAATCTTAGGCAAAGATGGCCATGTTGATATTGAAAGGACACGCGAACATAGAGCCAAAATAAGGAAATCTAGAGTTACTGAAATTAAGAAATCAAGTAGGACGGGTCAGTTGTTATCTGAAAATTCACACTCAATCAACATTATGCGAGATGACGCCGGCACCTACTGGGCTTGCGCAAAATGTGACTTCGAATTAGGTGATATCTCAGAGAACTATAAAGAACATTGCGTGACCGAGAATCAAAGCATCGCAGTCTCCAATCCTTTGATTGGCGACGAAGCTAGATTCATCGATAACGCGGTTGAATTTAGGCAATTCTATTGCTGCCAGTGCGGCTGCCTTCTAGACAACGAAATCGCAATCGCTGAAGATCCTTTACTCCACGATTCAAGGCATCAGCTCAGTTAAGACTAATGCTTGACGCGATACTCATCGTGGCAGCCTTTGCACATCTTTACAGTAACACCAAATTGTCGCTTCATGGCCGCCTTGTCTCCTTCACCAGCAACTATGGCCAACTTCTGAGATGCAGATGCCAAATCACTCATTCTTTTTTGAAAGTCAGGCAAGTTCTCCCATAACTCAGACCGAGCTTCAGACTTCGCATCCTTCGTAGACACGTCAAAACCTTCAATCACCATCGGTGCCAACTGCGCTACTCGGTCTGCCAAAAAAGCAAAGCGCTCTTTATCAAACGGCACCTTCTCTTGAACCATGGCACCCATAGGCCCGATATTCCAACCTAGCGCCATCAATACACCTTGGCGATAATGAACTGCATCATCCGGCTTAGGCGCGGCTTGTGCCCCTCCAAAAAAAACTAACAAGACACATAGAGTTACAACGACGTTCAATACTTTTTTCACTTACATCCCCTTCATAAGTTGAATCTAAAATTAACTATTACACAAATAATCACAATACTCAGTAACAAAGTTGCAAAAGGCAGGAAAAAACCGTGCCGGATCTTACTTGCATTTTTATCTCTCAAATATTTATAGCCACTCAGCATCGCACCTACCAAGTGCTCGCGCTTCCAAACTCGATAAAAAAATATCGCCAAAACATGGATGATGATCAAAGCAGTCAAATTATTGAAATTCGTATGATGTACCCACGTCAGCCAATCGCTGGTGAGCTTAGTCACATTGGCATAAAGCGGCCCTTCATTAAATAAGTCGTCATTGGCGAACAAGCCCGTGGCAAACTGCACAACCAAAAGTAAAAGAAACGCTATGACTACCCAGCCACCAATAGGGTTGTGCGTTAAGTAATGTTCTGGCTGCCTGCTTTTTAGATCTAAAATAGCACGAACAACTATTCTTGGACCTCTAATAAACTCAGAGAACTTGGCAGACTGTGATCCCCAAACCCCCCAAAACAGACGAAAAAAAACAAGAATACCAATGCCGTAACCACAAAACATATGGTATTTCATCAATAGACCGCCTTCTCGCGCTGTCCACCAAGCGGACAGAATCAAAACAATTAATAACCAATGAAAGCTCCTGATCCATATGTCCCACACATAAACTTTTTCATTGCTCATTTCAAACCTCAGGCTTTTAGTACGAGAAGCATAATTGCTGCGACTAGCTGCCGCAACGCAAGGTGCCGTATATTGAACCACATGGGGCTGCGAAATGTTTTTCTTATTCTTGGTAAAAGTGCTATAAAAAGAGCCAAGCAGACAGAAAACCTATCTCATATCTAAAAAGAGCACTCTCGGGGACAACAATGAAAATCAAAAGACCTACTAGCGAGCAAATTGACTTAATAGCCCAGCAATTCCGACTAAATCTCGAATTCGAGGATATTGAGTCATTCAAGGCATTAATGGAGGGGCCAATTGCTTCTTACGAACGGCTAGATGAACTTTGCGAGCCTAAGCCAGAAGTAAAATACCCTAGAAGCCCTGGCTATCGACCTGATAGTGATGAAAATCCGAATAACGCATGGTATTACAAAACATCAATAAAGGGCGCGGCTCACGGTAAGCTCAGTGGAAAAACCGTCGCTATAAAAGATAACGTCTGTGTCGCTGGAGTCCCGATGATGAACGGCTGTTCAGCACTCGAAGGGTATATTCCAGATATAGATGCAACAGTAGTGACAAGGATCTTAGATGCGGGGGGTGAAATAGCAGGGAAATCTGTATGCGAAAACTTATGCTTTTCCGGAGGAAGTCACACTACTGCCGCGGGGCCAGTGACTAACCCTCATAATCCAGAATACACCACCGGTGGCTCTTCAAGCGGAAGTGCAGCGCTGGTCGCGTCTGGTAGTGTTAATATGGCTATTGGCGGAGATCAAGGCGGTTCAATACGTATGCCAGCTAGCTGGTGTGGGGTGTATGGCTTAAAACCTACGCATGGGCTAGTGCCTTATACGGGCGCATTTCCAATTGAGATAACCCTTGACCATTTAGGGCCCATAACTAACAACGTAACGGACTGTGCTCTGCTACTCGAAGTTATTGCTGGGGACGATGGAATGGATCCGCGACAACGTAATTTAAAAGTAGACAAATATACGGAAGCACTTGTCACCGACATACATGAACTCAAAATTGGCATTGTGTCTGAAGGTTTCAATTGGGAAGGTCAATCCGAACAAGATGTGGATACAACAGTGCGTGCCGCGGCCAGTCAACTAGAAAAGCTTGGAGCTCACGTAGAGGAAGTGTCTATTCCTATGCATAAGGACGGGATCCATATCTGGAATGCAATCGCTATTGAAGGTGCCAATTCCTTGATGATAAAAGGCAATAGCATGGGAACGAATTGGAAGGGCTATTACAACACTGGGTTGCTCGATTCATTTGCGAGAGGTCGTATCACTAGAGCTGACGATCTGTCAGAAACCACCAAACTGGTAATGTTAATGGGCCAGTATATGGATGAGCAGTACCATGGTCGCTATTATGCTAAGGCGCAAAATCTTGCCACTGCTCTCAAAGCAGCATACGACTCAGCTTTTGAAAAATATGACCTACTATTGATGCCTACTCAACCAATGAAAGCGACAAAAATACCTGAAAAATCTTGTTCCAGAGAAGATTATGTCGCTCGTGCTTTGGAAATGGTAAATAATACCGCTCCTTTTGACGTCACCGGACACCCGGCCATGACTATTCCAGTAGGCAAGTCAAAGGGACTCCCTGTAGGTATGATGCTTATCGGGAAAAGCTTTGATGAGAGTACAATACTAAAAGCAGCTTATGCATACGAACAAGCGACAGCAATATAAAAGGACTAAATGATATGAGCGATCATGACCATAATCACGACCACGCTAATAGTCGACCATTGACCGATGTAGAGCTAAGGGTCAAAGCGTTGGAACAAGTTCTCACGGAAAAAGGCCTGGTAGATCCTTCAGCTGTCGATGCACTCATAGAAACTTATGAGACTAAAGTCGGCCCCCATAACGGCGCTCAGGTAGTGGCTCGAGCGTGGACTGATCCAGAATACAAAAAAAGACTACTGATCAATGGGACTGAAGCTATCGCAGAATTGGGTTATTCGGGTATACAAGGTGAAGACATGGTCGTCATTGAAAATACTTCAAACATCCATAATGTCTTGGTCTGCACCTTATGCTCTTGTTATCCATGGCCAACCTTAGGTTTACCTCCAGTCTGGTATAAATCAGCTCCCTATCGGTCTCGAGTTGTCAGCCAGCCTCGCGAGGTCTTAAAAGAGTTTGGTGTAGAGTTAGATGAAAACACAGAGGTCCGAGTATGGGATAGTACAGCTGAACTGCGTTACATGGTTTTACCAGAGCGTCCTCAAGGAACAGAACTATTGAGTGAAAACGAACTCGCTTCCCTAGTTACTAGAGACTCGATGATAGGGGTAGAGCTGCTTAAAAAATCCGAATCTCGAGGGGCATCGGAATGAATGGTGCACATGATCTAGGTGGCATGCATGGCTTTGGGGACGTCAACCCTGAACAGAATGAACCTGTTTTTCATGCAGAATGGGAAAAACGAGTTTTAGGACTATTTGTTCCCGTCTCTGCTGTGGGACCATTTTGTGTCGACGAGTTTCGAGCATGTATTGAAAGAATGGGGGCAACAAACTACCTCTCAACTAGTTATTATGAACATTGGTTACATGCGTTCGAAACGATAGCTGTTGAGAAAGGTGTTGTAACAAAGGAGGAGTTGAAAGCTGGAAAATCTTTCACTCCCCGAGGAGATTCCACGCCACCAGTCTTAGCCAAAGATGTACCTTACATTTCGTCTCATGGCTCTAGCGCCAGGATAGACGAGGTGATTGCGCCAAAATTCAAGGCCGGAAATCTAGTCATGGTGAACAACAATCATCCAGAAAATCATACGCGCTGTCCGCGATATGCAAGAGACAAACTAGGTTCTATAGAGAAAGATAATGGAGTCTTTGTTTTCCCCGATACGGCCGCCCATGGCCAAGGAGACAGCCCACAGCACTGCTATAGCGTTCGATTCGATGCACAAGAATTGTGGGGAGGTGGGGCCTCTGAGAAAGATTCCGTATACATAGACCTATGGGATGATTACCTTACTTTAGCCTAGAAGTCTGATAAGAAATTTCAAACCCATCCCTAACATATAAGTGTAAGCGTACTATGGAAAAATCACCTTCAGAACTTGTCGCACTAGTTGATGCCCCTCTTGACGAAAACAATGAGGTGATCTTCGCCAACCCCTGGGAAGCAAGAGCCTTTGCTTTAGTAGTCCAAATGCATCAAGAAAAGCGGTATACCTGGACTGAATGGGCCAATCAGCTTAGTCACGAAATTAAAAAGTCCAATACCCTCAATGAGAAAGAGGAAGACTACTACCTTCTATGGCTAAAAGCCGCCGAGGAACTCGTGGTAACAAAAGGTTTGTGCGCGAAGGATGAACTATCTTCAAGAAAAGAATCGTTACTGCATACCCAAGAAGCACTCAAAGACACAGCTGATCGTGACCACTCTACCGTATAAGAAATCAAGATTTCTGCTATAGGTCGAGCATATATTGAATACTAAACCCAACACTTCTCCGCGTGATTTCTTCTTACTTCATGAAGTGTTGATGGAAGCAAACAAAAACTTCACAAAGATTAGCTATCAAAAAAGCTAGTCTCGCTCAAGATGATTATGCCACGGCATCTCATAATAGCGTTACATATCTTGAATCTTTTTGGCCTTTTTTGGCCCATGAAATTGCATCTGATCCGGACAAACTAGGAATAAGCATTGTCCGTCATGAAAAAGGACGGTCTCAACGTATATCTAGTGAAGAGTTGCGCAAAAATTTTATTACGCAAAATGACAAGCATCCCGACAAAGCACATATATCCAGATTGGCGAGCATCCTCTCATCAGCAGTAGTAATGCAGCAAGTACTCTCCGCTCCGACAACTAACTGGCCGGAAAACTTTGATGCACCGGAAGTAAAGTGCCCTTTACCATTCATACTTAATTCAGAAGAATATGTATCTCTGAGAGTTTTGTTGCCAGAAAAAACACCTTCAAAAAAATCCCACAAAGCAGCGCGGTAACATTAGTAATTGGCGGGACAGCTACCGCACTTAATTTATGCTGGAATCTCCTATATCAGATGCCTATCGCTTACAAAAAATAGACGGGTGAAGCACTAGATAAGGAATCTGCAAAAAGAATATGGTCGGATACAAGAGACCTACTTTTCAAAATAGGAGCTGGAAGCCTGACTGCATTTATTGTACTTGCAAGCGCTTGTTCTGCGGATAGTGATGACCTTATCTGGGAAGGCGCAAGCGATCTTTCACTCGAAAAAATTGATGGCCAATTCATACGGACAATGAATAAAGAGATATACGGCCGCTATAATATTATTTTAAATAAAAACCCGACAGAATGATCGGTATATTGGGTGTGCAGCTTTGCATGCCCGTTCTGTTCCTCTTCCGCTGTCGGAGCTGTGGAGCGACCAGCCAAGCAAAGACAATGATCTCTCAATCTTTTCAGAGCTACTCCGTTGGGTAACAGCGGCCGCGAACAGGCAGTACTTCAAGTATCTCTAGATTCACGTGTGCTTTTTGAGACAGGCCGATCAGACTTGTCGGAACAAACAGTCACCAGAAGCACACCGGCTAGAACAATTGCTCCACCAATCAAGACAGAGCTGCTAATAGATTCTCCTAAAAAAATGAAGGCAAAAAGAACGCCAAAAACAGGCACGAAATTTATATATATGGCGGTTTCTACGACGCCTATTAATGCAACAGCTTCGTAATACCATAAAAAAGCCAAAGCGGAACCAAAAAAACCTAAAAAGGAAATTAGCGCCATACTCTCCAGATCTGTAAATATATCAAAAGTAACACTTGGATTATGAAAGAAAAATGGCGTCATCAATGCAACGCCTATCACTGAGACGTAAGTCGTGACCAACAGAGGCTTATAGCTCGTCAGCAAGTCTCGTCCAATCACCGAATAGACCGCCCAGGACAGTCCCGATAGTAGAACTAGCACTTCCCCTTTACCCACCTTAAGATCTAGAAACTCACTAGGGTGCCCGTTGGTAACAACATACATCGCTCCAAAAAATCCAAGTAGCACTCCGACTACAATGTTCGACCTTGGCAATCTGCGGCTGAGAAAAGAATCAATCACAGTAATTTTAATAGCGATTAAAGCAAGTAAGATAGACGCTGTCGATGCAGTCACAGACTCTAGACCTTCATACATCAGACTGTTATGCAACAGAATACCCGTCAAGCCGAGGAAAAAAAACTTCAACCATAGTTTCATAGGTATTGTCAGAAATTCTCGTCTGAATTTCATGAATACCAACAATACGGCTGATGCAATTACAAAACGCCCCCCTACTACGACAATTGGGGCCTCATAACTAGCAAGAATACGCCCTACTGTCGGAGTTGCCCCCCAGAAGGCAGCAGTTAAAAAGAGCTTGAAACGAATTGGCATTCCTAAACCTCATCCTTATAGTCATATTCCTCTAAAAGGCAAACACGATAACTTAATGCCCTAATAGGCTTGAGATGTTAACCTCATGAATAGATCAAAGCGACACCCAATCCATCCAGCCATAAATGGGATTGCGTTCTGAAAGAACCACCAGTTGAAATAGAAATTCAAGAGGATACCCAAATGATAAGAACAGCTTTTGTAACAGGGGGTGCCAGCGGTATAGGAGCCGCAACGTGTCGTCTATTTGTTGAAAATGGATACCATGTCTATATTGGAGACATTCAAGAGAATGCCGGAATAGCACTTGCGAAAGAATTAAAAAATGCAGATTTCATCAACGTTAATGTTCGGCGTGAAGAAGAGTTAGTCGAGGCCTTCACCGTAATCAAAAAAAAATCTGAGCATTTGGATGTCATGGTCAACAACGCCGCAATTGTAGGAGTAATGGGGCCAATCATGACTTTGTCGGCAGAGCAATACGATCTGTCACAAGAAATAATACAACGGAGTGTATTCCTCGGTACAAAACATGCAGCCAAGATGATGGTAGAAAAGAGCTCCGGCTCAATTATCAACGTGGCCAGCATAGCAGGCATTATGGCTGGCTGGTCTCCCCATACCTACGCCGCCTGTAAGGCCGCGGTAATACAGTTTACGAAATCAGTTGCTATTGAACTTGCCGAAGCAAGTATTCGTGTGAATGCAGTTTGCCCAGGTGCGATCGCTACACCTATCCACACCGGAACAACCAGTGAAGTTTGGAAAGAAAGGATTAAAGCTGTTAAAAAAGCGTCCGCAGATGAACAGCCAATCCCTAGGATGGGAGAGCCGGAAGAGATTGCTGAAGCGATACTTTGGCTAGCCTCTGAAAAATCCAGCTACGTCACCGGCCATGCATTAGCAGTAGACGGCGGTGCCACCTCCGGAAAAATATGGCGTCATCAGTCTGATTTTTTGAGACAAATGCACCCGGCCAGGAGTTAGGGAAATGGTACGGTTTGGAATTTGTGTGTTACCTACGGATCTGATTCCTCCACCGGTGCAGCTGGCTCAAACAGTTGAGTCAAAAGGACTAGATATGCTGTTTTTTGCCGAAAACAGTCACGTCCCCGTAGTACATCGCAAGAATTCGTACCACCGACCAGAGATCGTTCAACCATTTGCCAGAATGTACGATTCCATAACTGCCCTAGCAGCCTGTGCCGCGGTTACCTCTCGTATTCAGCTAGGCACGGGAGTCTGTCTTTTAACCGAGCGAGACCCGATCACAACCGCAAAATCTATAGCTACTCTAGATCACATTTCACAAGGCAGGGTAATTTTTGGAATTGCTGGCGGGTGGATCAAAGAAGCAATAGAGAACCATGGCTGCCCGTTCAAAGAAAGATGGGCAGTTGTTAGAGAGCGTGCATTGGCAATTCGTGCTCTTTGGCAAACCGATCCAACTGAGTTCCATGGAGATTATGTCGATTTTAAGCCGCTAACTATGATGCCAAAACCTTTCCAAAAAGGAGGTCCACCTATTTATATAGGCTCAAATTCTAGCAAAGTTCCCGCAAGAGTGGTCGACTACGCAGACGGCTGGATGCCTATCCATGAAAAATATGAGGGGGATCCTCTAGTCGATATTAAAGCTGCATGCGAAAAAGCAGGCCGAGACCCATCTGAAATAACTACCTTATTATTTGGAGCACCTAGGGATCAATCTATACTTCAAGATTATGCAACACGAGGTTGCGCAGGCTTTATTTTCTTAATCCCACCTGAGCAAAGTGGAAACTTAATACCTATTTTAGACGAAATCAAAAAACTGCGAGACGTCATTAATAAATGACATAAGCCTCTCTATTGTTCTGCTGTGTCACTAAGCCAAGACTGGATACCATCTATCCCGTTAAACGCCCAAGAATGGGTACGATTCCAATCCATCACAATCATGGTAGGAGTGCCTTTGAAAAGTGCAATAGAGCGATACTGAGGATACTTCTCTCTAAGCCTGTCAACTGCCTCACACCACTTACTATGAGAGCTCGTGCACACCACTGCCCTCACATCCAACCGCAACCACCAGAGTTTGGACCAATCTTTCTGATAAGAGTCCAAAAGAAGAGTAGACTCTGGGGTTTTACCGACATGCCTCAAGCGCTCAAGATCCGCCGTTTTTTTTGGCTTTCCATCAATGGGTGAAAAAATCTGATTCCCGACCCTCGAAAAGACAATCGGCATAGCCTCAGCTCTCCCATCGGATCGCGTGACTGCAAATCGAGCGACAGACATTTTATCTAGTAACTGGTGAATGAGGCTGTCAGATAAATTCATATATCCCATCTCTTTAGAAAGCATTCGAAGGCCGCAGATAATCCTGTCCGAGCTGTCGCCCTCTCAATTAATTTAGTAAAATAGCGCATGTGGGTTATCACAGGTTACGATGCCTTAGATAATGCCGCATAATAAACCATACCATATACTTTAAGGGGCTAGCATGATCCAACAATTTCGTCGCTTTGGTGCAGGACTGTCAGATGTAACAGAACGATGGGTACCCGACGCTTGGGTGATCTCGATGATGCTTACAGCAGTGGCAATTTTACTTTGTATCTTTGGAGCAGGTGCGACCGTAGAAGAAACTGTCCTTGCTTGGGGAGATGGAGTCTGGAGCCTCTTGGGACTGGCAATGCAGTTCACCATCGCCATGGTAGCGGCGCATGCGTGTGCCGCATCGCCCCCTATTTACCGTTTTTTTAATTGGCTAGCTTCGCTTCCAAACCCATCTAAACCCGTTCAAGCCCTTGTTCTTGCCGGCATGTTTTCTCTTGTAATGGGTTATCTTAACTGGGCCGTATGCTTGGTTTCTTGTGCGCTATTTACCCCATTTATACTCCGTCGTAATCCGAACGTAGATGTGCGACTCCTTATATGCGCCTCCTATTTAGGGATAGGTACAGTTTGGCACGGTGGCCTATCCGGCTCTGCTCCTTTGATTTTAGCTACGCCTGGTAACCCGCTAATAAATCCATCAAATGGAGCACCTATTGTAGATCGGCTGTACCCTGTGACTGAAACACTCTACAACAATTTTAACCTTGTTTTTATCTGCATCCTTGGAGCAGTAGCTCTAGCTACCACTTGCTTACTGCATCCTCGTTCAGGCGCTCGCACGCTTAGTGCAGAAGAAATAGAAAAAATCCTACCGACTCCACCTATAGAAGATGGCCCTCCTAAGACTCCTGCTGAATACATCGATCAATTCAGAGGTTGGGTATTACTTGCGGTGGTCTTGTTAGCCTATCCACTCGGCTATTCGATAGTAACTAAAGGTTTCGGCACTAGCTGGACTATAAACGCATATAACATCACATTCCTAGTCATCGCCTTATTATTGCACGGTAGAGCACCATCTTTTCTGCGAGCTTGTCGCAACGGTGTCGATAGCGCCTGGGGTATTGTGGTGCAATTCCCGTTCTATGCCGGCATTTTTGGGTTAATGCAGAACACTGATCTTGGTGAGTGGCTTGGAAGCTTTTTCTCAAACATTGCCACCACAACAACTTATCCATGGGTCGTCTACGTATACTCTGGACTCATGAATTTATTTGTCCCTTCTGCTGGCTCTAAATGGATGATTGAAGCCCCTTTCCTGATCCCGGCCGGCGAGCTTCTTAACGTTTCTGTTGTCACAACTACGCTCGCTTATGCCTACGGGGATTCTGTTACTAATCTCATACAACCGTTTTTTGCTATCCCAATATTAGCGGTAACCCGGATGCGATTTGGTGACGTTGTAGGGTATACATTTTTAGTTGCTGTTGTGTGCTTCATCGTAACTTCCGTAGCCATGTTTATGATCCCCCCACAGTGGTAGAATTTCTCATGTACAAACTCTTTTGTAATTATCTGTTTCACCATAATCTAAAGCTATACAGGAAAAATCTGAAAGGACTGATGATATGTTGATAGTGATTTCTCCAGCGAAGACACTTGATTATGACTCTCCTTTGTCATTCAAGAAATCGACTTCTGCTCATTTTCATAGTTATAGTGACAAGCTAATAGAAATACTCAAAAAGAAATCAGCCGCACAGATCAGTCATTTAATGAAAATAAGCGACAATCTTGGGGAGCTCAACTACCGTCGATATCATTCATGGAGCTCTACGCCTGGCCCAGAAAAGGCTAGACAAGCTCTCTTAGCTTTTATGGGCGATGTATATTCAGGATTAGATGCTAAGTCGCTTAGTGAAAAGAACATGGTGTTCGCTCAAGGGCATTTGCGTATCCTATCTGGGCTTTACGGAATACTCAGACCTTTAGATTCTATGCAACCCTATCGCTTAGAAATGGGCACTCACCTCGAGACGCCTGACGGAAAAAATTTATATCAGTTCTGGGGAGAGAAACCAACGCTCACTCTCAATGAGCAAGCAAAACTGCTAAAAACTAAATACTTAGTCAACCTTGCCTCTAACGAATACTTTAAAGTGATAGACAAGAAACGACTAGAGCCAATGATTATCGCCCCAGTATTCAAGGACCGAAAAAATGGAAATTATAAAATAATTAGCTTCTATGCAAAAAGAGCACGCGGTCTCATGGCTCGGTATATAATTCAAAACCAAATACAAAAGCCGGAAGAGCTTAAAGACTTTTGCTCTGAAGGCTATGTTTATAACGAAACCTTGTCTAATACAGGTGATTTAGTCTTTACTAGAGAAGAGCGTTAAATAAAAACATCACGGCCTTAAGTTCAATGATAAACAGGAGAACCTAAATGGGGAAAATCGCTTTACTCGCCTACTTATTAGTACTAATCAGTCCGCTTTCTGCGAATGAAGAAACTGACCGTGTGCGTTTGGAGACAACTAAAGGTGACATTGAAATAATACTTTTCACAAATAAAGCACCTATATCTGTTAAAAACTTCAAAGCTTATGTCCAGTCTGAATTTTACGATGAAACTGTTTTCCACAGAGTCATCCCTGATTTTATGATTCAAGGAGGCGGCTTTGAATCTGACCTCACTTTCAAAAAGGCAGACAAGCCCATAATCAACGAGGCAGACAATGGTCTAGCCAATCAACGTGGAACTCTTGCGATGGCCAGGACCAGTAACCCACATAGTGCTACTGGGCAATTCTTTATTAACCTGAAAGACAATGCTTTCTTAAATCATAAGGCCAAGAACTCTAGAGGCTGGGGATATGCGGTGTTCGGACGAGTGACAAAAGGTATTGATGTCGTGGATGCGATCGCTGCGGCAAAAACAACGACTAAGAATGGAATGGAAAATGTGCCTGTCGAACAGATTATGATCACTAAAGCATATCTTTTAACCGACTAAATCACACCCACGAAATTAAGGAAGTCCCTAAATGCCCTACGTTATTTTGACTCATGATAAGCCTGATAGCTTAGACCTTCGATTAGCGACCCGAGCCTCCCATCTGGAGTATTTAAGGCCCTTTAAGGATCAAGTATTAGCTGGAGGTGCATTCCTCACAGAAGATGGATCTCTCGCAGGCGGTGCGATGATTGTTTTCAATACTGAGAAACTCAGTGAGGCGGAAGAGTTGATCAAGAACGATCCGTACACTAAAGCCGGCTTATTCAGTCACGTCGAAGTAAAACGATGGAAAAAAGTATTTTTTGATGGGCATGAAATTTAGCAACTAACTAGGGACCCACCTTGGTTTGACCTTTCGCTGTCAGGTAATGTTCTAAAGCTTTCTAATGAGAAAATGATATGTCGCTTCTTACTTTCCACGGGGTCAACCTTGCTTTTGGTGATCAAATCATTTTTCGCGAGGCCAACTTCGTCCTTGAGCCCAATGAAAGGGTCTGTGTCATCGGCCGTAATGGTGCAGGCAAGTCCACGCTATTCCGTCTAATCGCTGGAGGTCAAGAACTTGACTCAGGCGAAATAAGAAAGCGTGACAATCTTAAAATTGCACAACTAGACCAAACGCTCCCCATGCAAACAAATATCAGCGTCTTCGACTTTGTGGCAGAAGGACTAAAGGAACAAAAAGGGCTGCTGGAAAGATATGAATCTCTGACCAGTCAAGAGATGAGTACTGAAGGGATGCGCGAACTCGATGACCTACAGCGTCAATTAGATGCCCATGGTGGCTGGGACATCAATAATCAAGTCGACAGTATAATTGATCAACTCGAGCTCCCTGCCAAAAAAACACTTAGTGAGCTTTCCGGTGGGTGGAGAAGAAGAGTAGCTTTGGCTCGCACGCTTGTGAGTAAGCCCGATGTTTTATTGCTTGACGAGCCCACAAACCACTTGGACCTTGAAGCCATTGAATGGTTGGAAATTCGAATTAAAGCGTACACTGGAAGTGTCATATTCATCACGCATGACCGTTCATTTCTGAGATCTTTAGCAACGCGCATTGTAGACATTGATCGGGGACAACTGAAAAGCTGGCCTGGAGATTACGCTCAGTATGTAAAACACAAAGAACAAAGTTTAGACGAAGAAGATCGTCAAAACTCACTCTTCGACAAAAAGCTTGAGGAAGAAGAGAAATGGATTAGACAGGGAGTTAAAGCCCGAAGAACGAGGAATGAGGGGAGAGTGCGTGCTCTCGAGAAACTTAGAAAAGAGTATACCGAGCGTGTCAAACGTGAAGGGAAAGCTCGAATAATTCTCCAAGACTCTGAAAAATCTAGCAGACGGGTCCTGCAAGGTAAAAATCTACACTACTCATATGGCGATCTGAAAATAATTGACGCCCTATCGCTGAAAATCATGCGTGGAGACAGAGTCGGACTCATAGGAAATAACGGCGTAGGAAAAAGCACGCTAATAAAGCTACTGCTTGGAGAACTTGAGCCCCAAGCGGGGACTCTAAAGAGAGGAGAGAATCTTAAAATAGGCTACTTTGATCAATTAAGACAAAAACTTGACCCTAAGTTAAACGTCGTTGATATTGTCGGAGAAGGTAAGGAACACATTATAGTCAATGGAAAAGAACGGCATGTGATCGGTTATTTAAAAGGTTTTTTATTTTCTCCTAAAAGAGCTTTGACCCCCGTAGGATACTTATCAGGAGGTGAGTGTAACCGTGTGATACTAGCGAAACTCCTATCAAGGGCAACTAATCTCCTCGTTTTAGATGAACCTACTAATGATCTCGACGTAGAAACTCTGGAGGTTCTCGAACAACAACTAATAGACTACGAAGGAACTCTTATTGTTGTCAGCCATGACCGCGTCTTCTTAGATAATGTCGTAACAAGCACCTTGGTTTTTGAGTCCACCGGAGAATTGAGAAGCTATCCTGGAGGTTACTCAGACTGGTATAGTAAAGGGAAGAAACTAGCTGCTACAGATACTATCTCCATTACGAAATTTTCTAGACCGACTTCCGACGAAGACTCTGTTGTCGTGCAAAAAACAAACATTTCAAAAAAGAAACTTAGCTTTAACTTACAACGAGAATTAGAGCAACTCCCCGAAACAATCGAGTCTCTAGAAAAATCAATCTCGAATTTGGAGAATAAAGTTGCATCCCCAGACTTTTATACCCAAGCATACGAGGCAGTGGAACCTACCCTTAAGGAGCTCGAAAAACACAAGTTAGATCTAGAAACAGCAACTGGCCGATGGCTAGAGCTGGAGGCAAACTCGTGACTATACGTACCTTAAATTATGTCCCTAATCGACGCAATGCAGCCTTAGTCAGAAATTCATCATAGATCCGAAGATCCTGATTGACAGACCATCTCCAACCACCGGAGATCTCTGCAACCTGTTTTAGGCGCGTCATATGGTTACTTTGTACATTATGGGCATGGACATGAGTCCAGGACCAATACGGGTTAGCCCCATCCATAATTTTTTTCCCCTTGTTCTCATAAACAGAAAATGCACCATCAAATGATTTAAACATCTCTCCTTTTCTATCATAAGTGACCATACAAAGAGGCAGACTCGTCCGAGCATCGAACCATACTCTCTTTTTACTGATAGGAGCGCGAGGATAACCCGTGGGCTCTGCCTCACAGATGATGACCTCTGGGACGAGCTCAACTTTTGTGTCCCAAAACGTATCACCTTTAGGGCCGCCGTGTGTCTTACCTTCCCAGTTAGGGTCGCTGGAATCCCAATTTTCGGTCAAACCAGCTAAAAATGGTCCGCGCGCGATTACCTTAAAATTACCCCAGGTGAGATATGGGTCTCCTGCTGCCCAGACGTCCGAAAAATACAAATTAGACCCGGGCAATAGAGGTTCAAACCTTTGACTGGTCGGAAATTTCCGAACTCTTTTGAACTGTGGGAGGTATCCATATAACTTAGGGAACTTCCTTTGGTCGTAGTCCCAAATGTTGAGAAAAGAGGTCCCTTTGTAATCTTGAGGTACCGTAAAAAGAACTGACTGATAGCGCAGTTTATCTTCATGCCCCGGCCAATATGGCATCGGCTCGACACTGATCCTTCCCGTAGGCGCAAATTCACACCAGACCAACTCATATTTATAGCCAATATGTCCATCAGAATTCTGTTCGAAGGTCTTAACCGGATAGAAAGAGACATCATGCCTACCCCACGTTAAGGTAACTGCCGCAAATAACTCCATCGCAGTTGTAGGTTCAGGAAAAGGATTTCCCCCTACCCAAGGCTGGTCACCGTTTACCACAACATTTCCATCGGCATTAAACGATGCCATTCCTTTATGCCGCATGGTCGCTTCGACATATTCAACAGGACTGAGCTTGGTTATGTCCGTTGTCGCCTTCACTAATTCTAACTTTCTGCCTTGCTGTTTTATTTGCATGAAGCGGACCGGATCCAAAAGATCCTGAACAGTGTCTACGTTATTAGCATCGATAGTATCCCCAGGCTTCAGTCCTCCACGTGTATATTCCTCAATAGACAATAGCTCTTCAGGATATGATGCCGAAAAATCACCATTCTCTGCAGCAGACGACCAAACTGGGGAAAGCACTCCTGCTCCAAGCACACCTTTTGCTGTCTTCTCTATAAACTTTCGTCGACTATAGTCTGGCGTATATTTCCTGATGTGCATGTGGAAGTTCCCCTTGGTCTCAGTGAAGTTACAGTAACGTCCAGAAAGTTGTTCTGTAGAAAGTAATTACGTAGCAATACAACTACTAGATCAGAACACCAAATTAGCGCAGATAGAACAAACGTTCTATCTGTAATCTCGACTTAGATAAAAAGTGTTTATCTAAGCGCTAAGGATAACCTTACTTGACTGAGTAGTGCATCAGAAGGCTAGCTCCTTGTCCGCACGCTTTTCGGATCGTACATTGGCGTCAGTGAAGCCTTAGCCTTATACAATCTATCAGCTTGCTCAATTTCAAACACTCCCGTCGATAAGAATTCGCTAGTGATTCCCTCTGAATTTTGTAGGTAGCCCATAGAAGCACACGCGCCTAAAGTGTGCGCATATGCCGAGGAAGCCGTGTATCCGATCCTCTCCCCATTGCGTAAGATTGATTCATTGTGAGAGAGTACCGGCCCATCATCCTCTAGTAAGAACTGCACCAACCGCTTATTCACTGGCCCTCTCTCACGCTGGGCGAGCAAGGCTTCTCGTCCAATGAAGCCTGCGGGCTTATCCCAGTCGCATGTGAACGACAGCCCGCACTCAATTAACGTATCTCTCGGGCTCATATCGTGAGCCCACTCGCGATACCCTTTTTCGATTCGCAAAGAATTAAGAGTATGGTAACCACAGTGTTTGAGTCCATACTGAGCTCCTTCTTCAACTATCTTGTCATACACCATGAGAGCCATTTCGGTTGGAATATAAAGTTCCCAACCAAGTTCTCCGGTATATGAAATCCTCACAGCCATAGCACTCTGGTAGCCAATTTCTATGGATTGCATTGTTCCAAACGGAAAGCTACTGGAGGAGAAGTCAGTAGATGAAATACTTGCCATTAATGAACGCGCTTGAGGCCCTTGTATGTTGAGCATCGCGTATGAACTGGTGATATCAGTGATGATGCAATGTGCGTCATCTGGTATGTGCTCATGTATCCATGCTTTGACATGGGTCGCAGTAAATGCCGCCGTTACAATCAGATATTTATCTTTTTCTATTCTAGTGATTGTTAAATCAGCTTCAACTCCACCGGTTTGATTTAAGAATTGCGTATAAACGACTGTCCCGTTTTCGACTGACATACTAGCCGTCGCGATATAATTTAGTGTCTTTTCAGCGTCTTTCCCTTGAATTAATATTTTCTGGAAAGAAGACTGGTCAAACATGCCCACGGCAGTTCTTACAGCTTGATGCTCCAGAGCATTATTATTAAACCAATTTTGCTTTCCAAAATCGTACTTATACTCCGCTTCCTCTCCAGGTAGCGCATACCAATTCGGTCGCTCCCATCCTGCAGACTCACCAAAACAAGCCCCAACTTTCACTAACCGTTCGTGTAAAACCGACTTTTTCATATTTCGCCCAGTTTCCCATTGACGGTTGGGCCAATGCATCTTATAGCCGATACCGAGCGACTCGGTGGTTCGATCGACTATAAATGATTTGTTGTTTTGACAAGGTTGCATCCGTCGGATATCGACATCCCAAATATCCATTGGCTGAACACCGTCGTTAATCCATTGAGCCATGACATTCCCAGCCCCGCCACCTGACAAGATCCCTAGCGAATTAAACCCACAGGCTATAAATAGCTGTTTGATATAAGGTGCCTTACCCATAAGGTAATTATGATCAGGAGTAAACGACTCGGGCCCACAAAAAAATTGTCGAATTCCCGTATCGTTAAGAATAGGAAGGCGTTGCATCCCTGTTTCAATATGAGGCAGCATACGATCCCAGTCCGGGTCAATTTCATCAAAGCAAAAATTTTCAGGAATCCCTTCAGTGGCCCAAGGTGAGGCTACTGGTTCAAAAAAACCTAACAAAATTTTTCCCGCTTCCTCTCTCGCGTAGATGCCTCGGTCAGGATCTCTCAATATCGGAAGTTGATTGTGTACCTCTTTTATCGGTTCTGAAATCAAGTAATAGTGTTCCGCCGCTTGTAAAGGGATATCTATTCCATTTATCAACCCGAACTCTCTTCCCCACATACCCGGGCATACCACAACCACTTCTGCTCTCATTTCTCCTTGGTCGGTAATTACACCAACTGCTCGACCATTTTCTATGATCAGTTCTTTAACTAGCGTGTCTTCAAAAATACGCACGCCTTTTTGTCTTGCCCCTTTTGCGAGGGCTTGTGCGACATCAGCAGGATTTACTCGGCCATCATTAGGAAAGTAAAAACCCGCGAGCAAATCATCTACATAAGTTAGCGGAAATAGATCTTGGACTTGTTGAGGGGAAATTTCTTCACTTTCTACACCGAATGTTCGCGCCAAAGCACATCCACGCCGCATTTCTTCAACCTTGTCTTTAGTCATAGCTAGCTGTATCGAACCACATTTAATGAATCCAGTAGCTTGTCCCGTCTCTTCTTCTAGATCTTCATATAATTTTAAAGAGTATTGAGCAAGACGCGTTTGACTCTCGGTGTCACGAAGCGTCGTAACAAGTCCAGCCGCATGCCAAGTTGTACCAGAGCTTACTTTTTTTCTTTCTAGAACAACTACGTCGTCCCACCCAAGCTTAGCTAAGTGATAGCCGGTTGAACACCCTATAACGCCTCCTCCAATTACAATCGCACGGGCATTTTTAGGTAGGGTTTTCTCACTCATAATTAGATAGTCTCCAGCTAGTATTCACGTGGCAATGGATAAATTTATTTGCCGTGGAAATTTATCATTTTTAAACTCATTTAGACAGGTTTATCTTGACCCTGTCCTGTCTTAGTGTAAGCGCCATCTATTAATAAATACCTGTTAGACTTGTAGGGACTGACTATGACATTAAGGAATAAGCATGCGCGAAAAAGATAAAAAGTTTCAGGCTATTTATAAAGCAGCAGAATCCGTTTTAGATGTCATTCGATCGAATGCCCCTCAGGGGGAAATAAATTGTCAGCTCCCTCCACAAACTGTTGATGCTCTGAAAGAATCAGGCATGTTAAGCCTCTGGAGGCCGGAAAGTCTCGGTGGCCTTCAATGTGATCCTGAAGCTTACGCTTTAGTAGCCGAATTAATTGCCTCTGCTGATACTTCCGCAGCTTGGACCATGCATGGTGTTGCAGCCAGCTGGTTAGTTTTAAGGAGCGCGTCTGATCAACTGGTAGATGAGATAATCGCGAGCGCTGATATCCCTATAATTGCCGATACTTATAACAAGCCCATGCAAGGGGAAAAAGTAGATGGCGGATATCGCTTGAATGGGGACACGCCATTTGCAAGTGGTTCGAAAATTGCCGATTGGATTGCTCATACTACGTTGGTTGATGGACGGATGTTTCTTACGTTTCATCCGGCAGGATCTCTAGAGATAAAAGAGGACTGGGATACTTTAGGCATTAGAGGAAGTGCGAGTAACACAGTGGTAGCAAAAGATATTTTCGTGCCAGAGCATCGAGCAATAGACATTATGGGAGATGTAACACCATCCCCACGTTTCAATGATGCTCTTTATAGGATGCCCACTGCTGTGGTGCCAGTTGGTATCGCTGCAGTCAGTTTGGGCACGATACGAACTGCTTTAGATTACTTGAATGATATTGCTGAGAATCGTATCCCGTTCGGCGGATCAGCTACTCTTAAACACCGAGCTTTAGCACAACTGCATTATGGACGTGCCCTGTCAACTTACCGTGCATCAAGAAGTTATATGCATGAATGTTTGAGGGATAATTTTAAAACTGCTGAACAAAACCTAGAGTTCAGTACCCAGTCTAAGGCGGATATGGTTTTAGCGGCTACTTTTGTTTTGCAGAATTGCGCAGATGCAGTCAGAGAAGTAGCAAAAGCTGCAGGCACTGCATCTATTCACAAAGGTGGTGGTATTGAAAGAGCACTCAGGGATGTAGAGGTAACTTCTCACCATGCTTTTGGTTCGGAGAGTAGATTCGCTAGCGTAGCACAAGCTTATTGGGGTCTAGATATAGATTTTCCTCTGATAGAGATCGAGTAAGGAACAGAAAGTTACATCATTAATAATTGATACTAAAAGCGAGATAGAAAAAAATGAAAGATAAGACAGCAACGGGTTCCTGCCAGTGTGGAAAGATTCGTTATTCACTTCTCGCGCCCAGTCGTGAGTTACATCATTGTCATTGCTCAATGTGTCGAAAATCTCACGCGTCAATGTTTGGGACTTATGCAACAATAGAAAGAGAGCATTTTGTAATCGAAGAAGGCAAAGATTTTCTTTCTACTTACTTAACTACTCCTGATGTCCATCGCCACTTCTGCTCAGGCTGCGGATCACACATTTTCATAGATGTTGACTGGGAACCTGATTTAGTTTGGTTTACACCAGGCACTATTGACACGGGCCATCCAAATCATCCTCCAGAAACCGAGAGGCACATTTGGGTAGGGTCTAAAAATCCTCTTTATGAGATCACTGGGGACCTTCCAAAGTACAAGGAATTTGATTAGCTTTCGTTTAGATACAAGATCGGGTGTAGTTATGCTTAAAGTCCGTAGAACTCCTTAGCCCGATCTTCAGTGACGTAGCCTTCGCGGACATCTTCTTCCACCGACGCCCTCGATCTCTCCAGTGGGGATCCATACCCGCCACCACCCGGCGCTAACACTCTCACTCGATCGCCCGGGGTCATAGGGATGTTTGAATATTTACTCGAGCTTACTTTCCCATAACCCTCAACGGTTGTCTCCCATTTTTCAGTACCCGATTTTTTGTATAGAGTTGCCCCGAGCGCGCCTTCTTGCCCGTCTTCTAGGCCCCACGCAGAAAGTTTATGTTTGTTAGTCATTTGACTTACCAGCATTTCTCCAGTGCAGAGCATTTGTTTGACATTACTTAGTCCTCCTCGGAATTTACCTGGCCCGCCAGAGTTCGGTCGCAAAGCATACTCTTCTACTATCCAAGGGAAGCGAGTCTCAAAGACTTCCATAGGCGTATTTGCACAGTTTCCGTTGATTGAGTCAGTGGCATCATTTCCATCAGCGAACAACCGGCCACCATAACCAACGTAGCTAAAGTCGAAGCCTCCATAAGGCTCATCATTAAGGGGGTCGTGACCTCCAAAAACAAAACAACCATGAGTTGTCCCTTCCGATGCCATCACACGATCAGGCACGCAATCCACCATAGCCCCAAAAATGGCACAAACTATTAAAGGATGGCTTTCAGTGTTTCCTCCTACCGAGGAGCCGGGATAGTCGACATTCATCACCGTGCCAGCTGGAGCTATTACTCGTATCGGTCTCAAGCAGCCAGAATTTAAAGGAATCGTTTCATCAGTCATGTGAAGAATTGCATTAAAAGCCGCTGACCAGGCAACACCGAGGGTGGCATTGATCGGTCCTTTGGCCTGTTTAGAGGAGCCGGTGTAGTCGACCACAACTTCTCCACCCTGCACGTAAACAGCGACATGAATTTCATACTCTTTATCTTCAATTCCATCATCTTCAATCGTGTCAATAAAAGTGTATTTGCCGTCTTTAAATGTTTCTAATTCTGCACGCATTCGCTTTTCAGAGTAGTCCATAAGATCTTGCACGGTCTTCTCAAAAGCTTCAGCACCATATTTTTGAATCAGATTTTTCAGCCTTTCTTCTCCTAGATCTACAGCACTAATTAGGGCGCGCATGTCTCCATAGTTGCCGCGTGGAGTACGCACATTAGCCAGCATCATTTTCCATACTTCTGGAACGTCTTCGCCTTCCTTCATAATTTTTACAGGGGGGACACGCAGTCCTTCATGGAATACTTCAGTAGCTTCACCAGGAAAGCCGCCGGGAACCATTCCGCCCACTTCCACGAAATGACCAATACAAACCGAAAATGCGACAATCTCTTTTTCAACAAAAATTGGCTTGAAAACAGTATGCTCTGGAGTATGCAACCCACCTCTATACGGGTCATTGTGTACGATAACATCTCCTTCATTCATATCAGAAAGAGGAATTTCCTTAACCATAGAACGCACTAACAAAGGCACGCCACCTATCTGTGCAGGACAAAAATCTGCTACCGCTATTAACTCCCCGTTACGGTTGGCGAGAGCGCAAGTAAAGTCTTCAGCTTCACTAAAAATAGTCGAATAAGCTGTTTTCTGAACGTTTATTCCCATCTCCCGCGCAATAGCTATCATTGCCGATTCGACTATGTTCATATGGATCATGTCCATCAATATATCTCCTTAGGTACTAAGTGCTTTATTATGTTCAACTGCCTAACCAATCTCATGTAACTTTTCGTGTCCGAACGGAATCTTGGGTTCTTCCACTCCATCAGCTTTCGCTGATGACCAATCTATACACCATTTAGAGCAGAATACTTCATTCGGTGCGATCTCAGATTTCAACCCGTCTGAATAAAGTAGCATTCCACAGTTCGAGCACTTTATGTATCGCTCGATATAATATCCATTATTTGAAAATTTCATGTGTTAACCCTTCCCTATTAGTTCGTTGCGATTTCCCCGATTAAAATATTTCCATAAGGATCTATTTTTACATTGTACTCGGGCCTGATTACAGTCACAGAGGCACCCTCTTCGATAATTGCCGGCCCATTAAAGTGATCGCCTGCCCTGAGTTTTGCACGAGAATATACTGCCGTGTTTAAGTACCCAGAATCAAACCTCACTTCGCGCTTATTTATTGGTTCGGCGGGGGTAATGGCTTTTTCAATTTCAGGGAGACTAGGTTTTAGGGTGACTGAGACTGCTGTCACTTTAATGCTTATCAGTTCAATAGTTTCTCCAGGAATATCGAAACCATACCGGGCCTTATGGACTGAATGAAATCGTTCCCATACTTCTGAAATTGTCAGATTGTCAAAGACATCAAATGCGATAGGCACCTCTAGTTCATGATTTTGTCCGAAATACCTCATTTCTAGGGACCGATAGACCTCAAGCGTTCCAGAGTATCCTTGAGCAGAAAGTGATTTTTCCGCTTCTTTTACAAGATCAGATAGCACCCTGCTGGCATGCTCTTTATCGAAGGCTTTCGATGTCATTTGTGCCGTCCGCTCTAAGTCAATTCGAGCATCTGTCATAATGAATCCGAAGGCGGAAAATTGGCCGGGATAATTCGGTACGATACCACTTGAAATATTAGCCGAATGCATAACGTCAGTAATGTGAACGGGTCCGGCACCACCAAAAGCTAGCAATGTAAAATCTCTCGGGTCCAAGCCTCTTTCTGTTAATACCATCCGCAGAGCGCCAACCATGTTGTTGTTAGCTATTTGAACGATACCCATAGCAGCTTCGTCAATAGTAACTTTAATTTCATCAGCTACTTTTTGTACTGCTTTGTTCGCTGCTTGAACGTCTAATCCCATTTCACCCCCAAGGAAGTTAGACGGGTTTATGCGCCCTAAAACGACGTTCGCATCGGTAACGGTCGGCTCTTCGCCACCGCGACCATAACATGCAGGCCCTGGTTGGGCGCCGGCACTTTGAGGTCCTACACGCAGCATTCCACCTTTATCAATCCAAGCGATAGATCCGCCGCCCGCACCCATGGTTCGAATGTCTAACATAGGAATTTGTATGGGGATCCCAAATTCAATTTCATAACTCGTCGTGAAACTTTCCCGCGCATTGACCACTGTAGAAACGTCGGTTGAAGTGCCGCCCATATCTAGTGTTACGAGATTACTAATTCCTGACAAATTAGCGATATATTTAGCGCCAATCACACCGCCGGTGGGACCAGACAAGCTCAAATGAATAGGGAATTGTCTTGCCGCCTGAAGTGTAATTTCACCACCGTTTGATTTTATCACAGCAATTTTTCCGATGTCGCCTCTCGCTTCTACGCGGTCCTGGAGCAGTTGAAGGTTTCGGGACACGATAGGCTTAATATAGGCATCGGCTATAGTCGTCGACGATCTTTCATGCTCTTTCCATTTAGGCAGAAGATCGTATGAGATGGATACAGGTTTGCTTGGGCATTCGGTTTCAAAAATAGCTTTCAGCTGGCGTTCATGTTCGGGAAAAATATACGAGCACAACAGACATACTGCGATTGACTCAATCTCAGGATCAGAGTTTATTTTTTTCGCCACTTCACGAGCTTGCGATTCATTCAGCGGCTTATAGATACCTTCTCTAGGAGTTACTCTTTCATCTATCTCATAACAGTCGCGTCTTTTAACAAGCGGCTTGGATTTAATCCATGTAATGTCATAGTGGCTTTTACGTTTTCCTCTTTGAATAAATGGAACATCCTTAAACCCTTGTGTCGTAACAAACGCCACCTTCGCACCCTTTCTTTCAAGGATCGCATTGGTCGCAACGGTTGTCCCAAAACGCATATACTCAACTTTATCGGAAATCTTCTGCGCCATTCCATTTAGAATTCCATCGCTGGGGTCTCCTGGAGTAGACGACGTTTTCCAAACCTCTAAAGTTTGCGTTTTCGAGTCGTAAGAAACAAAGTCTGTAAATGTCCCACCAACATCTATACCGAGAATACGAGCCATGCAAAAATCCCCCAAAGCATTTAAACGACACGCGCTTTTTCAATCGCGCTAATTCATTCAACATAGGGTAGACCATGTAGATTCTAAAAACTATGGATATCTTCTGCTGCTAAATACACACGTATTTACTACAGAAGTGAGCTGTAGAGTAGGTTGGAAAGATATTCTGAAACTCACGATCTTAGATAAATAAGGGCTTCTAGTTGCTTAACTTATTATTAAAATAATTCCACACCCCATAAATACTTATAGCAGTCCAGCAAACTTCAATTATTAAGGCAGATAGATTGAAATCAAACAAAAGAGTAAAGCCAATCAGGAGAGACCCTCCTAAGTTGAGGACAGAATACTGTAAATCAAAACTAGTCCAACGCCGCGTTTGCAACTGAAAGTAGGCGATTAAACATAGCACTACACCTATCGTTCCTATAAAGTCATACCACTGGATTGTCATTTCCCATCCTTTTGAAAAATTATTGTTTGTCGAGTTGCTGGTTTAAATAAATTTAATGTGTTGCACGCTCATTAAACTATAAACGAGCATGCCTTATTACTCGAGCAAAAGATTCCCATTGAAATAACAACGTATAACTTTTCTTGATAAAAATATCATGTTAACTTTTAAAAAAAAATCGTGAAGAAAAAAGGTAATGCTCAAAATCGACTGTCTAGTCTCAGCTGAAAACCATCTAGGGGAAGGACCGATTTGGGACGACCAACTACAAGCTCTTTTCTGGGTTGACGGTACGGGGAATCGCGTAGGAAAACCTGCAATTTGGAAAATGGATTATGCCAGCGGAAAAATCGATAACTGGTATTTAGATAAAGATATTGGAGCTATGGCTATCAGAAAAAATGGCCAGGCGGTTCTTGCCTTATCAGATGGTTTCTATTTTTTTAATTTCGACGACGGATCCTTGGAGTTAATAGAAAAAGTGGATTCAGACAATACAAGGATCCGCTTGAACGATGGAAAGACCGACCGACGCGGCAGATTCATTGCTGGTGGGATGGATGACAAAGAAGAGCTCGA
This sequence comes from uncultured Gammaproteobacteria bacterium, assembly GCA_938082545.1. GTDB lineage: Bacteria > Pseudomonadota > Gammaproteobacteria > UBA4457. The sequence goes on from CALKCL010000002.1 coordinate 139,162, forward strand.
TATCTGTTCTCTTTGGCAACTCGACTCTGACTTAACGGTAAAACGGCTTGAAGAAAACATTATTTGCTGCAATGGCCCGTGCTGGTCTCCTGATGATTCAGTTTTCTACTGTGCCGATACCTTCAAAGACACTTTTTCCGCATATTCTTATGATATTGAAACAGGATTAATTTCTTCTAAAAGAGAATTTGCTTCGTCAAAAAATGAACAGGGTTTATATGATGGAGCAACAGTCGATTCTGAAGGATGCCTATGGACGGCCATGGTCATTGGGGGGGATCTGATTCGTTACAATCCAGACGGATCTATAGATAGAAAAATTGGAATGCCGGTAAAAAACATAACTAGCTTATGTTTTGGTGGACCTAATCTTGATGAGATTTTCGTTACGTCAATGGCCAGAGTAGTTCATCCGGCAGCACACGATCACTTTGCCGCAGATGCTCGTCCTCAATTTTCTGCAGGCAGCCTTTATCGAATTTCTGGTTTGGGTATTAAGGGTATCCCAGAGCACCGATTTGCTGGATAACATAGAGTTATGAGACTTTTTCAGGTACTGGAACGTTTGTATTTGACCACCTAAGAGGTCCATGGAATACTCATCTATGGACAAGAGGGATGAGATCGTATGGAGTACTGGGAAACAGAAAATCGTTCAGGCTTGTTCATAGCAGGATATAAAAACCCCCCTACCAATTATTTTATTGGCGCTGCTGCCCTAGAGTTTTCCGAATTGGTAAAAAGCTGGAGACAGCCGGAGGTAAAAGTAATTGTTCTTTCTGGAGCAGTTAAAGATCGCTTCATCACGCACTACAGCGTCGAAGAGCTTGTCGAGATGGCTGAAAACCCAGAAGTTTTAGAAGCATCAGCTCACAGCATGATTCATGGTTACCACACAATGCTAAGGTCCCTCGCGTACCTAGATAAACCAATTGTAGTGGGAATGACTGGCGACACAATGGGTTGTGGACTGGAACTGTCCTTAAATTGTGATATTCGAATAGCTCAGAGAGGCGACTATCGCATAGGGTTTCCTGAAATAGCTTTAGGTATCTTAACAGGAACCGGTTCTCAATTACTTACACGCATTATTGGCCATGGCCGTGCGCTTGATTTTCTATTGCGCAGCCGAATAGTTAGTCCTGAAGAGGCTCTGCAACTCGGCATTGTCACTGAAGTCGCGGCGGACGCGAAGGCCAGAGCCATAGAAATTGGTGAGGCTCTCATGCAACAATCGGATACCTCACTTGCAGCCGCAAAACGCTCGTTAGTTCGAGGGGGAAACCTACCAATCGAAGAAGGCCTGAAAATAGAGGCTGAAGAGTGGCTGAAAACCGTCGTAACACAAGAGGCTCTAGTTCTCATGCGCGACTATGTTAGTCAACCATTTGAAAACCGCCGGGCATGGATTGAACAGCACGGAGTGCCATTCAAGCCAACCGATTAGATCAGCCACAAAGCCAGCATTTCTTAATCTACGTCATCATGGATTTTAGCTTATGTGCGCAATCAAATGCCTAAGGCACTGTTTTTAGCTTCCCACATTGAGCGAACATCACCAATTTTTATAGTTGCAATTACTTGCTCTTTATCATCTAGGATATCAAATAATTCGTCTCTCTCGTCAACTCGTACGCTATAGAAAACTACGGCACCTTCTGGTCCACCGCCTTCGCTATGAGTATCGTCTTTTTTGCCGCGAAAATATTGACCTGCGTGTCTGATTTCTTTAATGGAACCGTCAGTTTCATACATGCGGAGTTCTCCCTGGACAACCAACATGTTCGTTTGCTGAATATGGGTGTGGACCGTTATCTTTTTATTTGCCGCAAATTTAAAAAGCACGTCTATGACTCGACGCTCCTCATCGAAGTCTGATAATGCGAACTCAGCATTCTCGACATACGGGAACGGTCCCCAGCTTATGCGACTATCATCAAATATGAAATTACCTTGATCTATTTTAGGTCTTGCAGCCATTAGTCCCTCTCCCTTTTTAAACCCTCAACTGGAGTAAGACAACAGTTGATTAATTAATTTAAGATACTATCTGAATAAAACACCTATTAGAAGTAAAGCAGGCTGTCATATTTTATATCGATTGTTATGTGGGAAAATTTTCCTCATTCTATACATTTAAATAGTATTTTGAATGCTGTGAAAATAGCTCTGCTTCCTTAATGTAATAAACTCTGTAAAATTTGCTTCATGATGACCCCATGTTTAGCAAAAAATAATAAATGACAACTTTAACTCGGTGCCAGCCTCACCTAGGAACCTATGTAGAAATAACAGTTTCTGCAGAAACCAGTGACGAAGTACTTATCGATGCAAGCAACGCAGCTTTTTCAGTTATAAAAAAAATTGACAACTTAATGAGCTTTCACAGCGAAGAAAGCGAACTAACTATGATCAACAAAACCGCATCCCGACAAGCAGTGAAAATATCTTCCGATACAACCTTTGTTATCGAACAAGCATTATCTTTAAGTAAGAAAACAAATGGCGTTTTCGACATTACTATTGCCCCGCAACTAATCACTAACAAGCTATTACCTGATCATGGATTAGATTTCTCTGAGACTGGCACCTGGGAAGACATCATGCTTTCGAATGGGCAGATTCAGTTTAAACAGCCTGTAGTGCTAGACCTTGGCGGAATTGCCAAAGGCTATGCTGTTGATTGCGCTATAAATGCCGTCGAAGAAACAATTGCCATTACGGTCAATGCCGGCGGAGATCTGCGCATGCGACCTTGGCGCGACAAATATATTTCCATGAGACATCCTAGTTCGCCTCAGTCTCTTTTTATCGAGGCGGTAATGGAGAATTGCGCTTCAGCGACCAGTGCAAGCTATTATGACAGCACAGATTCAATTATAATTCCACGAAACTCTCTACCTAACCAGTTGGGAGGTAACAATAAAAGTGTGACAGTGTTTGCGGAAACCTGCCTGACAGCTGATGCGTTAACTAAAGTCGCATACTTGAACCCAGACATGCTGCGGAAAAACACTTTCTCCGGTGTCCGGTTTGCCTCTCTAGACAGTGACGGCGCTGTCACTTGGGATTAATTATGGCCATGATAAACTTCAGAATCCCAATCAAATATAGAGCGATATTATTCGCAGCATTGGGATGCTCATGGGTTACTGGCCTGATATTTTTTTATCTAAACCGATGGGTGACTGTAGATAGTGATTTTGGCATGACAAAACACCCTGCCCAAACTTTTTTTCTAATGACGCATGGGGCGTCTGCGTTTGTCATGCTGATGTGCTTCGGGGTGCTACTAGTTAATCATTTGCCCGCAGCATGGCGGTTGAAACGCTCAAGATACTTGGGTCTCACACTCACTACATTGATATCTTTTCAGATTATCACCGCCTATAGTCTCTATTACATCGCGGGCGATGAAAGCCGTATTTTTATTGCCAATCTGCATACCGCTTCTGGCGCGAGCATTCCTTTTTTTCTTATAGCGCATATTATCATTGGTCGTATCAGACGAAAATCAATGTTGGCCAGTTTAAATAAAGAGAAGCCTGAAAAGAAATAACAAAACCAACTATGAGCTTAAGCTTTCGCACGATGATGAGTGGCGACTGTTTGCCTCCATATCTTGTCTCCTTTAAAGACAAAGGTATCGGTACCATAGTCAAAAACATATTTTATAGATTCAGCGGTCCATGTTATGTACATCATGTCAGCGCTAGACACTTCATCTATCACATTAAAATCACTGCCCTCTGGTAGTAAATCAGTTAACCACATTTCAAAAAAGGTACGTGCACCCGACACACCGTGCCAAACTTTTTCGCCATAGACCATTACTGAATTTTCATCATAGTCTAGTAATATTTCCTCCAGATTGCCTGCTCCAAATGCCTCGAGATGATGCTGGAAAATCTCGTCTGATGTTCTCATATGCGCGCACTCCTTGAGTATTGAAAGTACCATATAGCCACGAGCGAAATCACGAGCATTGTTCCGGTTCCTATCGCTATGACAGTTGGCAGAACCCACTCAGCTTCAGACGCGGCAGTGTGCCAGGGAGCTATCTCTTCCAATTTTTCCCTGATCGTGACCATCACTTTGCTGGTACGCTGGAAACCTCCAATGAGAAAGATAGAGCTCGTCGTATAAATGACGAGCATCACTCTAGCTAGTCTAGGTGGAATTGAGTTTTTAGCAAAATATGAAGCTACGAGCATCGCTGACGTGGTCGATACAAATGCCATAAAAAAAGTTATTGTTATAGCTAGGTGTGATGCAAATAAGTCAACGACTTCGAACTGTGTCATGCTAAACCTTTGTCGTTTTTTGCCTAAGTTTAAGTTATCTTATTATTGGCTATGGTCAAGATATTAAGCTCAATTTAGTTTGGCATTCAACAACAACAGTTTATTTTTATCGTAAGTATTCGTACAAGAAGGGAATCAAACATGAAAATAGAAAAGCTAAAGCCTACGCTAGGGGCTATGATCCGTGAGCTAGACCTTAATGATCTAACCTCAATCGAGTGGGACACGATTTATCAAGAGTTTCTTGACCATGCAGTTTTGATTTTTCCAGAGCAACATCTATCTAAAAAAGAACAGGAAGGTTTTGCAATGCGTTTTGGTGAGATAGAACACTTGACCGAAGGTGCAAAAACGACGGCTATAACAAATAAAACTCCAAAAGGCGCCTTCTATGAGGTGGACTCAGAATGGAGTAAATTACTCAAAGGGAACGAAGTGTGGCACACCGACAGTTCCTATATGAGCCTTACGGCAAAGTCATCAATTTTATCTGCGCACGTGGTCCCAGAAATGGGTGGGGAGACTGAATGGGCTGATATGCGTTCCGCGTATGATGAACTAGATGATAGAACAAAAAAGCAAGTAGAGAACCTAAGCGCATCCCATTCATACTTCCACTCTCAGGCAAAGATAGGACATCATGTAAAAGTAGGGGCAAACTACGGCTTCGCTGATGGTGAGGTGCCATTACATCCGCTTGTTAAGATCCATCCTGAGACACGGCGACCCGCCTTATTTATAGGGAGACACGCTTGCAAGATTCCGGAGCTCTCTGAACAAGCCTCTGAGTCTTTACTTACCCGTCTCATGAGCTTTTCTTGTCAGTCGCCTAGAATCTTAACTCATCGCTGGAACAAAGGTGATCTAGTCGTCTGGGACAACCGTTGCGTACTCCACAGAGCAAGACCTTACGCCCCCAATCAAGAAAGACTGATGTTGCATACTCGTATCAAGGGTGATCGAGTGAGTGAAAGCGCTTTAAATATCTAAGCGTCTCAATAAGAGAATCTCTCTGCCTCGCCTTTAAGACGCCCCGTTTAACTGGCTTATATATCGTTTAATTTAAAACTGTTTAGTTAATCGCTCAAAGTGACTGATTTAACAAACACAATTTGAGTAGGTTAAGTCTGATAATATATTCGCTCCTGCTGATTTAAACACTTAAATGCCATTTTAATAAAGTGGGAAGAGAACAAGTTTCGTGGGCACTGTGCTCGAGGCAATTTTTTTAACATAGGGAGATAATAGTATGACTTGGACCGTCTATCTGGCTGGGGAAATTCACACCGATTGGCGAGCCGCAGTCGTTAAAAGTTCTAATGATCTTGACTTACCAATAGTGTTTACGAATGCAGTAACCGATCATGGTGCCAGCGACTCTGCAGGCGACAACCTTGGACATGAGACTGATCAGTATTGGAGAGATCACAAATCATCGAAAGTGAATGCGATTCGGACCCGGAAGCTTCTAGAAGATTGTGATATCGCGGTGATTCGTTTTGGAGATAAATACAAACAATGGAATGCAGCTTTTGATGCCGGCTTTTGCGCTGCCCTTGGGAAAAGCTATATAACATTCCACGATAGGGACATTATTCATCCTTTGAAGGAAGTCGACTCTGCCGCTCTGGCATGGGCTTCATCCCCACAACAGGTGGTCGACATCCTGAAGTATGTCACTTTATCTAAGTAGAGTATGTTGTGAGTGAGACGGATAACTGAGAGGCGAGACAGCAATACCTATTAACGTTTTGCCAAAATCAAAAATTTCTGCAATCATGATTTTTCTTGAGAGGGATCCTAACAAGGGGACAAAATGAAATACACAAATATCGACGACGCTGTTAATGCAAATGGACTCCGGCTCGTAATAGTAAAAGATATGCCTAGTGCATGGGGTGTGGCTGCCAAAGCAATGATAGATTATAAAGGGTTGGATTACCTACTCGCCCACCAAATACCAATGTCTGAAAACCCAGAGCTACTTGCTTGGTCCGGCACTAACAGCGGGCCCGTGGCCGCATGGAATAACGAATCCCCTATCAATCGTTGGGACGACATATTATTTCTTATAGAACGCTTAGCGCCGCAAAAACCATTGCTTCCTAAAGATGCTGCTGCACGGATCCAAGTCCTGGGAATCAGTCATGAAATTTGTGGAGAGCTTGGTTTTGGGTGGAATCGGCGTCTTGACATGATGCGTCCACCTGAGGGACAGCCTCCATCTGATTTCGGGAAAAAATATTCTTACAACGATACTGATGCTGCATTAGCTAACAAAAGAGTCGTCACGCTAATAAAAGAGCTGGCGACGATATTAAAAGTTCAAGCCAAGCAAGGCAGTGAATTTTTAGTTGGTAACTCTATCACTGCGGCTGATTTTTATTGGGCTGCATTTAGTAACTTTATTGTTCTACAATCCCAAGAAGAGTGCCCCGTAAACCCTCAAGCGCGGCCTATGTTTGAAAATACTCCTGCGGAGATAACAGCTGCCATCGATCCGATACTCATTGAGCATCGCGACAAAATCATGCGCACTTATTGCAAGCTTCCTCTTGAGCTGTGATATAAGCTTTTAGAACGCAGATGGAGTCAAGCCTTGATGCTAAGCCCCAGCTCTTCGCTTAACAAATATAATGGCTCATAAACAAAGAGAAATGCATTTGGGCGCTTTTATGCGACCAGTCAGTCTGCACACTGCGGCTTGGAGATATCCTGGTGCTTTTCCGGATGCCAATTTCAATTTTACGCACTATCAAAAATTTATTCAGACATTAGAGCACGGCTGTTTCGATGCATTTTTCATGGCAGACCACCTTGCAGTCATGAATATGTCCATGGATGCACTAAAGCGCAGCGCGACTGTCACATCTTTTGATCCACTGACTCTTCTGCCAGCCCTCGCTGTAACAACAAAACACATCGGTCTTATCGCTACGGCGTCCACTACATATAACGAGCCTTACCATATTGCGAGGAAATTCGCCTCTCTTGATCATATCAGTGGCGGCCGTGCGGGTTGGAACCTCGTAACTTCTGCCAACCCTGACGAAGCAAAGAATTTCGGGTTGGACTCTCATGTGGCCCATGCTCAGCGGTACCAAAAAGCCCATGAATTTTATGAGGTAGTGACTGGGTTATGGGATTCTTGGGCTGACGATGCCTTCGTGAGAGATGTAGAAAATGGCGTCTACTTTGATCCTAAAAAGATGAATACTCTAGACCATCATGGGAATTTTCTAAATGTAAAAGGTCCGCTAAATGTGGCACGGCCTGTACAGGGATGGCCTGTGATCGTTCAGGCTGGAGCCTCTGACGCAGGCCGTCAGCTTGCCGCAGAAACAGCTGAAGTAGTTTTTGGGGCAGCAAACAGATTTGAAGATGGTAAAAACTACTACTTAGATATTAAGGACCGTATGAGTGTTCTAGGGCGGGCTCCGGAAAGTCTAAAAGTGCTACCTGGCGCCTTCATTGTTGTAGGGGAGTCTGAACAGGAGGCCGTTGATAAAAAAGCTAAGCTAGATTCTCTAGTTCATCCTGATAGCGGTATCGCAACACTCAGTGTTCTTCTCGGATGTGATGCTTCTGCTTTTGATGTGAATGGTCCTTTACCAGAAATCCCTGCTAGTGAAAGCTCACAAAGTGGGCGACAGAAGATAATTGAGATGGCTCGTCGAGGTAACAAAACTGTAGGTGAGCTAGCAAGTCATGTAGGCGGCAGTTTTTCTAGTCTAGAGATAATTGGTACCCCTGAGTCTATTGTGGACGAAATGCAGACTTGGTTTGAAGGTGGAGCATGTGATGGCTTCAACATTATGTTCCCCTATTTGCCCGAGGGACTTGATGATTTTGTTTTTAAG
>CALKCL010000003.1 GCA_938082545.1 uncultured Gammaproteobacteria bacterium
GTAGTGGCTAAGAAGAAAGCGCCTGCCAAGAAAAAAGTAGTGGCTAAGAAGAAAGCCCCTGCCAAGAAAAAAGTAGTGGCTAAGAAGAAAGCCCCTGCCAAGAAAAAAGTAGTGGCTAAGAAGAAAGCCCCTGCCAAGAAAAAAGTAGTAGCTAAGAAGAAAGCGCCTGCTAGAAAGAGATAAACCGCTTGCAAAAAAGGGTTTTTAATAGCCTGTTATATCTAGGTTATTAAACCAAAAAGCTGCGTCTCTTTCTCATCGATAGCGCCTCTTAAGTAGGGGCGCTATTTTTTTCAAAGACTCGACTGCATCTCAATTTAGGCAATTCACCAGGTTCATAATCCTGCACATGTCTGTTAAATCTCTAACGATTCGGTTACATTTCTGTAACTGGAAGATACAACTTAACCAATTAAAATAATGTTCTAAAAGTTGTTTGCAAGTAATGAGAATTAGGTGAAAACGTTTGAAATGGAGAACTCCTCATTTGAAAGGGCGCGTTAAGTATCGTGTAATCTTTACTCTTGTGCTCTCAGTTCTGGCGATCTTAGGGATTTTAACTATTGCTGTGTATTGGACTTTATTAGATCGAAAGATTGTCGATACTTTCCAGACCAGCCGGTGGTCGATCCCAGCCAAAGTTTACGCGCGCCCTATGGAGCTATACAACGGGGCTGAGATTAACTTAGTGAAGTTCGTTAAAGAACTTGATAGTTTGGACTATGTTGAAAGCCAATCTCTTGATGGGACTGGACAGTATGTAATTGATGGTGCGTCAGTAAAATTGTGGCACAGAGGTTTTTCTTTCTGGGATATTCCCGAACCATCACAAAAAATAGAATTGACATTCTCTTGGAATGAACTTAGGTCGATCAGTTCGATCGAAAGCAACGAAATGATTCCGGTGATGCGGATGGATCCTGTTCTTATTGGAAAAATTCATCCTAGACGTTTTGAGGACAGAGAGCTGCTTAGGTACGATCAACTCCCTAAAGCTTTTGTTAACGCCTTAATTGCAGTAGAAGATCAGAAGTTCTTTATGCACAACGGAATTGATCTGCCTGCGATCGCTCGCGCAGCCGCCAATAATTTACAAGCTAAAAGGTATAGGCAAGGCGCAAGTACTTTAACCCAGCAGCTGGTGAAAAATTTTTATCTTAACCCTGACCGAACGTTGAAACGCAAAGTCACTGAAATCATGATGTCCATATCTTTAGAACTTAGACACTCTAAGGAAGAAATCCTAGAAGCGTATATTAATGAAGTATTTTTAGGTCAGGAGGGAAACCGTGCCATCCATGGCTTTGGATTGGCGTCTTTGTTCTATTTTGCTAAACCGCTTGACGAACTTGATACCCTGGAAATAGCTACTCTTGTTGGTTTGGTCAAGGGACCATCAGTCTATAATCCAAGGAGGCATCCGACTGCGGCTTTGAAAAGACGAAACATTGTCTTAGATGTGATGTCTTCCGCGAATTTGCTCAACGAGCAAGACGTAGTAAAACTTAAAAAATCGGTTTTATCTGTATCGGCAACAGAAAAGACTGCAAAAAGAAAACATTCATCTTTTATGAACCTGCTTCAACAGCAATTGTTAAGAGATTACTCATACCAAGATTTAAATGAATCAGGTTTGAATATCTTTACAACTTTAGATGTCCAATTGCAAAATCACGCAGAGACCGTTATCCCAATATCTTTAGATAAGATTGAAAAAGATCGAAGCAAGAAAGATTTACAAGCAGGCGTGGTTATCGCTGACCCGCGCAGTGGCGAAATACTAGCGCTTGTCGGGGATCGGTACCCGAACCGAAATGGATTTAATCGAGCTGTTGATGCATTTAGACCAATCGGTTCAGTAGTGAAACCTTTTGTTTACAGTTATGCCTTGTCCAAACCGACTAGTTATTCGTTAGCAAGTATATTAAAGGATGAAAGTATTCGATGGACCGATATTCATGGTGTAACTTGGGCGCCTAAAAATTATGACAGTGAAGAGTATGGAGAAGTGACTTTGCTTGATGCGTTAACTCGGTCATTGAATCTGGCGGCAATTTCATTAGGCTTCGAATTAGGTTTGAATGAAGTTAAAAATTATTTGGTCACCCTTGGCGCACCAGACAATCTGACTTCTGTTCCTTCTATACTAATTGGCGCTGTAGAAATGTCTCCTCTACTACTGACTGAAATGTATACGCCCCTAGCCAATCAGGGTTTTCGGACGCCACTTCAAGCTATCAAAAACGTTACGACAAGTGATGGAAAAAAATTGGCACGTTACGGGTTAAAAACGACTAAAGTGATGGAGGCGGAGACAGCCACGTTAGTCAGGCATGGCTTAATAAGAGTTGTCTCTAGTGGGACAGGGAAAAGCCTCGCTAAGGCACTGCCAGCCTTCCAACCACTGGCTGGTAAGACGGGTACTTCAAACAAGAATAGAGATAGCTGGTTTGTGGGGTTTGGTCAGAATTTACTTGGAGTCGTTTGGGTTGGGCGAGATGACAACTCACCCACTGGCCTGACTGGGGGTAGTGGTGCTCTTCCGTTATGGACCGCGATTATGGCCGGGGCGAAAGTGCAACCGATCACAGAGCAACTGTCTGATGAACTAGTTTGGGCCAATATAGACCTGGCGACTGGAGCATTAATTCCCGACTCTTGTGATGGTGGTGAGTTGGTGCCGTTACATAAAAAATCGTGGATACGCAGAACTAGTGATTGCACGAGTAAAAACAACGGTGCCTTTGTTCCTGTTCCTGCGGAAGGTCTCTTTGACCGATTCAAAAAATATTTTGATTAATGTTATGTATTGCTGAAGCTGTAAGTTAGTATATTCCTATGATGATCTTCTTTGAATCCAAGCAAATTATGCTAAAACCTCTTTCCTTGATGAGCATCATTTTCTTGACTAGCTGTTCTTTAACAGTGCCCAGTTTGAGGTTGCCGTTTCTACATAAGGAAGAAGCGCTTGTATTAGAAAAGACTGAAGCAATAGTTGAAGATACCAAACGCGCAATGCCGAAGTCTGATGAAGAGTGGGAAGCCACTCTGTTCCAAAAAACGGATGAGGGCTCGCGGGTTCAAACGAACTTTGATAAGGAAACTGTGGCTACCGAAGAAGATAAAAAGCGTAAGCTAAATCCGGCTGCTCAAAGTTTGAGTCGAATTGCCTCGCAAGCTTTTAATCAAGGTCACTGGGACCTCGCCCAGTCAACGCTCGAGCGCGCAATAAAAATTGAGCCGAGCAATGGAGCGCTTTGGCGTCAATTATCGTACACGCATATGCGAGTGGGTAATTACGAGCAGGCATTGGCTCACGCTCAACGTTCGCTTCTAATGTCTAATGATAGCGAACGTCAAATGAGTGCTGGATTGTTAGATAAAATTTTAAAAAGAATTGCGGATAACTAAGAAGAATCAAGTTGTTTATTTTTGCCCTCTTAGATCTTGCGTAACTTAGGCAGTTAGATAAAATACAGTCATAAACAAACAGGATTACCTCATGTCTCTTTTATCTGATCCCGCTTTTCAAAAAAAATTCACGACTGCATTAAATAACAATGCTGATTTTGTGATGCAAACCCAAGTTTTTGACGGTTCTATCCAGCTGGAAATAGGCTCTGATTGCTTTTGGCTTAAGATCTATAAAGGCGCCGTAATTGACTATTCCCCGCATCCTTCCGTATTCGGTTATACGTTTAAATTTAAGGGGACAGAGCAAGCCTGGAGCTATTTACTGTCCGGAGAAAGACTTTGGGCTGATTTGACTTATCCAGGGAAACGATATTTTTCTGATGACCCTGACCTAAAGAGGGTGGGGGAAATGTCAGTTGAGATAGCCACGGAAGGAAATCTTGTTGAAGCAGGGCGTCTGACAGAAGCGATGTTTGAGTTGGCGTATACGTTAAAAGCGCTTGCGAGGTAACCTTGGAAAGAACAAATCTACGGAGATATAAGTTATGAGTACACCCGAAGCTATTACAGGTCATTACATCGATGTGAAAGGCACTCGCACTTTTTACGACGAAATTGGCGATGGGAAACCATTAGTATGTGTTCACACGGCAGGCGCCAGCTCACTAGAATACCATTTGGCATTACCTTTATACGCATCCCAAGGGTTTCATGTGTTCGCTCTGGATTTGCCTGGGCACTCTCGGAGTTATCCTGTTAATTGGACCCAGCATCGTAGCATTCATCAGCACGCGGAGTTTGTCCATGAGTTTGTATTGGCTCTCGGACTGCACGCTCCAGTTATTACAGGTTGCTCTATTGGAGGTGACATAACTTTTGACTACGCTGTGAACCATTGGCGAGATATGGCAGCTGGCATTCCAATGGAAGGGTTGGGGCGGTCGCCAACATTCCCTTGCCCGGATTCGATGGTGCACCCTGCGTGGGCACCAGGCTGGCAAGATATGATGGAGCGGGCGGCGGTCGAGTCTCTCGGCCGCAATGTATCCGAAGAGAAGCGGAACGAGCTTAGGTGGCAGCATAAAAATGCCCAAGTGAGCTCCGTAGGCGATCTAGAAGGTTGGTCGCAACATGATGTTTTGGCCGATCTTGATAAAGTAGAGCGTCCAATGCTTGTGATTCGAGGTGATGATGATTTTTGGGTCCCTAAAGAGTTGGTCGAAGAGTCAGTTAATAAATTGCCTAATGGGGAAGCAATCCATCTCCCAAACGTTGGGCACTACCCAATGTTTGAAGATCCCCAACTTGTAGCTGAGATCACCGGTGACTTTTGCAGAAGACATGGTGTGCTGTAAGGACTTTTTAAAACGTTTAGGAAAGGTTAGTGGTATTGCTGATTTTGTTGAGGAATTTTAGCGATTTACAGATAGTCCTTGAACAATTGGCTCAGTATCATTAAACTTCTGCCACATCAGTTGCGGGGTGGAGCAGTCTGGCAGCTCGTCGGGCTCATAACCCGAAGGTCGTAGGTTCAAATCCTGCCCCCGCTACCACGTTTTTTAAAGGCCCCGGGTGATCGGGGCTTTTTTGTTTCAGAATGGAGTAATGATATTGTCTGATAAGTTGCTCGAGTTGTTACAGCCCATCGTCACAGGGCTTGACTATGAATTGTTAGGCATTGAGAGACTTAGAGGAGGGGAAGGGTTATTAATACGGGTTTACATAGACCACGATAACGGTATTTCTGCGAAAGATTGCGAACTCGTGAGCAGGCACGTGAGTGATGTGTTAGACGTCGAGGATGCTGTTCGAGGAGGTTATACCCTTGAAATGTCATCGCCCGGTATAAATCGCCCGCTGTTTACATTGGAGCAACATTCAAGATATGTTGGAGAATCCGTTAAAGTTAGGATGAGAACTTTAGTAGACGGTAGACGGCGAGTAAAAGGCACACTATCTTTAGTGTCTGATAATACAATTTCAGTCACTGTGGATGGCGAGACTCTGGAAATTCCTTTCGAGGAAATAGAGCGGTCAAATTTAGTGAATTATTAGAGTAGTGACGATTAAGTGGGCTTTCATGTCCTAATTGATGCAGGTTAATTAAATATGAACAAAGAAATTCTTACAGTTGTCGAAGTAGTATCCAACGAGAAGGGAGTGCCCAAAGAGACGATATTTGAAGCGCTAGAAGCTGCGCTTGCGATGGCTACAGCTAAGCGCTTCTCTGAAGGCGTTGCTTGTAGGGTTGCTATAGACCGACAAACTGGGGATCACGAAGCGTTCCGCATGTGGGAGGTTGTTGACCCAGAGAGGCTTGTGGTTCCAAACCCAGATTCAGAGGATTTTCAAAATGACCTTTCGCTTGCCGAAAGCTTGCGGGATGGAGAATTGTTATTCCCGGACAAACAGATTTGGCTTGAGAATGCTTTGCAAAAAAGCTCTAGCTTAGTAGATGGTTCTTTTTATGAAGAGCCACTTGAACCGGCAGAGTTTGGTCGTATAGCAGCCCAAACTGCGAAACAAGTGATCATTCAAAAAGTTCGTGAAGCTGAACGCGTCCAAGTCTTCGAGGCCTATAAGGATAGAGTTGGCGAACTAGTTATGGGCGTAGTGAAGCGGATTGAAAGAGGGAATGTATTTTTGGATTTGGGAGGTAGTGCTGAAGCTATTATTACCAAAGAAAACTTAATTCCTCGTGAGCTTGTCCGCACAGGGGACCGTATTAGAGGCTACCTTGCTGAAGTGAAATCAGAAAAACGTGGACCACAATTATTTGTTAGCCGAACGGACAAAAGCCTACTGATGGAATTGTTTAAGCTGGAAGTTCCTGAGATTAGTGAAGGAGTCATAGACCTCTTGGAAGCGGCAAGAGACCCCGGTATGCGCGCAAAGATAGCAGTTCGCAGCAAAGACAAAAGGATTGACCCTGTTGGTGCATGTGTCGGTATGAGAGGCTCTAGAGTTCAAGCCGTATCCAATGAGATTGGTGGAGAAAGAGTAGACATAATCTTATGGGACGAAAACCCTGCACAGTTTGTAATGAATGCTATGGCCCCAGCTGAAGTAGTGTCGATTCTAGTTGATGAGGACTCTCAGACAATGAACGTTGCTGTAGTGGAGGACCAATTATCTCAAGCTATTGGGAGAAATGGGCAGAACGTGAGGTTGGCGAGTCAGCTTACTGGTTGGGAACTTAATGTGATGACTGAAACGGAAGCGGAACAGAAAAGTGAGGAAGAAGTCGTCAAGCATCAAAAGCTATTTATGGACTATTTGGACGTTGATGAAGAAGTAGCTGTTATTTTAGTGCAAGAAGGTTTCACCTCTGTGGAAGAGGTGGCATACGTTCCTGAGCAAGAAATGCACGATATAGAAGAGTTTGATGAATCTTTGGTTGCTGAGCTTAGGCAGCGAGCAAAAGATCTACTTTTGACACGAGCTATAGTGAGCGAAGAAGCTATCGGTGATGCAAGACCTGCAGCAGAACTATTGGAAATGGAGGGTATGGATGAAGATCTAGCCTTTCGTTTGGCAGGAGCCGGTATCACTAGTATGGATGACTTGGCTGAGATGGCCGTCGATGAGTTGTTAGAAATAGAACCGATGCCTGAGGATAAGGCGGCAGCCTTGATAATGAAGGCTAGGGAACCATGGTTCGCTGGTGAGGAAACAAGTGGAGTTGAGGTGGTTACTGATGCCTGATGTTACAGTCCGTCAATTTGCTGATGTGGTAGGGATTTCAGTTGACAAGCTAGTGCTTCAACTGGAACAAGCAGGACTCGCTTCGAAAGGTGCAGACGATAGTATCTCGGATAACGAAAAAAGCTTGCTACTCACGTATTTGCGAAAAATGCACGGGAAAGATAAAAGCGGCGGTGAACCCAGCAAGATTACGTTGAATAGAAAAACTGTTAGCGAATTGAAGGTTGCGCCCGAGCGAAGTAAGCTGAGAGCCCGAGGCGCGACACCCGGAAGCACTAAAACAGTTAGTGTAGAAGTTCGTAAGAAAAGAACTTATGTGAAAAGGGCTGCTGTGCCAGAAGCATTGCCAACATTGAACGAGGAGGATAAGGAGCAAGTAACGGAAGCTCAGATACTGGAAGAACAAAAGAAAAAAGACGCCGTAGTTATTGCAGAAGC
The DNA here is from genome assembly GCA_938082545.1 of uncultured Gammaproteobacteria bacterium. Lineage (GTDB taxonomy): Bacteria > Pseudomonadota > Gammaproteobacteria > UBA4457. The sequence continues at coordinate 7,558 of CALKCL010000003.1, forward strand.
TGAAGCGCGATTGCGGGCCGTTGAAGCAGAAGCTCGGCTGGAAAAAGAAAGAAAATTAGCCGCGGAAGAAGAACAGCGTCTTTTAGCTGAAAGATTAGCAGTTGAGAAAACTGTCGCTGAGGTTCAGGAAGCGACCCCTGCACCTCTAGAAAACCCCAGTTCTCCTGATGTAAAAAAAGCATCCACTAAAGGTAAAAGCAGAGATGAAGATAAGAAATTCAATGATGGCGGGAAGCATGGGAAAAGTGATTCAGGTAGAAAAGAATTGCATGTGGCAAGTGATAAATCAGGGCGTAGGAGGAAGAAGAAGCCGACTTCGCGACGTGTAGTTGCGCCCACTAACGGGAAGCATGGATTCGAAATGCCAACTGAGGTGGTTGTTAGAGAAATAACTATTCCCGAGACGATCACCGTAGGTGCTTTGGCTCAACAGATGTCGGTTAAAGCTGGCGAAGTGATCAAAGTAATGATGGGATTGGGTAGCATGGTCACGATTAACCAAGCCTTGGATCAAACCACCGCGCAACTAGTCATTGAAGAAATGGGACATGAGGCCAAGCTTTCGACGGAAAGCATAGATGTCGGTCGTGACTTGTTTGACCAAAATGATGACGAGCAGGATCTGGAGAAAAGAGCCCCTGTGGTAACTATAATGGGTCACGTTGACCATGGTAAAACCTCTCTTTTAGATTACATTCGCAGTTCTAAAGTTGCATCTGGAGAAGCGGGAGGCATCACTCAGCACATAGGCGCGTATGGAGTTGAGACCAGTCACGGATCTATTACATTTTTGGATACTCCCGGTCATGCAGCTTTTACTTCCATGAGAGCTCGGGGTGCGAAGGCAACTGATATTATAGTGCTCGTTGTGTCAGGTGATGACGGTGTGAAACCTCAAACTGCCGAGGCTGTTAAGCATGCCAAGGCAGCTGATGTTCCAATAATAGTTGCTGTGAATAAAAGCGATAAGCCCGAGTTTCAACCCGATAAAGTAAAACAAGAGTTGGCAAACTTAGAAGTTATCCCCGATGATTGGGGTGGAGAAACGCAGTTTATTTCAATCTCCGCGTTGACTGGCGATGGTGTGGACGATTTGCTTGAAGCTATCTCCTTACAAGCAGAGATTCTAGAATTAACAGCCTCAAAGAAAGGGGTTGCTCGCGGCTTGGTTATAGAATCAAGACTTGATAAAGGCAAGGGCACAGTGGCAACGGTCCTCATTCAACGTGGAAAGTTAGAGCGCGGAAATATATTGCTTGCTGGTAGCGAGTACGGAAGGGTTAGAGGCATGTATGATGCCAATGGCAAACAACTTGAGTCCGCAGGCCCCAGTGAAGCTATAGAGGTTTTAGGTTTGTCTGGAACACCTAATGCCGGTGACGAAGCAATGGTTGTGACGGATGAGCGTAAAGCTCGCGAGATTGCCTCATTTAGGGAAGATAGAGATCGAGAACTCAAATTGGCTAGGCAGCAAGCTTCGAAGCTAGAAAACATAGAGGCGGAGATGGGTGGTGGTGGAAAGGCATTTGTGCGAGTTGTACTAAAAGCCGACGTCCACGGCTCTAGTCAAGCACTGGTTGATACCTTGAAAGGTTTAAGTCATGAGGAAGTAGTGGTTGATGTCGTAGCAAGTGGGGTAGGTGCGATAAGCGAGTCAGATGTAAATCTGGCGCTCGCGTCTGGCGCGACTATTTTTGGATTCAATGTGCGTGCAGATAATGCAGCTAAAAGACTAATAGAGGACGAAGGTATAGAGCTTCGTTATTATAGTATTATTTACGAATTGATCGACGACGTTAAAGCTGCGATCTCTGGTTTATTGTCTCCCGAAATCAGAGAGACGATACTGGGTGTCGCTAGAGTCCAAGATGTCTTTCGTTCTTCGAAACTTGGCGCTATTGCAGGTTGCTTGGTAGAGGAAGGTACTGTAAAAAAGAGCAGTCCTATCAGAGTTCTGAGAGAAAGCGTTGTTATTTACGAAGGGCAGCTTGAATCCTTGCGACGATTTAAAGAAGACGTTAAGGAAGTTCGTTCTGGTAGCGAATGCGGCATCGGAGTAAAGGATTATAATGATGTTAAAACAGGCGATCAGATTGAAGTCTTTGAGCGAATAGAAGTGGCCAGAACTGTTTAAAATAAAGATAAAACATTGAACGAGAAAGGCTACAGTCGTATAGATCGTGTCAGCGCGGCAATCGTGAAAATCTTGGCTGTCCCCATCAGCGATATGGCGCGAGAATCTGGAGCCGGTATGGCTACAATAAACAGAGTTGTTGTGAGCCCTGATCTCCGAAGAGCGACTATTACTATTAGCTTATATGCCGGAGATGACGCCAAAGCTGCGTTTAAAGAGCACCTTGAACAACAGGGTTACCTGCTTCAAAAACAATTAGCCGGACATTTAAAATCTAAAAGAACTCCAGTCATTAATTTCGAAATTGATGAGGAAGCTGAAGCTATTGATAGAATCGGCCGTTTATTGTCGGATGATGCAATCATCAATTAAAGTTGTGACAAAACAGAAAAAAAGCCGTTGAGCCTGTGAAGCCGCTACAAAGAAAGGTGAATGGAATATTACTTTTAGACAAACCTAAAGGTGATACCTCCAACCGTGCCTTGCAAAAGATCAAACGACTTTTTAACGCAAAAAAAGCTGGGCATACAGGCACTCTGGACCCTTTGGCTTCAGGTCTTTTACCTGTGTGTTTTGGTGAGGCTACTAAAGTCGCGCAATATCTTTTAGATTCAGACAAACGATATCTTTCAGAATTTATTTTTGGATCATCAACTACAACAGGGGATGTTGAAGGAGAAATTTCAGAAAATAAAAGCTGGTCCAACATAGATGAAGCAGATGTCGTGCGATGCATGTTTGATATGACAGGGGAACTCCGCCAAATCCCACCCATGTACTCAGCAATCAAATCTGGTGGGAACCGATTATACGATTTAGCCAGAAAAGGTTTGACCATCGAGCGCGAAGCGAGAAAAATTAACATCCGCAAGTTTGATTTGCTGTCATACCAGGCGCCTATCTGTAGCATCGATGTGACTTGTTCAAAAGGGACCTATATAAGGGTGCTAGCTGAAGATCTGGCTGTAGCGCTTGGCACGGTAGGGCATGTTGCGTCTTTGCGACGAACTCAGAGTGGCGCATTCCACGTGAAAGATGCCTATACAATAAACGCCCTAGAGCTCTTGGCTGAAAAAAATGGCGTCGAATTTTTGGACAGCGTACTTTTACCTTTGGATCATGCGCTTACTCATCTAAATAAAATAACTTTGTTACCCGAGATAAGTAGGATGTTCATGAATGGCTTGAATTTGGGGACACCGTCAGACTTTCTTGAGGGTGAATTACTTCGTGTTTATTCCAAAAGCAAATTTTTAGGTATTGGGGAAGTTGATGAAAACGGACAGATTGTACCTAAAAGAGGCTTTAATGTTTAAGATATCGGTAATGTATGCGTCTTAGTTAAGAAATTTGTTGTCGTAGAATACCATGGCGGTTAGAATTACCGCCGGTTCTACGGTCTATTCATAAAAAGTGCTTAGGAAAATATTAAATGGCATTGTCTAGCGAGCGCAAAAGCGCAATTATTAGTGATTATCAGAGAGAAGGCAGCGACACGGGTTCACCTGAAGTACAAGTGGCTCTCCTGTCAGCTCAAATACAAAGTTTAACTTCCCATTTTAAAACGCATACACATGATAATCATTCACGGCGTGGTTTGATTAAAATGGTAAATAGTCGTCGAAAGATGCTCACTTACTTAAAAAATAAAGATGGCGGCCGATATCTCGAGCTTATCGGGCGTCTGGGTTTGCGAAAATAAAAAAAGATTTAATCAGGTTGGCATGACGTAGTATTTTAGTATGCTGGCATTAACTAAGCACAATTATTTACACAGGTATTAATCATATGACGGCAAAGGCTGTTTCATTCGAATATGGAAGCGCGACGGTAACGCTTGAAACTGGAAAAATAGCGCGACAAGCGTCAGGGTCCATCATGGCATGCATGGGCGACACTGTAGTCCTTGTTACGGCGGTGGGTCGTAAATCAGCGAAGCCAGGGCAGGATTTTTTCCCGCTAACTGTCGACTATCAGGAAAAAACTTATGCAGCTGGGAAAATACCTGGAGGTTTCTTTAAAAGAGAAGGAAGGCCGACCGAGAAAGAGACACTAACTTGTCGGCTCATAGACAGACCAATCCGGCCTCTCTTCCCCAAAGGCTTTACGAATGAAGTCCAGGTGATATGCCAAGTGCTCTCACTAGATCCCACTGTAGACCCCGATATTCCAGCACTCTTAGGAGCCTCAGCTGCACTTGCTATATCAGGAATGCCTTTCGATGGTCCAATTGGCGCAGCAAGAGTAGGTTATAAAGACGGCGATTATATTCTTAATCCTAGCTTTGCAGCGCTGGATGATTCGGACCTTGAGTTAGTTGTCGCAGGTACTGCATCCTCAGTCCTAATGGTTGAATCTGAAGCGAAAGGCTTAAGCGAAGAAGTTATGCTTGGGGCTGTGACCTTTGGACATGAAAAAATGCAAGCAGCGATATCTGCTATCAACGAGTTAGTGGAGATGGTCAATCCAGAAAAATGGGAATGGTCTACTCCTGAATTGAATTCTGCCCTCGTCTCTTCTATCAGCGAGAAGTACAAAGCTGCTATTGCTGATGCGTACAGCGTAGTTGATAAGATAGAAAGACGCGATAAGTTAAGTGTGCTCAAAAGCGAAGTTCTGGCGAGCCATTCGGATTCTGAAGATTACGATGGAGCAGAGGTTGAAGCTGTGTTCTATAAGCTAGAACACGACGTGGTTAGACACAGTGTGTTAGACGGAAAACCGAGAATCGATGGTCGGAGAAAAGATGAGATTAGAGATATCTCAGTAGAAGTTGATGTATTACCTAGAGCGCATGGCTCGGCCTTGTTTACTAGGGGAGAAACGCAAGCTATCGTGGTCGCTACGCTAGGGACAGGTAGAGATGCTCAGGTGATAGATGCTATTGAAGGGGAAAGACGAGACCCGTTTATGCTTCATTATAATTTTCCTCCTTTCTCCGTAGGAGAAACAGGACGGGTAGGTACTCCAAAACGAAGAGAAATAGGGCACGGACGTTTAGCTAAAAGAGGTATCCAGGCGGTACTTCCTTCGCTTGAAGAATTTCCATATGTCTTACGAATAGTATCTGAGATAACCGAGTCAAATGGTTCTAGTTCAATGGCCTCTGTATGTGGAACAAGCCTCGCTTTAATGAATGCAGGAGTTCCAACGAAAGCGCCTGTAGCTGGGATTGCGATGGGTCTCATCAAAGAAGGTGATCGATTTGTTGTGTTGTCCGATATTTTGGGTGATGAAGATCATCTTGGAGATATGGACTTTAAAGTTACTGGGACTGCAGAAGGCATTACAGCTTTGCAGATGGATATAAAAATAAATGGTATCACTCATGAAATCATGGCGTCTGCTCTAGAGCAGGCTAAGGGTGGACGAATTCATATATTAGGTGAAATGAATAAAGTCATCTCAAGTCCTAGGGAAGAAATGTCAGAGCACGCGCCTAGAATTGTAACGTTCAAAATTCCACCAGATAAAATTCGTGATGTAATTGGAAAAGGTGGCGCGACGATCAGGCAAATCACTGAGGAGACTGGCGTCACTATAGACATAGATGATGACGGTACTGTGAAAATAGCTTCAGTAGATAACGCTGCGGGTGTGGCTGCAAGGTCTAGGGTAGAGTCTATTACCGCAGATGTTGAAGTAGGAACTATTTATGAAGGGAAAGTAGCTAAGTTAATGGATTTTGGAGCCTTCGTGAACATACTCCCGGGGAAAGATGGACTTGTGCACATTTCACAAATCTCTGAGGAACGGGTTGAGAATGTGAGCGATAAATTGAGTGAAGGTGATCTAGTTAAAGTCAAAGTTCTAGAAGTAGATAAGCAAGGCAGAATACGGTTGAGTATGAAAGCCGTTGATGAATAGGCTTTAAGTTTATTACCGCCTATGAAAGTCGGAACGCTATCAAAGATTAGCGCTGGTGCACACTATCCGGCGCTTTTCTGTGATTATCTCAGCTACATTTACATCATATCTAGACGTTGGCAACGCACTCAGTATCTGGTGCTCATATGCTAGACCTATTGTGTCTGCATATGAATGTTCTGTAAGCCAACGATCATAGTAACCTAGACCCTGGCCGAGGCGTACACCCTCGATGGTGAAAGCAAGGCCAGGTGCAATAACCATGTCGATTTCGACCGCAACGTCTTCAAAGCTTTTAGGTTCACGTAGTCCATATCGACCTGTGATTAGGCTATCCCAAGTCGTTAATCTAGCCGCAACCATCTCATTATCTCCAATTACTTTTGGAACATAGACCTTTATTTTGTCTTTTAGAAAATACTTAATCAGCATATGAGTGTCTACTTCGTTTTCGCGAGACACATAAATGAATAGGGAGTTAATATTTTTTTGTCTTAAAACCGAGTAGCAAGAGGTATAAATTTGTCTGTTTGCTGCAGCAAATCTTTCCGGTGTTGTCTTCAAAGAAGCCCTTCGAACATACTCTCGGGCCTGTTGTTTTGTCGATATTTCTATATTTCTTGACATTTCCCTTAGATAACCTCGATAAACCCTTTATTTTAAGTCGTCTACCTCTTAGAATGCGCGACCATAAGTGAAAGACTTTTGGTCATTTTTAGTAATTGAGCGCTTGTTATAGTGCTTTTCGAAGGATATTTTTTATGGTAAAAATTAGATTATCTCGTGGCGGTTCCAATAAGCGCCCGTATTATCACATTATAGTCGCAGATCAACGAAATAAAAGAGATGGGCGGCATTTGGAGCGGTTGGGATTTTTCAATCCTTTAGGCAAAGAAAGCGAAGAAAGCTTGCGTGTAGATTCAGAACGATATGCTTACTGGCTTTCAGTAGGTGCGCAGCCATCTGAACGTGTTGCAAAACTAATGAAGAAAGTAGCCATTTCAGAATGATAGCTTGAAAATTGAAGTTTTCTTTACATGACAACTGGTGTTGTCGTGTTAGGAGAAATCAGTGGTGTTTTTGGTGTGAAAGGCTGGCTTAAAATTCGGTCCTATACCCGCCCAGAGGATCAAATATTAGCTTATCGAGAGATACTTGTTGGAAATGTAAACGAGTGGTTGTCTTTTAAGGTAAGTGAGGTTTCTGGCTCAAATAAAGGGCTAAGGATATCGTTGGATAGTATTCTTTCTCGTGACGGTGCTGAGCAACTAGTTGGTAAAAAATTAGCTGTTGAAAGAAAATCTCTAAAAAACGTTCAGAAAGGCGAATACTACTGGTTAGATTTGATTGGACTAAAGGTGTTCAACTTAAATGGAGAAGATTTAGGGGTAATTTGCACTCTTCATGAGACTGGTGCAAATGATGTATTGGAAGTAAGAGGCGATAAAATCTCACTGATACCTTATGTCTCTGATGTCTACGTTAAGAGTGTCGACTTGACCAACCAAAAAATGATTGTTGATTGGGACAAGGAAGACATTTAATTGAGTAAAAGATTTACCGTCCTCACGTTGTTTCCAGAATTGATTAATGCCTACCGTGATGTCGGCGTGATACGAAAAGCTTGTGAGTCTAACGTAATAGAAATTGATACCATAAACCCAAGAGATTATGCCCAAAGTAGTAATGGCAGAGTAGATGACACGCCATACGGAGGCGGCCCAGGTATGGTGATGACGGCAGGGCCTGTGTATAGGGCCTTGGCGGGCTTAAAAACAGACAAAGCGCAGACACGCCATGTGATTTATCTTAGTCCTCAGGGGAAGACGTTCAATCATAGCGCTATCAATAGCCTGAATCATTATGACCATTTGATATTCCTATGTGGACGATACGAGGGAGTTGATGAAAGAATTGTTTTGAATAGTGTCGATAGTGAATGGTCGATTGGAGACTATGTCGTTACTGGGGGAGAACTTCCTGCTTTAGTTATGATTGATGCTTTGGCACGTACCTTGCCAAATGTTTTGGGCAGTGAGTTATCTTCTATTGAAGATTCTTTCCATTCCGGATTGCTAGATTACCCTCACTATACTCGGCCTGCTGAAATTGAAGGACACGCTGTGCCTGAAGTTCTAATGAGCGGAGATCATGGGATGATTGCCTCATGGCGACGGAAACAAAGTTTGGGTCGAACCTATTTGAGGCGACCAGAATTGCTCGAAAAGATGTCCTTGAGTGACGAAGATATAATGCTTCTAGAAAGCTTTCTAGAGGACAATTGAGAAGTTATGAAATCTGCAACTCTATGATTGAAAATAATAGTAAAATTTATACGTCGTTTGGTGTAGAATTCCGAAATCAAATTTTAAGGCATGAGTGATGAGTGAGCTAATAGCGAAAATCGAAGCGGAGCAGCTTCAGAAGAATATACCTAGCTTTGGTCCTGGCGACACGGTTGTCGTGCAAGTAAAGGTCAAAGAAGGGACTAGAGAAAGACTGCAAGCATTCGAAGGTTTTGTTATCGCCATAAGAAGTCGTGGTTTAAACTCTTCTTTTACTGTTCGAAAAATTTCTCATGGAGAGGGAGTGGAGCGTGTCTTTCAGATGCACAGCCCTCTTATCGAAAGCATCGAGGTTAAACGTCGGGCTGATGTGAGACGTGCCAAGCTTTATTATATGCGTGATTTGAGGGGCAGAGCGGCGAGAATAAAAGAAAAAATATTGGTTAAGCGTACTACTTAAGTTCTTTAATCAGGTATTCCGAGATATCGCTAGACTCATAAAGCCATTTTTCTTCACCTGGTGCTTCTCCTGCTATCCGCAGGCAAGGAACAGTGGTCTTCCCGCCTAGAGTAGCTAAGGTGCTTAGATGAGCTCTATCTTTCATAACGTCACGGAGTTCGATCGTAACATTTAAAGCACGAATGGTTTTGCGAACCCGAGCGCAGAAAACACAACTTTCATAGTGATATAGCGAAAATTTCGCAGCAGCTTTGTCAGCAGATTTTTGCTCAGAGTCCGTTCTAAGAATTTCTCCCAAACCCGTTTGTTTGTCGTTAAACCAATCGTCAAACATAACCTAGTACTTCCCTATAGATTTTTGTTGCTAATAACGTCTAGTATTCCATATTAACTTTTTTAAGTCAGTAGCAGTAAATTGAATTCAGACACGAATCATCTTGAACGATTCCTTGAGCATTTATGGAGCGAGTATGGCTTAAGTCCTCTGAGCGTGTCCGCCTATCAAAGTGATCTCAAGATACTGTGTATCTACCTTACCTCCCTTAATGTTACTCTTTTGAGTGCGAATTCAATCCAATTGACGCAATTTATGGGGCAACAAAAGAAATTATCTTCAAAAACTTTATCGCGTCGACTGGCTAGCATAAAAAGATATTACCGCTATCTTTTTAGAGAAACCTTAATTTCCATTGACCCAAGCACCGAACTTGTGGCACCTCGCATAGGTAGGTCTTTACCAAAGTCTGTCAGCGAAGTGGATGTTGAAGCGCTCTTGCTCGCTCCTAATACAGAAGAACGACTGGGTCTGCGTGATAGAACGATGCTAGAAGTCCTTTATGCTAGCGGTTTAAGGGTTAGCGAGTTGGTGGGGCTGGAATCTGCTCAAGTTAATCTACGACAAGGGGTCGTTCGGGTTGTGGGGAAAGGAAATAAGGAGCGACTAGTGCCTTTAGGGGAGAATGCTATTTATTGGTTGACTAAATATTTGAACGAAGGTCGAACAGCTCTGGTGGGGAAGCATATGACCAGAGCCTTGTTTCCAAGTAGTCATGGCAATCCAATGACCAGGCAAACATTCTGGCATAGGGTTAAAAAATATGCCGCGATGGTCCATATAGACGGGCAAATTTCTCCGCATACATTGCGGCATGCATTTGCAACACATTTATTGAACCATGGTGCGGATTTAAGAGTAGTGCAAATGCTGTTGGGCCACAGCAATATTTCTACAACACAGATTTATACTTACGTTGCAGCGGAACGTTTGAAAAAGCTACATAGCTTGCACCACCCTCGAGGATAAAGTTGAGCCGAGACTCTCTAACACAAGGATCATAAAGGAAAAAAAAGTGAGAATACAACTGTACTGTCTAGTCATAGCGATTGCCGCTGCCGGTCTCGTAAAAGCTGCTGATTCAAATCAGAATGTAAGAGAGGTGCTCGAAAAACTTTTTCCATCAGAGAGTGTAGAGTCAGTTAAGACAATGCCAATGGGTGATTTTTTTGAAGTTAAATTGAGTGGAGAGGTTGTTTACGTATCTAAAGATGGGCGTTACTTGTTTCAGGGTGAATTACTTGATTTAGTCAAAAAAATCAATCTTACACAGACTGCTAGAGCTCAAATACGGAAGGAAGAGTTTCAGAAGTTAGATGAAAATTCACTTATCTCATTCGGACGAAAAAATATCAATGATAGAGATAATATCTATGTTTACACTGACATTGATTGTGGGTATTGTCGCAAGTTTCACCTAGAGGTGCCGGCGTTGAATGATGCTGGGATCACCGTTCATTATTTAGCATATCCTCGAGCAGGGCTTAAGAGTGACTCTTATGATAAGGCAGTCAATGTTTGGTGTGCTGCAAATAAGGAAAAAGCCCTCAGTAAAGCGAAGGCAGGGGAGAAAATCGCCACACGTAAATGCGCTAGCCCAGTCGCAGATCACTTCGCTCTCGGGCAAAGTATGAAATTGGCCGGAACTCCGGCAGTATATTCATCGGATGGAACCTACCTAGGGGCTTATGCTCCGGCTGAGCAACTGATAGCTGCAATTTCTGTCTTAGAAAAAGAATAGAGCCTATTCATGAAAGCTTACTCGAAGGAGTTGAATAGAGATTTCTTCACCATTTTTTCCAACGTTTAAAATTTTAACAGGGAGATAACTAAACTTCGAAGCAGCCCATATCGTAGTTTTTTTCCTATTGTCGTTGATTTGTCTTAACAGGATCTTGACATCCAAGTTACCTAGCACCGTCGATAGCTCTCCCGTTGAAAGAGATCTAAAATCAAGCGTTTTGATTTTTTTCTTTTTTAATATTTTATAATGAAATGCATCCATTGAGGGATTGTGCATATCCAGAGAGAGTTGTAGTTGGTATGACAAAGAATCGTGTAAATCATCGAAGTGATCCGCGGATATTCCATCAAGCTGTTTGCGCACGATCTTCTGTCGGTCGATTTGGAAGTTTAAGCTATAGGACTTCGTCGTGCTTTTTTGTTTGTTCTCATATCGAAAGGGAATTGCTCTAGCCACATTGATTTTTCCAACACTGGATTCAATCTTTTGTTCGCGGGTAAAAAGTCTTCCTATCCCATAAGGTTTAGTGGTAGATGTGAAAGTGTAAGAACTATCGGCTTTACGCAGGAAGACGTGCTCTATCGTTCCGATTCTAATTTCATGTTTTATGATTTGATAGGTGGCATTGTATGAATTGATAAGCGCATAACTTGGTAAACTGGTAAGCAACATGATTGCGGCTGTTAATCTACATAAGTTCAGCATGGGTCTATGATAAGATTATAGATGGTTTGATGATAGAGTTATTTCTAGGGTGGTTAATTGGTATATGGATATGATTTCCATGAGAGCGGTTGTCGAGAAAATCTGTGATGGGAGAATCCTTGTAATAGGGGACGTGCTTTTAGATCGCTATTTTTCTGGAACAACGGCGCGAATCTCTCCAGAGGCTCCTGTCCCGATCGTTAGAGTTGACAACACGATTGAGCGGATTGGAGGAGCCGGAAACGTAGCCGCTAATGCGGCTGCGTTGGGAGCTTCAGTAACCCTAGTAGGACAAGTCGGAGACGATGCTGACGGGGCGCAAATAGAAAAAGTTTCTCTCAGCCTGGGAATTGAGTGTGGGCTTGTTAAAAGCGCTGGTTATTCGACAATAGTTAAGACACGAGTAGTGAGTCAGGGTCAACAGATGCTGCGGATTGATTTCGAGCAATTACCCGGCAGAGGTGAAAGTAATAAAGTTCATGCTGAATTTGCTAGCCATTTGCAAAACTGCGATGTGGTGGTGATATCAGACTATGGAAAAGGCAGTGTTGGTGAAGTTGAAAAACTCATTAACGAGGCTAGAGCTTTGGGTCGATTCGTCATCGCAGATCCTAAAGGTGTCGAGTTCTCAAAATACCGAGGCGTAGATTTGTTGACCCCGAACTTGAAAGAGTTCGAAGCTGTGGTTGGAGATTGTAGCTCCGATGAGGTACTTATAGCCAAAGCTAGGAGTATGTTGAATGAATTGGCTATTGCTGCGATTTTAGTTACGAAAGGACCTTTAGGTATGGTCCTTGTTGAAGACAATAGCCACCTAACAGTAGCTGCCGAGGCCAAAGAAGTATTCGATGTCACCGGTGCTGGGGACACCGTCTGTGGGGTGCTGGCCGCTTTTATAAGTGCAGGTTCAAATATTAGTAATGCTGTTGCCTACGCTAATAAAGCTGCCGGTATTGTTGTGGGTCGTTTTGGTGCAGCTACGTTAACATTAGAGGAAATCAGAAAATTCGATATCCCATCAGAAGCGAAAACCGGAATATTAGAGCTAGCTGAACTGAAAAATATTCTAGACGACTCAAAAGCCAAGGGTGACACCATAGTGATGACCAACGGCTGTTTCGATATTGTGCATAGAGGCCATGTCGGATACCTTTCAGACGCAAAAAAATTAGGCGACCGATTAATTGTTGCCGTAAATAGTAACTTGTCGGTGTCTCGGTTAAAAGGCCCAAATCGGCCTGTAAATGATCTTGAAGCCAGAATGGAAGTTCTTGCCGCTCTTAAATCAGTTGACTGGGTGGTGTCTTTTTCTGAAGATACTCCAGAAGCATTAATCGCAGAAATTCTACCTGATGTGCTGGTTAAAGGTGGAGATTATGTTGCCACGGAAATTGCTGGTTCGGAGCACGTGATTGCCGCGGGTGGGAAAGTAGAAGTGTTGGGTTTTCACGAAGGTTTTTCTTCTACTGATATTTTAAATAAATTAGGTGAAGACGCATGATTTTAGTGACTGGCGGGGCAGGCTTTATCGGTAGTAATCTCGTTGCCGAATTAAATCGAAGGGGCTTGTTTGACATAATGGTGGTCGACAACCTTACAGATGGTCGGAAAGCTTTGAACTTGGCTAAATGTTGTATAGCGGACTATGAAGATAAAGACAGTTTTTTTAGCGAGATTGAAAACTTTATGAATCCCAAAACGAGTTATCACGGCAAGTTAGGCCGTATCTCTCAAGTATTTCATCTGGGCGCTTGTTCTCGCACAACGGAGTGGAACGGAAAGTACATGATGGATACTAATTACCGAGCGTCGCGGTTGCTCCTGGAATTCTGCGAAAAAATTCAAATTCCGTTGGTTTATGCGTCCAGCGCATCAGTTTACGGTTCTGGCTCAGGCAGCGATGTGAACATCGCTGCCAATGAGAGCCCCTTGAATGTTTATGGGTACTCAAAACTAGCTTTTGACCAGCATGTACGTCAAAGACAAAAGCAAACAACAGAAAAATCCTCAACTGTAATCGGACTGAGGTATTTCAATGTGTATGGACCGAATGAGAATCATAAAAACACTATGGCAAGTGTTATTTACCACCTAAATCAGCAGCTTTCTGTTAGCGATAAAATCAAGTTGTTTTCTGGCTCTCACGGCTATGCGGCTGGAGAGCAATGCCGAGATTTTGTGCATGTTCATGACGTGGTGGACGTAAGTATTTGGGCCGGAGAGCAGTCACCTTTAGCATCAGGTATTTACAACTGTGGTACGGGTGTCGCAGAGACTTTTAATGCGGTTGCCAATGCGGTTGTTGAATTTCACGAAAGAGGTAAAATCGAGTATATCCCGTTCCCTTCTGAGTTGCTGTCCGCTTATCAAGCAAATACAAAAGCGAATATCGCCAGCCTCCGTAATATTGGCTATAGTAAGGATTTCAAGGGAATGAAAAGCGGGGTTAAGGAGTATTTGACCTGGCTAAATCTTTGAGATTTTTTTACACGGTTGTGACCAGCGGGCTTGCTCCGTTTTTGTTGCTGAGGTGGCTGTGGCGTAATAAATCAAAGCATGGTTTATGGGAAGGCTGTAAACAGAAGTTAGGTTTCCCCCCGTTCAGCCTTAACAACTCCAACCCTATCTGGGTTCACGCCGTGTCAGTTGGTGAAGTGAAAGCTGTATCGCCCTTGGTGAAAAAAATTCTTAAAGAGTATCCGCTGAGGACTATTCTTGTCACGACTACAACGGTTACAGGTGCGGAAATTGCTTACTTGGAGTTTGGCGAGCGCGTTTCATATTTGTATTTCCCAATTGATTTGCCCTCAGTGTTGGCGCGTTTCATAAGCCGTGTAAGCCCGAAAGTATTAATCTTGGTAGAAACAGAACTGTGGCCTAATCTGTTAAAGCTCTGCGGTGATGAAGAAATCCCTACTGTGATCGTAAACGGTCGAATGTCTCCAAACTCTTACTGGAATTATCGGAAAGCAAAAGCAATTACTGCACCTGCTTTCGAATCATTATCTATGGTGTTGGCTCAAACGGAAGAATACGCTCAGTGGTACGAAAAACTAGGTGTGAAACTCACGAGCATTAGCGTTGTTGGAAATTTGAAGTTCGATCTAGTCGCAGGAGAACAGAGCACTTCTCAATCTACAGAATTAAAAGAACGTCTAGGCTTGGTATCAAAAAAAATTATGTGTTTTGGGAGTTTTCGGGAGGGGGAAGAATCATTCATCATAGAAAGCATGCTGCAGCTTAGAATGACGTTTCCAGAGCTAATCTTTATTTTGGCGCCGAGACATCCAGAACGAATTCCAGTCATCAGCAAGCTTGTTAGATCATCAGGTTTTTCAGTGAGTTCTCAAACTACTGTTAAGCCTGCAGAAAAATTCGAGATTCTTTTAGTCGATACACTTGGTCATTTGTTGTCTTTTTATGCTGTTTCCGATGTAGCTTTTGTTGGTGGAAGCATACTGTCTTACGGAGGACAGAACGTGTTGGAGCCAATAGCGTTAGGAGTTCCTCTGATCACAGGAACTTCTACCTTTAATTTTAGTGATATTTGTGACAAACTTTTGGCGAATAATGCTTTGGTGAAAGTCTCGAATCCTTCTGAACTAACAAGTTCTGCCGGAAGTTTGTTAGCTAACCATGAATTAGCTCTAAGGCAAAGTATAAGGGCAACTCAGGTGATGGAGAGCCACCAAGGAGCAACAAAATTGACTTTAGCAGCCCTTAAGCCATATCTCATGTGAGACACACTCAGGCGCTATTTTAGCCAAGCTTCTATAGAAATCAGATCTTCAGGAGATAAAACTCCCACAGCTTTTTTCAATTTTAACGTTTCTAATAGATAGTCATAACGTGCTCGAGCATAATCTTTTTTTGACTCCGAGAGAACGCGCTCTGCTTCAACAACGTCTACTGCGGTTCGGGTACCAACATCGAAGCCGCCCGTCGTTGATCTTAGTGAGGCATCCGATGACACCACGGCTTGTTTCAAAGCTTGGACGGCTCCAATCTGAGAGACGATACCTAAATAAGCTTGGCGTGTTTTCCTGTTAACTGCCCTGTGCGTGGACTCTAAAATGGCAAGTTTGGCCGCATGTCTATGGCGTGCTTCTTTGGTTAAAGACATCGTCATCCCGCCTTCAAAGAGAGGGACATTCACTTCGATGCCGACATCACTTTTGTGTATTTTACTTGCACCGAAACGTCCACCTTGACGACCGTATCCATGACCGCCGACGAGATCTATCGTAGGCAAGCTCCGGGACGCTTGCTTGTAGACCTCTTTTTGGGCTATCTGTGCGTCGAGATTAGCTGCTTTTATTTCTAGACTTTTTTCTAACGCCGCCTCAGTCCACTCTTCTATGGCTGGCGGGTTTGGAAAATTTAGGGGTATTTCCTCTGTTAACACAGGAAGTTTATTAGGATAACTCTTCGTAATTTCTCTGAGCATCTCTCCAGCATTGTCAATCGACTGCTTTGCTTTGATTAGACTAGCTAATGATCTGTCGTACCCAGCTTTTGCTTCTTCAACGTCTGTTCTGGGAATTAGACCTACTGTGAATCTCTTCTGAGCTTGTCGAAGTTGTCCAAGCAAAGATTTGTTTTGGGTTTGTTGGAAAACCAAGTTGTCTTGGGATGCAAGGACTTCAAAATATGCTTCTGAAAGCCTTAGAATTAATTCTTGGTGCGCGATCACAACTTCGAGTTGAGCCTGTTGCACCCTTCTATCGGCTTGAGAAAGAGCTAGAAATCTATCTTGGTGGTAAATTGGTTGTGTAAAAGAAATACTATAATTTCTTGAATTGTACTTAGTAACCCCATTCGCACCAAATCCAGTCGTTGAGATATCGTCACGCACTCGGTTAGTCCCCGCATTAAACTTTATTGTAGGGAAAAATATCTGCGATTTAGCTTGTGGCACGCCTTCTGCTTTAGCTAAGGCAAGGAATTGGGCTTCCTTATATAAAGGGTCTTCTAGCTCGGCGAGGGCCAATAGTGACCTTAGATCATTATCAGATGCTTGAATACTAGGTGCCTGCAGCAATGCTAGTAATACAAGAGCATTTATCACGCACATTATAGACTTTGCCATAGCTTTACTCTTTTGATATTTCTGGCTAACCAGCCAGATTGGTATGAAATACCCTGGAAAAAACCTCAACGAATTTACATCCGGTCTGTAAAATTAAAACTGAAATTCCCTTTTTTCCTCGGCTCCAATAAGTGGAGTTATCGTAGTTTCAAACAAATCTTCTGAAATCCAAGTTTCTTTGTCGTAACGAGTTACCAAGATAGCTTGCATTGCGGGTGAAACTCCCAATACGACAAATAGCCTCCCTCCAATGGCAAGTAATTCTTCGAGTTCTGGTCGGCGCTCAACACAGGAGCCTGAAATCATAATTGCATCGTAGGGAGCATTGGCGATGGAACCGTCAATGCCGTCACAGGCACGGACAGTGCAGTTATCGAAACCATCACTCGCAAGCTTCTCTGCCGCGCTTGTGGCTAACTCAGCATTAATCTCAAGCGAGTCGACTTTATGCGCAAGAGAACTGAGTAAGGCTGCCATAAATCCGCTACCTGTGCCTATTTCAAGGACTCTGTCCGCAGACTCGATTTTCAAAGCCTGTAGCGCACGAGCTTCAATTTTTGGCGACATCATGTGCTGACCAAAGCCGATTTCGATTTCAGTGTCAGCGAATGCTAAGCTTTGGAAGTTTTGCGGAACGTAGTTTTCTCTATTTACTCTTGCGCAAACGTCGAGAACAGTCGCGTCTAATACGTCCCAAGTTCTGATTTGTTGCTCTACCATGTTGAATCTAGCGCGCTCAATACTCATAAGTAAGTTTTGTCTCAATCCGTATGTTTAACAATTGTCTAATAAACCTTGGGTTAGTATAACGCGACCTAGACCAAGTCTGCTACATGGGGATTTAATCCACTAGAGATAAGGCCGACAAGACCGTTTCTAGGCTTGCCGATTTCTGCCCGGAGTTGACGCTTAAATAGCGTCTCCACGCTTTCGCGTTTGGTTGGCCTTGATATAGGTTAATCAAATGATTAATCATTGTTTTAAATTGAAAACCTTCAGACATTCGATTATCTACATAATCAAGATACTTCAAGACAACATCTTTACGTTGCAGGTTGGCAAGATTAGTATCTTGGTCAAAGATTATGGTTTCAAACTGAGCGAGGTCAAAAGGATTATTGTAGGCATGCCTGCCAATCATGACGCCGTCAACGCGCTGTAAATGCTCTGAGAGCTGAGAAACCGAATTTACCCCACCGTTGATGACCACGGTACACATCGGAAAATCTTTCTTGAGGCGATAGACCCAGTCGTAATTCAAAGGGGGTATTTCCCTGTTTTCTTTCGGACTTAAACCTCCTAAAAGAGCTTTTCTCGCGTGTATATGGAAAACACGGCAGCCGCTTTCGACGGCTTGTGCTATGAACGAGTGAAAATAGGTATAACTATATAAGTCGTCAACTCCCAATCGTGTTTTCACACTTACCCTAATATCTGGTGGCAATTCGCGGTACAATGTAGCCACGCAATTGGCAACAAGCTCCGGCTGCTTCATCATTGCGGCGCCAAAGGCTCCTGATTGCACTCTATCACTAGGACAGCCACAGTTAAGGTTGATCTCCTTAAACCCTGCCTGCACGGCTAACAGAGCGCTTTGTACAATGCTCTCAGGATCTGCTCCACCGAGCTGCAGAGCGAGAGGTAGCTCTTGCTTTGAATGGCCTAAGAAGCGTGCGCGATCTCCATGAATTATTGCATTCGGGGTAATCATTTCTGTATACAGGCGCATTTTCGGAGCAATTATGCTGATGAGATAGCGAAAATGGCGATCCGTTTTCTTCATCATTGGAGCTAGGCAGAACTTCCATTCATTAGGACTCTTAACTGGGGTGGTTTTCGAGTTCATTCGAACGCCGATTCCAAAATTTTTGCGGTAAACGTGGACCTTAAATAGAAGCCTCTAGGCAGGTTTCGGCTAGAGTTGCCATAACAATTTACGGAGGGCGCTAGTGCTTTGCCGTTAGCCGCTTTGGGACGCACTTGAAGGTATTTGCCCTGATGTGCTGACAGCAAACTGAAATTTCCCATAGACAGTAATTCCATGTGTTCCTCCCAATCTCTTTGTAGAAAGATTGCATCGCTATCGGATGGAGTCCAGAAAAAAGGAGTGCCTACTCGCCTATCAGAGATGGCGATATTTTTATCAGCTTCAAAAGGCACCCACAAAACTCGTTTTAGTTTTCGATAAACTAATGATGTGAGCCATGATGAACCCACTAGAGAACTCAATGTAATACTACAAATATGTGTGGACTCCGCTGGCTTACCGCTCAAATTGATTGGTAGGGTCTTTAGCTCGACTCCTATTTCTGGAAAATCTGGCTCGGGTCGTGCTCCGGCTGTAGCACCCAAATACATCTCAATAAGTTTTCCGATAGCCCCTTTATGTCGCAGAAGATCTTTTGGCAGTGGTTGCCCTATGGCTGAAGCTATGTCGTTGAGACGAGCCCCTGCCATCGTAGTTGCTCTGGCAGCTAAGTCATTTTCTGAAAGTAGGCCACTAGGAAACAATTGATCTTTAATATCCGCTAATTAGGGGTTAATTTTTCTTCTGTTCTCAAGGTTAGGATCTCATGTCCATCATCCGTTACCAATATTGTATGCTCCCATTGAGCTGAAAGGCTCCTGTCTTTGGTTATAACTGTCCACTTGTCAGGCAGAAGCTTAACTTGGTGCTTCCCAAGGTTAAGCATCGGTTCAATGGTAAAGATCATCCCAGCCTCCAATACTAACCCTGTTTTTTCCTTCCCGTAATGCAAAATCTGGGGTGCTTCGTGAAATTCTTTCCCAATTCCATGGCCACAATAGTCTCTGACAATACCGTAGTTAAGGCCTTCGGCATGCTTTTGAATGGCATGGCCGATATCTCCAAGCTGTGCCCCTGGCTTCACACAATTGATTCCTATTCGCATACTTTCGTAAGCAGCTACCGACAGGCGATTAGCTTTGATGGAAACTTTACCCAGGTTGAACATTTTACTTGTGTCACCATGGTAGCCATCTTTAATGACGGTGATATCGATATTAATTATGTCACCCTCTTTCAAGATTTTTTCACCGGGAATCCCATGACAGACGACATGATTCACTGAAGTACAAATAGATTTCGGAAAACCTTTGTAATTTAGTGGTGCGGGAATAGCCTTTTGCGTGTCCACGATATATGCATGACAAATAGTGTCGAGCTCCAGGGTGGTTATGCCTGGCACTACATGCTCTTCGATCATCTCAAGGACCTCAGCGGCTAGTTTTCCAGCCACGCGCATCTTTTTAATCTCTTCGAGTGTCTTTATCATCTGTTATATCCCGATCCTATATGACTACACATTGTTGAGGGGTTGCATTCTATGGTATAAAGCGGCAGCCCATTGGGCAAATTGTAACTTTAAATTAATTCTCACACGAGCCTAAACTGGTGCTAGGGTGTCCTTCTGCAAGAATACGCAATGGGATTGGTGACCGGGGAGCGTGGAGGCAGAACCCTAAGGAGAGAAGTCATGAGTAAAGTAAGTATGCGCGACATGCTAGAATCTGGGGTCCATTTCGGCCACCAAGCAAGATTTTGGCACCCAAAAATGGCTCCATATATCTTTGGTGCTAAAAATAAAATCCATATTATCAACCTCGATAAAACTGTTCCGATGTTCGAGACGGGTATCAAATTTGTAGAGCGGCTGGCTTCTAAGCCGGGCCACAATATTATGTTTGTGGGCACGAAACGCTCGGCTCAGGATCCTATTGAAACCCATGCAAAGCGATGCGGCATGCCATTTGTTAGTAATCGTTGGTTAGGCGGGATGTTGACTAATTTTAAAACTGTAAAACAATCAGTTAAAAGACTAAAAGATCTGGAGTCTCAGATAGAGTCGGGTGCTTTAGATGTGTTAACGAAAAAAGAAGGACTGACTATCCGACGTGAAGCCGCAAAGCTCGGTCAGAGTCTCGGTGGAATAAAAGAAATGAACGGTTTGCCTGACGCTCTTTTTATCGTAGACGTGGGTCATGAAAAAATAGCTGTTGCTGAAGCTAATAAGCTTGGTATTCCAATAATTGGCATAGTGGACACAAATAATTCGCCTGACGGCATTGATTATGTGATTCCTGGAAACGACGATGCCTCGCGAGCTGTTTCACTATATGCCCGTGCAGTTGCTGACGCGGTTCTTTCTGGTATGCCTTCCTCTCCAGAAGGAGAAGTTGACGTAAATGGTTTTGTTGAGGTTGAAGCCGTAGAACCGATTGCCGAAGTCCCTCCTGTTTTAAAGAGTGAAGCGAGTGCTAGTGAAGCGAGTGCTAGTGAAGCGAGTGCTAGTGAAGCGAGTGCTAGTGAAGCGAGTGCTAGTGAAGCAAGTGCTAGTAGTGAAGTAAGTGCTAGTAGTGAAGCGAGCGCTAGTGAAGAGCCATCGCCATCAGAATGAGCTATTAAAACAGGGACTTCGAAGCAACACCTTCGATAGAAGGTCGCGAAAAAAAAAGGCAATTAATAATGACGATCAATGCAAGCATGGTTAAAGAGCTCCGTGATAGATCCGGAGCTGGAATGATGGAATGTAAGAGAGCACTTGTAGAGACAGATGGAAATATTGAAAAAGCAATAGAGCATCTGAGAAAGACAGGTGCCGCTAAAGCTGCAAAAAAAGCTGGAAGAATTGCGGCAGAAGGAAAAATCATTGTTGTTTCAGACAAAGATTTAACTGTTATGGTAGAAATAAATTCTGAAACAGATTTTGTGGCTAAAGACTCCAATTTTCTTAAGTTTTGCGAGCTCGTTGGGAAAACTATTATGGAACAAGCTCCTGATAGTCCCGAATCTCTGCAGGCTTGTATCTGCAGCGATGGTAAGGCAATTGAGGAAAAAAGATTAGAATTGATTAGTATCGTTGGTGAAAATATTGGTATTAGAAGGTTCGTAACTGAACAGACTGTTGGGTTGGCCATTCTAGATTCTTATCTTCATGGAGATCGTATTGGTGTGCTAGTGACTATGGAAGGCGGCGAGCCTGAGCTTTCCAGGGGAATAGCTATGCATATAGCGGCTAGTAGTCCTGTTTGCATTGATGATGACCAGATTCCTGCTTCAGTAATAGAGGGCGAGAAGGCGATTTTTCAAGCTCAAGCCGAAGAGTCAGGAAAACCTCAAAATATAATTGAAAAAATGGTAGAAGGCCGAATTAGAAAATATAAAGCTGAAATAACGCTAATGGGGCAACCTTACGTTCGTAGTCCTGATCAGACTGTGGGAGAATTGCTTGCATCAAAATCTGCCTGCGTGAGAAAGTTTACGCGTTATGAGTTAGGTGAGGGAATTGAGAAAAAAGAAGAGAATTTCGCCGAAGAAGTTATGGCGCAAGCAAAGGCTGCGGGAGAGACTTAGGCTAGGTAACTGGATTCGGAGAACTTGATAGATGGGACAATCTAGTGAAGGTTTATACTATAAAAGAGTCTTGGTGAAGCTTAGTGGAGAAGCCCTACTTGGAGATGAATTGTATGGCATTGATCCAGTAGTTATTGGCCAAGTGAGTGCAGAGATAGGCGCACTGGTTGCCCAAAAAATCCAAGTAGCTATTGTCATTGGCGGGGGTAATATTTTTAGAGGGGCAGGATTGGCAGCTGGAGGTATAGACCGGGTAACCGCCGACCAAATGGGAATGCTTGCTACAGTGATCAACGCTTTAGCTATTCAAGATTCGTTAGAACGAACAGGCATGTCGGCTAGAGTTATGTCGGCAATCAAAATAAATGAAGTATGTGAGGACTATATCAGACGTCGTGCAGTGAGACATTTGGAAAAAGGAAGGGTAGTTGTAATGGCTGCCGGAACTGGGAACCCATTTTTTACCACTGATTCTGCTGCGAGCCTTCGTGCTATAGAAATAAACGCTGACCTTCTTGTTAAAGCAACAAAAGTAGATGGGATATACTCAGCAGATCCAAAGCTAGATCCGTCGGCTAAGCGTTATGATGTCCTTCACTATGACCAAGTGCTGGAACAAAAACTACAAGTTATGGATGCCACCGCGATAGTTCTGTGTAGAGAAAATTCTATGCCGCTTCGGGTCGTAGACATGACCAAACCTGGTTCCTTTCTGGCTGCAGCCCTTGGAGAGCAGGTTGGAACACTAGTAACCGGTGAGGGTAAAAAAAGTGAATAAAATTTTTGAAGATGCAAGAAAACGAATGGGTAAAAGCGTGGAATCGTTCAAATCTGATATTTCGCGAGTGAGGACGGGTAGAGCGCATCCCAGCTTATTAGAACATTTAATGGTCGATTATTATGGAACTAGTACGCCAATCACACAGACAGCCAGTGTAAGTTTAGAGGACTCTCGAACTTTGCTAATCACTGTATGGGATGCAGGCGCAGTAAAGCTAATTGAGAAATCTATACTAAACTCAGATTTAGGACTTAATCCTAACACCGCGGGTACAGTAATTCGTGTTCCGGTGCCTCCTTTGACTGAAGAGCGACGACAGGCATTGGTTAAAATTCTAAAAAATGAAGCGGAACAAGCAAAAGTAGCTGTGAGAAATATCCGACGAGATAGTTTAAGCAAGCTCAAAGATCTTAAGAAGAATAAAGAAATTTCTGAGGATGATGAGCGGTCGGGAGACGTTGAGACACAAAAAATCACTGATGAACACGTGAAGTTGGTTGATGAGATTGTGGTCCAGAAAGAGAAAGAAATTGTTGAGATCTAGGAATTAATTAGATCAAGGAGTCTCAGTCGGTCTAATGAGTTTTCATAGCAACTTCTATTGTATTCCACAGAGGCCGTGATGACGATTCGCGACACTCCTAAGCATATAGCAATCGTTATGGACGGAAACGGACGATGGGCCGAAAAGCGCGGGCTAAATCGAGTAAATGGCCATAAAAAAGGTGTTGATGCTGCGAGACGGATGGTTAAGGTCTGCATAAAAAAAGGAATTGAAACGCTATCCCTCTTTGCCTTTAGTACTGAGAATTGGCGGAGGCCTTCATCTGAAGTGCAATTTTTGATGACGCTCTTGGTAACTTCAATTAATTCTGAAAGAGCATCTTTGCTCGAAAACGGTGTGAGAGTAAGCGTGATAGGTGATCGCGAACCATTTTCTCTCGACCTTAAAAAAGCAATTGGAAATATAGAAAACACGACTCGAGAATGTGATCGCATGCATTTGGTGCTAGCTGTTAATTACGGCGGTAAATGGGAAATAGCTCAGGTTGCAAAATCAATTGCGGAACAAGTGGTTGATGGTTCACTACTCAAAGAGGAAATTAATGAGGGACTTTTCGACGAGCTTATGAAGTTGCCTGGAGATTCTTCACCCGATTTGTTTATCCGAGCTGGGGGCGAGCATCGCTTGAGCAATTACTATTTGTGGCAGATGGCTTATACAGAGTTATATTTTGTAGATTGCTTGTGGCCAGATTTTCATGAAAACCACCTGACTGATGCCATTACTAGTTACAGTAATCGGCAACGACGTTTTGGCGGCTTGTTGGGTGATGATGGAGATCCTTGTTGAGAAGAGTTATAAAGAGATACCTCTTTATCAAATGGCGTGATCGTCGCGGGTAATAGATGAGATTGTTAAGTAGTCGTTTATTAACTGGGGTTTGTGCTTTTGCAGCATTCGCTGCCTTTGGTTTAATGGCCCAAGATCCAGTCGCTTCGATATTTTTTTTAGGAGTTTTGTTTCTCGCAGGAATCGAGTGGGGCGGACTTTCCGGTCTGCAATCAATCTGCGGGAAGACGCTTTATTCGTTGCTAATCTGTATTCTTTCAGTTGTAGTTTTAGACTTGAGTACGCTAGCCCAAGAAAATCGGCAGCTAGCTGCATACTTGATATTAGTTCTTTGGCTCGCGGCTCTTTTTTGGCTTGCTTTGTACCAGAAAACTGGGAAAGGAATAATCACGAATAAGATAAGATTAGGGGCCGTTGGTGCATTAGTCCTTGTGCCTATGGCCGTCTCAGTCATGACGATTAAAAATTCTAATTTATATTTTCTTTTGTCATTAATTCTTGTGGTAAGCTGCTCCGATATATTCGCTTTCGTTGGTGGAAAATTATTCGGTCGTCGCAAGTTGATGCCTAATGTTAGCCCTGGAAAGACATGGGAGGGGTTAATATTTGGCATGTTAGGGGCTATGTTTATAGGGAATCTACTTTATCTGGCTAACCCAGTTCTTAATTTATATATATGGAATGCTGTTGTCGCCATTACCACTTTGGCGGCAGTGGTCGGAGATTTGTTTGAAAGCATGATAAAGCGTTTTCGTAAGGTTAAAAATAGCGGTACTGTATTGCCCGGTCACGGCGGAGTCCTCGATCGATTAGATAGCTTATGTGCGGCCGCTCCGGTCTACCTTTGCGCACTGCTCCACGTGGGGTACATTACATGATTAACCTAACAATTCTAGGGTCAACGGGGACAATCGGTGTTAATACTCTTGATGTCGTTACTCGGATGGCAGAAAAATTTCACATCTTTGCGCTAACGGCTAACTTCAATGTTGACCTGATGTATTCTCAATGTCTTACTTGGCAGCCAGACTATGCTGTTATGGCCGATGAAGCTTCAGCTGAGTCCCTGCGCGAACGCCTCAAAAATGAGCGTCCGGACACCTTGGTGTTGGCGGGTCCTGAAGCTCTTGAGTTTGTTTCAGCAGATAGTCGGACCGATTATGTGATGGCTGGGATTGTTGGAGCTGCCGGACTCCTGTCGTCCTTAGCAGCGGCGAAAACCGGAAAGCGCGTGCTTCTCGCTAATAAAGAAGCATTAGTTATGTCTGGACAGCTCTTCATGGATGAAGTGGCGGCTTCAGGTGCCGAGTTACTTCCTATCGATAGTGAACATAATGCAATCTTTCAATGTCTTCCCAAAAATGATGCTAGGCAGGTTGTTAAACAAGGGGTGCAGTCCTTGCTGCTCACGGCTTCAGGAGGACCGTTTAGAGGTTATAACAAAGAGAAGCTAAGTCTAGTAACACCAGAAGAGGCATGTGCTCACCCAAATTGGGAGATGGGCAAAAAAATCTCGGTTGACTCTGCCACTATGATGAATAAAGGGTTAGAAGTAATTGAGGCGTGCTGGCTTTTCGGAGTATCTCCGGAGAATGTTAATGTGGTTGTACATCCTCAGAGCGTAATTCATTCTATGGTTCAGTACATTGATGGCTCGGTAATCGCTCAGATGGGGCAGCCAGATATGAGGACACCAATAGCATATAGCCTAGGTTGGCCCGAACGAGTGCAATCAGGAGTTGGGAACCTCGATTTATTTGCGGTGAGCCAACTTGATTTTCAGAAACCTGATAATGTTAATTTCCCTTGCTTAAATCTTGCGCGAGATGCATTTTTGAAAGGAGGGACTGCTCCTGCAGTGATGAATGCGGCAAATGAAGTCGCGGTAGCTGCTTTTTTAGACGGTAAAGTATCATTTGCTGATATTCCTTTGTTCATTGAAAAAGCACTATCAAACGCTTCGATAGTAGAAGCTGATTCTTTAGATAAAATTTTGGATGCAGATCTGATGACTCGGGAGATGCTTGTCGGTTTAATTATGGATGCTTCAACATGAATGAAATCCTGTTTTCAGGGATATTTTTTCTTCTCGCATTAGGAGTACTAGTTGGTATCCATGAGCTCGGGCACTACAGTGCCGCTCGTTGGGCAGATGTTAAGGTTCTCAGATTTTCTTTTGGTTTTGGCCCTGTAGTTCTGGAGAAAAAAATTGGTGAGACCCTCTTCTCCATAGCTTTAGTGCCACTTGGAGGCTTTGTTCGGATGCTAGACGAAGTAGAGGGCGTTGTAGAGGATTGCGAGAAAGAGCGAGCCTTCAATCAGAAATCTCTTCTGCAAAGAACAATTATCGTGGGAGCAGGGCCATTCATTAACATTGTGTTTGCGGTTATCGCTTACTGGGCTATGTTAGTTGTCGGAGCGTCGGGGATAAGTTCCATTGTTGGCTCTGTAGATGCAAACTCAATTGCTTTTAAGGCTGGATTGGAATCAAACGACGCAATAGATTCGATTGATGGTCATAAAGTAAACACTTGGGATGGTGTCCTTAAAAGATCAATTACTGGAATTGTTGACAAAAGAAATGTTCCTTTTACGTACACCAATGAAAATGGGTTGAGGGGCTCTTCATTCTTTGATTTTTCATCTGTGGTTTTTGATGATCTGGCAGAAAAAAACCTACTTACTACAATGGGAGTGACTATAAAACATTCCATTTTACCCCCCGTGATTGACAAAGTAATCCCGGGAGGCGCCGCGGAAGTGGCAGGATTGCATCCAGGCGATAAAATCTTAGCTTCGAACGCGGTTCCTGTGAAGTCATGGACGCAGTGGGTCGATATTGTCCGTGCGAGCGCAGACCTGGACTTGCGGATTAATATTGAGCGAGACGAAAACACTCGAACACTTATCGTGAGGCCGCATGCCGTTCAAGAGAGT
The DNA here is from genome assembly GCA_938082545.1 of uncultured Gammaproteobacteria bacterium. Classification (GTDB taxonomy): domain Bacteria; phylum Pseudomonadota; class Gammaproteobacteria; genus UBA4457. The sequence continues at coordinate 34,622 of CALKCL010000003.1, forward strand.
GGAGCGATGGTCGGAAAAATTGGCGCCCAAGTCAGAATTCCTGAAGGTTTCGAGTACGCGCCTATGTCGAAAGAGCATTTCGGCGTTTTAGCTGCATTTCCTCAAGCTATTGAACGTACTTGGACAATGTCGACGATGACTTTGAGTTTCATAGGAAAAATGCTTTCAGGGGAGATCTCGCCAAAAAACTTGAGTGGCCCTGTTTCTATTGCACAATATGCAGGCCAATCAGCGGGGATGGGCCTCGCCCGATTTTTAGAGTTTTTGGCGTTGATAAGCATTAGTTTAGGAATTCTAAATCTTTTGCCAATACCCATGCTTGATGGGGGACACTTGCTCTACTACCTGATAGAATTTGTAAGTGGGCGACCTGTGTCAGTGCGTGTTCAGAGAATAGGGCAGCAGATTGGTTTTGTTCTGTTAATCGCGCTGATGGGGACTGCGTTTTATAACGATCTCGTGCGGCTTCAATAATCGTTGATGGGTACGAGATAAAAAGTAAGAAAAAATATTATGCGATTTAGAATATCCCGAAACATTTTAGGGCTTCTGTTAACACTCAGTATGGCAAGCGCACTGGCGGTTGAGACATTTGTGGTTGATGATATCCGTGTGGAGGGACTCGATAGGATATCGGCCGGTGCGATCTTCAATTATCTACCAATTGCTGTAGGCGATACCGTTGATGAGCGCCGAGCGCGGGATGCTATACGTGCACTCTACAAGACAGGACTATTCAAAGATGTAAGATTAGATAGCGACGGAGATGTCTTGGTCGTAACGATTATAGAGCGTGAGACGATAGCCGCACTGGTTTTTGACGGCAACACTGCTATTAAGACTGAAGATCTCGAAAAAGGTCTTAAGGACGCGGGTTTTGCCGAAGGGGAAGTCTTTAACGATGCTAAATTAGATAAAGTTATACAGGAGCTTAAGCGACAGTATTTTGCGAATGGGAAATACGCTGTAAAACTAGATACAGAAGTAATCCCGACGGGAGACGAAGCCGTCGCTATTCACTTCAATATTTCTGAAGGTCCATCAGCTAAAATCAAACAGATCAATATAATCGGAAACAAATCATTTGAAACGGAGCAGCTTAAGAAATTATTCAAGCTAAATACTACCAATATGCTCAGTTGGTTCAGAAAAGACGACCAGTATTCCAAGTCTAAGCTCTCGGGTGATCTCGAGACTTTACGTTCATTGTATTTGGATACTGGGTTCATCAACTTTTCAATAGACTCAACGCAAGTATCCATAACGCCAGATAAATCAGATGTTTATATCACCATTAATGTCGACGAAGGAGAGAGGTATTTAATAGGGGATGTGAAACTATCGGGAACTCTGATTGTGCCTCCTGCAGAGTTGTTTAGGTGGGTATTTACGCGTAAAGGAATGGTTTTTTCTCGTAAGGCGTTGACTGCTACCAGCAAGAATGTGACTGATAGGCTCGGGAATGAAGGCTATGCTTTTGCTAACTGCAACGCAATACCTCAAATTAACGAAGACACGGGTACAGTGGACATTACTTACTTTATAGATCCCGGCCAGCGCACCTATGTTAGACGCGTGAACTTTTTTGGAAATGCAAAGACCCGCGACGAAGTTATGAGAAGGGAGATGAGACAGTTAGAAGGTGGTTGGATATCAACGAAAAAAATTGAACGGAGTAAGACGCGTCTCAGAAGGTTGGGCTATTTTGAGGATGTTGCAGTCGAGACACCCTCAGTCGAAGGTACCCCTGATCAAGTAGATGTTAACTTTTCAGTAATAGAGAGACCTTCGGGGAATCTAATGCTTGGCTTTGGATTTTCCCAATCAGCTGGATTTATTCTTAATACCAACGTCAATCAGAACAATTTTCTGGGAAGCGGAAAGAGCGTTAATTTTGCCTTTAACAACAGTGATATTCAAAAGACATTTCGGCTAGGTTACATGGACCCATTCTGGACTGAAGATGGAGTAGCTAGGGGATTCGATATCATGTACAGCAAGAGTGATGCTGGTCGTCGGCGTGTTTCAAGGTACGAAACTGAAAGCCTTTCATTCGGGGTGAAGCTTGGCCTGCCGATCACGGAACATAATCACATAATGACTGGGCTTTCTTATGAGTCAACTAAAATTAATACAGACCCTAGTTTACTCGATCCGATAATTGCCACTTTTATGAGGCAAGAAGGGAAGAGTTACAACAGTATAAAATTTAATACATCTTATTCTTACGATACTCGTAATGATGGTATATTTCCGGACAGAGGAGTGTTGCAACGTATACAAGCTATTGCCGCTTTACCAGGAGGGGATCTTAAATATTGGAAAGCGGAATATGATGGAAGGATATACAGTCCTTTAGGGAAAGGTTTTACCGGTCTTCTTAAGGCGCACGTTGGTTATGGTGAAGCTTATGGAGGGACGAGTGGGCTGCCTTTCTTTGAGAATTTTTATGCTGGAGGTCCTAGAACTGTGCGTGGATTTGATGAGCACTCATTGGGACCTCAGGACTTATATGGTCGCGCATTGGGAGGACATACCACCGTGGTCTTTAATGCTGAAGTCTTGATCCCAGTGCCAGCCTTGGCCGAATTTAAATCTGTAAGATTTTCTGGATTTATTGACGCAGGTAATGTCTGGAGTGACAGCGGTTATAGCTTCGTTGAAAACACAGGTGATTATGTGCGCGGTGAGGATGGACAGCCCTTGGCGATGAGTAAGAGCTTTTCGTTCTCAGACATGAGGATGTCAACTGGAGTGTCGGCGTCCTGGATGTCGCCATTTGGAATGTTAGCTGTCAGCTATGCATTTCCGTTGAGAGACAAGTGGTACGATGAAGTCCAGAAGTTTCAGTTTAACTTTGGGGCACAGTATTAATTATATTAATGGGCTAGAGATTCCACTTTCGTGGCGAGATATGACACAATCAAGTGCATACGGCGAAAAGTACTCTCTGTAGTCTTTTTTGTTAGCTATCTATTCTTATTTGGAGTGTTCAGGTGAAAAATAAATTTATGTTGTCTTTGATATCCGCATTTGCATTATCTGTAGCGGTACAATCTGTTTATGCAGTCGAACTAAAAATTGGGGTCGTTAAGCCGGACGAGATACTCCAGTCTGCTCCTCAGGCCGATGCGGCTAGAAAATTACTCGAAAAAGAGTTTGCGACCCGAGATAGAGATCTAGTTGCAGCACAGCAAGCTTTAAAAGAACTCCAAGACCGCTTAGCTAAAGACGGGGCTATTATGAGCGAAAGCGAAAGCGAAAGAATTAACAGAGATATTGCTAACAAGACTCGAGAGTTGAAACGTGACATGACAACTTTTCAAGAGGATATCAATTTCCGACGGAATGAAGAAATGGGGAAAGTTCAAAAGCTCATAGGAGAAGCCCTAGTTACGGTAGCTGAAGAAAATGGTTACGATCTTGTTTTAGCAAATGTACCATATGCGAGCGCGAAAGCGGACATCTCAAACTTAGTAATAGAGCTCTTAAAAAAATAGGTTAGTCATTGCCAATGATTGGCATCAGCTGGTTTGATAGCCAATCGTTTCAATAGCTATAGGGGAAAAGCTACCTCGTGACACTCACATGGTCGGTAAATTCCTCGTGTGTCTGAAACGGGATTGCTTATTAATAGGTACTTGATGGAAAATTTAGATATAACGTCAATTTTAAAAACGTTGCCTCATCGTTATCCGATGCTACTCATAGATAGAGTTTTGGAGTGCAGGCCGTTTGAGTCAATTAAGGCAATCAAAAACGTCACTATAAACGAGCCTTTTTTTCAGGGTCATTTCCCTGATCATCCGATTATGCCAGGTGTGCTCATATTAGAATCTATGGCTCAAGCTACGGGTATGTTGGCTTTTTACTCTAATAAGGCGACAAGTGAGACGGGGAATGTTTACTATTTAGTGGGTATCGACAAAGCGCGCTTCAAGAAGCCGGTTACAGCTGGAGACCAGCTGATTTTAGAAGCGACGCTGACAAAACAGCTACGGGGAGTATATAAGTTCGACGTCACGGCTAAGGTAGATGGTATTCTTGTTGCTACCGCAGAGCTGATGACGACAGAAAGAGTGGCCGACAGTTGATAAGTGAGCTTGCGTCAGTTGATCCGAGTGCCTCTATTGCGCCTGGTACTGAAATAGGCCCTTGGACATTTGTTGGACCGGGAGTAATTATTGGCGAAGGTACGAAAATTCATTCCCATTGTCATATAAAAGGCCCGACGATTATCGGGTCTAATAATACTATCCACTCGTTCTGTAGCGTGGGCGATGACCCGCAAGATAAGAAATATAACGGAGACGGCCAAGAGTCGCGATTAGAGATTGGTGATGGAAACACTATCCGCGAATACTGCAGCATCAACCGTGGCACTGAACTTGGAGGTGGTGTTACTAAGGTAGGATCAGATAACTGGATAATGAGTTACTGTCATATTGCTCACGACTGTTTCATCGGTAGTCACTGTATTATGGCGAACAACTCTACGCTTGCTGGACACGTGGAAATAAATGACTACGCGATTCTCGGTGGCTTTACTGGTGTTCACCAATTCTGTAGGTTGGGCGAAAGTAGTTTCTCCGCAATTTCTACTATTATTGTGAAAGACATACCTCCGTTTGTTATGGTCTCAGGAAATACCGCGCGTGCTCGTGGGATTAACAAAGTTGGTATGAAGAGAAGAGGTTTTGGTCAGGAGGATATCGAAGCTGTAAAGAACAGCTATCGGATTATGTATCGCCGCAGTCTCACTACTAGTAACGCATTAGAAGAATTAGAGAAAGAGGTGGGAGCAAGTCCAGTAGTTGCAAAAATCCATAGTTTCGTACTGGAGTCGACCCGAGGAATCGTTCGTTGAAATATAACTACGTCTGTCTTAGTTAGTCTGTTAGAGCTAGAGACTGAGAGGAATGAATGAGCAAAACCTTTCGATTGGAATTGTAGCCGGTGAGGAGTCCGGAGATCGCTTAGGTGCAGCATTAATAACTGAGATCAAATCTATTTATCCAAACGCAACTTTTCGAGGGATGGCGGGTCCAGAAATGTTGAAAAACGGATGCTTAGCGGAAGCAACCATTTCCGAACTATCTATCATGGGGTTAATCGAAGTGGTGCGTAATTGGCCCCGACTGTCTAAGTTGAGGGATAGATTGATAGCGTCCTTTATTGATAACCCACCAGACGTTTTTATAGGGATAGATGTCCCAGATTTTAACTTCCACATCGAAAAGAAATTGAAAACTAGAGGTATACCTGTAGTTCATTATGTCTGCCCGCAGATATGGGCATGGAGAGAACATCGTACTCAAAAATTAAAACAATCAATTGATAGATTGTTGGCTGTTTTCCCTTTTGAACGAGCATTTTTTCTTAAGCATGGAATAAACACTAATTTTGTTGGACATCCCTTGGCAAAACAGCTGCCGCTACATCCTCGAAAGCTGTTGTCTAAGCAATTGTTGGGACTAGATGGAAGTAGGCCAGCGTTAGCTATAATGCCAGGAAGTCGGCCGCAAGAGCTTGCTAGACATTTACCTGTCTTTATCGAAGCAGCTAGAATCGTGACGAAATCTAAAGAGTCAGTCCAGGTTGTTTTAGGCGTAGTTAACGATGATCATAAGGATATTGCAGAGGCAGCTTGTCGCGGGCAGGGCTTTGGTGTCTACGTACGGAACTCCCGTGAATTGTTGACTGCTGCTGACGCTGCGATTGTGGCGTCTGGAACAGTGACGCTTGAAGCATTGCTATGTCGTACCCCTATGGTTGTAGGGTATCGGACGTCGCCCGTTAACTACTTTTTTTTGAAAAGAATGATCACCGTCGAGAGAATTGCTCTGCCTAACATCCTTTCGGATAGTGATCTGGTTCCTGAATATATTCAATCCGAGATGACGGCTGAAAATCTCTCTCGAACTGTTTTGTACTATCTTGAGGATAATAAAAATATAGAAGCTTTCACCCATTCTGCAGAAACCATTCATCGTTCATTAATTGAAAATTCTGAGAACGCGGCCGAGATCGTATCTCAGCTTGTAGAAAATGGCTACTGACCACCCATGGAAAGTGGATCACGACACCGCAGGGGTCGATGAAGCAGGGAGAGGTCCTCTAGCAGGGCCTGTGGTAGCTGCTAGCGTAGTGTTGGGACAGGATTCAATTAAAGGCATAGGGGATTCGAAGACAATAAGAGAATCAGAGAGGGAACGCTTATATGTAGAGATCCGCGCCTCTGCCAAATCTATTGGTATTGGCATGGCTTCTGCGAAGGAAGTTGACGCTCTCAATATACACGCAGCAACACTTTTGGCTATGCAGCGAGCTGTTATAAATATGGGCTTTGATCCATCTCAAATACTTGTAGATGGAAAATTTTGTCCTAAAACTCGTTTTCTATCGCAAAGTATTATAAAAGGTGACTCCTTGATAGATGCGATTGGCGCAGCCTCTATAATTGCTAAAGTGACGCGCGATCGAATCATGCGAGAATTAGATTTAAAGTATCCATGCTATGGGTTCGCTCAACATAAAGGCTATCCAACGGCTGCTCATAAGTTGGCTATCGATACTTACGGCCCATCCTTAGAACACCGGATGTCTTTTAAACCGTTGCATAAGTTTGCGTGTGTAGAGGGTAATTAAAATGTCACCTAAGTTTGTCCATCTCCATCTACATAGCGAATATTCTTTGGTCGATGGGCTAGTACGGATCCCAGAGCTAATTTCTCATTGCACCCTTAATGGAACGGCTGCGATTGCATTAACAGACCAATCGAATGTATTCGCTAGCTCCAAGTTTTTTAGATCTGCTATGTCAGCGGGCATTAAACCTATAATAGGTGCTGAGCTATGGGTAGTTGACTCTGAGAGCTCGGGTAAGCCGTATAAAACTGTTTTCCTATGTCAAAATAATTTGGGTTATAAAAACTTAAGTGTTCTATTAACGAGAGCGTATCGAGAAGGGCAGCATAGGGGCATTCCTATGGTGCAGGAAGATTGGCTAACTATCTCTCAACTTACCGGGATTATTTGTCTTTCAGGAGGCACGAATGGTGATGTTGGTTTGGCGTTTCTTGCGGGAAATAAGGAAAGAATGCTGCGATCCGCAGCAAAGTGGCAAGAACGAATCGGAGAGAGATACTATTTAGAAATTTCTCGCACTGGTAGGCTCGGAGAAGAGGCCTACCTACAGGAAGTAGCATCAGTTGCGGAGCATTTAGCGATACCTTTGGTCGCTACTAACGATGTCAGATTTATTAATACAGAAGATTATGAAGTACATGAGGCACGAGTTTGTATTCAGCAAGGACGAATGCTGTCTGACCCTCGTCGTCCAAAGCTCTATAGTGCAGAGCAATACTTAAGAACTGAGGATGAGATGGTTACGCTATTTGAAGACGTACCTTCCGCAGTATCGAATACCGTAAATATAGCGTTGCAATGTAATTTAGAATTCGATTTTAACACTTATCATCTGCCTGAATACCCGGTACCTGAAGGGGGTAATGTTAACGACTTGTTGACGCTCAAAACTCACGAGGGATTGAGTAATCGATTTAATACTAAAGCTGTTACAGCTGACACGTCTGATTCGTCTATTGTTAACCAATATTCTGATCGCCTGGACAGAGAGCTGTCCGTCATTATTGAAATGGGATTTTCTGGATATTTTTTGATTGTGTCTGATTTTATCGAATGGGCAAAGCTAAATGGTATTCCGGTTGGTCCGGGGCGAGGTTCTGGTGCAGGATCGTTGGCAGCATTTGCTCTGGGGATTACAGAATTGGATCCTATCGAGTATGACCTACTCTTTGAGCGCTTCCTTAACCCCGAGCGTGTATCTATGCCTGATTTTGATATTGATTTTTGTATGGAAAGAAGAGACGAAGTGATTGATTATGTCTCGGAAAAATATGGCAGAGAGAAAGTCTCCCAAATCATCACGTATGGAAAAATGGCAGCAAAAGGAGTACTTCGTGATGTCGGTCGTATCTTGGGTTTCCCTTACGGTTTTGTAGACCAGCTAGCAAAGTTGATCCCTTTTGAGCTGGAAATGACTTTGGAAAAAGCGCTAATCGAAGAGCCTGCTTTGTCGACTCGATATGCCAGCGAGGAAGATGTAAGAAGCGTATTCGACTTAGCGCAGCAACTCGAAGGGTTGGCAAGAAATGCTGGAAAACATGCTGGAGGGGTTGTTATAGCACCTACAGACTTAACCAATTTTATGCCCCTATATTGTGAAGAAGGTAGTGAGAGTGTCGTTAGTCAATTTGACATGAACGACATTGAAGCAATTGGCCTAGTTAAGTTCGATTTTCTTGGCCTTAGAACTTTAACGATTATTGATTGGGCATTAAAGGACATAAATTCTGTCCTAGAGAAAAATGAACAGGAAAAAGTAGTTATTCTGCGCATACCACTTGATGACAAAGAGACCTTTGAGATGGTTCAAAGTAGTGAAACTACTGCTGTTTTTCAGCTAGAGTCTAAAGGAATGCAAGATTTGATAAGGCGATTACAGCCTGATAAGTTTGATGACTTAATAGCATTAGTAGCACTCTTTAGGCCTGGACCATTGCAGTCAGGAATGGTTGATGATTTTATTGAAAGAAAGCATGGTCGCGCCGCCGTGAAGTATCTTCACCCAGCTTTGGAGCCAATACTAAATGTCACTAATGGAGTGATTCTTTATCAAGAGCAGGTTATGGAAATAGCCCAGGTTTTGGCAGGCTATACATTAGGCGCTGCGGACTTGCTACGCAGAGCGATGGGTAAAAAGAAAGTTGAAGAAATGGCTTTCCAAAGAGAGAGCTTTCTAGCAGGCTCTGCTATCAATGAGGTTGAGAAGAAAGATTCTACGGCAATTTTTGATTTGATGGAAAAATTTGCTGGATATGGATTTAATAAATCTCATTCAGCAGCCTACGCGCTCCTAGCCTATCAAACAGCATGGCTGAAAACGCACCATGCAGCGGCGTTTATGGCGGCAGTTTTGTCCGCTGACATGGATACTACCGATAAAGTAGTTCGCATTATTGAAGAATGTCGAAAAATGAATCTCGAAGTAATTTCCCCCGATGTTAATTGCTGTATTTTTCGATTCACTGTTAAAGACACAAAGACTATCCTTTATGGCTTGGGTGCAATCAAAGGTTTGGGAGAAGGCATTATTTCGAGTATCGTCTTAGAGCGGTCTAATCAAGGTCTTTACACGGATTTGATGAGTCTCTGTCGACGGAACTATTCCAAACGGATTAATCGTAAAGCATTAGAAGTTCTCATTAAATCAGGTGCACTTGACAGTTTTGATGTGCCACGGCACTTGCTCATGGAAGATATTGACCGAGTCCTGAAAGCTACAGATCAAGCGGCTAGAGATACAAGCTCAGGTCAAAACGACTTGTTTGGAGCCGCTCATCTGTCGACCGAAAAAAATGATGCTGGACTAGAGGCAATTATAGCTAAAACAGATGCCTTAGAGTGGTCCAAAGAGACGATTTTGAAATACGAGAAAGAAACTCTTGGGCTTTACCTAAGCGGACATCCTATCAACCGGTATAAAGAAGAATTTGACCGCTTTCCAGTTTGTGAGCTAGCTTTACTTTCGTCCGGAAATAAAATGATTGCCGGCCTGATAAACTCAGTGAGATTAATAAAAACTCGGCGCGGTAGAATGGCTATTGTTTTGCTGGATGACGGAAGCGCTCGAGTAGAAGTTGTTGTCTATAATGAAATTTATGAAGAAAACATAAACAAACTATCGGTTGACCGTATTGTCGTAATTGACGCTTCCTGCGGAGAAGACAAGTATTCTGGAGAGTTTCGAATAGAAGCAGTTGGGATCCGCAGTATCGACGAAACCAGAAATAAATTAGCGACTGGTTTAGTCTTGTCAGTGACTAACGAAATGACTAACAAAGAGCTGCTTGAGGAGTTAGCGGATATTTTGACTAATGAGAGTGGATTGATTCCAGTGTTTGTTGAGTATACGAGCGATGAAGTTAAGACTCGTTTGAATCTCCCAGAAAAATGGAGCGTTTGTCTAAACGATGAACTGCTCGACAAATTGAACTCAACCAACGGGGTATGTGAAGTAAATGTCGAGTATTAGTTCTATCTTTGTGTTTTTACAGCTAAAATAATGCCATGAGTAACACAAGTGCCGGATCTTCGCAGGTCAATTTGAATTTTTTAGATTTTGAACAACCTATTGCCGAGCTGGAGGCTAAGATAGATGAGTTGCGACTAATTGGCCATGATCCTCTTTTAAACATCTCCGAAGAAATTGAAAGGTTAAGCGACCGTTCAACGGAACTTACAGCCCAAATTTTCTCGAAACTAAGTGCCTCGCAAATTTCGAAACTATCTCGGCATCCGAAGCGACCTTTTACCCTTGATTATGTTGAAAAATTATTTGACGAAGTTCATGAGTTGCACGGAGATAGGACTTTTTCTGATGACGCAGCTATCGTGAGCGGTCTCGGGAAATTTGATGGCTTAGGAGTGGCTTTTATAGGACATCAGAAGGGTCGGGGCACTAAAGAAAATTTAAGAAGAAACTTTGGAATGCCAAAACCAGAGGGATATAGAAAGGCTTTGAGAATAATGGAGCTTGCAGAAAGACACCGTTTGCCTGTCTTGACGTTTATCGATACACCAGGGGCTTTCCCTGGTATTGAAGCGGAAGAACGGAGTCAAAGCGAGGCAATTGCTCGGAATTTGTTGGTGATGTCTGGTTTGAAAACGCCGATTATCGCTAGCGTCATAGGGGAAGGCGGTTCCGGAGGTGCCTTAGCCATAGGTGTAGCAGATCGCGTGTTAATGATGCAGTATTCAACCTATGCTGTCATTTCACCTGAGGGATGCGCTTCTATTTTGTGGAAAAGTGCTGATAAAGCTCCTGACGCAGCTGCAGCGATGGGTATAACCGCACCTATTTTGTTGCAATTAGGTTTAATAGATAGAGTTATCGACGAACCCTTAGGGGGTGCTCACCGTGAACCAGATTCTGCGATTGCAAGTCTTAGATCTGTCATAGCGCAAGAGTTGAAGACTCTCTTACCAATGTCCGCTGATGAATTGGTGCTAGTGCGCCGAACGCGTATCGCCTCAATTGGTCAATACAAGGAAAAAAACAGCTAATAATAAGCTGGTTTTAGTCAAAATGTAGTGAAGACTCATTTAACGTTTGAAACTTTCCGGGCTCATCTTTCAAAGATACTTAAAAACTTAGCTAGCTCTCGTATTGTTGTGGCCTACAGCGGGGGGCTCGACAGCTCTGTGCTGCTCGATTTGGTTGTGTCTTACGTTAGGGAATGTAAAAATATTTCCCTCTCTTTAATTCACGTTGATCATGGCTTGAGTCCTTCAAGCTTAGAATGGGGCATTCACTGTAAGGAGATAGCCAGTCTCTATAATCTTAAGTGCTCTGTTGTTCGAGTTACTTCCCTTCGTAAGGCCAAGCAAGGTGAAGAGGCATGGGCGAGAAATGCGCGTTATGAAATTCTGGAAAGACATGTTGATGCCAACAGCATATTACTCACGGCTCACCATAAGAACGATCAAGTTGAAACAATTATTCATCATGCAATGTCAGGTGCTGGGCCCCATGGTCTGAAAGGCATGAGACACGTGCGCAGCTTTGGCCAAGGTTCTTTGGTGCGTCCTTTGTTGAATTTTTCAGCAGAGTTCATAAAAGAGTATGCGCTTGAAAAAAAATTAAAATGGGTGGAAGACTCTAGTAACTTTTCGGATAAGTACCTACGAAATAATATTAGAAAAACTGGGTTACCAGCGTTAGAGAAAATTTACCCTTCGGCTCTGGAGGGGATATATCGTGTTGGGCTTAGACAGCTAGAAATTGTTGATGGGCTGAATCAAATTTTTGATCCTAAAATTAAGGAATGTGTTATTTCCGAGGGTATTTATTCGGTAAGGATTTTTAAATTTTTCCCTGAATCTCTTCATGGATTTTTAGTAAAAAGGTTGCTGGAACGGATTGACTTTCCAGTACCCAGAGAAAGTCATGTGCTCGCGATTCTAGGAATTTTGAATTCGACTGGTAAGCGAAGCCCCGTTGTTAGGTGGGGCGGAGTTGAAGTTAGACTGTATCGTAGTCAGATGTATTTAATGCGTGAATTACCTGTATCTACATGCCCTTCGCTTGGTTGGACTGGACTATCTGTGTCTATGCCTTGGGGGGAATTGGAGGTCGAAAAAAATACTGGACGTGAAGTTCTAGATCCCAGCAAGATTTCACATCAGCCTATCAAAATATGCTTTCGAAAAGGTGGAGAAAAATTTCAGCCAGCTAGAAGTGCCTTCCACCATGATTTAAAGAAACTTTTTCAGCAATGGAATGTCCCTCCATGGGAGAGAGCTTTCGTCCCGATCATAAGAAATGGTGATGAGATTGTCGCTGTCTGCGGCTACGGAATAAGCAGAAAGTATTTAGCAGACGAGGGGGAGGTTGGCTTTTCATTCAATTTGAGGTTGTCTATCTATGAACAGGATATTAAAGTTTCCTAACTTTATTTATGATTGGTCTTCGTGCCTGCTATATCATAAAAATTTAATGTAACACTGCCTTTTTCCAGTGCATCTCCAACCCCACCAGATTTTTCCTCCTTTACGACCTCTCCGAGTTGTTTAATCCCTTTTTGTGTCTTTTTTTGGGCGAGCTCTATTTTGTTGTGATTTTTTTGAGAGTAAGCGACCTTATAAGCGCGAGGTTCTTGGAAGCCTTGTTCTGTGTCGAGGTCGGTAATCCAAATGTAAATAGAACCGGCTCTGGATGGGTCACTTTTTGATGGTTCCTTTACTACAGAATAATGGTACTTAAAGTGTGTAGGTAGAGGACTGGCAGCTGGCCAACCTAAGAGTTCAGAATACGAAGTGTAAACCACGAAGTACAAAACGGAAATAGTTACTATTGCTGCTGCTTTTTGTCCCCAATGAAGAATCGTATACTGTAAAAAAACAAGTAAAAGAATAGCCATTGCAACGTATGATAGAGTGAGGCCAAGAACACTTAAAGTCACGATTCAGCTCCTAAATTTTCTCATAAAAGCAGAATGCTTTTTTCTATTTTATTAATGCGTTCAATATTTCCTTGATTTGAGATGTGGAATCTCACAGCTGTTTTTTCAACGCCTTTTTTCTCAAGGGTCATCTTCCCATAATAAGCTACTTCAAGAGTAGGGTTTACGCGGGAAATCTTTACCGACACATCAACTGGAGTGTTGGTAACAGTCTCGTAATAGTGAATGTTAACTACATACTCACCTGGAACTATCCCTCTTATAGTGACTAGTTCTTGATTTAAAGGATTGCTAACTTGTTGATCATTAAATTTTATGAGGTCATTGATATTTCCTCGGTCATCTCGGTCGAGGTGTACTAATCCGGCCTCTCTGTTTTTGAACCAAATAATATTTCCGACTGGGTCTTCTACCCAAATATCTATGTCATTGGGGTCGTTGTCAGGCCAATTTAACGCTACGATATATTCTGCTTTGGCCTCTATGATTCCAGTCTCGGCTACAGGGTTCATAAACATCACTGCTATAAGGAATAAGTAGGTAAACCCAAGTAACGCATTGAACAATAAATCTGTGAAGGGATCGGTATTACCGCGCTTTTTTTTCCATGCGTTACTAAATGCCACCGCTTCTCTGCCTATTCTTTCTTAGAGACTAGACTAGTAATATTAAGTAACCGTTCTATTAGATCGTCTGCACATTTATCCATTAAAAGGTATTGGCCTGAGAGTAATAGACTGCTCGATAGTCCCAGTAACGTCGTATATAAAGCCGTGCCCATGCCACCGCTCATGTCCTTGAGTACTATCTGCATTGTCTGAATATCGAGCGTGTCAGCCCTACTCAGGGAGCCAAGCATTAAAATAAAGCCAATGATGGTCCCTAACAAACCAAGCTTGATGAGAAGATCCACTAAAAACCAGGCTGAGTCATGCCCTCTTTTAGCTTGAGCGATTAATACTTCTGTTGCAGAGTTGATAGTAGTTGAATGACTTTGACTAGCGTCATCAATAGACAGTTTTTTTAGGTAATCAGAGCCAATACCTTTTGTAGCGATGCTAAAACCATAAAGATCTTTACGTGCATAACGATCTATGGGGAGTAATTTTTCTTCTAAAGAAATCACTACATTTAACTCTATACACAGCTGTTGTAGTCGCAGCCCACAGTGAATAGAACCAAATAAAAATATACCGACTATAACTTTTGTAATATGGCTTTGATCATTCTCGAATGCGACAGCAAGATAACCTTTATCGAAACCAAGAAAAACAAAGAACTGAATCACCCCTAAGGCGATTAACCACATCAAGAAATATCGATGGCGCTCATAAGAATTCTCGACCATAAATGACTCCTTGCGCTAGTGACGGTCTGATTACTCTTTTATTACAACATGTACGCCCAAGGTAAGAAAAGGCTTCAGTTGTTCAATCTCATCGTTCTTTAACGCTATGCAACCTTGAGTCCAGTCTAGCCTGCTGTGCATTAGAAGCTTTTCATCAGTCTCATCGCCTATTCCATGGAGTCCAATAGCCCCTCCAAGAACTGTATTCTGAAGCGGGGTCTCCTCCGAGACATTGTCATGCAGTATTTTTTGTAATTGTTCAAAAGTGATAGTATTGTTCCGATAAGCGGCAAGAGCATCGTTATTATTAGGATAATTTAGTCTGATGAAATAATGGAAATCGCTTTTTTCGTTAAAGCCTACCACTTTGTAAGAGCCTAAAGGCGTAATGCCGTCTCCTCGGGCTTTCTTATGACCCAATCCTCCGCGACCCAAAGCAACTTTAAATTCTTTGACAACCCTGCCGGCCGCGTTTGACAATGTCAGAGTGCGACGCGTTTTATCGACTTCGACGTGATGCCGATCCGCGCTGTATACCCTTTCTGGAAGGACAGTTAAAAATAATGGCATCGAAGTCAGTACTACGGCGACAAAAGATACCTGAATAGATGGGATAAAGCTCATCAATATAATAATATAATTTTGTATAATTGTAGTGACCGGCTGATATGCGAGTCTCCTATCTTTCATGTCTACTCAATAAGCATTAATGGATTATGGAACAATACTATGACCGTAGGGAAATTACACAATTATACAAAGACAGCAGGGCTATTACACTGGCTGATAGTCGGTCTAGTCGCTGCGCTTTTTTGTGTTGGTTGGTTTATGACCGATTTGCCAAGAGGTGCTGAGCGGGGATATTTTTTTGCTTTGCACAAATCTTTAGGCCTTAGTCTTTTTTTCCTTATGTTGCTAAGACTTTGGTGGAGATACAAACATACTCCGCCGCCTTTTCCTGAAACGGTAAAGCCATGGCAGCAGTGGTTTGCCAGTAGGGTTCATGTCGGGTTTTATATGTTACTTTTTATCCAGCCAATTACGGGCTATTTGTCTTCATCTTTTAGCGGATATAGTACAAAGCTATTTGGTCTAATGCTGCCTTCTTGGGCGAGCAAGAATGTCGTCGTTAATGAACTTTTTACAAGCGTTCACCAATTTAGCTCCTGTTTACTGCTGCTATTAATTTTTTTGCATATCGGAGGGGCTATCAGTCATGTCGCTCGAGATGGCATGGTGGCTTTGCGCCGAATCAGACCGTGGTAGGAATCGCACACAATAAAAAAGGGACCTGAGTCCCTTTTTTATTGTGTGGCAGAATTAACGATTATTTATATACATCGTTACTTCAAATCCTAAACGTATATCTTGATATGTTGGTGCTTCCCACGCCATGTTATTTCTCCACCTATAATTAGAATCGTTCAATAAGCCTAAATAGCCTATCGGTAAACGTGCTAGTATTTAAGCACTGAATTAACACAAGATCAATAACTTATGAGCATAAAGTGCCAAAGGACTATGAAGTCTATTAAAACAGTGATTGCTGCGCTTGCCGTGACGTATGCTAACGAATTTAGAAGTCATACAAGCAACTTATCAAAAATCTAAAATTACAGGAGCTGATATCGATGGATAAACAGAAAAAAACCGAAATAGAAGCGGCTACTTTTCGTTACTTAAGAGATTATTTGCGTGAGCATACCGATGTACAAAATATTGACCTGATGAATCTGGCTGGGTTTTGTCGGAATTGCCTGTCCAAGTGGTACCGATCTGAGGCAGAGAAGCGCTCGATAGACATGGATTATGATTCGGCTCGTGAGGAAATTTACGGCATGCCATATGACGAATGGAAAAAACTTCACCAATC
>CALKCL010000004.1 GCA_938082545.1 uncultured Gammaproteobacteria bacterium
CTTAGCAATAATAGGGATAGACGACACTGTGAGCACATAGAGCCCTGCAGCATCGGTAAAAATAGCTATGGATGCAGGAACCAAAAGCTCACCCATACTTGTTCGAACCGCCGCGTCGCGTGACTCGCCTTTCCGGATCTCATCATGGAACCGTTCCATCATCTGGACACAATGGCTAGCGGTCCGTGCAGAGATTAAAATCGGCACAACTAAAATGAGAGGATCGAGATTAAAGTTCATCCACCCAACGAATCCAAGCCCCCACACACAAGCCATTCCCGTCCCAAAGAGAGGAACAAAAACACCAGCGAAGGATCTGAAGTGAAGCGCAAGCAGAAGTATCATTACAGCCAACGTGATGCCGAAGATAAGCGTGAGCTCAGCAGAATGAAAATAGATCCATCCTTTCAGCATCGGTTCCCCTGCCACGTAAAGGCTAGTAACACCATCTGCTTCTATTTCAGTTTTAAGATCTTTAAGGCGAGTAAAAATTTTATTGTAATCAAGTCGCTCCTCATCGAAGCCAGCGAGTATCAAAGCAGCTTTACCGTCCGTCGAAATATAGGTCCCATAGACTATATCGTTATTAAAGGATTCTTCTCTCAGTTGCTTTAACAGCTCAGGCTGCGTTGGGATGTCTCTGGGCAAGACTGGCTCAGACTTAATTAAACCTCCCGCAGTTGTTCTTATGCGGCGTATTTTCGGGTGGGCAATACTAGCGACCTGATAGTGATTAACGCCTTGAATCATGTCTACTTCATCAGTGAGATATTTAATTTTGTTTAATGTTTCGTAGGTGAAAATATCTTCGTTTTCGCCATTAACTTCGATAGACATGGTTACGACATTGGCGCCGCCAAAGGTCTGCTTCATACGGTTGTAGTTTTTTATGTAATCGTGCTTAGCAGGCAACAGATCAGCAAACCGAGAATAAACCTCTATAGAAGGAAGTGACCATGCCAATATGAGCGTAGGAATAACTATCCCTAAGACAGTCATCATCCGATTGTCTAGCATCCAATTGGCTAGTCTTTGCCCTTTCGTAAAATTTGTTTTCGCCACGGAGACCCCCTGAGAATAAATCATAATTAACCCATCAACATTCGGTTTGAGGGGTTCATCGTCTGATTTTGTCACGTTTGTGGTAAAAGGTAAACACTAAATACGTTGCTTTTAAACAACAACCGTCGAATTCGATTGCTGCAATGCAGTACAAACTTGGCATTTAAAGTTGCTCCCTAATATAGGGCAGCCCTTAGATGACCGATATAGTCAACTCTTAAGTCTGATAATAGTCGCTCAAAGATAGCGGGTTAAGGGGGCAGTTGGCTAGCGTTTAATGCGTTCTTGCTCTGCGCCACCCATTATCGCTAAAATCGGCATGCTATTAACCAAGTGACTTGGCAAGGGGAAGGTCTTAAAAGCACGCTAGTCGCTTCTATAACGATCAAACCTTGGCGCTGTTGAAAACATAGGTATTAACAGTGTCCATATATAGAGTGTATTAATGAACTTGAGAGGAAACAGTTTTCATGGATGACCAAAACGATTCTGCCATTTTTCGAAAAGCATGCGGCCTATGGGCGTCTGGTGTATCTATAGTCACTACAATTGATAGCGAAGGGGTGCCTTTTGGCCTCACGATGAATGCGGTGAGTTCTCTCTCATTGGAACCGGCAATGTTGTTAGTGTGCGTGGACAACAACTCGGATACTTTAGCCCCTATGTTAGAAACCAACTCCTTCTGCATAAACGTCCTATCTAACTCACAGCAAAGCCTATCTGGACGCTTTGCGAAAAAAGGAGATGATAAATTTAACGGTGTGAGTTGGTCTGCGAAGTCAAACGGCCCTCCAGTGCTTGATGGCTCGCTGATATCTTTCACATGCTCGATAGCACATGTGTACGAAGGAGGAGATCATAAAATTATTTGTGGGAAAGTAGAGCAAATGATGGACAACTCGTCTGCTGAGACAGCCCCTCTGATCTATTTTGGCGGCGGATACAAAGAATTTAAATCTTAAACGTTGCACGCCGACATACATAACTGGTATTTTAGCGACATACGTTTTCAGCGTGGGGAAATTGCACGACTAAACATATACCAACTAAAGAATAAAAATCACGGAAATTATTTTTCGGTTCATTGAAGAGAAACAGGGAATCCCAATGATTTGTAACTCAAAATTTGCATCTAGTATTTTACTAGCTTCACTCGCCTTCGGTTCAAGTAACGCCTCCGCGACTCAGACGTCGTTCGTAGATATCATGGACGCCGGCTATCTTCCTAGTCAACAGCGGGTAGTAGTTGCCGGCCTTCATGGAATGGTGGGCTTACTTGAAGTAACTCAAGACGCTGCGACTCTGTCCTTCGTCCCAGATGCACCATCTGTAGACTTCACCGCACTAAAGGTTGTTTCGGACACGGATGTGCTTTTAGGAAGTTCTACGGGCATGCTTTACCGCTACGATGGAAAGGTGATTTCTGAAGTCCAACAGCTCTCTGAATACAACGAACCTATCTTAGATATTGAATCGAATGATTCTGGTACTTGGGCGGTAGGCGGACGTGGGATGATCACAAGAAGCACGGACGGAGTTAACTTTGAGGAAGTTGTAATCGAAGAAGTCAGTCTTCCTTTAATCGAGTTCCCGGGTGCTTTCGCAGCAGATTGGTATATCGGCGTGTCAAATTTAGACAGTGACAGCCTGGAATTCAAGGCTACCAAAAATGGTAAACCGGCCGTTGATGGAGAGGACTACATTCTCTATCCGGATGAAGGGTTTATCCAATTGCAAACCCAACTAGATATGGATCCTGCGCCAACCATAAAGACGAAGTTTGCACCAGGCCCTCCTTTCCGACGAGGTGATGTCTCATGGAACGTTGTAATGTTAAACGGAACCGTGGTGACGCTGGCTGGAGAATTTGGCATGGTGCTACAAAGTTATGATGGCGGAGAAACGTGGGTAAGACGAGACACCCAAGTCACTCCCAGAGAGCCAGAGCCTGCATATTGGATGGCTGGAGTGCAAAAAGGCGAAGTAGCTGTACTCGTTGGCGCAGCAGGCGTCAACAAGTCTAGCAGTGATAGCGGGATCACTTGGGAAGAAAATATGAAGCCAGGTAGAGAAGGCCTCTTTGGAGTAGCCATAGATGAAGATGGCCTCCCGGTTATATCCGGAGCTGTAGGCTTGATCGGCGCAATGTCAGACGATGGCGAATGGCAAATGGCAGACCGGACAGAGTTAAAATTGTTGTCCTGGATCAAAACACCCGTATCAATGCCAGATGGCTCCCTTCTAGTGTTAGGTGGACGAGGTACTGCGATAACTGTCTCTGATGGCAAAATGAATCGCCTTCCTATGCTGCAGTAGACGCATAGTCTCTAAAAGATATAAAAAACCCCAGACTTCTGGGGTTTTTTTTGTAGAGTTCAAAAAGCTTCTATTTCGCTTCTCCTAAAACAATCCTGATCGTGTCCGTTCCAAAAGCCAGCTGCAAGCAGAAAAGACTCAACAATCGTAGGTCCCACAAAAGAAAATCCGACAGACTTAAGGCGTTGACTTAACACAGTAGCGCGGTGCTCTAAAGATAGTTCACAGACGACATCCAACACGTAATTGTAAAAGCTGCCGTGTTCGCTTTGAATCTCAGCGAAAACATGCGCGTTAGAAACTACAGATTCGAGTTTCCCTCGATGTCTTATAAGCCCAGCGTTTTGCATGAACACATCAATATCACTCGGTAATAATAGTCTTACCTTAACAATCGAAAACTGATGAAACATAACACGGTAGCATTCGCGTTTTTTGAGGACAGTAGACCAACTAAGCCCCGCTTGAGCACCTTCCAATGACAGCTGTTCAAACAAGCTAGCGTCATTGGTGACAGGCACGCCCCATTCCTTATCGTGGTAGCTCAGATCAAGAGGCTTCGAGGGATCGGCCCAAGAGCAGCGTTTTACAGACACAGAAAATATTAACTTTTTCTGAGAATTTAAGTCTAAAGATAAATTTCGACCTAAACTCTCTGTTAAAAAAGTTAGACCAGCTCAATTGCCATAGCTGTTGCCTCGCCACCACCTATGCATAAACTTGCGACACCTTTTGTGCCCCCTGAATCAATAAGTGCTTGCGCTAGCGTCACCAAAATACGAGCACCTGATGCACCCACAGGGTGACCAAGCGCGCACGCGCCTCCTCTAACGTTCAGCTTATTGTGAGGGATCCCTATCTCTTCCATAGCAGCCATTGCCACAACCGCGAAAGCTTCGTTAACCTCGAATAAATCAACGTCCTCAACAGACCAACCTACTTTTGCCAACAATTTATCAATGGCATATACGGGCGCTGTGGTAAACCAGCCTGGTGCCTGAGCATGAGAAGTGTGGGCTAAGATACGCGCGACAGCATTAACCCCAAGTTCTTTAGCTTTAGATTCTGAGCATAAAACCACAGCCGCAGCTCCGTCTGAGATCGAGCTAGAATTTGCAGCGGTCACGGTGCCGTCTTTTGCGAATGCAGGACGCAAGCTGGGTATTTTATCCAATTGCGCTTTTGCAGGCTGCTCATCGGTATCGACAGTGATCTCACCTTTTCGAGTCTGGTATTTAACCGCCTCAATTTCAGGCTTAAATAGTCCTTTAGTTATAGCATTCTGAGCTCTTTTCAATGATTCAATCGCATAAGCATCTTGAGCTTCTCTAGTAAACTCATATTTCGTTGCGCAATCTTCTGCAAAATTACCCATCAAACGCCCTTTCTCAAAAGCGCACTCTAAGCCGTCGACCAACATATGGTCCAAAACTTCTCCATGTCCTAGTCTCATTCCGCTTCGTAACTTAGGCAGCATGTGCGGCGCGTTAGTCATGCTCTCCATGCCCCCAGCAACGATGACGTCTGCTGACCCTGCCTTAATAGCATCGTGTGCCATCATGATTGTCTTCATACCTGAGCCACACATCTTATTAACCGTTGTGCAAGGCGTTGAGTCAGGAATACCAGCACCCATAGACGCTTGTCTGGCTGGTGCTTGTCCTAAGCCGCCAGGCAACACACAACCCATGATAGTTTCTTCTACCGCCTCTGGCGCGATTCCAGCGCGCTTTAGTGCACCACGGATGGCTGTCTCACCTAGAACAGGCGCAGAAACGCTTGAGAGGTCGCCTTGCATCCCACCCATGGGGGTTCGCGCAAGCCCTGCTATAACAATAGATTCACTCATATAATTCTCTCCAAGTAATGTCATTCAAACATTTGATGCGTCGTGTTTTTATATATTTATTTCTCAACAGCCTTCCATTAAAACATAAAATGCCAGAAAAATTTAACTTCGCTCTCTTGTTGGCCGACCCATTATTTTATTTGTCGTCGGGAAATTTATAACCCTCTAAAGACTCGCGCAACAGAAGCTTGCTAACTTTTCCAGTCGCTGTGTGCGGCAGCTCAGAAACAAAAATTGCATCGTTAGGTATCCACCACTTGGCAACTTTGCCTTCAAAGAAAGACAAAAATTCTGCTACGGAAAAGTCTTCAGAAGGATTTTTAGCGACAACAACAAGTAATGGACGCTCTTGCCATTTAGTGTGTGCCATACCAACAACTGCGCATTCCCTCACACCAGGGTAAGACATTCCGACATTTTCGAGCTCTATAGAGCTGATCCATTCTCCGCCTGATTTTATGACGTCTTTGGTCCGATCTGTAATCTTCACGCAGCCGTTAATATCTATGGTTGCGACGTCGCCAGTATCAAACCAACCGTCTGACTGATGAGCATCAGAATTTTCCACTCTGTAGTAGCCGGAGCAAACCCACGGGCCACGAACTTTTAAAGCGCCAAACTTGATACCATCCCACGGCAGCGACTGGTTATCGTCATCAGTAATTTTTATCTCGACCCCCGGCAGGGCCCTCCCCTGTTTGACAATATGTGCTTTCAATTCATCGCCTGTTAGCTGACTAGTTCTCGCATTCGGCGTGTTAACAACGCCCACGGGGCTCATTTCTGTCATTCCCCAACCATGCAAAACCCTGACTCCGTAGTTGTCTCGAAAATCTTCCATCATGGATAACGGACAGGCAGAACCTCCAATAACCGTGCGGGTAAGTGTCTTTATTTCTTTTCTGGTGTTTTTGAGATATTCCAGCAATGGCAGCCAAACAGTAGGGACACCCCCAGCTATGGTGGCACCCTCTTCGTTTATCAAACTAACTAGTGTCTCCGCATCACCTAACTTGGGACCAGGAAGCACAATTTTTGCCCCTACCATCATGCCAGCATAGGGATAGCCCCAAGCATTGACATGGAACATAGGAACCACAGGTAAAATTACATCTTGAGCCGAAAGGCTAGCCGCATCAGGCATACACATGCCATAAGTGTGTAAGACTGTGCTGCGATGGCTATAGAGGACTCCCTTGGGGTTACCAGTAGTCCCTGACGTGTAGCAAAGGCCACTCGCGGTGTTCTCATCTAAATCTGGCCAATCGTAATCCGAGGATTCTTTTGCTAGCAAGTCTTCATAACACATAAGATTAGGAAGGCTGCTGTCAGGCATGCAGCTGCGCGGAGCTAGAGCTACATAACCTTTGACAGAAGGGCAATCGCTAACTATTGATTCCAGCAACTTAGTGAACGCTACATCGAAGAAAACGAATTCATCCTCCGCGTGGTTAAGAATATAAATCAGCTGTTCAGGAAACAACCTAGGATTTATGGTGTGTAAAACTCGACCGCTGCAGGACACCCCATAGTATAATTCGACATGTCGGTAGTCATTCCAAGCTAGTGTCGCTATTCGAGCATCAGAGGCACAATTTAGCCGATCAAGTAGGTTGCTGACTTTCCGGGATCGAGATAACGCCTCATTGAAAGTGTATCTGTGTCGATCATTATCCACTGCAACGGACACTATTTCTTGGAACCCATGATTTCTCTCGGCATGGGATGCGAGATTTTTTATCAACAAAGGCGTATCCATCATTTGACCCAGCATTCTTTTAACTCCTGTGTCTATTCATACATTTATTTCTTAATTTACATGGTCTAAAAGTTAAGGTTACCGTGCCTATAGTAGCAATCATTGGAAACGAGACCAAAAAATTAAATAATTCCTCAAAAAGGGAACAGTCGTGTTAAATTCCACCTATGAAAAATGAAAACGTTATTACTTTCAATCGGCCAGATGATTGGCACCTTCATGTTAGAGATGGAGATGTGTTGGCAGCAGTAATCGCTGACACGTCACGTGATTTTGGCAGGGCAATTATTATGCCCAATCTTGCTGTACCGATAACAACAAGATCAATGGCTGCAGCTTATCGTGCTGAAATATTAAATCAACTTCCTGATAAATCAAAATTTTCACCTCTAATGACCTGCTATCTAACTGATACAACGGATCCCGATGATCTCAGAGAAGGCTTGAAATCTGGGGCCTATACCGCGGCAAAGCTATACCCTGCCGGTGCGACCACCAACTCTGATAATGGCGTCACAAATATTAGCTATCTTGATGATGTTTTCGATGTTCTAAGCGAACTTGGTTGTCCCTTGTTAGTGCACGGCGAAGTAGTAGACGACAATGTTGATGTTTTTGATAGGGAAAATCTTTTTATTCAAAAAATATTAATTCCTCTAAGGGCTCGACATAAGAAGTTAAAAATTGTGTTTGAACATATCACTACTAAACAGGCTGTCGAGTACATAGAAAATGAAAATCCTAGCTACTTAGCCGCAACCATTACACCTCACCACCTGTCTATCAACAGAAACGCAATGTTTCAAGGCGGAATTAGGCCTCACATGTACTGCCTACCAATAGCTAAAAGAGAAGAACATAGACGGACACTTGTTCGAGCAGCATGCTCAGGAGACCAGCATTTTTTCCTCGGAACTGACTCCGCACCGCACACAAAAGATAAAAAAGAGTCTTCATGCGGTTGCGCTGGAATATACAATAGTCCTTGCGCCATATCGGCATATCTTCAAATATTCGAACAAGCAGAAGCATTGGGCCAATTCAACGATTTCGCTTCAAAAAATGGCCCCTTATTCTATAATTTACCTATCAATACAGAACTCGTAACTTATAGAAGAGAAAATAGGCCTTTAGTTTTCCCAAACGTAGCAATTGATGCCGATAGTATTGAGGTCTTTTCTCCGCCTTTCAATCTCTATTGGACAAAAGCAACGTCATGAACCGCGCGCCTTTTGATTGGATTCAGTATGATCACGACCATGTCTGGCACCCATATACAGCACCTGTAAATTCGCACCCAGTATTTCCCGTGAAAAGTGCATCCGGTTGTACTATTACTCTAGAAAACGGACAGAATTTAGTAGACGGGATGTCTTCTTGGTGGTCCGCAATTCATGGATATAACCATCCTGTACTCAACGCAGCAATTCACGAACAACTGGAGGATATGGCCCATATCATGTTTGGAGGCCTCACTCACAAACCCGCAGTAACGCTCGCAAAAAAACTGATCGACCTGTCTAGCCCCGCACTACAACATGTCTTTTTTAGCGATTCAGGCTCTGTTTCAGTCGAAGTGGCCATGAAAATGGCTATTCAATGGGCTGCATCAAAGGGCCAGCCGAGTAAAAATAAATTTCTTACTCTAGAAGGTGGATATCACGGAGATACTTTCGGTGCTATGAGCGTATGCGATCCAGTAACCGGTATGCACGGATTGTACAGCAACGCACTGGCCAAACAATTTTTTGCACCTAAACCTGTAAGCGACCCTAACGAAGACTGGGATCCTTCAGAGTTCGATGGTTTCACTCGAATTGCAGAACAGCATTTACACGAGATATGTGCAGTGATTCTGGAGCCAATTGTACAAGGAGCCGGTGGGATGAATTTCTACCATTCCGATTATTTAAAGGCAGTCAGGCACTTCTGCACCGAAAACAATTTGTTACTTATCGTTGATGAAATAGCAACTGGATTTGGCAGAACAGGTAAAATGTTCGCTTCTGAATATGCTGGTGCCAGTCCAGATATCATGTGTGTGGGCAAAAGCCTCACTGGTGGTTATATGAGCTTGGCCGCCACACTTTGTAATCAAGAGGTTGCGGACACTATAGCGGACGGACACCCGGGTGTTTTCATGCACGGCCCTACCTTTATGGCTAACCCTCTGGCGTGTGCATGTGCAAATGCAAGCCTTGACGTGTTAATCACATCCGATTGGCAAAATAATGTCTTCAGAATTGAAAAATTTCTCAAAACCGCTTTACAGCCAGCGTCCGAGCTTGCGACAGTAAAAAACGTCCGAGTCCTCGGAGCAATCGGAGTTATCGAGATGTTCTCACCAGTCGATTTACCCAAAATATCCCGGGAATTTGTATCCCATGGTGTCTGGGTTAGGCCATTTGGAAAACTGATCTACCTTATGCCACCTTATATCATCAGAGATGATCAATTAGAAATTCTCACGCGAGCTGTACTAAAAATAATCCGAACACTGGCTTGATATTTTATGATAGACATCCCTCCAGAAAAAATAATCATCGATAAAAGCGTCCAAAAAGCAATGGCGAAATGGCCTGAAGTCCCAGAGTGTTTTGGCTGGCTAAACCTCAACAGACGAGCTGAATGGAGTATAAAGGGCGAGAAAATACACCATGTGAAAACACAGCGATTTCTCCAGCGAAACTACAACTTCGATGAGCTTGGTCGGTGGTTCGTACAGAATGGTCCCCAACGAGTATTTGTCTCTTTAGAATATACGCCCAGACTTTATGGGTTCTCAAGCCATTCTGGTTTTTACATACATAACGAAGCTAAGATGCCCGTATTACTTGATTTTTTTTTAGACGAGTATGGGAATTTATTACTGTCCACCTCCTTAGGAGTAGGAGTCGTTGATGACAGAGATCTAAGTGCGGCATCTGACCTGATCGAAGCTGTAAATGACATCCCCACAGAATTAAGCTATCGAGGGAAAAATTATAAAATAAAACCGATCGCTAAAGCACTGGTGCCAAAACACTTTGGTTTTGTTCAAAACCCAAGACAAGTTTAACAAGGCAAGACTGTGCAGATGATTAGCGTTGTGATACCTACTTACAACAGAGTGAAAATGCTAGAACGGGCAATTTCTTCTATCTATAAGCAAACACAAGCCCCTGCCGAAATCATAGTCGTAGATGATGGATCGCAAGACTCTACGCGGGAAATGATTTCACGAAAGTACCCGCAAGTAAACTATGTAAAGCAGGACAGGCAAGGTGTGAGCGTCGCTCGAAACGTAGGTGTAAAAATTGCCCAAGGTAACTGGATCGCTTTCCTAGATTCAGATGATGAATGGTTGCCAAGAAAGCTAGAAGAGCAGGCAGATATGGCCAAACGAGAACCTACTGTCGCTCTGATTCATTGCGATGAAACCTGGTTCCGAAATGGGAAACACGTCAACCAAAAAAAATATCATAAAAAATCAGGAGGCCAGCTCTTCAGCGTCAGCTTATTAAGATGCATGATATCCCCATCTTCAGCTTTCATAAAAAAAACTCTGTTAGATCGTCACGGCGGGTTTGACGAATTACTGCCAGCTTGTGAGGATTACGATTTATGGTTGAGAATAACTGCTCAGGAAAGAGTTGGTTTTATCGATAAGTCTTTGGTACAGAAACATGGAGGCCACGCCGACCAATTATCCGAGTCTATCCCAATACTGGACCAATATAGGATACAATCGCTCTATAAAATAATCATAGAAGAACCTCTTACATCCGGTCAACGTCAACAAGTCAAAGAAGTCTTGTGTAAGAAACTTGACCTTGTTCTAAATGGAGCAAAAAAGCGCGGGAACAAAGACCTTATAAAAAGGATCGAAAAAATAGAATGGAACTTACTGGCACTACAACTCTTTTAGTGGCACTGAAAGCGGAGGCTCAACCGCTAATAGATCATTACAAACTAAAAAGTGCGCGACAGCATCCATTTCCTATCTACGCAAATGAGCAGTTAAAAATAGTTATCACCGGTATTGGCAAATGCCCCAGCGCGACGGCACTGGCTCATACCGCGGCTTTTTTCTCAGCTCTGCCCAACCATATATGGATAAATTTCGGCATCGCTGGACACAAAGATCATACAATCGGGACTGCGGTATCAGTATCTAAAGTCATAAATAAAAGCAGTCAACAGACTTGGTATCCAAATTTAATCAAGCTCCCTAATACTCTGGTAAAGTCTTTAACAACTTATGAAGCCGTTGTTGGTGATTATGTCGACGATACTCTTTGTGATATGGAAGCGGCAGGGTTTATGTCAGCGGGTTCAAGTTTACATATAAAAAGCGAATGTCTATTCGTTTTCAAGGTTATTTCTGATAATAAACTATCCGATGCAAAGAACATCACTAAAAATCTTGTCGCCGGGCTTGTAAAAATGCATATCCCGACCTTGGAAGCTCTAATTAAAAAAGCAGAAATAAAGGTACAAGATGCTAGGAATGGCAAACTAGAGCTTGGTTCTGAATTATTCGAAAAATGGCATTTCACCCAGACACAAAAAAGTCAGCTTAGAGAGGGTATTCGCCGTTTTAGAGCGCTCGATAAAGAAACTTTATGGCAGGACATGGAATTGGATAACTGCGCGACTGCAAAGGACGTAATAGAGAATTTAAATCGTCGTCTGCAAAAACTGCTGCCGAAGTTCTGAACATGTTTAGCTTTATCTATGTTGAAAAAAGTATAAAAAAACATCCGCGGACACTGAAAATATTGTCCCGATTCCCTAAGTCAACGGTTATAACATGCGAACACTACGGCGAAATATTCAACCGCCATCAACAGGATTTTCGTATTCAGAAAAAAGATCCTTGTTTGATACTAGCGGAAAAGCATAACAAAAGAATTATGCCTGCGCCGCCAGAATACGGCTTAAACACGACCCATAATTACTACTTCTCACACATGCTTAATTGCATCTACGATTGTCGATACTGTTTCTTGCAAGGAATGTTTCGGTCAGCCCATAACGTTATTTTTGTCAATTACGAAGATTTTATAGAAGATATTAGAGCGTTGGCCGTCAAAACCAGAGAACCTATATGGTTTTATTCAGGTTATGACTGCGATAGCTTAGCTCTAGATCCAATCACTGGGTTTTCGAGATCTTTCATAGAAGCAGTCTCATTGATAGATAATGCATTTTTAGAATTGAGAACTAAAAGCACTCAGGTCCGCAAGCTATTGGAAATGAAACCCCGTGACAATGTGATTTGCGCTTTTAGCTTAAGTCCTTCTGCAGTCATTAAATCTCTGGAGCACCAAACGCCCTCTCTTGCTGCACGACTTTCCGCCGCCAAAAAATTACAATTAGCTGGATGGCCTGTTGCGCTGAGGCTCGACCCGATAGTGTTTGTTGAGAATTTTAGAGCAGAATATAAATTTTTATTCGAACAAATAACTGAAAAGCTTGATTTTGAAACGCTGCATTCAATAACAATAGGAGCATTTAGGCTGCCTAAGCGCTTCTTCAAGACTATCAAAAATCTTTATCCGGAAGAACCTTTATTTTCTAGTCAGTTTAATAGTGATAACGGACAAGTAAGTTACAAGAAATCTACAGAGAAAAAAATACTCGACTGGTGTGAAGCAAGCTTGAAAAGCCGCAAAAATTGTCCACCGGTATATCGCCAGTCCCTCGAGTAGACCGTTAAAATAGTGCTAGTGATAGAAGGCTTTAGATCGAACCTATAACATTATATAAAATATTCTTCCGCCACCCAGTGGAAACTCTTTCAGGAACATCTCCGCGTAAACACGCTTCTACCTCTTTAGACGTGCAGAGTAAGCTCGAACCTAAATCAAGGTCGTTAGCTATTGCGGCTATGCTTTTCTTGATTTCTTTAGCTCGCTTTCGCTGAGAAATTGATAGCGGTTCTTTCCTATTCACACCGAGAGTGCCTCTTAAGTCATCACTATTTACAAATCCCAATAGATTTTCGCTGAACTTGCGAAGTGTGTTCGGTTTGTCTTTCAAGATAAACGATAACTCTTTTAAGGTCTTAGGTTTTTCTATAGCGATAGATAGAATCTGCTTATCAGACAAAATCCAACCCCTGGGCAAATCCATTGCTTTCGCTTTTTCATCTCGCCAAACAGCTATATTCGCGCCTAATTCGAAGCTTGCTGTCTCTAGCTTCCCGATACCCGAAATTCTTTCCCAGGGAGCTAAGAGTAACTGATGAGCCTGTTGCAATCTGCGACAATCCTCAAAACACCAATCTAATCTGCCTAGCGACAGCAATTTCTCCGACATGATTTCAGTCATTTCTGCAAGATACTTCACATCGTTCGCGGCATAATCCAACTGACGAACGTTAAGCGGTCGAGACGTCCAATCTGTCCTAGTCTGAGATTTTTCTAAGCGAATGCCTATAAGAGTCTCCACTAAGTCTCCATAGCCGATTTGCTCAGCCATACCCAGCAATCCGGCTGCTACCTGCGTGTCAAATAACTGCTCGCGTGCCTCTATGCCTGCGGCATGAAGCACTTCTATGTCTTGTTTAGCTGCATGAAAAATTTTTTGGACGGTAGAAACGTTCATTATTTTGTTTACACCCGAGAGATCTTCTAAAGCTAAAGTATCGATACATACTATGGAATCACCAGCGGCTATTTGGATCAGACAGAGTTTTGGAAAATAAGTCCGTTCCCAAAGAAACTCTGTATCAAGACCTATGACCTTAATATCAGAAATTATATCGGTCCAAGTATCTAAGTCTTGCTGTCGGTCAATGAATTTGTAAGACATTTTGTGTTGAGACTCTTTTAAAAACTATTTTTTTATGGCTAATTTAAGAAATTTAATTCAGCTGATTCTAACCTAAGCTAGTGTTAATAAGATAAACTAGTGCGCGTAAGCCAGAACGGTTTGTTATAGAGAGCATTTTATACCAATGAAAAAAATATTAGTCGTAGGACTCCTCTCATTTGTATTTTTGAGCTGCTCCAGGACTACCTTAGCCGAAGCGCCAATAATACCAGCGGAATTACTAAAAGCTTCTCTAGAGCACGGGCGAGCATCGACAATAGTAACGTATGTTCTCGGCAATTATCATTATGAAAAAACCCCGCTAAATGACGAGCTATCAGAGAAAATTTTAGACCAGTACATCAAAATGTTGGATCCACAAAGGAGCCATTTTCTGAAAACGGATATTGATAGTTTTAGCCTTCACAAACATTTAGTCGACGACTATTTGAAGAAGCCAGCTTTAGGCCCCATGTTCAATATTTTCAAAACATTTAGGAAACGTCTAGAAAGTAGGATTTCATTTAGTTTAAGTCAACTTGAGAACACTTTCGACTTCAAAAAAAATGAATCCCTTGTTATCGATAGATCAAAAGAAAATTGGGCTACAGACGTTACGCAACTAAATAATATATGGAGAAAGAAAGTCAAAAATGACGTTCTTTCTTTGCGGCTTGCGGGTAAAGATTCGAATGAGATCAAGTCTAAGTTGGAAACTCGTTACAGAGGCGCGCTACGCAGGGCAAAGCAACTGAATAGTGACGATGTTTTTCAAACTATCATCAATTCCTTCACTACAAGCATCGATCCTCACAGCACATATTTTTCGCCTAGACAATCTGAAAACTTTAGAATACGAATGAGTTTGTCTCTTGAAGGGATTGGTGCAGTCCTCCAAAGTGAAAACGAGCTTACTTTAATCAAAGAAATTGTTGCTGGAGGACCAGCAGACTTAACCGAAGCATTGTTCCCTTCCGATCGCATTGTTGGAATCGGACAAGGTGAAAGTGGACCGCTTGTAGATGTTGTAGGTTGGCGCCTTGATGATGTCGTCGATCTAATAAGGGGCCCTAAGAAGTCAATGGTGCGGCTTGAAGTATTGCGTAAAGGTAGCTCTGTGGGCGCTCCAACTGATGTCGTTGCTATAACTCGAGATACCATAAAATTAGAAGATCAGGCAGCAAAGAAGTCGATATTAAATGTTACTAATGAGGGCATAACCTCTAAAATAGGTGTCATTATGATTCCTACTTTCTATTTGGATTTTGATGCGCGTAGCAGAGGTGTGAAAAACTATAAGAGCACTACCAAAGATGTACAAAAATTAATAACAGAGCTCGTTAAGGAAGAAGTGGAAGGAATTCTGATAGACCTGAGATCTAATGGTGGAGGTTCACTTTCGGAAGCTAAAGAGTTAACTGGGTTGTTCATAGATTACGGGCCAGTAGTTCAAGTCAAAGATTCTCGCGGCCGTATAAGTACCGAAAAAGATGACAAGCAAGGTTTTGTTTTCAAAGGACCTTTAGGGGTCTTGGTTGACAGAAATAGTGCTTCTGCATCTGAAATTTTTGCCGGAGCAATGCAAGATTACAATCGAGCAATCGTAATAGGCGAAGCTACTTTTGGAAAAGGAACTGTTCAAAATCTGGTAGATTTAAATGGTTTCGATAAATCTATGAAAGGGAAACTTGGAGAACTCAAAACAACTATAGCAAAGTTTTTTAGAGTTAACGGAGAGAGCACTCAGCACCGAGGAGTAATCCCAGATGTGACATTTCCTGTTCCTTTTTCATCGGCGAAGCACGGCGAGCGGTCACTGGATAATGCCTTAGCGTGGGAAGCTATTAAACCTGCCACATACTTACCAATGCAACAGAATGACTTGAGGTTAAAGAAAATGTCTGACCTTCACAGTCAAAGGGTGAAAACTAACGATGCGTTTCAAAGTTTACTGGGTATTGAAGAACTTATTGAGCAGACTCGAAACGAGAAAAAATTGTCACTCGTGGAGTCAATTCGAAAGAAACGTTATTCTGAAAATCGTCTTAACCGACGTTTGCTCGAAAACAAAATTCGAGTCTTTCAAGGTAGAGAGCCGTTAACCACTGATTTCCAATCAACAGCGGAGGATGCGTCAGAGGAGTCCAAAGACGAAATCGAAAAGTATTCAGAGGAGTTTGATGTCTTGTTAAACGAAGCTACAGCTATCCTTAGTGATTGGGCTCAGGCTCACGAGTAAGATTTCTCTAGCCCAATAGCAGAGCCTAATCCTTTATCTATCAAAAAACTTGCGAATCATTTCTTTTGGCTCAGTTGTCTTATATGCCGCGACAAAAGAATCAACTCCCGTGTCAATCGCATCATCAATCGCTTCGTTCTCCCATTTCAGGAATAACGTTTTCTGGCTTGCTATCGCTTCCGGACCACATTGCAATATATCTGAGGCCACCAAGTCAATCAAAACAGCCCGTTCTCTTCCACTCACCACATGTTCGACCAATCCTATAGCTAAAGCTTCCTCTGCCAATATGATATTTCCACGTAACATCAATTCTCGCGCTTTTCCCCATCCTACAATACCGGGCAATAGAGCTGCCTCCACCACTGATGGGACTCCGACTCTAACTTCAGGCATACCGCAACGAATGCTATCGTCAGCTATTCTAAAGTCGCAGGAAACCGCAATCTCCAAACCAGCCCCCAAGCAATACCCTGACATTACAGCTATCACTGGTACTTTCGCCGTTCGGATCACATGGCAAAACTCATGGATCGATTTTATAAACCCATTAGCTGATGCAGCAGTTAAGAACTGCAGAGATTTCAAATCTGCTCCACCAATGAACGACTTCCCCGAAGCCCCAGAAAGAAAAACACACCTGAGGCCTTCAAGAGCTAAAATTTCTTCAAATGTTTGTTTGCATTCCTCTGCGATTTTTTGATCTATTAAATTGAGCTCTGTAGTTCCTTCAAACCGAGCAAAGACGACTAAACCGCCATTTACAGTCTTCTTTTCATAATTTAGGTGTGCCACGAAAATTCTCCTTAACGACTTGGACGGTACACTTTGAACCGTAATCTAACATAATCCACTATCCAACCGTTTTTTTCAGAATATAAGTAAGGTCGAAGTGCCGTCTCTGCTTCTTTATAAAAAGAATCTCGTTCTTCTTCGATCGGAGTGACAAAACTCTGCGCGAAAATGCGAAGCCATGACAGTAAGTCGCTTTTAATTTTAGTGGGTCTTGAGAACGTAGAAGTAGTATTAATATTGAACCCTTGAGCCACGAGTAATTCGCTGTACTCCTCTTCTGTTGGAAAGTACCAAGGATTGTAGAGTTCAGAATTATGCCCCCTCCTCTCCAAAAGAGCAGATAAAGTCTCCACAACAGCGGAAACGTTTCCTTTCGCGCCCATTTCACCAACGAAAACACCACCTGGCTTTAGGTTCTGCCAGACGTTAGCGATTACTTCTTCTGGCCGCCGCATCCAATGCAAAGCTGCATTACTTAATACACTATCAAATTCATCCAAAAAACCTAAGGATTCTCCGTTGCTCACAACAGCCTTAATACCTCTTTTTTCTGCTGCACCAACCTGAGCTTCACTTGCGTCTACCCCCGTGACGTCGCATCCCATTTCAGCGATTTTCTCCGCCAAAAAACCATCACCACAGCCCAAGTCCATCACTTTATCGCCAGCTATAGGAGCTAATAACGTTATCAGTTCCTCCCCGTATATTGAGACAAAAGCTGCATTTTTCGAATAAGAACTTGGATCCCATTTTTGAATCATACTTCTATCATTTCTCCGCAGTTTAGTCTGCTGCTATAAATTGGGGGTGAGGGATTCCTGTTCCTCGCATAGCGCAGTAACCATTTGGATTTTTGTGCAAATACTGTTGATGATATTCTTCTGCGAAATAAAAAGTTTTCTCGATTCTTATCTCAGTAGTAATTTCAGATAGTCCGCCTAAATGAAGAGCATCTTGGTAAGAGCTAGCTGATTTCATAGCTAAATCCAATTGCTCAACCGAATTGCAATAGATCGCAGAGCGATATTGCGAGCCCTGATCATTTCCCTGTCGCATGCCTTGGGTGGGATCATGCTCTTCCCAAAAAATTCTCAACAAGCTCTCATATGAGCATTGCTTAGGCGAAAAAACAACTAGGACAACCTCAGAGTGACCAGTCGCTCCGCTGCAAACATCTTCGTAGGAGGGGTTTTCAGTCATGCCGCCTGCGTAGCCTACAGCGGTGGTGAAAATACCATTTTGGGACCAGAATTTTCTCTCTATTCCCCAAAAACACCCCATTCCAACTACTAATATTTCTAGATTCTCAGGGTACGGCGCCAAGATTGAGGTACCGAGAACTTGATGAACACCGCTTAGACTTAACCCTTTCTTTTTCCCAGCGGGAAATCCCTCGGGCGTAACATATTCATTTAACATCCATTTTGCTCCTAACACATATGCGCCCTCTAGATAGCTCGAGAACTTAATATAAAAAAACTCCATTCAATTTGAAATAAAGTCTAACATTACGCTGGTAGTTATCACATAATCTATTCGACTATATCAGTCTAACGCGTAACACTACGAAATCGAGGATTTTCATGCTCAATATTTATAAAAAACCTTTAGAATCTTGCTCATTGGACCCACTGACTGGGTTTGATAGAGACGGTACCTGCAATACCTGTTCAGATGATGTAGGAAAGCACACAATATGTGTCGAAATGACAGAAGAGTTTCTCCTCTTTTCCCGAGAAAGAGGCAACGATCTGATAACTCCTCAGCTAGCCATAGGTTTCCCAGGATTACTTCCAGATGATCGTTGGTGCGTTTGTCTTTCGCGATGGATAGAAGCCAAAGATGCCGGCATCATTGCAAAAGTACATGTCCGAGCAACTCACGAGTCAGTCTTGGAAGAGGTGTCACTGAGTCAATTAGAGCAACACGCAGTATGCGACGGCTAGCTATATGAAAGCACTTCTCTGCGCCCGCACAAAATAAAATGTTTGTTACCAACAAAGTCGCTTTATTTATTGCTATAAGATTGCTTCGGCCATCCCAGGCGGTGACACGCTCAATTGGACTCTTAGTATCATTAGTTGGCGTGGCTATAGGCGTGGTTGCGTTAGTCGTCACTCTCTCCACAATGAATGGCTTCGAAAGAGAGGTACGGGATCAAGTGTTAGGAATGAGTGGCCATATTAATCTAGTTTTTAACCGGAATAGCTCAACCGACTGGAAAAGCGCATTAGGTAAAGTCCTATCTAAATATGAAATAGCTGGATTTAGCCCGTACGTGCGCTCTGGAGGGATGATTAGCAGTCGCGACGTTATAATCTCGGTCTCTGTAGAAGGCGTCATTCCTGAGAGCGAGGAGAGAGTCACTAATATCGGAAATCATATTGCCCTTACTGATACCTTACTCCCAGAAAGCTCAATTCCAGCTATAGTGATAGGCGAAAAACTTGCAGAAAAACTTAGTGTAGCTACAAACCAACTTGTTACTTTAATTACACCTCGCTGGAATAATGAAGGTAACTTCTCCGGTCCCAAGTACCAATTGCTAAAAGTGGCAGGCATATTCAGCACAGGCATGTCACAGTACGACCATAGATTAGTGATCACCAATCTAGCAACGGCGCAAAATCTATTTAATGTTGGCAATTCAATAACAGGCGCTAAAGTACGACTCAATGACCCTTTAACAGCTCCCAAAGTTAGCGCCGCTATCAACGCATTAGTACTTGAAAATATCCATGCCATAGATTGGAGGCAGTACAACAAGAATTTCTTTCTCGCTATAAGTTCTCAAAAAAAATTAATGTTTATAATTCTACTTATGGTAATCGCCATAGCCGGCTCTAGTGCGACGATAAATATGTTGATTCTAGTTAAACGAAACTCCACATCTATTGTCTTGCTAAAGACTATCGGAGCAACCAAGTCAGTTGTAGTAAAAATATTTCTGCTACAGGGTTTAATAATTGGCTGCCTAGGGTGCTTTATTGGCATTCCACTGGGTGTCTTAATAGTCAAAAATGCACAAGCGCTTGTCTCACGTATAGAACAAACAACAGGTTTCTCTCTTATTGATCCAGAAGTCTATCTCATAGATCACTTGCCACATCTAATAAAAATTACCGATCTCAGTCTAATCGGGCTATCCACGATCTGTATCACAGTTTTAGCTGCCGCCTACCCTGCATATAAAGCTGGTGGAACCAATTTTTCTGAAAAATGGGATGCTTAATCGACATCGAATGAAACTGAAATATTGCACCGCACAATCTAGCGTTTATAATGCCCCAACTCATATTTCTAATTAAGGTTTTCTATGGACATTGAAGGTAAGGTAGGTGTGATTACTGGTGCAGCTAGCGGAATCGGGCGCGCGGCAGCTATAGAGCTGCAAAAGCACCAAATCAAGGCACTCGCATTAGTCGACTTATCTGACGCTGTGCTCGAGCTTGCGCACGAAATCAATAAATTGAGAGGCAAAACTGTCGCAACAGGATTTCAAGGAGACACCACCGACCCTGCATTCCGAAAACGTGTTTTTGAGACCATGCGGACGCAACACGGACCTGTAAATATTTGCGTCCCCGCAGCTGGGATAACTCGAGATGCCTTAGCCGTTCGGCTGAATAAAGAGAAAGGTACCGCTAATATTTATCCGATAGAAAATTTCCGTCAAGTAGTTGAAGTCAACTTGATCGCACCAACCTATTGGGCTATGGAAATGGTGGCTCAGCTTGCAGAGAGTAGGTTTAGCAAAGGTTTGAAAAAATGGGACCCTATAGAAGGGACTCAGGGAGTTGTTATCTTTATCGGTTCCGTCTCTTCGCAGGGCAACAAAGGGCAAATTGCCTACGCCTCAACAAAAGTTGGCCTTGAAGGAGCGGCCTCTACACTGACGAAAGAAGCAATATTCTATGGCATTCGCTGCGCAGTGCTGCATCCCGGATTTACCGATACCCCTATGGTTCGAGCACTGGGCGAGGACTA
Source organism: uncultured Gammaproteobacteria bacterium (assembly GCA_938082545.1). Classification (GTDB taxonomy): domain Bacteria; phylum Pseudomonadota; class Gammaproteobacteria; genus UBA4457. Next base: position 20,806 of record CALKCL010000004.1, read on the forward strand.
CATCAACAATGAAATATTACCGGCGACACAAATAAAACGTCTTATTCGACCAGAAGAAATCGCAGACGCCATCTCATTTTTAATTCGTAACTCTGCCGTCAGCGGCCAGCTTTGGGCTGATGCAGGCTGGCACCCAATGCCTAACTAACCAGATCGACTTATAGTAGGGATTAATCTCTGGGGTCTCAGCGGACCCTACCTCCCAGAATAAATGACCCCCCTGTCTCGATGCTCTTGCACGGTGATTCTGGTTAGCTGAGGAAGACTGCTAATGAACTTAGTCCATAACCACTCCGCTATAATTTCAGTGGTAGGGTTATCCAAGCCCTCGATATCGTTTAGGTAGTAATGATCAACTTTCTTCTTCACTGCTTCTATAGCAATCTCAACGTCCCCGAAATCGATCATAAAGCCTGTGGCCACCTCTATCTCACCCGACAACGTCAAACTTACATTAAAAGTGTGTCCGTGTAGCCGACTACATGGATGGGTCTTGGGTAAAAGCGGCAGAGAACGGCTGGCGGCGAAATCAAATTTTACAAACATTTCCATACGATCAGTATAGCATTTATTGCAGGCTTCTCATGAAGAAGGCTACAATAAATATATTTGGTTATAGTAACAGAAAGTAGATTTTGTAATGAGCATACGTCCCTGATGGCTGCATTGAAGGTATGTTAGTAGCTGAGGCTTTCATCTTAATCATGGCCGGAGTAGCTGCAGGATTCATTAACGTCATAGCCGGTGGTGGTTCTCTCATATCCATACCGGCTTTGATGTGGGTCGGACTAGATGGTGCCTCGGCAAATGGGACTAATCGAATAGGCGTTTTAATCCAGTCTGTAGCCTCTACCGCAAGATTTGCCAAAACTGAAGCACACAGCTTTAAAGAAAGCGGTTTGCTCGGTCTAGCTCTCCTACCGGGGGGATTAGTCGGAGCCTACTGGGGCACCTTGATTGAAGGAGTCTGGTTTAATCGTCTACTGGCGTTCGTAATGCTTTTTGTTTTAGTAACAATGGATATGGAAGCTCGCCCCAATCAAACGCAGCAGCAGTCGGTCGACGACACTCGACTCAAAAATCCAGTGGTCGTTTATTCCTTGACCGCTCTGATTGGTTTCTATGGCGGAGTAATCCATATCGGCATAGGTCTACTCATTATGGTAGTTTTAACTCGCGTAGGTGGACTTAACTTAAAACACACGAACATGCATAAAATGCTAATGGTCATACCATATACTCTCTTTGCTATTATGATTTTTTCCTTCTATCACGAAATCGCGTGGATGGCAGGCTTAATGCTGGCAGTTGGTGCCGCTATGGGTGGGTGGCTTGGTGCAAAGATCGCAGTAGAAAAAAGTGAAAAAAGAATTCGCATGATCTTTAAGGCCTCTATTGCAGCGATGATCATCAACCTGCTGTTTTTCAGCACGATTTAATTCTTTTGCAACATCTTATGTTGTCTTCTGAATATCAACTATCGAGAGGAATAAAATGCTAGAACTATTGTCAAATTACGCCTTATTCGCCGCGAAAACCATCACTGTCGTCATCGTCATGACTCTTCCTTTTTTTGTTCTCTTATCTGGACGTAAAAATAATAGGAAAGGACAAGAACCGACCGTCATTATCCGACATATTAATGAGAAAATAGACCAAACGATACGCCATTTCGATGCCACTTTCTTAAGTGAGAAAGACTATAAAAAGAAAAGAAAAACCGTGATAAAACAAGAAAAAATTAATGCTAAAAAAGAAACCAAGCCAAAGACGTTTCTTTGTTCGTTCACGGGAGATATTAAAGCTAGTGGTGTCAGTCAGTTAAGAGAAGAAATAACTATGATACTTTCTGTGGCTAAACCCAACGATGAGGTTCTACTTGTGTTAGAAAGCGGAGGCGGCACTATCCATGGGTACGGACTTGCCGCTTCGCAACTAAATCGAATAAAAGAGAAAAACATACAGTTGAAGATTTCTGTCGATAGCATCGCCGCAAGCGGAGGGTACATGATGGCCTGTGTAGCTGATGAACTAATCGCAGCTCCTTTCGCTATAATTGGCTCAATAGGAGTTGTCGCTCAGATCCCGAACTTTCATCGCTTTCTAAAGGATAAAAATATAGACTTCGAGCAAATAACAGCTGGAGATTTTAAACGTACACTTACTATGTTTGGAAACAACACTGATGTAGCCCGCGACAAATTTCAATCTGAAATAGATGAGGCGCACGAACTATTTAAGCAATTCGTCGGGGCGTCTAGACCTCTTCTTGATATGGAAAAAGTGGCAACCGGAGAGCATTGGTTCGGAACCACTGCCTTGGAACTTGGTCTAATAGACAAGGTGTCTACGAGTGATGACCTCATTTTAGACGCTGTAAAAAGTCGGGATGTGTACAAAATTGAAGTCGAGAGAAAGGCATCGCTGTTTGAGAAAGTAACTAGTAAGGTAACTGCGCTACTCTACAGTTGAAACTGTCAGACAAGATTCCTCATTTTACTATTTAATCGACCTCAGGTTCTGTTGGGTCACTGGCTAGGAGTATGTCTGCGTCTAAGTCGATTTGATACAACAACGTTTAACTTCCTCACTGACAATTTTAATTCCGGCCTCTAAGGCTTCATCACTTTGAGCAAAGGATACTCTAATGCATTCTTTTGGGTGTTCCCATGAACAGTTTGTCTCATGAAAGAAAAAGCTCCCCGGGATAATTAAAACTCCTCTATCTTTTAGTCTTTTGTAAAGTGTCTGATCCGAGATAGGTAAGCCAGGAAACCAAAGCCAGAGGAAAAAGGCCCCCTCAGAGACATGTACCCTATAGTCAATACCTGACAAATGTTTACGGAAAATTTCTATCGCAAGTATTGATTTCTCCGCATAAAATGGCCGAACAACTTCGTTACATAATCTAATAATTTCATTTGAAACCATTAACCTAGCGATCAGTGCCGCCCCAACGCCATTGATAGATAAACATGTTGCCGCATTAATACTTTTGATCGCCTTAATAGTTTCAGGCTGCGCCACTACAATACCCGTTCGTAATCCAGCCAGACCTATTTTCGATAGACTAAAACAATGGATCACATGATTTGCTCTGGGTATTTTGATTTCGTCTAAAACAATGTTTGGAAAAGGGGCTCCGTAAGCATTGTCGATTATAAGTGGAGTTCCCTCTTGGCCCGTTAGGCTAACCAATTGGTTTACTTCTGCGTCCGACAGCACATTTCCAGTAGGGTTTGTAGGCCTACTAAAACAAACAGCCCCGGCATTAGAACGAACATGAAACAAATCGAAATCTATTTCGTACTTGAATAAATTTGAACCTACTTCGCGTATTTTCGCCCGGTCTGATACCAGGCAATCTGGACTTATTAGCAAATCCCCATACCCGATGTATTCCGGAGTCAAAGGCAGCTGTATTACCCGCTCTACGCCATCCACACACATACCGCCGAACAAATTAAAAAGCATAAAGAAGCTAGATTGACTCCCGGTTGTAATTGCTATATTTTCGGTCGTCAAATCCCAACCTAAGTTTCGAGATAAGAATTCACAGACAATTTCTAAGAAACTTTCATTACCTTGAGGGCTATCATAAGACCCGATGATCTCCTCGAACTGCCTGTCGGCTAAGACTTCACACATTGCCGACCTGAAAACCGACTCCATTTTGGGAATACGAGCCGGATTCCCCCCGCCAAGATTAATGAAATTGTTACTCCCAGCGACTTGAGCGAGATCATCCATCAACAGTTTAGTCCCGCTCTCCCCCAAGAATCTAGAACCAAACCGAGAAATTTTTTTATTCATGATGCCCCTATATTGCGAAAATCTTTCTTCGCAGAAATACTTTCAGGTAAAAAAAAAGCCTCTGGAAACCAGAGGCTTTAAACCGAACAAGTCGGGTACTAAGAATTTTTATTGATCAAATAGATGATTATTCCCACAGCAATCAAACCAACAAGTCCACCTTCTCCAAGTGTTGTTATTATAGCTAATAGGTTACCTACCACGTCTCCGCCCAGAAAAGGCAGGGCCGCACCAAAAATAACTTGAAGTATGACCGCAACAGCAATCAACAACAGCCCAATCTCGACTACTTCACGTAGGAATCTTTTTGCAGTATCTAACATTGAATATTCTCCCCCCTTTTTTAAAGGGTTATAGTAGATGTTGTAGGTTATAGTCAGGTGAGGCACAATATCTAGTGTGCATCCCAGGCTACTCTTTTACTTAACTCCCTTTCAAACATTTAAAATGATACGCTACTAAGAGATACACATCAAATAGATATAAAACATTATTTTCTCCTCTAACCCACTGATTAACAATGCTATTATTATTTTTTGAAGGAAAAGAATGAATGCTCTAAGAACAATAACTCAAAATTCTACCGATTTTGGCGTTTTAAGATTAGCTCTCATCAGTCTCTGTCTGGTGTTAATCGGACTCTCCTTTCTTGCTGATGGGATCACCTACATGCATGATTGGCGACTAATTCCATCTGTACTGGCACCATCAATAGTGATGATGCTAGTGTTCGCCGTCCCTTTAGACATCACTATGGCCTTTGTCTTCAGATCAGATAGTAACGAATCAGAGAAACCAAGGTTTAATAAAATAATCAGAACTGAGTTAATTGTGTACTGTTTACTCTTAGCTTGTTGGACCCCATTTTTCTTGAAAATACTGTCCTGAAATACTTGCTGGTTACTAAGAAAAGCAAGAAGAATTAAAACTTCATTTAGAAGGCAGAGCGAAATGATTCAGTTACAACCTATAGGGCTCTGTCACACTTCTGTACCTAACGCAGAAGTGCCTGCCCAGAGAAAAACTATAATCTCTACTCTGGAAATCTTTAACCAATTTAAAGCGGGCTTATCCGGCATCGACCAATATTCTCACCTCATAGTTTTATTTTGGATGCATGAGGTAACTTTACCTACACAGCTTTCCAGCTATCCTAGAGGTGACAATAGTCTTCCATTAACTGGTGCCCTAGCAATGCGAGGCCGCAATCACCCGAACCCGATAGGCCTCGCGGTAGTTGAACTCTTAGAACTCTCTACCGCCGGACTTATCGTTCAGAAACTCGACGCCTACGACAAGTCTCCTATTCTGGACATCAAACCTTATGATGACTACGACGCTGTTAGCAATCCAAAAGTCCCTGACTGGTTTGCGAAACGTGCTCGGAAAACAATGCTGTAGCAGCTATCAGTTAGTTTTCAGCCGCGCACACATGGCGCTTCCTGAACGTTCATAGGGATATTTGTATGTCATGGCCGTACCTTCATGGCCATTCTTACTGATAATGATGCGGTCTCCGACAACAATATTATAGGAATTCTTAGCTCCTGATGTTACTTCAAGCGCATACCTGACCGGTATTTCAGATTTTAACAACGCCGATGAGAATGGCAGAGCGTTCTCGATAATATGCTCGATGATCAAATCTTCACTAACAAAAAAAATATCTAGCGACATCGGGGTATTTTTCATCCACATCGAGACCACCTTCGTGTCGGAGAAGTCAAACCACATCCCATGACACTCAGCCAGCGATTCCCGAAACATCAAGCCTCGCGCTCTAGTCGATTGATCATTTGCTAGCTCAACATAGAACTTCGCTTTATTTTCCACCATCAAAGTGCGCATCTCTCTGCAAGATACCTCTATCGGTATACCAAGAATCAATAGGAGCACTAAGAAAAGTATTTTCAACGCTTTGATCTAGCATAGCGAGCCAGTGCGGCTGAACGGCCAGCAGAAAGTTCCACTATTGGCTGGATATAACCTTCATTCCTCGGCTCATGAATCGTTTTGCTAGTCAAATGTCTTAATTCTGGAATCCATCGTTTTATATATAGCCCATCAGGGTCAAACTTTTTACTTTGTGTTACAGGATTAAAAATCCGGAAATAAGGTGCCGCATCTGCTCCACAGCCAGCCGACCACTGCCATCCGAATGTGTTACTTGCAAGATCTGCGTCGACCAAAGTATTCCAAAACCACTCAGCCCCTTTGAGCCAATGCACTCCCAAATGTTTGCAAAGAAAGGACGCAGCAAGCATTCTTACTCGATTGTGCATAAACCCTGTAGCCCACAACTCTCTCATTCCAGCATCAATTATAGGAAAACCTGTCTTTCCTTGAGTCCACGACCTGAAACCATCCTCATCGTCTAGCCAAAGGTAATCGTTACTCTCGCCGCGAAGAGGCTTTTCAGAAGTATACGGAAAGTGAAATAAAACACTATAGGCAAAATCTCTCCAGAAAAGCTGCCGACCCCATGCCTCAGCGCTAGCTGCTAGTTGAGGCACCAATTCTACCGCACACTGAATCTCATACCAAACTCGGTGGACACTGATTTCTCCAAATCTTAGATGAGGAGACAAAAACGAGATATGGCCGCGTCCCGGGAAATCTCTGCCTTCAGAATATTGCTGAAGAGTCCCAGAAATAAATGTATCTAACTTTTTTAGCGCAGAACGCTCTCCTATAGACCATTGCTTTACCAAAGCCTTCTGCCACTGTAACTGTGCTTGCGGGAGAATACTTTCAAGCGAATCGCCCAAACCTGAAGATGAGGGCGACATAATCCGATCAGGCGGTGAAGACACGGAAATATCGAGGCCTACATTCAGGCACATCTTGTAGAAAGGCGTGAAAACCTTATAAGGAGTTCCTCCCCCACTTTTCAATGTTGTGGGTTCCGATAGGAGCCGACCCTTAAAGCTTTTAATATCACATCTACTTTTCAAATTCGAAAATATTGCTTTATCTGCCGATACGCCAATTGGATCGTAGCGGCGGTTCCAATATATCGAGTGCGCATTTGTCTTCTCAATTAAAAGCTGCAGAAGTGTGTTGGGTTCACCCTTCAAGCACACAAGATAGCTACCTCGTGCTTCTAGGTCACTGCTGAGCTGTCGGAGCGTTGCACCTAACCAAAGCTTAGATGCTTCGCCGTATGACCAGCGATTTTTCGGCTCTAAAATAAAAACAGGGACAATTACTTGAACAGTTTTCACTGCTGCATCAAAAGCCGGATTATCTCGTAGCCGAAAATCATCTCTGAACCAGACAATAATCGGTTGTTCGCTCTCTATACTATGACTCACCTAAGTCCCTTTTAGTAATGTGTAAGACCTCTGAAATCAAGCTTGCTCACCAGTAAATAAATCCAGCAATCCTTCTTCGTAGTTGCCATATCGTGGCTTGCAAGAAATAGCGTCCCATGAGCTTGAAGGGTCACAACGTTTAGAACCTTTCGATCCTGTTAACGACTTTTTGAAACTAGGCGGCTTGCATCCTCCAAGTTGTTTCGCAATAAATTGGTAGTACTGCCGTCTTTCAACCGGGCATCCATCGCTAAACAAACTCAATAGCCTCAGATCCTTTAGATTCATTACCGAATGGATGGCATTCGCAGCATCCTCAATCCTCAGAAGATTAAGATAGCTCTCACCACTTCCATCAAGTACCTGTCCAGCAAGAACACTCGCTTTCCCGACAACTCTGTTTGGACCATATAGCCCTGCTAAACGGACGATAGCGACTGTTGAAAAAAAACTAACCCAAGCCTGCTCAATTTGCACTACGCGAGCAGCTCTTTCTGTAGAAATATCTACCTCGCTTTCCGGGTTAACCAGTCCTTCCCGTTGTGTTCCATAAACAGATGAACTAGAAACGACCACAATACGTCTTACCATAAGAGAGCTCAGCAAGCTGAATAATGGTTCTAGGGCCCGTGCAGGCTCATTAGAGGAAAATGTCGAGGGTGGCAGCATGAAGTAAACGTCCATCAAGGTGTTGTCCAAGATGGCAGAAAGTTTATCCAGCTTTTTTTCATTAAAAATATCGCACTCAAGACTTCTGAATCCTCCTACTGCTGGAGTGGAACTTTGACTTTTTAAGCGACGGCTAATGCCGTACGACAGTTCGGTCTTCAACAAGGGGGCAAGATGACTGCTTAAATAACCATTGCCTATAACTAGAGACAATGCTCTTTTATTAATTGCATTAGACATAAGACTCACAAGCATTAACTTTTAATTTAGGAATAAAACGACTCACAATAACGGCTATTGGAGGCTGATATAGGACATTTATCCTTTTAGTTACACGATAGATTGTACAACTACATCGTTTCTAATAAAATCTTACCCTTCAATCAGCCCGTAACGTCTCGAAAATGGAGCAAATATAGTGTCTGACTTCTTTAAAGTACCCGCAGAAGGTTCGAAAATATCCATAGAAAATAATGTCCTTAATGTCCCTGAAAACCCTATTATCCCTTTTATCGAAGGAGATGGGATAGGTGTTGATGTCTGGCCTGCAGCGAGTCGTGTGCTTGACGCGGCAGTTCAGAAAGCCTACGGCGGAAGTCGCAAAATTCATTGGATGGAAGTCTTAGCTGGAGAAAAGGCCAATAATGAAACTGGCTCATGGTTGCCAGATAAAACCTTAGATGCCTGCAGAGAATTTCTAATAGCTATAAAAGGCCCGCTTACTACCCCAATCGGTGGTGGGATCAGCTCTCTCAACGTTGCTCTTCGCCAGATACTAGACCTTTATGTTTGTGTGCGTCCAGTTAGATGGTTCGATGGTGTCCCATCACCGGTGAAACACCCTGAAGCAGTAAACATGGTTATTTTTCGCGAGAACACCGAAGACATATATGCAGGCATCGAATTCGAAAGCGGGAGTCCCGAGAATATAAAGTTCCTGGAGCTGATGAAAAGTAATTTTCCAGATTTGTATAAAAAAATTCGCTTCCCTAACACGTCTGGAATAGGCATTAAACCTGTATCCCAAGAAGGTACCGAAAGACTTGTCAAGGCTGCGATTAAGTATGCTAAAGCCAACAAACGAGAAAGCCTAACCTTTGTCCACAAAGGTAATATCATGAAATACACAGAAGGCGCTTTCCGAAACTGGGGCTATCATTTAGCAGAAACTGAATTTGCAGAAGATACCTATACGTGGGATCAGTACGATCGAACTGCCGCGTCACATGGAAAAGAAGCCGCCGACAATGAACAAGAGAAAGCGCTAGCTTCTGGGAAAATTCTAGTCAAAGATGCAATTGCTGATATAACCCTGCAACAAGTACTTACACGGCCAGCAGAGTTTGATGTAATAGCTACTATGAATCTTAATGGAGACTATTTGTCCGATGCATTAGCTGCACAAGTCGGCGGCATTGGTATCGCGCCCGGAGGCAATATTAATTACGACACCGGTCATGCGATTTTTGAAGCCACCCACGGTACTGCTCCAAAATATGCCGGACAAGATAAAGTCAACCCCGGTTCTCTTCTTTTGTCAGGTGAAATGATGCTTCGCTATATGGGATGGAGCGAAGCTGCAGACCTTGTTATCACGGCTATGGATAAAACAATTACTCAGAAAATAGTAACCTACGATTTCGCACGAATGATGGATGGAGCTACCGAAGTAAAATGTAGCGAGTTCGCTAGTGCATTGATCAAGAATTTGTAGTCGCGCCATAACAACTTGAAAAAAGCGGAGAACGGGCAAAGCAACCACATCTACCGTTCGTCGGCCAAGTGGATATATGGCAACTTTGTTGATTATGATAATAATTTTCGTGCCATAACGCGAAAAGCAAAAGTTCGTTTCGAGACTCGTGACTGGACAGGTGCAAGAGCCGATTTAAGCCAGCGCATAGATCTCTACGAGAAATCAGTTCTAAACACTGTCAATGGGTTCAAAAATAAGCATCAAGATGTACCGCTTGGAATGACTGATTGGGATTCAATTCAGTCTGTCTATTGGAACCGAGTAGCAGGCGTCCCTCATGGGCAGTTTGCTAAAACATTCTTCAACTCAGTGTATCGAACAGTTCTACACAGCGAAGGAAAAGATCCGAAACACATATCGGATACGGCGGGAATAGTCTCGTCTCTCGCACTCATAAAGTATCAACCAAAGCTGAAATATTACTTGAATTGGGGCGAAATCAAGGAAATGGTCTACCACCTATTCTCAGATTTTGAATTTGGTGCGTCCTTTATTGACTTAGACGACGATGTTAATTTTGTCTGTCAAAAAATCGTCAACGCAATTCCAATGGCCAAAGAAAATCAAAATGCTGTGATGAGAATAGAGGTGATGAAAGAAATCTTTTATCAGTCAAGCCGAGCATTTATTGTGGGAAAAATATATGGCTCCGAAAATTTTCAGCCGTTCATTATTGCACTCGAACACACTGAATCTGGTATTAAGACAGAAGCCGTATTAAACACCATAGATGAAACCAGCGTCTTATTTGGATTTACCAGATCCTATTTTATGGTAGATGTGGAACCGGTGGAGAGTGCAGTACATTTTATAACTTCTTTAATTCCACAAAAACCAAGAGACGAGCTACATACTATGCTCGGTCGCGCACGCCAAGGGAAAACGGAACGGGCCCGATTACTTTACACGCACTTAGCTGCGTCAGGAAAAAAAGATAAATTCGAGCACGCTCGAGGGGAGCGTGGTTTAGTCATGCTGGTCTTTACTATGCCCTCTTATGACTTGGTGTTTAAAGTGTTAAGAGACAATTTTGGTCATCCTAAAACTGTCACCCATAACGAAGTTAAAAAGAAATACCAATTTGTATACAAGCATGACAGAGCAGGGAGACTCATAGACACGCAAGAATTTAGAAACATAGAGTTTCCTCTCAAGCAGTTTTCAAAACAACTTCTAGAAGAACTACTATCTGAATGCGGCGACACTGCACACATATCTGGAGAAAATCTAGTAATTGGCCATCTTTATTCAGAACGCCGATTAATCCCTCTCAATTTGTTTATAAAAAACATGGACTCTAAAAAAATAGCTGAGACTATTATTGATTACGGCCAAGCAATTAAAGATTTGGCTTTGACTAACATTTTCCCGGGCGACCTTCTCATCAAAAACTTTGGCGTCTCGCGCAGAGGACGTGTTATTTTTTATGACTATGATGAGCTCTCTCTTTTAACTTCCTGTGTTTTCAAAGACATTCCAGAATCTAAATTCCCTGAAGACGACCTAAGATCCAAGCCGTGGTTTCATGTAGATAAGGCTGATATTTTTCCACAGGAATTTATAAAATTCATAGGATTGAATGCAAATTTAAGAAACATTCTAGTCGAGGCGCATGGCGAAATTTTCACCCCGTCCTACTGGAATTCAATGAAACAGCTCCATTTAGACAACCTAGCACCTGAAATCGCTCCTTACTACCGACTGACCTCTCGCCGCTAACAGGCCACTACCCTTGGGCTCTTCTAGCCGATCCCCCTATTTTCTCCAAATGTAGTTACGAATTATTACTATTTAGCTTACAATCAAGTTGTACGTTAAGAATTAGATGTATTGAGGGTGAAAAATGACTCTATCCAAGCTACGCAGGGGAGAATCCGCAGTCATAACGAAATTGGATAATTCCCATCGAGTGTCTGCTAATCTAGCCGCCAGAGGAATAGTGCCTGGAATTAATCTCGAACTAGTAACAGCTGGAGATCCGTGTGTTATTGGAGTCGACAATGATAAATGGGCGCTTAGCAGATTAGAAGCATCGCTGATACATGTTTCACCAGCAAAATCAATCCAGAAAAGCCTTTTTGCCAAGTTACTGAGCTGGGGGTGAAGACGACTCTAGCGAAAATGCACGTAGGACAGACTGGGGAAATCAGCGGCTTTCATGAATCAGACCAAACCGTGGAAAATTTACTTCAAATGGGCCTCACCGAAGGTTCAGCAATTGAAATTTTGCGGCTAGCCCCGTCTGGAGACCCCATAGAATGTAGGGTCTCAGGTTATTCTCTATCCATGAGGAAAATGGATGCGGAGTTAGTAATCGTCACTATTTAAGATAGCTATATGGATTTTGGAACCGAAAAAACTGCTCTAGATGCAAAAATAGTTACTACAATTGGAAACCCTAATACTGGCAAGAGCACACTTTTCAATCGACTAACTGGGCTTAGACAGCAAGTCAGTAACTTCCCTGGAGTCACTGTAGAATATGCTAAAGGACGCCTGGCTCTGGAAGAGTTCCATCTAGAGCTTATAGACGTGCCTGGTACTTACTCTCTAACGGCACAATCACCTGATGAAATAGTAGCGGTGGACGTACTACAAGGCGCCGTGCCAGAGATACCTTTACCTGACGCCGTAATTATAGTGATAGATTCCACTAACCTTCGCCGTAATTTGTTTTTATGTACTCAAGTTTTAGAGGCAGGAATACCCGCTGTAATTGCTCTAAACATGACCGACAGCTTACCTGCACTCGGTATCGAAATTAATTATCCTACCTTAGAAGAAATCCTAGGTATTCCTCTGATTCCTGTTAGCGCTTCCACAGGGGATGGAATTGCAGATCTAAAAACGGCTGTCGTGAACACCTTACGTAAGCCAACACCGAACAGAGATTTGGCGATTTGTCCTGACATTGATAAGGCAATTGAGCAATTACTAAGTCTCTTCGCAAAGCACCAAGTTAGCTCCATAGAGATGCGACGTGCATTCATAGATAAAGATGGACTTGCCGACGAGCGGCTCTCTGGCAGACTTGGGGAACCCTACTCCCAGTTGCGCGATGAATTACGTAGCGGGCTCGGAAAGGGAAGAAGTATCAGCGCCATAGAGGCAAGAGACAGATACAGCTGGATAAATGCAGCGCTTAAAAAAGTACAATCAGTACAGGATCCAAACAAAAATAAAGCTGTAGAGGTTTTAGATCGGGTTTTAAATCAGCCTTTGATCGGTTCTCTTATTTTTGTTCTAACCATGGGTGCTGTATTTCAGGCGGTTTTTGCGTGGGCCTCTCCGTTGATAGAGCTCATAAATCTGGGAGTCGCAGCCCTTTCCCAAGTTAGTAGTGACTACCTTGGCGATGGGCTGATTTCAAGCTTCGTGAGTAATGGCTTGATTTCCGGCGTCGGTAGCGTGATCGTTTTCCTACCTCAAATACTCATTTTATTTATATTCATAATTATATTGGAAGACACCGGCTATATATCACGAGCTGCTTTCCTAATGGATCGGGTAATGAGAGGAATGGGATTATCAGGGCAAGCCTTTATCCCTATGCTATCCAGCTTTGCGTGTGCTGTCCCAGGAATAATGGGTACAAGAATTATGGCAGACCGTCACGACCGTCTTGCAACAATATTAGCTGCTCCGTTTATGACTTGCTCGGCACGACTGCCAGTTTATTCCTTGTTGATAGGAACATTCATCCCTAACACCCATGTTTTTGGGGGTTTTATTTACCTCCAAGGTCTGACACTACTATTCCTCTATCTATTAGGGATAGTAGGAGGTGGTATAACCGCATTAATTGTTAGTCTCCTCTTTTGGAAAAGGAAAAAATCAACATTTCTCCTAGAAATGCCTCCCTACCGACTTCCTAAACTCTCCAATGTGGCTATTAAACTTTACGGGCGTGCAGTAGTCTTCCTAAAAAGAGCCGGGACTATAATTTTCTCTGTCGCAGTATTGGTCTGGGTACTCGCTTCTTTCCCTATGGGCAATGGGACAAAAACGGAGATGCCACCATCTATATCTCACAGCTATCTTGGGCAGATGAGCAAAGCTGTTCATCCCCTCTTTGCTCCTCTAGGCTGGGATTGGAAAGTTACGGCTGGGGTGATAGCTTCGTTCCCCGCCCGCGAGGTCATCATAGCAGCACTGGCAACAATTTATGCCGTCGACTTATCATCGGATGGAAAAGCCACACCGCTTTCAGAGAAAATTAAAAATGCGATGCACGAAAATGGTACTAAAGTCTATACCATACCTATGGTATTGGGCTTATTAGTCTTTTACGCTTTATGCCTCCAATGCATGGCTACCGTCGCAGTGATAAGGAAAGAAACTGAGACTTGGACATGGCCTATAATTTCGTGGGTATATATGACTTCTCTGGGCTATGGAGGAGCATTTCTGGTCTATCAGGTTGGAACCGCTATGGCCTGGGCAACTTAATATATAATATATCTAAAGGTTTGATAGAAATCAGACCTGTGTTCCCATATTATCCGTCTCGAGCTAACCAAATACCGGAGAATGAAACATGTTAGAAAGCACCGACGACCAAAGTATCGCCGGTTACAGTCCTTTGATCTCTGCAGCCGTGCTAATGGAAGAGCTGCCTACGTCAGAAGCTGCCTCTCATACTGTCGCAAGAGCTAGAACTCAAGCCAAAGCCATAATAGAGGGTTCAGACGATCGTCTCATGGTAGTCGTAGGGCCGTGTTCTATCCATGACACAGCAGCAGCTCTAGAGTACGGATCCCGTCTAAAGGCTTTAGCCAGTTCTTATAGCGATGAGCTTTTGGTTATAATGCGGGTCTACTTTGAGAAACCTCGAACAACAATAGGCTGGAAAGGCCTGATTAACGATCCTGGATTAGACAACACTTTTGATGTGAACAAAGGTCTGCGCATATCGAGACGCCTCTTGCTTGATCTTGCGGACGAGGGAATTCCAGCTGGTAGCGAATTTTTAGATGTCGTAACGCCGCAGTTTATAGCCGATTTAATATCCTGGGGGGCGATTGGGGCGCGTACAACCGAATCTCAAATACATCGCGAGTTAGCATCCGGCTCATCTATGCCCATCGGCTTTAAAAATGGGACAGATGGTAATATTCAAGTAGCTGTTGATGCTATCGGAGCCGCGAAACACTGTCACCACTTCTTATCTATTACCAAGCATGGGCTGGCTGCAATAGTAGAAACTAAAGGGAACAAACACTGTCACGTTATTTTAAGAGGTTCCAATTCAGGTCCTAACTACGACAAAAAATCTGTTACTCAGACCGCTCATCTTCTCCAGAGCGCCGACTTGTCTAGCCGAATAATGATAGATGCTAGCCATGGAAATAGCAGAAAAAACCACCTAGCCCAACCAAATGTCATTGAGGATATCTCTGCTCAGGTAGCGGAAGGCTCCCACGGGATTTTCGGAGTAATGATAGAAAGTCATCTAGAAGAAGGAAAGCAAAGCCATTCTAACCTTGATAGCCTTAAATACGGACAAAGCATCACAGATGCTTGCCTATCTTGGGGCCAAACTGAGCCTCTATTGGAAAAATTGGCCAATGCAGTAGTAACCAAGCGTAAAGAATCTAGATAGGAAAGATATAATCAGGGGAAATTGTCATGAGTAGTGCGAAAAATCTAGACTTTGGTCTCTGGTACTCATTTCGAAACCCCGAACAGTGGCGAACAGATTATCATGATCTATACCAAGACCATTTAAACCAAATAATACAGTGTGAACATTTGGGGTACGACGACGTGTGGCTTACCGAGCACCATCTTTGCGAGGATGGTCACTCTCCGTCCATTCTACCTTTGGCATCAGCTATTGCTGTATTAACCAAAAAAATACGTATCGGAACAGGAGTGCTCTTGCTACCGCTTCATAACGCAGTGCGGATAGCCGAGGACACAGCTACTATTGATATCCTGTCAAACGGCAGATTTGAACTAGGTGTTGGTATTGGATACAGACCACAGGAATTTGAAGCGTTAGGTGTCAGCCTTTCTGACAGAGCCTCCTTGATAAACGAAGGACTACAAGTCATAAAAGAGCTTTGGACAGAGAAGCTCGTCAATTTTGAAGGCAAACATTACTCTTTAAAAAATGCTTTTCTCGAGCCTAAACCGGTACAAAAACCCTCTCCACCTTTGTGGGTCGGTGGTTTCGCACCTGCTGCGGCTAAAAGGGCCGCTCGTCTCGGAGATGGGTATATAGGTACAGGAGAAATGACTGAGCAAGCCAAAATTTTCCGTGATGAATGGCATCGACTTGACCGGACCGGGAAGCCCCAACTCGCGGGGGGGCATTTTTGGCTAGTAGCCAGCAAAACTCCAGACAAAACTTTTTCGGAAATCGCCCCACACGTGCTATATCAGATTGAAACCTACAACAAATGGCTTGGTGAAGCCGGCCAAGCTCTATTTCCAGTGGTAAAAACACCGGACGATCTCAAGGAGTTGGGAATACTAAACTGTGTTTCTTCTCAGCATGCCTGTGATTTAATTGGTGATTACGTAGAAAGCACTGGAATACAAAGATATTATACTTGGACTGTCCCACCAGGATATTCTGTCACTAAGATGACAGAGCATCTGTCCTTATTTGCTGAGGAAGTAATGCCACACTTCAAACCACAAAAATCCTAGACTCTTGTCATAACTTACTAAGAAGAGACAGTTGGCGTGGCCTTAGCAAAAGCTGCAATTTCAGCAACTGTCATCCTTTTAAGTATACCGGTTTCATCAGCCATTTTTCTTTGCAATATTTTGCGGGCTGCCATATGCATGACTGGATGGTTAATTGAGTCTACCCCTAACAGTTCATCCCCTTTAAAATAAAAGAATGAAAAGCTATTCTCGTTTTTCCCACATAAACGGACATGATTATCATAATCGGCAGTAACACCCGCTATCTGTAATGTCACATCGTATTGATCAGACCAAAACCACGGCACTCGATCGTACGTCTGATTACCTCCTAACATACTAGATGCGGCAACCTTAGCCTGATCAACGGCATTTTGAATAGATTCAAGCCTGATAGTTTTTTGCAGAAACTGATTTTGGTGCATAGTGCAATCCCCAGCTGCTACGATGTTCGCATCGCTGGTCAAGCATTTTTCGTTCACTAGAATACCGTTAGCACATTCCAATCCAGCGCTCTCGGCTATCTCTGAATTTGGCACCACACCGATGCCAACTAATACAATATCAGCGGTAATGGACTGACCAATTTTTGGCACCACAGTCAAACCATGCTGATGTTGTTCCAAATGGGATATCTCGCATCCAATCCTCACATCAACCCCTTTTTCTCTGTGGAGAGAAAGATAATACTCTGAAAGATCGGGGGAAATCGCGCGCTTCATTAAAC
Source organism: uncultured Gammaproteobacteria bacterium (assembly GCA_938082545.1). Taxonomy (GTDB): domain Bacteria; phylum Pseudomonadota; class Gammaproteobacteria; genus UBA4457. The sequence continues at coordinate 37,742 of CALKCL010000004.1, forward strand.
GCTCTGAGCCTTCCACAACACTTACTTTTTTACCCATTTTACAAGCCATTGCACCAGCTTCAAGGCCTATGAAACCTCCTCCCACCACTACCATGCTCTTCGCTGTCTGAAGCCGTTCTCTTAAATTTAAGCTATCAGCAAGCGTCCTGATATAGCAAACGTCCGGCGAATCCGACCCTACGCACCGTAATGCTCTTACTCGGGCACCAGTCGCTAAGGCAAGTTTCGAATACTTTAAGGTACGGCCGGATCTAAGCGATACAGTGCATCGCGACGCATCTAGCTTCTCGACAGCATCATCCAAAGTAAGCTCCACACCTAGCTTTTCAAAATACTCTGCTTTACGGTACAGCAACCTCTCTGGGTCCAGATCACCTAACAGAAATTCTTTACTAAGCGGTGGCCTCTGATAAGGCAGGCTACTCTCGTCGCCGATTAGGATCAGGCGACCTTCAAACCCACTTGCGCGAAGGGCTGTGCAGATCTGCAACCCTGCCTGACCGGCGCCAACCACAATAAAAATTTCTTTTGGCATGAAAGGTTACTAAATTTGGCTCTCAGGAATCAAAACAACCAGATCTTTAGATCCCTCAGACATCCGAAGTTGACAGCTCAATCGTGACTCTGGTCTGCGCTCTGAAGACACACACTCCAACATGTCCGCTTCCATGTCGCTAACCTCATCAAGACCGGATAGCTCCAACTCTTCCACATAAACGTGACATGTAGCGCAAGCACACCCGCCTCCACACTCCGCTAGAAGTCCGTTGATATCATTCTGCATCGCAGCTTCCATCAGGCTCCAACCATCAGGAACTTCTATAGTCGATTCCACGCCGTCAGGCTGTCGAAATGTTACTTTAGTCATTATACATCCTACATATTGGGGTAATTCGGCCCACCTCCTCCTTCAGGAGTGACCCAGTGAATATTCTGGGTAGGGTCTTTAATATCGCAAGTCTTACAGTGCACGCAATTTTGTGCGTTGATTTGCAGTCGAGTACCGTCGTCGTCTTGCACATACTCATAAACACCGGCCGGACAATATCTCTCTTCGAGTCCTGCATAGAGTTTGTGATTAACCCGAGCAGGCACAGTGGAATCCTTCAAGGTCAAATGGACTGGCTGTCCTTCTTGGTGGTTAGTATTTGAAAGGAAAACCGACGAGAGCTTATCAAATGTCAAAACTCCATCCGGTTTTGGGTACTCGATTGGTTTGCAGTCTGCCGCCAGTTTCAAACTAGTGTGGTCCGAGTGATGCTTAAAAGTCCAAGGAGCTTTCCCTCTGAATAGGTAAGTATCAACCGCTGAGTAAAGCATTGCTGGAAACAACCCCCAATGGAATGCGGGTTTTATATTTCTGACGCGATACAATTCCTCCCACAACCAAGATTTTTTTAGATTGTTTCCATAATCTGCAACTTCTGCTTTTTTAGTACGGCAGTCTTCTAGAGAAGAATAAACCGATTCAGCCGCAGTTATTCCCGATTTCATTGCCGTATGCGAACCCTTAATTTTCGGCAAATTAAGAAACCCCGCTGTATCTCCAACCAACATTCCACCAGGAAATGTTAATTTGGGAATAGACTGAAACCCACCAGCACTTATTGCTCTAGCGCCATAAGAAATTCTGCGCCCGCCTTTCAACACATCTCTAATCACTGGATGGGTTTTAAATCTCTGCATTTCTTCAAAAGGACTTAAAAAAGGATTCGAGTAATTTAAACCAACCACAAAACCAATCGATACTAAATTATCTTCAAAATGATACATCCAAGAACCGCCATACGTATCCGACTTCATAGGCCAACCGGCGGTATGGGTTATTTGCCCTGACACAAAATTAGAACTGTCAATTTCCCAGAGCTCTTTTACCCCGATGCCATAAACTTGCGGCTGAGCATCCGCCCGCAGTTCGAAACGCTCGGAGACTTCTTTAGTCAAAGATCCCCTACAGCCTTCTGCAAAAATTGTTTGGTGAGCATGTAACTCAATTCCTCTTTCAAAGGCAGGCCCTTCTGTCCCATCAGCTTTGAGTCCCATATCTCCAGTTGCAACCCCTTTCACCGCTCCACTTTCATCGTACAAAACTTCGGCTGCGGCAAAGCCTGGATAAACCTCAACCTCGAGCTCTTCAGCTTGCTCCGCAAGCCATCGACAAACATTTCCAAGGCTAGCGATATAATTACCTTTGTTGTGCATTTGCGGGGGAGTCGGCAGCCGAAAAGAGCGTTTTTCCGACAAAAATAGAAAACGGTCATCTACCGCGGGAGTTTTTAATGGCGCCCCTCTATCTTTCCAATCCGGGAAGAGCTCCTCGAGTGCTCTGGGCTCAATAACGGCACCAGACAAAATATGCCCTCCTATTTCGGAGGCTTTCTCGAGGACGCACACAGAAACATCAGAGTTGCTGGCGGCCGCAAGTTGCTTGAGGCGAATAGCCGCGGCGAGTCCAGAGGGCCCACCTCCTACAATCACCACATCAAACTCCATAGATTCTCTTTCCATGTTCAAGCCTTCGAATTAGAGTCTTTGAAAAAACATTTAGCTTTAGTCGTCGAGAGCTTCGACCATCGCAGGAACTTCTTTGAACAAGTCCCCTACTAAACCGTAATCTGCAACTCCAAAAATTGGCGCCTCTTCATCTTTATTTATAGCAACAATTACTTTCGAGTCCTTCATCCCGGCTAAGTGCTGAATAGCTCCCGAAATACCAATCGCGACATAGAGATCTGGAGCAACTACTTTCCCAGTCTGACCCACTTGGTAATCGTTAGGAACATAACCTGCATCTACTGCCGCTCTAGATGCGCCTACAGCGGCGCCTAATTTATCCGCTAACGCTTCAATTATTGAGAAGTTTTCACCACTGCCCATCCCCCGGCCACCAGAAACAATAATATTTGCAGCAGCAAGCTCCGGTCGATCAGATTTAGTCAACTCTTCCGAGATAAACGTCGCCAAACCGCTTTCTGATGCTGCCTCGATCATCTCGATAACAGCTGTACCTCCCGTCTCGCTAGCAGCATCAAAACCAGTGGTACGAACTGTGATCACTTTTTTGTCGTCTGTAGCTTGAACCGTTGCGATAATATTTCCAGCATAAATAGGACGTGTGAATGTATCAGACGATAATACGCTTATTATGTCTGATATTTGACCCGCATCTAGTAATGCTGCGACCCGAGGCATTACGTTTTTACCGGTTGTGGTCGCTGCAGCTAAGAAATGTTCATAATCTCCCGCCATATTTACTATCAAACTGGCTAGATCTTCTGCTAAAGAATGTGCATAACAAGAAGAGTCAGCACATATGACCTTACGTATGCCCTTAATTTCCGAAGCGCTTTTTGCAACTTCAGAACAGTCCAAGCCTGCTACCAAAATATCAATATCGCCGCCTATTTCCAAAGCGGCGCTCACTGCATTAAGTGTCGCCCCCCCGAGAGCCGAGTTATTGTGTTCAGCTAATACCAATACTGCCATTTCAAATCACCTTTGCTTCGTTTCGAAGTTTATCTATTAATTGATTAACATCCTCGACTTTCACACCGCTATCTCTAACAGGGGGCTCAGAAACTTTAAGCACCTTGATTCGTGAGGTTATGTCTACCCCAAGCTCATCAGGAGTGAACGTATCGAGTTGTTTCTTTTTGGCTTTCATGATGTTCGGCAACTTCACATACCTAGGCTCATTCAGTCGCAGATCGGACGTTATTATCGCAGGCATTTTCAGATCTAAAGTCTGTATTCCGCCGTCGACCTCTCTTCTGACAGTAACTAAGCTATTACCTTTGAGCTCAACGCCACATGCAAATGTTCCTTGAGACCACCCTAATAATGCCGACAGCATTTGTCCCACCTGATTAGAGTCATCATCAATCGCCTGTTTCCCTAGCAGAACTAAGTCTGGCTCTTCTTTGTCGACAATAGCTTTCAGAGCTTGTGCGACTGCTAATGGCTGCGTCTCTTCCTCAGTCTCGACCAATATACCTCTGTCTATTCCCATAGCCATGGCTGTTCGTAACGTCTCCTGGCACTGTTTTACACCAATAGAAACTGCTACCGTTTCCGTCGTCGCCTCAGCCTCTTGAATTCTAATCGCCTCTTCTACAGCTATCTCATCAAAAGGATTCATAGACATTTTGACGTTTGCTAGCTCCACTCCAGATCCATCTGATTTAGGACGCGCTTTTACGTTGTAATCAATAGCACGCTTTACTGCGACTAAAATCTTCATGTAAGTCTCCAAATTAAAAGAAAAACCGTGTTTTAATCCAGTTAAGAGATTATACGACACTTTAAACTCCGTAGATCTCTTACAGAGGTTTTTCTGGCTCACGAATCTTGAATATATCATTGGCCGAGAATATCAAAACTTTATATGGTTTAAACTTTTAAACATACAAAATAAATTGGATTCAAACCGACCTGCGTCATATTACCAATAAAGAGGACAGCAAAAAAGTCATAACTTGAAAGCCAAGCTTTTTTCTTGAATTTCCTCAATAGTCACTAGCTCTCTTCTTGCCGAAACTTGAGTTTTGTGAAAATATTAACTTAGAATTCAAGTAAGCCTAAATCAAAAAAATGTTACAATAAAGCTATAAAATACAGATCAACTATATTGGCAATAATTCATTCATTTCTAAAACTACTTCCCATAAAGGATTCAAATGGCAAATCACTCTGAACGTGTTAACAGCGATATCGCCCCTACTGCTGAAGCAAAATTCAACTGGACCGATCCTCTTGGTCTGCAAGGTCGTTTATCTGAAGAAGAACGGCTTTTAAGCGAAGCCGCCAACATTTTCTGCCAATCAAAGCTTCTACCTAGAGTCTTACAAGCCCATCGTCATGAAACATTTGATAGAGAAATAATGCGAGAATTCGGAGAACATGGATTCCTCGGAGCGACTATTCCAGAACAGTACGGAGGTGCCGGTTTATCTTATGTAGATTACGGTTTGATAGCTCGAGAAGTAGAGCGAGTTGACTCAGGCTACCGCTCTGCCATGAGTGTGCAATCCAGTTTAGTGATGCACCCTATCTATGCCTATGGATCAGAACAGCAAAGAACAAAGTATTTGCCGAAGCTAGCTACGGGAGAATGGGTGGGATGCTTTGGCCTAACAGAACCTGATCATGGCTCTGATCCGGGTGGGATGAGAACGAGAGCGAAGAAAGTTGACGGCGGATACATGTTGACCGGAAATAAAATGTGGATCTCCAATTCCCCGATAGCCGATGTGTTTGTGGTTTGGGGAAAAACTGAAGACGATATAATCCGAGGCTTTATTCTAGAGAAAGGTATGTCAGGTTTGTCCGCCCCGAAAATTGAGGGTAAATTTTCACTTCGTGCTTCCATAACGGGCGAGATTGTCATGGATGAAGTTTTCGTGCCCGATGAGCAACTTCTACCTAACGTGAAAGGCTTGAAAGGGCCTTTTGGCTGTCTCAATAGAGCTCGATATGGAATATCCTGGGGAGCAATGGGCGCTGCTGAATTCTGCTGGCATGCCTCGCTTGATTATACACTTAACCGAGAGCAGTTCGGCCGACCTTTAGCGGCCAACCAACTGGTGCAGAAAAAACTCGCAGACATGCAAACAGAAATAGCTTTGGGTTATCAGGGATCTCTATCCGTTGGGAGGATGATTGATCAAGGTCAGGGATCGCCTGAGGCTATATCTTTAATAAAAAGGAATAATTGTGGTAAGGCGCTAGACATAGCGAGAGTCTCTCGAGATATGCACGGAGGAAACGGAGTCTCAGATGAATATCATGTTATTAGGCATCTCCTTAATCTTGAGGCAGTGAACACCTATGAAGGCACCCATGATATTCATGCTCTTATCTTAGGGCGCGCCCAGACGGGAATTCAAGCTTTTTTCTAGGTCCATCAAAATATAAAGATACTGTAAACCGGGTAAAACGCCGATGCAAACGGATAGCATTGGTTTTTCTCACCTTTTTCGTGCACAATGCGGGTTTACGAAGAACAATTGTTCTACAACTTGCACATATCGAAGGAATATCATGATAAACATTTACGTTGGGAACCTCCCATATTCAGCACGAAATGACGACTTAAAAGAAATTTTCGCAGAGTACGGGGCAGTTAATGCGGCCGAAATTATCTTTGACCGACGCACAAAGAGATCTAGAGGTTATGGTTTCGTTGAAATGGCTGATGCTGAAGAAGGCAGAGAAGCGATAGCGGAACTAGATGGGTCAGATTACGAGGGTAGACAAATAAGGGTAGATGAGTCACAGCCTGCTGAGAGAAATGCCGAAGGTCGTGGGAAGAACAATAGTAAAAGAAATAGCAAAGCAGCTAAAAAATCGGGAATTTTAAGCTTTTTAAAGAAGATGTTCTCGTAAGTTATTTGTGAAGAACATCACGGCAGGAAACCTATGGATCGCCCCTCACCGGAAGCAGAAGACACCTGGGTTTCATTCCTAGAAATGACGAGTAGCAAAGCTTCTCACTTGGAGAAGCTTATAGCTATCTCTGGCCTAGATGAAGCAAGCAAACTACCTGGCTCGAAGGGGCAAATTGAGCTCGCTATTCTACTCGAGCGACACGACACGAATGTGAAAGAGTTCGCGATAAAAATCCGTGCACTCAAGAAAATATCCGCTAAGGACCACGAGGCTCTTATTCAAAAAATGGTCGACTATAGCCAGGAAAATCTAAGCCCTTAGTGCTAGCTATGAGGTTTTTTATGACCGCTGTAACAAAGTTAGACCTTCTGAGCTACTCGTCAGATTCTTCGGTTGAATCCCAGAGACGAGATGCTTCAATATAGTAGTCGGGTTTATTAGTCGTCCAGATTTCCCCCCAATGCTGACCTCCTCCATCAATAACAAGCGTTTCACCATTAATAAATTTGCCACCAGGTCCTGCTAAAAAAATAACAGCTTCAGCAATTTCCCAAGGGGAGCCCGCTCTCATTAGAGGATTGGTTTTGGGATATAGCACCCGGGCTGATTCAGGATACACCTCCCAGCCTTCAGTTCGTATTGCCCCAGGCGCTATACAATTCACTCTTATATTGAGCGGCGCCCATTCAACAGATGCTTTCTCTGAAAAAGTCACCACACCCGCTCTGGCAGCAGCTGTGTGAGCTACTCCGTGTAAACCTTGACCGACAACGACGATATTAATGATTGAACCGGGTTGCTCAGCCTGTTTCCATCGCTTCGCTGCCACATCCATCATGTTCCATGTCCCATATAAGTTCGTATTGATAACGGAATGCCAGCCTTTTTCAGTGTAGTCAATCGAAGGTTGCGGGAACTGTCCGCCAGCGCTGTTCACTAAAATGTCTATTCCGCCATGCATTCGGTAAATTTCTTCGAACGCAGCTTCTACCTGCCCCCTGTCTCTGACATCTAGTGCTTGGTAATAAGCGCTCAAGCCAACTTGTGTATTAATAGAATCCGTCACTTTTAACAATTTTTCCTCAGTACGGCCCCCAATAATTACTGTAGCTCCCAATCTAGCTGACAACCATGCAGTCGCTCGCCCGATTCCACTACCGCCGCCAGATACAAAAACCACTTTCCCGTCTAACAAGCCGGGCGCAAAGACGGTTTGATGAACCATCAACTCTTCATTTGTCGACGGAAATGTCACGGACTTAGTCATGTTTATTTTAGAAGCTCGCCACTAATAATCATTTTTCGAACCTCTGTAGTTCCTGCGCCAATCTCTAGCAACTTATTACCTCTATATAATCGGTTGATCTCAGACTCCCAGATATAGCCTGCACCACCGTGCACTTGTACCGCCTCATCAAGTACTTTATTGAGCATGTTCGCAGCATACATGATAGATGCTGCAGTATTAGCGTGGACCATACCTCGTCCACCTTGTCCAGCCTCTAAATCATTAACTTCGGCCAAAACTTTATAATTCAAGGCTTTGACGGTCTCGACCCAAACATACATGTCAGCAATCTTCGATTGAATCATCTGAAAACTTGCGATTGGCTTGCCAAACTGTTCGCGTGTCTTTGCGAACTCGATGGTTAGCTCCAGCGCACGTTGGGCCATACCGAGACATATCGGCGCAATAGTCGCCCGCTCTAGATCCAACCCACTCATAACGACTGCCACCCCTTTGTTAACTTCCCCTACGATGTTTTCAACAGGCACTTCACAATTATCAAACAACAGCTCACCAGTTTGGCTTCCTCTAAATCCCATCTTGTGAAGTTTTTGTGCAACGCTAAACCCCGGAAAGTCCTTCTCCACAATAAATGCGGTAATTCCATGCGCAGCTTTTTCAGGCTCGGTTTTAGCGTAAACCAAAAGCGTGTCCGCAACTGGGCCATTCGTGATATACATTTTACGCCCGTTGAGTATATAAACGTCACCTTCAAGCTTTGCAGTCGTCGCCATGGAGCCCAATGCGTCAGAACCTGCCCCTGGCTCAGTAAGTCCAAGAGCTCCAATTTTTTCTCCAGAACACAACCCAGGTAGATATTTCGAGCGAAGAAAATCATTAGCGTTGGCATATATATTGTTTAAACATAGATTCTCGTGAGCAATCCAGCTCAAAGACAACGCGTAGTTCCAGCGAGAAAATGCCTCTGCGACTAAACCACTAGTGAACAAATCAAGGCCTTGTCCTCCGTACTCTTCAGGGACGGTGAGGCCAAAATACCCAGCTGCTCCGATCTTATTGAAGACATCTTCGGGCCACCATTCCTCGTCGTCCATCCTAGCAGCTAAAGGATACAGCTCATTTCGAGCAAACCGATCTGCCTCATCCAACATCGCTTTCTGATCAACGCTTAAACAAAAATTGTTTCCTGTTACTTCGCTTTTCGCCTCACCCATTTACTCTCTCCAAATGTCTCTAGTTATCGAGTTTCTCTGCTGTCCACAATTCTACTTGTTTTTGCTCTGGAAGAAACCACCGGAGATAACTCCACCCACAGAGCATGTACGCTCTTGCAACTAGCAAAATGAGAGCTGAGTAAGCACCAGACAATAACTCTCTCAGAGAGCCATTATGGCCGACCGAGAGGATGTAACAGGGAAGATCTTCTGCACCTTAAAGAGCTCTCTGTCACACAAACTGATTTAGTCAAACTAAATATCTCGTACACGCCACTTCAATCGGATTGCACCGAGATACAGTCTGAACAGAAGTAATTAGCCTATAAGTACATGGTCCGTTGTATCACTAGAGATAATCTTTTGCATCGAGGTAGTCAGGGTTAGACACCCTAACTTTCTTCGAAACATGGCTGGTGAGGAGAATCAAAAGTTGGTCAAGGTTTCCATCCTGGTCGCCTCTACGAATAGACGCACACAAACTACTCATAAACTCTGTTTCGGAAAGCTCGTCTTCATTGTTAAATAAAGCTTTCAAAGCGTTATTACTATGATCGCCTATGTTAGGAGGCTCTTCTAACTCCCTCATCACTACATCGAGCAAATATGTGCAACACAAGCCGTGATATTTATCTTGTCTTTCTAAATCAGGAAGGAGATGTTCTATATATTCGCGAACTGTCAAAAGAAGTTCTGACGCGTTGGGCGGGTCGTTAAACATTCGAGCACTCCATATCAGTCAAACTCCTTCGCTATGATTTTAAGTAAGTCATACTCGATGATACCTGTGTTTCTGCCGCAAGCGGCAAATGCAGGTGACCGTCTCTCCCCTGATAGGTGCCCATGACTTTGCATAATGTTGTATATGGCCCATCTCATCACACCAAAAATCTCCCACCAACGCGATGACTCTCTATCAATCAAATTTCCGCTGGCCTTCTCGTAAGCTCTGTAGAATGTCTCTCTATCACCAAAACCACCCGCTGCAAGATCTACCCGGCCAAATCTCCAAGAGCGGGCGCAGAACCAGCCTATTTCTTCCATGACACTGCCCGTATGAGCGCACTCCCAATCGAGAAGGACACGGATCCCTTCTGTACCAACAATCATATTTCCATTACGGAAATCTCCATGAAGAAAATTTACGGCGCCATGTTCTGGTTCATATTTGGCCAGATAACGGAATGCAAATTCTATTGCGGGGTGGGGCTCACCGTAGCGGTCATAGAGAGCGATTTGAGCCCCCAGCGGATCGCTGCTCTCTTGTAATGCAGATAACCCAGGAACTAAAACATGATCGATTGTATGCAACTTGGCCAGAATTTCCGCGCTTTGTTGGAGAAATCTCGCACGCATAGTCACGTATTCAGCCGAATTTATTAATCTTTTGGGCAAAGTCTCTCCAGGCACAGCAGTGACGACATATCCTTGGCCAAGGTTATCTGCCGGTTCTAGTTCAAATACAGGCCGAGGGACAGGAATGCCATGTTCGTAAACAACTTCTAAGACCCGATACTGCATGTCAGATGGCAAGAACGGGCTATACTCACTCGGCACAGTTTCCTGCCTCAGAACAAGGCGCAAAGGGTAGCTTCCTCTAACTACATCAAAAAGTACGGTTCTATTAGAGCCGCCTAAAGTAGCCAATTCAATGTCGGCTATCTCACAATCATCTCCAAACCGACGTTTAATACAGACTCGAATTTTTTCCGAGAGATACTCTATGTTGTCATCGTTTTGCATCGTCACCACTAACAACCCACTCTAATCTCTCTGAAAAAACAACCTGCATCACAGCGGATATCCAACTGGCTGGCCGTCTTCTACAAGCTCAATGTACTCAGTAATGCCTAACGTTTCTTTATCGCCCCATTGCCAATGAGTCAGCCCCTCGGCAACACGTGATTCTAGATACTGGTCGTCAACTTTCCTACGATTCCTCAAAGGAGCTAAAGTTAAAATTTCACCTTTCAAGATTGCCGACCGTCTCTTGGTTTGCACAGATATGGTTACAACCGCCGGATCTTTAGCCTTCGTCCACTGAGTGGTAACATCCATATCAGTGATTTCTTCGTACGCACCATCGTACTGCAGAACGCCTCCCACTCTTACATTTCCATCGTTGTCCGTAAGCTTAAGAAGCATCATTGCGCATCCGTCACCAAAGTTTGCAATGAACAGTCGATAAAAGTAGATGTTTGTCCAATACCTAGGTCCCCAAGAGTGATCGCGCCAGCCTAAGCCAGCAAATTTAATTTTCACGTTATCTATATCAATAGAAGTTACTACCTTCATATGTTGATTGAAGTGGCCCAAAGAAAAGTCCCTGCCATACATTGTCTGTTGGCTCGATGAGAGCGGCTCACCTCCATGAACTGGAGATATCCCCGTCATGTCGTAGGAGATTTTGGCGATTCCGCGGGGCGCAGTAGTAAAAAGCTTTTTTGGCTCCCGCAATAAATCAGGATCGTCTAACAACATAATCTCCCCGCTATACTCCATAGTTACATGATGAAGAGGTTTCGTTACCTGGTAATGCAAACCTCCTGCACGAAATTCACTATTATCATCAATCGCGGGCTTTTGAAACTGACAAGCAATTCTTCCGTCAGGTAAATAAATGCACACTTGCATTTCCGCATGTCGTTCATTTGCTCGATTACCTATTCTCATCCAGCCCCCTGCTTTTGTTGCAAGGTCGAAACTATTTACGTAAACACTTTCATTGTAATTTTGCTCAGAGCTAGGCTCGTGCGGGAACTCATCTTGTTCCAGAAGTTTGTATTGGTTCATGGGCTAAGCTCACTTTAATCTTGCGTTGACGAAATGCTGTGTGCATGGATATATTACTCGGCTTAAGTATATTTTTAATGCTAGTATTTGGCCAACACTATTGGAAAAACTCATAAGCCTCACACCTGCTTACTTTGCAGCTCAGAAGGTTCTAGAGCAAAGGGAAACCATATGACATATAAATTTTCGGATGACCAAATAGCTATTCGTGACGCTATTAATAAAGTCTGTTCCAATTTCGACGCCACATATTGGTTGGAATGTGATAAGACAGGCAATTACCCTCAAGAATTCGCCGATGCGATTTGTGAAGGAGGATGGCTAGGGATAGCGATGCCCGAAGAGTTTGGAGGCGCTGGAATGGGCATTACTGAAGCATCGATCATGATGCAAGCCGTAGCGCAATCAGGAGCCGGGTTTACAGGGGCCTCTGCGATCCATCTTAGTCTGTTCGGGCTTAACCCAGTCCTGCTTTTTGGCACAGAAGAGCAAAAGCAACGTATGCTTCCACCGACGATACAGGGGAAAGATATTTCCTGCTTTGGCGTTACCGAGCCTAACGCTGGACTCGACACGACTAATCTGCAGGTACGTGCGATCAAAGAAGGCGACGGTTATGTCATTCACGGTCAGAAACATTGGACTTCTATGGCACAAAGAGCCAACAAAGTTCTTCTTTTAGCGCGGACTACCCCACGAGATGAAGTCAAGAAAAAGACTGACGGACTGTCTCTTTTTTACACAGATCTAAACCGAGACTACGTCGAAATTCAAGAAATCGAGAAAATGGGAAGAAAAGCGGTGGATTCAAATGCTGTCTTCTACGATGGGATGCCTGTTCCTCAAGAAGACTTAATTGGAGAGGAAGGAAAAGGGTTTCGTTACATCTTGCATGGGCTGAACCCAGAACGAATTCTACTCGCTGCAGAAGCAGTAGGTCTTGGAAGAGCTGCGCTCAAAAGAGCTGTAGATTATGCTAAAGAAAGGGTTGTTTTCGGTAGCCCGATTGGCAGCAACCAAGGGATCCAGCATCCACTTGCCAAGAACTGGATGGAGTTGGAAGCTGCAAACCTAATGACGTTTACTGCTGCTGCAAAATATGATGCGAATGAAGAATGTGGTGCTGAAGCTAATACAGCTAAATATCTTGCCGCAGAAGCAGGCTACAGTGCGTGCGAGCAAGCAATTTTGACGCATGGTGGTATGGGTTATGCGAAAGAATATCATGTGGAGCGCTATTTGCGAGAGATGATGATCCCTCGCATAGCTCCGGTTAGCCGAGAGATGATATTTAATTTCATTGGCGAGAGAGTCTTAGGCCTACCTCGCTCTTTTTAGTCTTTAAAACTTACTGAGGAGAAAGCAAATGCGTTTTGGTGTTATGCAAGATTTTCGGAACCCTATTAGATGGAGACGTCCATTTCCTGATTTTTACAAGCAAATTTTGACACAAATTCAAAAATGTGAAGATGCCGGATACGACAACATTTGGCTCACAGAACATCATTTCACAGATGATGCTTATAACCCTTCATTAATGACTACTGCTGCAGCTGTTGCGATGAAGACAACCACTATTAGAATTGGAACTTTCATAGTCATACTTCCGTATCAGCACCCTGTGCTAATGGCAGAACAAGTAGCCAACGTGGATATTTTATCTGATGGGAGGTTTGACCTAGGGGTAGGCCAAGGTTATTCCCATTACGAATTCGACGCATTTTGTATGAACCGTAGTGAGCGTGGCCAAAGAACCCGCGAAGGGATTCAGCTAATAGAACGTTTATTTAAAGATGAGAAGGTCACGTTTGATGGGAAGTACACTCAAGTAAAAGATATGCGCCTCTCTCCGAAGCCAGTCCAAGAACCTGTCCCAATATGGATAGGCGCACGCGGACCAAAAGCGATTACAAAAGCAGCAGAAATGGGATATCACCTGATGGCTACTCTAGGGCCTGATCCGGCACCGATTTACTTGGAAACTTTGCAAAAATCAGGCAAGAACATTGAAGACTTTAAAATTGCGCAACTAAGAATGGTTTACTGTGCAGAGACTGAAGACCAGGCGTGGGCTGAATGCCAAGATCACTTATTTCACATGTTGGAATTTTATCAAGACATTCTTTCCGAAGCGGCTGATGCTGAGGGCGATGATGCACCTCTACCCGTTCAGAAACCATCAGACATGCGCGATTCGGTTCTGGCTGAGCACTTCATGATTGGAACACCAGATCAAATTGCTCACAAAATAGAGCGTTTTTCTCAAGATTTCCACTGTACAGATTTCATTTTGGACAGCCAGTTTCCTGGCCTCGATCCGAGTCTGGGAACCCGTGCATTGGAGCTTTTTGCTAAGGAAGTAATGCCTCAATTCCAGGGCAAATAAGCTCGGAAATTGAGACATATAAGCGTCGCCTAACGTCTTATTAGGCGGCTGCTATACCATCAATAATAGCAGCATAGAGACCTTCTAATGCTCCCTGTACTTCCTCTTCAGGAGCTCCGCCTGTTGCACTCCAGTTACTGCCCCATGATATATGAGTGCCGCCGTCTTTCGTGTCCGCTAGCGTTACTATTGCCACATAATTCTCAACAGGCAAAGCATCGTTTTCAATGATTGAGTACCCAAAAACTGACTCATCATGAGCAATGTCCATTCGCTCAACGACCGTCCCGCTTCCGTCGGCAAGCACAATAGTTCTAACTGCCCCCACTCCTTCGCCAATACTTTCACAAGAGCCGATTGCGTCTGGCAGAATTTTCTTTATCCCGCCAAAATCGTAAAGAGACGCGAACACCTCACTCCGAGAAGTTGATATATTTCTTTCTACTAGTGCATCATAAGCCATGATTAGGCCTCCCAAATTAATTTAAATTTTGCGTATTCTATTTACTAGAATAATCAGATGTTAGCGAGTTAATACCCCACCGTCGAGAGCTAGTGTGCATAGCGTAGTAATTTAAGTGAGAAGCTTCACTATAATCGGTGAGGCTCAATCTAACTGCTAATCACCTGCAGGCGTATCAGCAAGCAGCTAAACTATGTCATACACCCTGCATCAGAATATTGACGAGCAAAATCGAGTATTTTAGGGGCAATAGCTTGTCTCCATCTCTCGCCGTGAAACAACCCGTAGTGTCCTGCTTCCGGATCGGTATATTCGGCATGTAAACATTCGGGGAGATTAGTGCACAAATCGTGCGCAGCCCGAGTTTGTCCAATACCTGAGATGTCATCATGCCGGCCTTCTATAGTCAAAAGAGCAGTTTTCCGTATACAGGACGGATCGACTTTTCTCCCCCTGTGGAGCATTATCCCCTCGGCAAGATGATGCTCCTGAAAGACTTTTTTTATTGTATCAAGATAGTATTCTGCAGGAAGGTCCATTACAGACAAATATTCATCGTAAAACTTTCGATGAGCGGCTACAGGCTCAAGATCTTCATTGATTAAGTTCACCCATTGCGATCGATAGGCAGCTATATGTTTGTCAATGTTCATACCCATGAAACCTCCTAACTGGAGAAAGCCCGGATAAACCATCCTTGATGCCCCTTTTTGAGAGGCAGGTACGGTCATCAGGGCATTTTTCTCGAACCAGGATAACGAGCGAGATTGAGCGAAGCGATTGGGCGCGGTAGGGCTTTGGCGAGTATCAATTGGACATCCAATAAGCGTAAGCGTTTTAGGCTGACACGGGCTATTATCCTCGGCCAAGAGACTCACTGCGGCCACCACGGAAGGTCCTGGCTGGCACACGCTTACAATATGCAAATTTTCGCCCAAGAGCTCTGTAAAATAGCGTATGTAATCCACGTAGTTATCGAGATTAAACGCTCCTTCATCTACAGGGACATCTCGCGCGTTCTTCCAGTCTGTTATGTAGACATCGAAATTCTGTACAAGCGTTTCAACCGTTCCTCGAAGTAAAGTGGAAAAATGACCCGATAGCGGTGCTACAACTAGCATTTTTGGCAATTTATTTTCAGATTCTTCGCTAGAGCGAGAGAAGTGGATTAGGTTACAGAATACTTTACTGTCAATAATTGCTTCTTGGAAAAAGCTTTGCGCGTGCGTATCGGACACATCACGCACGTGCCAGTGTGGTTTAGAGTAACTGAGAGTGCAGTCTCCGACAAAATCCGCGAGCACTGCCGAAGATTTAACAAGATAATCATTCCGCCATGGGTTTGCCGGATCGTCCATTATGGAGGCTGTCATCTCTGAAAAAGACCTCATTGAAGCCGCTGACGCTCGAATAGCCTCATGCCATTGGTACAACAAATTAACTCTCCAAAATAAATTTTGCTGAATAGGTCATATTGCACTGCAGCATAACTGATGAGCGACCCTCTTATCAAGCGCCAATAAAGTTGAAAGGACTGTCGTCAGCTTTAATTTATAGTATTGTGTGAACCACGGGGGGAGCAGACTATGACTATTAAACGACTCGACCATTATTTTATTTATGCTCAAAGCCTAGATAGGACTGCAGATTTTTACTCTAATATTTTAGGCCTTGAGTTGGGACCTAGACCTAATTTTGACTTCGCTGGAAGCTGGTTTTATTTAGATGGTGTCCCAGTAGTACATGCGGGGACAGCGGACTTTGCAGGGGGTTACCCCGATAACGAGATCAAAAATAAATCAAATCTGAAAAATGGCACTGGGAGGCTCGATCACATCGCATTTAGAGCGGATAATATTCAAGAATTTGAAGCTAGATTAACAAAAGCTGAAATAGACTTTCACATACAAGAGGTGAAGAATTTTAATTTAACTCAATTGTTTGTTAAGGACCCTGATGGTTTAACTATTGAGTTGAATTTTTTCGATAACGAACAAACTGCGGACAGCTTGAAAACAGAAACAATATAGAAAATACTAGTTCAAAGAACAAAGCCCAGAAGGACAATAATATGCACGTTGGCATGAGTACAATTTTCCAGAACCCTAATTCATTGGATGACCGCAGCGTTTACCGCAACGAATTACGGTTAGCCGAAATGGCAGAACCTCTAGGCTTTGAGTCTGTGTGGGGGGTAGAACACCATTTCACAGACTATACCATGTGCCCAGATCCTCTTCAATTTTTAACTTACATGGCGGGTCGCACAAAAAAAGTCAAACTTGGAACTATGGTTGTTGTTTTACCCTGGCATGATCCAATGCGTGTTGCAGAGCAAATTTCCATGCTAGACAACATCTCCAACGGACGGGCTATACTGGGTCTAGGGAGAGGCGCTGGGAGGGTAGAATTTGATGCTTTTCGTCAAGATATGGCCGATTCTCGTCCGAGGTTCGTGGAAAGTGCAGAGTGTGTCCTGTCTGGGTTAGAAAACGGTTTTTGCGAATACCAAGGCAAATTCGTAAATCAACCTAAGGCACTGATCCGGCCTGCGCCATTTAAATCCTTTAAGGGTCGCACTTATGCCGCTGCGGTGTCACCCGAATCAGTAGAAATTATGGCGAAACTCGGAATAGGCCTATTAGTCATCCCTCAAAAACCATGGGAGCTGGTAGAGAAAGAAATCGCCCACTATAACGAGGCCTTTGTGCGTCTAAATGGTGAAGAGCCTCCCGCCCCTATCATGGCGGGTTGGACTATGTGTAACTCAGATAAAGACACCGCTTACAAAATGGCTAAGCAATATATCGGGGGATATTGGCAGACAGTACTCGACCACTACAACTTCGACACAGGTCATTTAAAAGGTCAAAAAGGTTACGAATATTATGGTAAATTCGCCGATGCCATGGACAAATCTGGAGTGGATGCAGCGATCGAATTTTTCATGGGTTTACAGACTTGGGGCACTCCAGACGAGTGCTATGAGACTATTGTGAAAAATGCTCGAAGAATCGGGGCTGAAGCATACATTGGGATCTTTAGTTATGCGGGCATGCCCTGGAGCGAAGCTGAACGAAACCTAAAATGTTTTGCGACTGAAGTCATGCCAAGACTACAAAAACTAGAGATGTCTGGAAATGTCTCTTGGGCCGCCTAGTCTTAAAGTTGTGCTAGATCTTATGGCTGGAAGAGTCTTGCCTGCATTATGCTGTGCCTTACTGATAGGTTATCCGTTGTCGCACACCAAGGCTGCTGATTACGTGCATGATATAGAGGAATTGAATGAAATCAGCCCTCGACCGGGACTAATAATTAACGACACTAATCTCCATAAGTACCAACACCTGTTAGACCCTGATTTCAAGAAATTTGTTAAGAGTAAGTTTCTAACGTTAACAGTTGGTGAGCCTATAGCTTTCAATCCCCATGAAGCTTTCTTGAGTTCTATCCATCAGCAAGGTGTTGAACCTTATCTGCCAGAGACACCAGGGACCATAGCTGACTTTCAGCAAGGTCTTCCTTTTGGTGGAGAACTCAAGATAAACGATCCGGATGCAGGACTTAAATTAGCTTGGAATATGCGTTACGCCTATCAAGGGGACAATGGCAACATCCCAGAGATGCATTGGACCTTGAGGGACTGGCGCAGCGAGAAAGTCGAGTTCAAGATGACATTTAAAGCCAAACTTATGCGCTTCATGTATCGACATGTCTTACAACCAACACCATCTATCATGAATAATGCACAGGATGCATATGGGGCATTTAGGCTCGAAGCTATTGACGCCGGAAGTTATGATGGAACTCAAGCCCTTGTGTTTGTCAATAGAGACGAATCCAAGCCCCTTAATGGCTGGGTATATATTCCACAGCTCGGGCGAACTCAAACTCTGGCTTCGTTTTCGCGAGAGGAATCGATGTTTGGTAGCGATATTTTGCCTAGCGACTTCATGGGCTACACCGCCAGTTTGACTGCGATGAACTGGAAGTTCAAAGGACGTACTTTTGCCCTTCTCCCCATGTATCAGCATGACCGCGCAACTACATCTGATCTGAAAGCGCGAAAAGTTGACTATTGGCACACCGATTTTCATGGTCGTGCAGGGTGTTTCCCAAAAGTCAGTTGGCAATTAAGAGAAACCTATATTCTAGAAGGCACAACAGTTACCGCGTCTAAGTCAGTGTCAAAACGGGTCCTTTACATCGATGCGCAAACCCACTTGCCTATCTTGTGGAAAATGTATGACTCAAATAACTCGCTTTGGAAGTTCGCCATTAATGCATATGCGCACCCGACCTCACATGTTACGCATAATAACAATACTGGGGCTCCTATCCTGACTGCCTTCTCGACAATCGATATCCAAACCAACCGATGTACAACGATACAGGCATTAACTTTGATCAATGTTGACGACATAAGTGTCAAAGACTTTGATGCGGGGGACATGCAAAGTGCGACCGGCAGAGATTATAAGCGGCGTGGCAGATAGACTCTGTAGGTCACATTGATTAGCAGTGTTTAGATAAAGGGGAATAACAATATGAAATTTAGCTTGACCGTTCAAACTAGAATTACCGACTGGCATTTTATAAAACATCTAGAAGATCTAGGATACGATGCGGCCTGGGTTCCCGATACGCAGATGATGTGGTCAGACTGCTACGCGACCATGGCACTTGCCGCCCAAAATACTTCAAGAATAAAGCTTGGAACAGGTGTAGCTATTGCAGGGACCCGAATAGCTCCTACGACTGCGGCGGCGATCTCTTCAATCAACGCGCTCGCGCCTGGTAGAGTCTTTCTGGGCATTGGGACAGGTCATACCGCTATGCGCGTGATGGGGCAAGACCCGATCTCGATCACAGAGTTTCGAGAATATTTGCGTGTAGTGAGAGCGATGCTCCGGGGGGAAGAAGTAGATTATACCTACAATGGAAGGACTACATCGATCGTCTGGCAGGAGCATGGATCAGGGTTTCGCGACATCGAGCACCCTATTCCTATTTACATCGCCGCCAATGGGCCCCGGGCACTTAGAACGGCGGGGATGTATGGCGATGGACTCTGCTCTATCTTTAACGAGCAAATACCTGTCCTAACCTACAATCTTGAGCAAGTTCGTAAGGGAGCGCAAATAGCCAACCGCGAACTTATCAATTACCAAACAACAACACTAACGAATGCTGTGATTCTTCGTGCAGGAGAAAAGCTAACTGACGACGCCATCGTTGAAAAAGCCGGATCTTGGGCAGTAACTGCTCTGCATTTCGTCTATGAAATTTGGCGTTACACGAAAGAGGACAGCGTGGTTCCAGAGTATATGCGATCCATATGGGAAGAATACTGCGATCACGTTGATAACTTCCCACTTCCCAAAGAAAAGGCACATCAACTCATTCATGAAGGCCATTGCAGTTTTTACACTGACGAAGAAAAGAAATTCGTTACACCAGAGATGATAGAAGGCACTACTTTAGTCGGCAGCGCAGCTGAAATAGCCGAGAAAATAACTGAGGCTGCTAAACATGGACTTACAGAAGTCAGCCTACTTCCCCCTCTCAATCACATCCGAGAAGCTGCAAAGGAATTTGCAGAAGAAGTGATCCCACTTTGCTGAGCCCACCACCACTAGCGTCAACTTCTAGCGAGGCCGATATACTACTTTTAGTATGCTTTTTTAATTATTAACCTAGTAAAATGTGCTCTTGGGCAATAATAAAATCTAATGGGATAGTAAGGAAATTTTCCTCATCATCACGTGTAGCCTCATACTCTACCGACTGCGCAGATTCCCTCATAGCATCAACATCTTTAAACCAGGTTAAGGCAAGGCCGTCCAGCTTGGGAGATCGGCCATTCAGATAGGAACTACTCTTTGCGTGATTTTGAACATAGCGACTTACTTGCTTGATTGAAGCTCCTAATGGCCCATGTATCTCGCGCCAATGATGCTGGAACGCACCAACATCCATTTCAGATTTTCGACGAACAAATTCGATATTTTTCACACCCTCAACTAAAGCAGGCCCATCTTTTATTACATGCTCATCGACCAAAATTTGCACGGAAGATATCAAATCGATAAATCGCTCTTCATCATCAGAAACCTGCTGGAGTTCTTGCGATGATTGAAGGTTATAAAGAGCATCTGTATCTTCAAACCACAACTCGCTAAGGCCGTCGGCTGCAGGCTGATGAGTAGAATAACCTGACCGCCTGGTATGAGACTGGACGTAGCGCTCCACGCTTGGTAAACGGGCAACCATTGGTCCGTGATGGTTCAGCCAGTAATTCTGAAATTCATCTACTTCCATTCCCGCTTTTCGCTTAAATACTGAAATGATTTTAATCACATCGAGTCCTCCCCAATAGTTTCTTTATTACAATAGCGCTTATACAGTACTTGGCTCAAGTACAATGTTAAATTACCATAACAATATGTTGGCTTGGTTCATGGTATAAAACTAACAAGATACGTAAATAAACAAAGATCAAATAGATTAATCATGATTCTATCGACTACTATCATATTTTTTAAAGACCGCATTGTCCCGCTACTAGTACTCATTTTAGTGTGTTTAAGTCCCTATCAATCAGCGATTGCCAGCGATGATTTATTACTGGGCGATTGGGTGCTCGACAAGCCCTCAAGTGACAACCTCAAAAAAAAGCTAAAAGGACAATTCCGACGACGACTACCTATGTCAAAATTTAATAGGCCCATCTCTGGAGGCTCTACTCGCGGTACTGCAGGAGACGAGTCTCAGAGTAGTTATTGGAGGACCTTAAAGGAAGGGAAAGAACGGAAAGCAGCTAAAAACATAAAACGTGTCGGCACTGCTTATCCACTAATATCGGCCCAAACCCTAAACATTACTTCAAAAGAGAAAAATTACCTTTTCCTATACGACATACTTTTACCAAGAAAAATAAAACCCAACGCGTCAGGCCGAATATACTCTGCAAAGGGCGAGGAACTTGTTGAGGATAGTATAGGGCACACATTAGCTTACTGGAAAAACCAGTCTCTCATCCTCGAAACAACAAATACTATGGGGGGAACTTATCTGGAAATAGTCACGCTGAGCGCCCCAGACGAGCTTCTCTATACTATTAAATTAGACCTTCGCCTGTTGTTAGAGCCTATTACTATAAAGAGGGTCTTTCGCCGTAAAAAATAGTTTTACATACTGTTAGCTAACTCATCTCTGAACTTTGGATGAGCAATACCGATAAGTTCATCTGCTCTCTCCCAAAGCGTTTTTCCTCTTAATGATGCGATTCCATACTCAGTAATGACGTAGTCAACACAGTAACGTGGCGTAGTCACTACACTCCCAGATGCAAGCGATGGCACAATCTTAGAATGCTTATCTCCATTGGTAGAGGAAGGCATCGCTAAGATAGACACACCACCTTTTGACAACAGAGCAGCCTGAATATAATCAAGGCTACCACCAACTCCACTCATTTGAATTGGACCAATGGTCTCGCCATTACTTTGGCCGTGGAGATCGATTTCAATAGCCGAGTTAATGGATACAAAAGGCTGTAGCTTTGCGAGCTCGAAGAAATTATGGGTCTTGGATAATGGAGCCATCTCCACACGCTCATTTAAGTGACAATAGTCATAAAGCGCCTGATTCCCAGCTAATTCTCCATTGATTACTTTAGTCGAGCTTGGCGTAGCTTCAAGAAACTGCACCAAACTCTGAGAAAGCATACCCGAAAAAAGGTTAACACCTTTTATATCTGATAAGCCTGCTAATACTCTATCTGGGATAGCGCCCACTCCAAATTGCACCCATGCATTATCCGGCACCAAGCTCAAAACATACTCCACAATTTTTTGATCACGCGGCCCCGCTTGGCCTGTATCGTAAATGATCAGAGCCTCTGACGATTCTATTCCGTAATCTATATCCTCTAATCGAATACGAGTGTTGCCGCATGTTACGGGCATGTTAGAGTTCATCTCCGCTATAACTAATGTTGCTTCGGATACGAAATGGAGATTGGGGCCAACCGAAATCCCCAAACTGACAGTACCATCAGATTGAGGCAGAGAGGTTTGAATAACCACGGCATCGGGGCTAACTGCACCACCTTGTCTCACCACTTGATCTAAATCACTCAATCGAGTTGGGATAAAGGAGACCTTCCGCCTATCATTTTCTTGAAACAAGCTTCTCAACTTAGGCGCTGCCTGCCAAGTTTTATAATGAAAATTAGTTCCCAGACCAGTTTCTAGAAATTGATAATCACCTAGAGAGAGTCCTGAGCATACGGTCAAAGCAGAGAACCTCCCAATATCCTTGGAAAAAGCCTCATAAAATCTCACTGGATTAGCACACGACCCAGGGAATACCAGATGAGAACCATCATTAATTTGGGCTACGGCTTCTTGAGGTTCAACGATTTTAGCCATTTTACTTACCTACACCTTCGAATTTCTAATGCCAGAGTCTGAGCATAACGCAAATTGAACAAAAAAAGCTCCTAGAAAGAAGGCTCACTAAATGTTATAAAACGGCACATGTGGATACTGCTTAAGTACGAAGAACATCAACAATTAGTAGGAAATTTTAAATGATATTTGGTGTAGAGCCTCTGATTTTTTGGGGCTGGTTATTTCTAGCGCTTTATATAAGCATGATGATTATTTTCGGCTTAGTGGGCATGAGCCGAGTTAAGGACAGTGACGATTTTGCTACCGCACGTGGTAGCTATGGCCCGGTTTTTCTAGCATTTGCAATGACTGCGACAGCAGCTAGTGGCGCAACTTTCTTAGGCTTGCCTGGACTGGCGTATAAAAGCGGTTTCTCAGTCTTATGGTATGCCGTTGCTTATCCACTAGGCCTCTATATTGGCGTAGCAATCTGTCTGGTCGCAGTGCGCAGAGCTGGCGCTTCATTCGGCAGCAGATCGATCCCTGAATTCCTGGGTGATCGCTTCAATTCAGACGCTTTGAGACTACTAGCAGCCTGTTTCTCGATGCTACTTATGGTCTATCTAGCTGGTCAACTGTTAGCCGGCGCAGTGATGTTTACACAAATGCTAGGTTTAGAAACGCTACAAGCGCTAATCATTACGGCTGTTGTCCTTATGTTCTATATCGCATTAGGCGGAGCCCATGCGGATATCCTTACGGACGGTATTCAAGGGGCACTGATGTTAGTATTAGCCTGTGCAGTACTTGTAATGTTTCTCATCGGTTATAAAGTAGATGGTGGGTTTTCTGGAATGGTGATGGAGCTAAACACCTTGGACCCGACCGGGGGGCTCACATCATCTATGTCTCTTACCAATCCGATTTTCAATTCCACTTGGGATATTTTTGCTATCTTCTTCGCTCATCTCCCTCTAGGGCTTTTACCCCATGTAGGAAACAAACTGTGGGCGCTCAAAAACGATGCAGATCAGAAAAAATTTATCACAATAGCATTTATATTTGGCATGATTCTTCCTGCTATTACCTGCGGTGGAATTCTAGCTCGTGCAATATTAGGTGATGCTCTTTTGTTGGAAGGAGCCAACCCTAACCACGCGATTCCAGAACTCTTTATTGCAACGCTACCTGCCTGGGTCGCCGCGCTCATTTGCTCGGGAGTGCTTGCAGCAGTTATGTCAACCGCCGATGGCTTAGTAGTATCTACCGCTCAAATATTTGCTAACGATATTTTCAGGCGAACTATTGCACCGAGATATATGCAGAAGACGTCAGATGCCCGCATCGATAAAATCGGTCTATATATTAGCCGCATAGCTACAGTCTTAGTGCTAATAGTAGCCATATGGATCGCGTGGTCAACACGGGAAATGAACGTAGCGCTTCTAGTTTGGATAGGTATAGGAGGTATGATGGCAGCAACTGCTGCGCCGATGTTTCTTGGCGTTCTATGGAAAGGCGCGACACGTGTTGGAGCCCTGAGCGGATTTGTTACAGGTGGGGTAGTTTTTTCTGTCATGCACGGGGTAGGATTTGATGCATCTTGGTTGGGGAATGGACATCTAGAAATAGTCGGAACTTTTTTACAAGAGCAAAAAATTAACCCTTTTGCCTGCGCTACTATCGGAGGTTTCTGCTCAATAGTTACAATGTATCTAGTATCACAGGTGACTGAGAAACCAAGTGAAGAACATATTAAGCGTGTATTTGGGGAGTCATAACAATGTCTACTTTACTACTGGATAGGTCTATTATAATTACTGGGGGCAGCACCGGAATTGGGCGAGCAACTGCCTTACGATGCGCAGAAGAAGGTGCGTTAGTTACTATCGCTGATGTAAATGACGCCGCGGGAAATGAAGTCATTGAAATGATCACAGCTAAGGGCATCGAGGCACAATATTGCAATACCAACGTCACTAAGGCAACCGACGTAAAAAATATGGTCGCTCAAGCTATTCAAAAATTTGGCAAACTCGACGGAGCCTTTAATAACGCAGGTATAGAAGGTAACTTCACCAGTATTACTAAAATGACAGAAGAAGAGTATGACCGGACCGTTGATGTCGATATGAAAGGTGTTTGGCTTTGCTTGAAATACCAAATTGAAGCACTGCTTAAGCAAGAATCGCCTGGTTCTATAGTCAGCACTGCCTCAGTTGCTGGGCTCGTAGGTACAAGGGGAGGTAGTGCATATTGCGGCGCGAAACATGCTGTTATTGGAATCACTAAGTCCGCGGCGCTTGAGTGCGCCCGAAAAGCTATACGCATCAATGCTGTCTGCCCAGGCGTGATACAAACACCGATGGTTGACCGGATGACTAGTGGAACCGGAATTACGCCTCAGGCTTTGATAGAACAAGAACCTATGGCCAGACTAGGAACTCCAAACGAGATCGGCGAAGCTGTAATTTGGCTGCTGTCTGACCTTTCGTCTTTCGTAACCGGTATGGCAATGCCCGTAGACGGCGGCTATACAGCTCTATAGCCGTCTAGAAACACTACTTCCAAAGCGCCCTTATGGGACGTCCATACCCCTGCTAGGCAAGCCCATCTAAGGTGGATTGACTGTCATAACGATGGGTCTGTTAACTTGTGGAAGCTAGTTTCTTCTTTTCAAGTTCTCTGAGCTCACGTCGCATAATCTTTCCTGTTGTTGTCATAGGCAAACTTTCAACAAACTCAATAATTCTAGGTACTTCATGCTTCGCAAGACGACTCCTAACGAATTCTTTTAATTCATCCTGCAGAGTTTGTGTACCTTGAACTCCTTCTTTCAAGATTAGAAAGACTTTGATGATTTCTGTTCGCACCGGATCAGGAATACCAATCGCGGCAGCCATTTGGATCGCCTCATGCTTCAGCAGCGCATCTTCTATCTCACTAGGACCAATACGGTAACCAGAGCTGGTAATCACATCATCCCCTCTGCCATGAAACCAAAAATACCCGTCTTCATCCATGTGTCCTACGTCACCGGTAATTAGCATATCGCCAATAAATTTCTCTTTAGTCGCTTCTGGCTTATTTAAATATTCCAACAGCATAACCGGGTGAGGTCTTTGACAAGCAATATGGCCTTCCTCTCCGCAAGGAACTTCCGTTCCACTGTCGTCTATGATTTTTACTACACTACCTGGTGTCGGCTTGCCTAAAGACCCTGGCTTAATCGGAAAAACATTACCATTGTTTCCAAGAATTACATTACATTCCGTTTGGCCAAACCCTTCATTAATCGCTAAATTTAATTCATCCTGGGCCCATTCAAGCAAACCAGCTCCTACGGCTTCTCCTCCGGACAACACAGATCTCAGTTTCAGTGTATGGCGACTCAAAGGGTCTTCAACTTGCCGCATAAGTTTAAGCATTGTTGGGGTCAATAATGCAAGAGTCACTTCATGCTCTGCTAGAACTCTATACGCATCTTCGGCATCAAAACCCTTCATAGCCGTAGCGACAACCTTACAACCGTGAAACCAGCCAGGCATCAACACATCCATTAGACCTGCCATCCAAGCCCAATCAGCGGGAGACCATAGCGCATCGGCATCTTGAGGGAAGAAATCGTAAATAAACTCTAAACTAGGCATGTGTCCTAACATCATCCGATGTGGTTGGACAGATCCTTTAGGCTGACCTGTTGTACCCGAGGTATAGCTAATCCAAGCGATATCTTCCGCAGCAGTCTTAGCGTTTTCAAATACCTCCGACTCGCTCGAAATACTGTTCCAAAAATTGAATGCGCCATCAGCATCCCCATCCACAATAATAATTTTTTCTAGCTTAGGGCACTGACTCCGCAGGCTATTCACTTTATCAAAATTAGCTAAATCAGTAATCACCGCTTTTGCACCGCAGTCATTCAGTCTATATGCGACCGCATCCCCTGCAAAAAGCACTGAGCAGGGCCCCGATACCATCCCGGCCTTCCAGCAGGCAACGTGGGCTATCGCGCACTCCGGATTTTGAGCTAATAACAAAGTGACACGATCGCCTTTTGAAAATCCCCAGCTTTGAAAAGTATTTGCCAGCTGATTAGCATATTTTTTTACATCGTCAAAAGTATAAATAGAAGTCTCTTTGGCATCATTCTCATAAGCTAGGGCAATCCTGCCCGATCCATCTGCCCATCTATCGCATACGTCGTCGGCGATATTGTATTGCTCGGGAATGTCCCATTTAAAATTCGCATAAATCTCTTCGTATGTTTTACCTGGCTTAAGTAAGCTAGTCATAGCTTATTTCTCCCTCTTTTCAGTTCATAGCTTTGCATTTGCTCGATCCTAAACTTAAAGTTTAGAGGTATGTCCACGTGCAAGGCTTAGTTAATTTGTTCTCCGTAAAGATAGCATGTGAGGTGTGATTTGAGAAAAAATAATTTACGGCTTTCGTGAATAATGAATATTATTTTTATTATTCATTGCTAGGTGTATACTGGCAGCATGGCATTAACCGAGAAACACTCTGCTGCGCAAAAGACGATATTATCGGCTGCATTAAAACGAGTGGCTAAGTTCGGCTACACTAAAACCACTATGTGCGAAATCGCTTCTGATGTTGAGATGTCTCCGGCAAATATCTACCGCCACTTCAAAAGCAAACAGGCTATATTAAAGTCCTGCGCCGAGCGTTTCATTGAGGAACGATTTTCTGTATTACAGCTTATTGTCGAGGATAAAAATAAAACTGCAACAAAAAAGATCAAAGACTATGTCCTCACTTTGGCGCGAGTAACCCAAGAATTGACGCACGGTGAATCTCACATGCCAGAAGTAGCAAACATAGTGACTCTAGCCTACCCAGAGCTAAGAAAGGAAACAATTAAACGGCACCAAGATATAATTAATACTATCCTTCTCCAAGGAGTCGAAAGCAAGGAGTTCAAACAACATCCATCTCCCTCTTCGATTGCAGCTTTTCATATAATGTTAACCGCGTTCGAATATCCGTTTCTATGCCATCTATACTCGAAAATTGAGTTTGAGAACCATGCTAAAGAAGTAGCCAAAGTCCTGATTGACGCTCTGAAATAAAAGTTTATATTATCGAGCCGTATGGGCAGTAGTGATTTTTCGTCTGCTCTGAGTCTTCTAGAACACACCGGTTTATACTAAGGAATATTGAATGAAAAATTTTGAGGCGCGGTTTGCTGAAATAATACTTAACAATCGGATTATTGTGATTTTCTTATCGTTACTGGTAGCAGGTCTATTAGGCACCGGTACAAGCAAGCTATATATGGATGGTAGTAATGAAGCTTTTTTCAGTGATGACAATCCAGAATTATTAGCATTTCACAAACTAGAGAACACATATACAAAGCATGACAACGTCATTATTGTTCTGGCGCCTAAAGACGGGAATGTATTTACTAGAAGCACACTGTCGGCAATTGAAAACCTGACCGCAGCCTCTTGGCAAATGCCCTATTCCTCCAGAGTAGACTCTATAACCAACTTTCAATATACAGAAGCGGTTGAGGATGATCTAATAGTCCGTGATATGGTCACCGACGCTAATTCTTTGCCAGATGATGAAGTACAAAAAGTCAAGCAAGCAGTCCTAAGCGAACCAATACTCTTCAAACAGCTCATTTCTGAGAAAGGACACGTTACAGGCATAAATGTGACGTTGCAGATCGCCCCTCTGGAAAGGACTGTAGCCACCGCCGAAATAGCTGAGTACACGAGAGCGATGAAAGCCGACTTGAAAGCGTCTAATCCTAATATTGACGTATATTTAAGCGGAATGGTCATGATGGATGATGCATTCAACACTAGTGCAATAAACGACGTGTCTAAACTTTTACCATTTAGTTTTGCTTGCATGATGATCTTATTAGCTGTATTGGTCGGTCGTTTTTTTGGGACACTTGTCACGTTTCTAGTTATTCTTTTTTCTATTATCGCCGCTATGGGAGTCGGCGGGATGTTGGGCTATCCTCTAACCGGCGTCAGCTCTTCAACCCCTATCATTATCCTGACTGTAGCCATCGCTAACTGTATTCATGTGCTCACGACATATGCCCAGTCATTAAAAGAAGGCCAAAGTAAAAAAGAGGCCATGGCGAATAGCCTTAAAATAAACTTACAACCTGTGTTTCTTGCGAGCGCGACAACAGCAATCGGGTTTCTAACAATGAATTTCTCTGAAGTCCCTCCCTTTAACCACCTCGGAACACTAGTAGCTATTGGAGTCTTACTTTCTTTCGCTCTGTCTATAACTTTTTTACCAGCCTTAGTCACTTTGCTGCCAAAAAGTCGCGCTAAATTCAAGGAGAGTGATGGGAAAACTTTACTCGCTATCGCAGATTTTGTCATCAGAAAACGCCGTGCTTGTCTTTGGGGAATGACTTTGATTACAGTCTTTCTAATAGCCAATTTACCTAGGAACGAGCTCAATGACATTTTCGTTCATTATTTCTCCGAATCAATAGATTTTAGGACCGACACAGATTTTATGGTCG
Source organism: uncultured Gammaproteobacteria bacterium (assembly GCA_938082545.1). Taxonomy (GTDB): domain Bacteria; phylum Pseudomonadota; class Gammaproteobacteria; genus UBA4457. The sequence continues at coordinate 67,156 of CALKCL010000004.1, forward strand.
AAAATCTAACTGGCGTCTATACGCTGAACTGGTCTTTGGAGTCTAAGGGGTCAGGAGGTATAAGCGAGCCTGGATTTCTCCAAGATACAGAAAATTTTTCGCTATGGCTAGAGCAACAACCCGAAACAATCCATGTTTCGCGGTTCACGGAGATAATGAAGCGGCTCAATAAGAATATGCATGGCGATGATGATGCGTACTACAAGCTACCTGATAATAGAGATCTGGCAGCACAGTACCTCCTTCTATATGAAATGTCCTTACCATATGGGCTTGATCTAAATAATCAAATAAACGTTGACAAATCGTCCACCAAAATAAGAGCCACGACACAGACGATCTCCAGTAAACAGGTCATAGCGCTCGACAAAAAAGCAAAAGCGTGGATAAGAGAAAACACCAGCTATGTGACTAGAGTCGACAGCGCGAGTACCGTTCTGATGTTCTCTCATATTGGGCAACGAAATATCAAAACGATGTTAGTAGGTACGGTAATTGCACTTGTTCTAATATCAGTCATTTTAATGTTGGCTCTTCGATCATTGAAACTAGGGGCATTAAGCCTAATCCCAAATCTTATTCCAGCTGCTGCTGGATTCGGCGTATGGGGTATTCTAGTCGGTCAGGTTGGCCTGTCATTATCTGTGGTTACCGGCATGACCTTCGGGATCGTCATTGACTACACCGTACACTTTATGTCGAAATATCTCAGAGCGCGTCGCGAAGATGATCTCAGCCCTGAAAATGCCATCAGGTATGCGTTCAAAAATGTGGGTCAGGCTCTTGTCATAACAACTATAATATTGGTGATAGGGTTCGGTGTACTCGGTACTTCTGTGTTTGCGTTTAACGCAACTATGGGTCAGGTTACTGCGATCATTATATCTATAGCGCTGGCAGCTGTGCTCTTCCTTCTTCCACCTCTTCTGCTTAAAATCGAGGGTAAATAATAATGCGATCTTTAATGTTTTTAATACTGACTTTGGTCACGGCTCTAGTAGTCGCTGAAACTCCGGCTGAAAAAGGACTTGCAATAGCAATAGAAGCTGACAAACGCGACACAGGTTGGGTGGACTTTAAAGCCAAGATGAAGATGACACTGAGGAACAAGCAAGGTCAAGAAAGTACGAGAACCATAAAATTGTCCAGTCAGGAAGTTCTAAACGATGGTGACAAAAGTCTCTCTATTTTCTCCTCCCCAAGAGATATTAAAGGAACGGCCTTCTTAAGTTACACTCACGCACTTAAGCCCGACGATCAATGGCTTTTTTTACCCGCTTTAAAGCGGGTAAAACGTATCGCATCGGCCAACAAGTCTGGACCCTTTGTTGGTAGCGAGTTCGCCTACGAAGATCTTACTTCACAAGAAGTAGAAAAATATAATTACAACTGGCTACGAGACGAGAACATTAATGGTAAAACGTTTTTTGTTGTTGAAGCGATTCCGGCCTATGCTAACTCTGGATATGCGCGTCAGGAAGTATGGATTGATAGTGAAATGTATCAACCAGTGAAAATTGTATTCTTTGACCGTAAAAATAGTTTATTAAAAACTCTAGAAAGCTCTGATTGGAACCAATACCTGGGCAAATACTGGCGGCCAAGCCGCATGCATATGCAAAATCATCAGACTTCGAAAAGTACAGAACTAGCTTGGTCCGACTACACTTTTAAAGTTGGGCTTACAGATAGAGATTTCGATCAAAGTACATTAAAGCGGGCGAGATAGCACAAGGATTCTAAATAACATAGGCTATGTAATATGTTAATTTATCGAATCAAAAACTATACTCCCCAGAGTGGTGCTGAACTTGGCATTGACTTAGCATATCAAACCTATGGCTGCCTCAACAAAGCAAAAGACAACGCGGTTCTAATCCCTACTTTTTTTGGAGGGAAACACACTGACACCGAGTATATGCTTGCTGATGGGAGAGCACTCGACATCAAGAGATACTTTGTTGTGGTCGTTAATATGCTGGGCAATGGGTTTTCTTCATCCCCAAGTAACATCCCGTCCCCCTATGCAGGTAAGAGCTTCCCTTTATTCACGCTATATGACAATGTCATGTGCCAACACCAACTAGTGACAAAGGCTCTGGGTATCAAAGAGCTTAGGCTAGTCACCGGATTTTCTATGGGGGCTCAGCAGACTTTCCAGTGGGGAGCGCTGTTTCCAAATATGGTTAAAGCAATTGCCCCTATCTGCGGTGCAGCAAGAATAGCGGACCATAATAAAGTATTCATCGAGAGCGCAATTGGTGTGCTTAAGATAGCCCCTGACTTCAAAGCAGGAACTTATAAAAATCCTCCATTAGACGCATTGAACGCATTTGGTCACGTCTACTCAGCTTGGCTTTTTTCACAAGACTTCTTTCGCGAACGCCTCTACAAAGAGATAAAACTTGAGACAGCAGCCGATGTTGTTACATTCACCCAAAACTATTTTAAACAAAGTGATGCAAATGATCTCGTTGCAATGGCAAACACATGGGCCAATGCTGACATTAGTGCAAACATTCGCTTCAACAATGACTTTGATGCCGCTCTGCGTGCAATAACTTGTAAAGCCATCGTGCTACCGGGAGCAACAGATCTTTACTTTCGGGTGACTGACAGCGTATACGAAGTTGATAAAATGCCTGCCGCAGAATTAAGAGTAATCCCTTCGAACTGGGGACATGCTGCTGGCTTTGGCGCAAATAGTGCAGATAATATTTTCATAGACAACGCTCTTACAGAACTATTAGCATAGGCACCGCAACTTCGATAACGGGCTATAACATAAAAACTACGAGAGTCTTATAAAGTTCATGAAAAACAAGATCCATATAAACGACACGAAAGAAACTCAGGAAATTACTTTACCGGAGGATCTTGGCTTCGGTCGGGTTTTCACAGACCGGATGTTCACACAAAAGTATAATTCCCAAGACGGATGGCACAACCCTTGCGTCAGTACTTACGCTCCCATCTCTTTAGACCCAGCAGCAACTGTCTATCATAATGGGCAAATGGTCTTCGATGGCACTAAGGCCTACCTGCGACCGGATGGAGACATCAATTTGTTTCGTCCCGAACTCAACGTAGAAAGATTTAACCTATCAGCTGCGCGTATGGGTATGCCATCTGTTGATGCCACTATTCATCTTGAAGCTATAAAAACGCTTATAAAGCTCGAGCATCGCTGGGTCCCAAAAAAACCTGGGACAAGCCTTTATATTCGACCTACGATGATCAGTACTGAAAAAACGCTAGAAGTTCGTGCAGGAAAAGAGTATCTACACTTCATTATACTCACACCGGTCGCGCCATATTTCGCATCAGGTTTCAGTCCTGTCTCTGTTTATGTCTCTGACGATTACGTTAGGGCAGTCAGAGGGGGCACGGGGCAAGCTAAAACACCTGGTAACTATGCAGGATCTATTGCTGCGACTGAGATAGCATTAGAGAAAGGGTATCAACAGGTCCTGTGGTTAGACGGAGTGGAACGCAAATACATCGACGAAGTTGGCGCGATGAACATTGCATTCGTTTTAAATGGTAAAGAGATCGTTACTCCGTCACTAACTGGCGCAATACTTCACGGTATCACTAGACAGTCACTTCTGGAGCTGGCACCAGATCTTGGCTACGATATAACAGAGAGGCGAATTGAAATAAAAGAAATTATAGATGGTCTAAAAGATGGCAGTGTGACCGAAATATTTGGTATGGGGACTGGTGCAGTAATAGCTCCAGTAGGCCGAATAAGCTACAAAGATCAACCTATTGTCATCAAAGATGGCCAACCTGGTCCAGTTGCCACACATCTATATAAGGAACTCACTGATATTCAGTATGGTCGAAAAATCGATCCTTACCATTGGGTACAAACAATATCTGTGGCTTCTTGATTAGGTAACCTTAGGAGGTGATATAACAATGACAACAGTAGCTCTAATAGAATACGCAGATGCGACTGGGGATGTGCTGACGGTTTATGATGAAATCCGCCATGCTCGTAAATCCGATTTTATTAATAATTTCTGGAAGGCATTGGCCAACAATCCTGAACAACTCAGGCGCACCTGGGATCAATTAAAAATTGTAATGGGACCGGGAAGCATTGATCCTCTCACTAAAGAAATGATCTATATTGCTGTATCTGTGGCAAATTCTTGTAGCTATTGCATACACTCGCATACGGTAGCGGCGCGTGCAAAAGGCATGTCTACAGATCAACATAGTGAACTTTTAGCCGTTATTGGAATGGCGAGTCATACAAATGGTTTAGTCACGGCAATGCAAGTTGCGACAGATACGGAATTTATGGTCGAATAAGTACTAGACAAAAATTTTATTCCAATTATTTAGTTAAGACGGGGACGATAAAATGGGCGACAAAGCTACTGATGGTTATGTGCTGAACCAAACTATGCTCAGGATTAAAGATCCAAAAATTTCGGTTGGTTTTTACCGAGATACTTTAGGCATGGAACTACTAGGGCAGTTCGACTTTGAGGAAATGAAATTTTCATTGTATTTCATGGGGTATGTCTCAGATGACGAAACGATACCCGAGGACAAATCTGAACGTGCCTCTTGGATATTTAGTCAACCGGCCCTAGTCGAGCTGACGCACAACTGGGGTACGGAATCTGATCCCGACTTCTCTGGATACCATGATGGTAACTCGCAGCCACAAGGGTTCGGGCATATAGGCATCTCAGTGCCTGACGTATATGTGGCTAGCGAAAGGTTCGAGAAGCTGGGTGTGGAATTCGTGAAACGTCCAGATGACGGGAAAATGAAGGGACTCGCATTTATCAAAGATCCTGATGGGTACTGGATAGAAATCCTAAGCCCTCATGGACTTAGGAAAATAGCGGTATCTTAAGTTTCTATGCGTTTTTTATAGTAAGCCCGCCGTCAACAGCTAGATGAGTTCCTGTAATATACTGAGACGCAGGCAGAACAAAATTCAGAGTTCCGTGAGCGACTTCTTCAGGCTCAGCATAACGCTTTAAAGCTGAGCGCCTGTTAGCGAAAACTTGCTTTGCGTCGTCAGGTATGTCGGAAGTCATCCCGGTATTTATGGGACCTGGGCAGATGCAATTTACCGTGATCCCTCTCATGCCAAACTCGACCGCTAGAGATCGAGTCAAGCCGATTACGCCTGTCTTGGCAGCGGTATAGGCGGCAACGCCTTTTGTCGCGCCCAAAGCCTCGGTCGAGGCAATGTTCACTATCCGGCCTCCATCAGAGGCCTCTAGATAAGGAAGGCATTCTTTAACCAACATTACCTGAGACGTTAGAAGAACCTCCACGCTTTTATGCCAGCTTTCAAAGAAGTTAGGAGAATCAATTGCCTCAGGGAAAACAACTCCTGCATTGTTGATTAAGATATCTATCCCGCCCCACTTATCGGCTACGGACTTAACCACACTTGCCCGCTGTTCGGCGTCGCTTACATCCAGCACCCAGCCCGAGGCGCTGCCTCCAGAATCAAGAATTTCGGCAACTACTACATCGATTTTATTTTTGTCCAAATCTGTGACTACCACATGAGCACCTTCATCAGCAAACAGGTGAGCAGTTGAGCGGCCCATCCCACTTGCAGCTCCGGTTATAATAGCTACCTTTTTTTCTATACTCCGGCTTAGCTTACTTAATCTCACTAGATAGTTACTCCTTCTATTTTTTTGGGTGGCTAGTTTACTTAAGTAACGTACTTAAATTGTAACCAATAACACTGGATAATAAATAGCTCCCTGAAGCTCATAATGTTGTTGCAATAACAGTTTTCTGAAAAACCAGAAGGTGGTTGTTTGCAGGCATTTCAATGTCGTGACGAAGAATGAGACTTTCATTCGCAGCTAATATAACAAGCGCCTCAAAACCGCGTATCCTTAAGCCTTTGCCCTGCTCCCTGAGCCATCTATCAAGACGGCGATTCCCTTCACTCACTATTTTTTTTTCGTAGTGAAAGGGCCCATAAAGACAGAAAATTCCATCTTTTTTTAATGTTCGGTAAGCACCAGAAATCATTTTAAACACCGACGGCCACGGCATAAAATGCGCCGTATTAGCAGAGAAAATCACATCTAGTTCGTCGACATGCCAATTGTCATCCATTACATCCAAAACGATAGGAGACCTTAAGTTAGGCAACCCAGAACCATCAACACCTTTCCGCAGGACATCTAGACTTGATGAAATTTCGCTCGGCTGCCATATGCACTGGGGTAGACTTTCGCAAAAGAAAACAGCATGCTGACCGGTACCAGATCCTATCTCAAGGATCAAAGACGATGAAGCGAGCATAGGTGATAGCTCTTCAAAGATCGGCAGTTTATTTTTCTCGGCAGAAGAGTTAAAAGGCCTACTCATATCCAAAACGGCTTAACCTCACCAGAAGATATTATTAATTTGAGTATCGCCGGTTTATTTAGACGTCTCATGTATCTTCAGTGTATATTGTAATCTTATCGTATTACTAGAGGAACTTTAGGTGTCTCAAATCGATTGCACAAATTTAGAAAACGTACGTTCCGAACTCAACTACTTGGACTCGTCTATAACTAAACCCGAATACTTCCTCTACAAACTTGCCTCTGGAACACAGCCACGTCCCCCTAAGCCAGACAAAAAAGTCTTACCTATACACGATCTAAGAGGACACACGAATAATGCAACTCTCGACAATAATGGCTTTGAGTTCGTAACACATCCACTCCCAATGCTGGATTATTTTGATCAGAGCGCTGTACAAAAAGACTACTATTCTCAATGTTGCCAATACGTTGCCCAAACCATGGGTGCAAGTCATGTACATGCATTTGATCACAACATTAGAGATAAAACTCTCGCTGACCTTAAACAATCAAATGTTTTCCCTCCTGTGAGATTTATCCACAACGATTACACAGAAAAATCTGCTCCGGTGCGCGTTAGAGAAATCATGGGAGAAAAATCTGAAAAATTAATTAAAGGACGGTATGCTTTTGTCAATGTATGGAGACCTTTGCAAGGCCCTGTGACTGACGAGCCATTAACCGTCTGCGATGCACAGACTATTAAACAATCCAATCTCATTCCAGCCACTTTGCGATACGAAGATCGAATCGGCAGCATTTATTCTGTATACCAAGATAAGGACCATCGATGGTTTTACCTAAGCAAGATGCGGAATGATGAGATCCTGCTGATAAAATGTTTTGACTCTGACGCAAGCGGGACTTCCCGCTATACCGCACACACTTCTTTCCGACTCCCTGATGCTGACGAGAGTGCAACTACCAGAAGAAGCATAGAGGTCCGAACAATCGCATTTTTTTCGTGATCGTTAGACCAACATAACCAATGTGAATCTCCTGCCCCACTCTACAGAGCAGAAGATTCAGTACTATCGAGCCTAGCCTTGCATCCCAACTTCAGCAGCCCCAGGGTGTAAGCTTTTGCTGGCCCCTTCCAGTGCTGCCATTCTTGTATACCACGCAGACAAATTTGAAAGCTCAGGGTCCAACGGCTGACCAACATCTTTAGCGAAATCCATGCAACAAAAAAGGACCATATCTGCAATGGTCATCTTGTCGCCCGCTATAAAATTGCTTCCAGACATAAGTCCATTTAACCACTGCAGTGCATCACGTGCTTTTGCTTTCAAGCCATCAGCTGCCTCTGGAATACAGAACAAGCGATCTCGAAATATTTCAATTCCATCACTATATCGAAATCCGTTATACATATGCTCAGTGATTCCTTGTTCTACTCGCCGTAACCACATCCTAGTGTTGGCGCGTTCCTCTGGAGTTGAGCCTATTAATACAGGGGAAGGATTTTGTTCTTCTATGTATTCACAAATCACGCTGGTCTCGGCAATCACTGTCCCATCATCGAGTTCAAGCGCAGGCATTTGTCCACCTGGATTTTTAGCAACATAGTCACTGCCACGATTTTCTCCACCCAACAGGTCTAAATCTACATGCTCAAGCTCGATTCCTTTTTCGATCAAAAACCATCTCACCATTCTTGGGTTCGGTCCGAAAGAGTTAATAAGTTTCATTTTCCACTCCTAATCTGATTATAAATAGTACTGTATGATATTACTGCAACGAGAGGAATAATGCCCTCCCCCCATTTTATCCAGAATAAGTTAAAGTTATGGTAACATTTGATACTCTCAATCACTGCTTAACTAACATAATGAAGACAAATCTTACGAAGATATTTATCCTGCTGGTCTTGTCGATGCTGATGTGTGCATGTGATGATGATGCAGTCGGAAAGGAAATATCTAGCACAGTCCTCGATACCCAGCGAGTTTCCTGTCCAGAAGAACTTGTAGCAACAGAACGCGGCTCTGTTGGTTTTATGAAAAACCTTGCCGAAAGTCCTGACTCCATAAAGGCGATTGCAGACAAACAATTGAGAGCTGCATTTAGTACAGACGGTGATGCTAACGAAAAACGCGTTCGATACCGCGTAGAACCGTTAGTCTTCATCCCTACATCTGAACAGAAACCTAGATGCTTAATTCTAGAAGAACAGACACAACTTCACCCATTAGAATTCGGGCCTCAATCATTTGAAAGCATATCGAAACTCAACGATTGGATTATGGACTTCTCTAGAGGACAAGGAGACGACGGCAAGAAACTTTACGAGCAATGCAACTTAAATTGCAGTCCTCGGTATACTTTTGACATTATTAAAAATTCCACAAATTTCAATGTCTCAACCGCGGTCCACTGTGGTTTGGGCAGGGATACATCTAGCGACCAGTACCAACTCTCAACCTCAGTCATAACAAGTTGTGACGCTGACTAATTACTGAGAACATTGAGACAGAGATTAAACTTTAAGGCGATGAGACACCCATGACTTACCTTGTGAAATGCTGCCTTTGGCCCTTCTTACTCTTGTCTTCCATGATCATTCTAGCAATAGGTTTTGCCAGAGGAACAGAAACTCTATTTTTTAACCTATCCTATCTTTGGATTATTATTTGTCTACTCGCCGCTGAAAAAATTTACTGTTACCGGGAAGACTGGCGGGTGCCAGACGGTCAAACTAAAACCAACTTGGCCCATACCTTTCTAAATAAAGGACTCGTACAATTTTTTATTGTTATCTTTTTAGCCCTAGGATGGATAGCCCCTAGAGAGGCGACCTTATTGTCGACTTGGCCGATGGTTGTCCAAATAACTATTGGCCTTACTGCATCTGAGCTCGGTCTGTATTTTGCACACCGTCTTGCGCATGAATGGCCATATCTGTGGCGTTTCCACTCAGTACACCACAGCGTCAAGCGACTCTGGATTGTGAATACGGGCCGATTTCATTTCATTGACTCCATTGTTAGTATCGTTGCCAGCTTGCCCTTTCTTTTGCTGTCTGGGATTTCGACAGATGCAATTATTTGGGTAAGCGCCATAACGGCATATATTGGAATATTGACGCACTGTAACGTTGATTTACGCTTTGGTCCGCTCAGCTACGTCTTTAACACTCCAGAACTGCATAGGTGGCACCACTCAATAGAGCCCTCTATTGGTAATACCAATTATGGTGAAAACCTGATGCTTTGGGACCACATATTCAAAACTTTCTATTTGAAAAAAGGCGAGCACGTTGAGGTAATAGGGATCGAGGAGCACATGCCTTCGAGCTTTATTCATCAGCTAAAAATGCCATTTAAATGGAACCACTACCAGACTTACGGCGAGAAAAACACCGCTCCAGACTGAGAGTATTTCTTCAGTCTCCACCAAGCTATCTTTTTGAATAGCTGCATGAAACGTGATTGTGATCGTAAACCGATGGCTGAAGCTACCATATGAATCGCTGCATCCATATGCTTTCGCTCATACATCCCTGCGACAATGCGATTATACATTCCCGTACATTTCTCCCGATCATAATTCACACCGATTTCTTCTAAGGGAGCGTTTGCAGCGTGCCAGGCGTAACCGAGCTCGTCATCGTTTACCTCGATCACTCTACCAATAGCTACTTTCAGACGTTGAAAGAACCCCAAGGAAGCTCGCTTTAATCCATTATCTTTAAACAAGCGATAGTGCCGCGATTCATCCCGCGCTATATACGTGCAGATCTGCTTAAGCACTGGTTCTTGAGTAAAGTCTCTTATTGCTGAGTAATATGAACAGGTACCGGCCTCTACGACACACCTCGCTATTAATTCTCCCTCGTTAGTGCCTCTTACCGACTCAGAAACGTTAAGAGGCAACTGGTACAAAGACCTAAAATGATCCACACGAGATGAGAAATCAAAAGTAGGGTCAACAAGCTCCGCCCAACGGCCCAAGGCCGCTCCATGCTGCACTTCTTCTTCTCCCCATTTATCTGCAAGCCTTTTAAACTCAGCATCATTAGGAAAAATGTTGTGGAGATAAATCACATAATCTCCGCTATTCGCCTCGACAAGAGCCGCAGTCTTTATAGCGGCTAACAACTCTGGCGTGACACTTGTCAGATCTAGTTTTGACCAATTGATATCTGACAAAAGCCATTGGTTGTCTTGTTTGTCTGTTTTGAAAGCTGTCATATCATATACTTCACAGGCTAAGCGCCGAATAGTGCAGTCGCCACTATTAGCTATTAGAATTTAAATTCTCATTGATCAAGCTATTGTAACCTCGATTGTTTATCATACTAACTTTTTATTATAGTAACTTTAGTTTCCAGCTAGGATTTACCAAACGATGAGAAACGATGAACGTATCAAATAGCAACGGTGGTGCGCGCTCATTTTCTGTAAGAGACTATCTACCGAAGTATTTAGGTCCTTTGAGGGCTATTTTATCCTTCATCCTTGATCGTCTCTTCGGCCTCAAAGCACTAAGCGAAGTCTATTCTAAATCTAGAGGCTTGGAACCTCAGACTTTTTGTGATGATGTGCTTAAGACAGTTAAAGTAGATTTCACGGCGAGTGCAAGTTTTCGGGAACATATCCCCAAAACAGGCGGTTGTATTGTCGCGGCCAACCACCCACACGGTCTGCTAGATGGGGTCGGGATGATCAAAGAGCTCCTGAAGCATAGAAGTGACGTCAGAGTAATGGCAAATCATTTACTCTACTGTTTTGAAGAACTTAAGCCTGTATTCATTGGGGTCGACCCTTTTGGAGGAGACAAGGCAAAGAGATTTAATGCTAAAGCAGTCATCCAATCAGTAAAATGGCTCGAAAATGGGGGACTGTTAGTCATGTTCCCAGGTGGGGAAGTGTCGAGCGTTAACTTAGTGCGCCGCCATGTTGTCGATCCCAAATGGGATGCAGGTGTGGGCTGGCTAGTTAGAAAAACAAATAGCCCTGTGGTACCCCTTTTCATCAGCGGGCGAAACTCTTGGCTATTCCAGACCGTGGGCTTAGTCTGCGAGCGGTTTCGCACATCATTATTGGTTAAAGAATTTTTAAATCATCATGGGGCATACATTGCCGTTCACTGTGGTCCTATCATTCCAGTCAAAACACTCAAACAGCTTGATGACGACAACCATATAGCGAAACATCTTCGTACGTGCACCTACCTGCTCCGAGAGAGAACCGGGTATAAAAAACCATTCAAGCTGATCCGCCAAAAAAAATCTGTAACCTTGACGGAAGCGATTCATGAAGGCTATCCCGCCCAACCGTTATCAGACGAAATTTCAATGCTACCTTTGGAACAATGTCTTGTTTCCAACACCGGCAGACTTCAAGTCTGGTATGCCGACGCTTTTCAAATACCGATGCTACTAAAAGAAATAGGCCGACTGAGAGAAATAGCATTTAGAAACGTAGGTGAAGGCACAGGTAAAACAGAAGATCTTGACCAATTTGATTCCTACTACCAACACCTATTCCTCTGGGACACAGAAGCTCAAATCATCATTGGTGGGTATAGGCTAGGAGGGGCAAAAAAAATAATCGCAGAACGAGGTCAGAAAGGTCTCTATATTTGCACGCTGTTTAAACTTGCTCCGAAACTAAAAGATGATCTAGCCCACGCATTAGAAGTTGGAAGGTCTTTTGTAAGAGAAGAACATCAAAAAAGTTATTCCTCACTAATGATGCTTTGGAAAGGGATTGGCCGATACGTAGCACTCCATCCAGGCTATAGGTACCTTCTTGGGCCTGTGAGTATCAGCAATGATTACCATCCTTTATCACAACAGCTGATAGTACGTTTCCTTCAGGGCAGCAGCATGGAAGACAAAAGGTCTAGTTTGGTAAAGCCTCGGCAGGCATTTAAAATTGAGAAAAAACATTCTCGCAGAATAGATATTAACCTCTCGGATTTAGGAGCTATCGAAAACATGCTCAGCACCTTAGAGGATCAGGATTCTGGTATACCTGTAATTCTTAGACAGTATTTAAAATTAAATGGTCAGATACTGGGGTTCAACGTTGACCCAGACTTCGGGAACTCGGTAGATTGCCTCTTATGGGTAGATCTCACCAAAACAGATGAGGCGCTTCTTTGCAAGTACATGGGTACAGCTAGCGTGGAAGATTTCCTCCTAAGACATAAAAGTTTAGAAGAACCAGCATTGGAACCCAAAAGCATTACGAATTCAGAAGGGAAAGACTCCTAACGAAGAAGCCTTTCCAATTCAGGCCGACGTCTTAGTTAAGCCGCCTTCTCGCTCGCATCTTCATCTTCCCATGATTTCAGAACAGGCATAACTTCTTTAGCAAAAAGGCTTTGACTTCGCAGAGAGGCCTCAAACGGCATACCTGCGAATCGGAAACATAACAACGCACCAGTAGTACCCATTAATTTACGCCGCTCCTCAAACTGCCTCAGAATTTTATCTGGCGTGCCCCAAATTTGTTGGTCTAGATAAGCTTGCATCATGCCTTCTTTTCCAACTTCCCGCATGGCATCTACAGCCTCACCATAAGCCTCATAGCCCTTCGCGTTTTTGTAGTGCTCCCCCATAAGGTCATAATGATGCAGTACACTAACCAAATAGCTCGCAATATATTTGCTATTCTCTTCTGCTCGAGCAGCATCTGTATCACATACTGTCATATCGGTAAGCAGCAGTGGTTTCGGTTGACGACCATGGTGACTAACAAAAGCCTCCTTATAGAGGTCAAACTCCTGCTTTTGAACCTCCATCGGCTTATAATTGAATGCCATCATTTGAGCACCCAGCTTAGCGGCTTCCTGGCCAGATTCGGGCGACATGGCGACCTGAACCAGTCTATCTTTAAAACTAGTTTTAGGAGCCGGTCTAATAACTGCCCGTGGCTGATTGAAAAACTGACCTTGGTGCTCCTCCATAACTCCTTTCTCCAAAGCATCAACAATCATAGGAGCGGCCTCGTCAAAACGTTCCCGAGACTCTTCCATTGGAACGCCGAATTGTTCAAATTCTTTTAAGGACAAGCCGCGACCAAGACCTAATATAGCTCTGCCACCAGATAACTGATCGAGAAGCGCTGCTTTCTCTGCCACTCTGAGAGGCTGGATGTTCCAGGGGACAATACAAGCACCAGTAGCAAGTTTGATTCTTTCTGTTTTAGCGGCGACATAAGAGAGATAGACAAAGTTGTCCGGACAGAACGAATAGTCCTCAAAGTGATGTTCCACCACCCATATATGATCGTAACCCAAGTCCTCGGCAGCAAGAGACATTTTTAGCTCTTGCTCGTAGACTTCGTCGTCAGTTATTCCTGTGTAGCCCCAACTCTGCATCGCCTGTAGCATTCCTACGTCCATGCGTATATTCTCCCCTTTTCGCTTATTAGTTACACTTCTACTAGCATAATCTAGTTACGAATGAAATGAAAAGTAAATTTCAACACTTGAATTTAGCATTAGGAGCCGATAAGAAATGTCCAACTATGATGAGATAAAAGTTACTATTTTCAGGTACTTCGACGGGGTACGTGAAGCTAGTAGAGAGCTTCTAGAAGAAGCGTTTGCTACTGATGAAGCACATATGAAAGGCTATTTAATAGGAGATGATGGGAACTACCAGTTAAATACCCGCCCAATTACAGAAGTAATTGACGACTGGGCCTCTCGAAAACCATCCCCTCAAATGCAAGGAAAAATAATCGCCATCAACATCTTTAGCGACATTGCCGCTACTGCACTCTTCGATTTTAATGGCATATACGTCGACTCTTTTCAGCTGGCTAAAATTAGCGGGCAATGGAAAATTGTCAATAAATTCTACATTAGTAAATAAAACATCTCGATGAGCTGTCGCCGCCAAAAAACGTGGGCAAAAGAAAAGGGGCGATAAAGCCCCTCTTCAAAAAAAGACTCAAAGTCTTACCCTTTAAGCAGTAATATTTGATACCGTATTTTTAGTCTCGTTATCTACAACAATCGAACAGCCGAGATATTCAACAAAGGGTTTCTTGCCCCAAGCTTCTGTCATGGTTGCAAACCAAGCCTCATTATACCAAGCCTCTGCAACAGCTCGAGACTCCCATAAGTAGATCCCACCAACTTTGGACTGATCGTCGTTCAATACATAATACTTGCGAGTCAATCCTTCTAGCCCTTCGTATTTAACAGCAGTGGTAAGCATTTTCTTTTGCAAGGCATCAATATCTGCACCCGCTTCAACATCAAATAAAACTCTTACTACAATCATTTTCTTTTCCTTAGTTACAAAACTTTAAATCAATCTCAACTACAACTTTCTCTTTGAAAGACCATTTTGTTAATCTCTTTAAACCAATGGCATTTTTGATTCCATACTGCTATGGAATATATATTTATTACATAAATTGTATCTTACAATGAAATTGCACGCACTTAGATGTAAGTGAGTTTTGTACTACAAACTATCCAGCGGCTTCTTATCCGCCGGTATCAGTACAACGCAAAAATCTAAACCTCTAAGCCCAAGCGTATATGCCATTCAGCAATTGACTCGTCAGGGTACTCTAGGAAAATTTGATCTTTTTCTCCTCGGGCAATGCCTACCCAGTTTGCTTTATGCGCTGTCATAAGGTGTGTTTGCTCCGGCGAAGGAGGTAATTCACTATCGATCGCAGAGGCAAAAGGGTGGATCAATTCAGGCCAAGAAGGATCCCACAACCAAAGAGCACTGCCACATACTTTACAAAATCGCCTTTCTGCTGAGCTAACATGCGACACACCATCAGGGTCAACAAGTTTAGCTTTATAGATTGACAAATATTCAGCACCTTCCACTTCAAGACTAGATGCTTCACCCCCTAAGTTTATGGCATAACCTCCTCCACCTGCTGTCTTTCTACATATCTCGCAGTAACAAAGATTAAAAGGATAGGTGTGCCGCGACAAAAGTGTAAAACCAATCTTCTTGCAGTGGCATGAGCCTGACAATAACATTTAGACACCTTCTAATTTGGATTAATTTTTTAAAGCTTCTAGTGATGTTTCAAATCTGTGAAACCCAATCTATTACAACGTGCTAATCTATAAAATGTCGGCGGACTTCGTCTCTCTCAACTAATTCATTAGCCTGCTTACTCGCGATCTTAGACAATCGATTAGCTTCAAAACCCATCATCGAAAGGCTTGTAGACACATTTGCCACTTCCTTGTAAGACGAAATCAACCCGTGATCCATTGTGCATATGGACACACCTTCAAAAACAACTCGTTTCCCAAAACATGCCTTCAATTTACTTTTATAGCTAAAAATATAACGCGCATAGCCAATCTTACCAGAACAAACAGGGTCAAACAGATCCCATATAAAACTCTCAGCATCTCGATGAAAATGCTCTGACACCATCATCGGTATTTTCGCTTTTCCGAAGGCACCATAGAAAACGTCATGATAGATACCATCAGAGCTGAAGCACTCGGCCGCCGCCTCGCCATCTCCAGAAACAATGGACTCTGTCATTTTTAAGAGCGCTGATGCAAATTCCATGAATATTTCTCCTCAATCCATTAAGACGCCCGAGCGTTAAATTACCGAATTTGCCACTATCAAGTGTGGACAGTCTTTTTATATAAGTATAAACATCAATTTGCAATATTGAGCACCCTCACCAAGACATCTACAGCATGAGTTCTCAATCGGGACACTCCGTTTCTTAGCACCCCCACTTAAAAATAATTCGTCCTATTACCCTCCTTGATATATGCTATTGGAAATTACTATTAACGCCGCAGCAAAGCTCAAACAGGTCTGTCTAGACAAAGGGGAACAAAATGACCGCAAATTTATCCGTCGAGGATCTTCTCGACGCTTACCGAACAATGAAGACAATACGGGAATTTGAAGACAGAGTGCACGTAGAGTTTGCCAAAGGAGGTATACCAGGTTTCGTGCATCTATATGCCGGAGAAGAGGCGTCTGCCGCTGGGGTGGGGATGCACTTAAAAGAGACTGACAAGCTCGCCAGCAACCATCGTGGCCATGGCCACTGCATTGCCAAAGGTGTTGAAGTGAAAGGTATGATGGCAGAGATTTATGGGAAGAAAACTGGAACCTGCCACGGGAAAGGTGGCTCCATGCATATAGCCGATCTCGATACTGGAATGATGGGAGCTAATGGTATCGTTGGTGGTGGACCACCACTCGCTTGTGGTGCAGCCTTAGCTGCCAAGATGAAAGGCACTGATGGCATAGCTGTTGTCTTTTGCGGAGACGGTGCTTCAAACCAAGGTACGACTTTTGAGGCTATGAATTTAGCCACGGTATGGAAGCTTCCTGTCGTTTTCGTTTTCGAGAACAACGGATACGGTGAAGCTACACCAAGCAATTATGCTGTGTCATGTAAAGATATCGCTGATCGAGCAATAGGTTTCGGCATGCCGGGAGAAATAGTGGACGGACACGATTTCTTTGCCGTACATAAAGCATTCGCTAAGGCAGCTGAGAGAGCAAGGGCTGGAGAGGGCCCGTCGCTTTTGGAACATAAACTCGACAGATTTTTTGGACACTTTGAAGGTGATAATCAAAACTACAGAGCCAAAGGCGAAGTCAAGCGGCTCAGAGAAGAAGTCTGTTGTTTAAAACGTTTCAGTGCCGAGGTGACTGACAATCATGGCGTAGATCAAGCTCAGCTAAGCGCGATTGACAGCGAAGTGGCCACGCTTATCGATGAAGCCGTGGCCTTTGCAGAAAACTCACCTGAACCTGACTTGTCTGATCTCACGACTGACGTCTATATAAACTACTAGGGGGAATATAATCATGGCTAGAAAAATTACATATCAACAAGCGATAAATGAAGCCCTAGATCAAGAAATGGCGAGAGATAAATCTGTCATAATAATGGGCGAAGACGTGGCAGGTGGAAGCGGCGGTGATGGAGAAATGGATGCGTGGGGGGGCGTATTAGGCGTCACAAAAGGTCTCTGGGGTAAATATGGCGATCGAGTGATGGACACTCCGATCAGCGAAGCCGGCTATGTCGGGGCCGCCGTGGGCGCAGCGACCGCTGGTTTAAGGCCCGTGTGCGAATTAATGTTCATAGATTTCATGGGCGTTTGTTTTGATCAAATTTATAATCAGGCGGCTAAGTTCCGTTATATGTTCGGAGGGAAAGCTGAAACACCCATAGTCATTCGAACAATGTATGGCGCTGGATTCAGAGCCGCAGCACAGCACTCCCAATGCTTATACAATATGTTCACTGCCGTCCCGGGTCTAAAAGTCGTTATCCCCTCTTCACCTTACGATGTGAAAGGCCTATTGATACAAGCTATGAGAGATAACGATCCAGTAATTTTCTGCGAACATAAAGTGCTTTATACACTTGAGGGAGACGTTCCTGAAGAGTCGTATACGATACCGTTTGGCGAAGCGAACATTGTCAGAGAAGGAAATGATGTCACAATCGTAACGGTTGGACGAATGGTCCATCAAGCGATTGAAGCGGCTGCAACTCTTGCCAAGGAAGGTGTTAGCTGCGAAGTAATTGACCTAAGGACCACATCTCCGTTAGATGAAGAGACTATCCTTGAGTCTGTGGAAAATACCGGCCGATTGGTGGTGGTTGATGAATCCACTCCTCGATGCAGCATTGCCACTGATATCTCCGCCATAGTCGCTCAAAAAGCATTTGGCTCTTTGGAGGCTCCTATTGAAATGGTAACTGCTCCGCATACACCGGTGCCATTCAATGGCACATTGGAAGACCAGTACGTGCCGAGCCCTGGGAAAATAGCCGATGCCGTCAAAATAGTAATGGGATATAAAGCATGAGCGAAAGCCAAATAGTAGCAATGACTATGCCTAAATGGGGCCTATCCATGACAGAAGGTAAAGTCATGGAATGGCTTGTTGAAGAAGGCACTGATCTAAGTCTTGGCGATGACGTTTTAGATATAGAAACTGAAAAAATCGCTAATACTTTCGAAGCACTAGATGCTGGAATACTCCGCCGACAAGTTGCTGACCCTGAAGATGTTCTTCCTGTCGGGGCGCTATTAGGCGTCATTGCTCCTCTAGAGATAACAGAGGATGAAGTTGACGCTTTCATAGTGACATTTCTGGCCAACTACGTGCCACCAGAACCTGAAGAAGAGCAGGAAGAAGGGTCTGGCGGATACGAAGAATTAGAAGCCAACGGGTATCATTTAAGATATTCAAAAATGGGAACCGGTGACAAAATCATTTTATTAGTCCATGGATTTGGAGGAGACGCTGATCGATGGCTATTTACACAACAGCCCCTCTCATCAAATGCAACAGTCTACGCTCTTGACCTTCCCGGTCATGGCCAGTCCACAAAAAATATTCAGGATGGCTCGGTAGAAGGTTTAGCCAAAACAGTCATCGCGTTTATGAAAGTGCTGGACATTGGTTCAGCACAGTTAGTAGGCCACTCTTTGGGGGGAGCTATTGCTTTAAAAATCGCTCTGATAGAACCTGCGCTTGTCTCGAGACTAGATTTGATAGCATCAGCTGGGCTTGGTCCCGAGATCAACAATGAGTACATCCAAGGATTTATCTCAACAGACAGCCGTAAGGAAATGAAAAAACTCCTTCAAAAACTGGTTGCCGATCCAGACTTAGTGAACCGTTCCCTTGTGAATGACATGCTCCAGTTCAAGAGAACTGACGGCGTTAATGCTGCTTTAAAAACTATTAGCACGGGTTTTATTGGAGACGACGGTAACCAGAGCGATATCATGAAGGAAGAGCTTCATCAGTTACCCATGCCTGTACGAATCATTTGGGGTACTAAAGATGAAATTATTCCATCTGCTCACGCGGAGTCATTACCTCCCAATATTGAGGTCAATTTGTTAGACGGATATGGGCACTTGGTTCAGCTAGAAGCAGCATCAGAAGTTAACGAGCTTCTGGCTTCCTAGACTTGTGAATCGCAGTAGCTAGTTCAATTAGCTTAGGAAAGTTTTTCTGACTGCCATTCCAATCTGGCTTAAGGAAAGAAATGGTGATGTGACCCTTTGAAAAGGCCGCGATGTCAGAGTTTTCGAGGCCATCGCTCCCACTGCCCAGTGATACTATTGTGTCAATGGTGTTGCTGCCTTCAGCCCTGAATTCATGGTTTACTGCAAAGCCTCCGATATTACTTACCCTGCTTGCCAAAATTGCAGGCCTACCAAGTGCTCGCACTGGGTAGTTTATGTTCAGCAACTCACCTTTAGGAATCACAGCGGGATTGTTCTCATATTGTTCTACTACGGTAACTAAAAGTTCGGCCGCCTCAGGGAATGCAGCAATCGTACTAGCATAGGGCTCAGGACTCTCCGTTGACTCTGCCAGATCTAGACCTACTGAAAGCGCGATAGCTGGAACCCCCATGAATACAGCCATAGAAGCAGCTCCGACAGTCCCTGAAAGCATCACATTAGAGCCTAAATTTTGACCAAAGTTTGCTCCTGAAATCACTAAATCAGGCCTCTCTTTGCCAAAAACATTATTTAAACCAATCATGACCGCATCGGCAGGGCTACCGCTCACTGACCAAACTTCAGCCGCATGCCGCTCGGCAGACAGGCTAGCTAGCGTAATCTTCATTCCAGTGGCACTCTGCTGGGTCCTGGGGGCCACAATCGTAACCCGATGACCTGCTTCCGACAACGCAAATGACACAGCTTTAATCCCTTCAGAGGCATAGCCGTCATCGTTAGTAAGTAAGATATCAAGCCCCGAAGTGCTATGAAGAGAATATGCAAAAAATACACTTGAAAGGCATATAAAAAAAGTTATAGTACGCATTTTGAAAGGTCCAAATATTTTTATACTCGTATGGTAAGTATAATGGCACAATCCTGATGCAAAGATACTAGCGTATGAACCGCGTATTTGTTTTAATGAGGTGTGACAGAAGTTTTTTTGTATTACTAAAACTCAGCGGAGCCAGTTGAAAAGAAGCCTAGGCTCTATCGATGCTCATGCAATCTCTCTGAGTCTACTTAATAACGGGACAAAACTGGTCTGTAATAACGTTAGGCACCAGGCATTCTTTTCGACATCGGAAGAAAAGAGCCAATCACAAAATTAAAAAGGGACATTAAAAATGGATTTCAACCACAGTGAGAAAAGCATTCAGCTTCTAGGAGAAGTTCGCAACTTCATGAACGAATTTGTATATCCGATAGAAGAGGATATTTATAACTTTACTCACGATCCCGCTAACCTTTGGATTGTCCCACCACAGATAGAAGAATTGAAACAGAAGGCGAAAGATAAAGGTCTGTGGAACTTGTTTCTCCCTGAAGAATATCAACCGTATGGAGCTGGATTAACTAATCTTGAATATGCGCCGCTAGCGGAAGAAATGGGAAGAGTCATTTGGGCGGCAGAAATATTCAACTGTAGCGCCCCGGACACAGGAAACATGGAAGTTTTGGCACGTTACGGTACGGAAGAGCACAAAAAAAAGTGGCTCGAACCGTTACTGGAAGGTGAAATACGCTCATCATACTTAATGACCGAACCTCAGGTAGCATCAAGCGATGCCACGAACGTTGAAACCTCAATTGTGAGAGATGGAGACGAGTATGTAGTAAACGGTCGAAAGTGGTGGAGCTCATGTGTCTATGACCCACGCAACAGAATTTATATAGTTATGGGAAAAACTGACCCATCAGCAGCGCGTCACTCTCAACAGTCTATGATACTTGTCCCCGCGGGTTCTGAAGGGTTTGAAATTATTAGATCTTTGCGGGTATTGAATGACCCCCATTCCCCGCATGGCCATGGCGAAGTCAAGCTAACAAATGTGAGGGTGCCGGCGGACCATCTGCTATTAGGAGAAGGTCGAGGGTTTGAAATAGCTCAAGGGAGACTTGGTCCAGGACGAATACATCATTGTATGCGACTCATTGGTGGAGCCCAAAGAGCGTTGGAATTGATGTGTGCTCGTGTAGAGAGTCGGATTGCTTTTGGTAG
This sequence comes from uncultured Gammaproteobacteria bacterium, assembly GCA_938082545.1. Classification (GTDB taxonomy): domain Bacteria; phylum Pseudomonadota; class Gammaproteobacteria; genus UBA4457. Next base: position 88,480 of record CALKCL010000004.1, read on the forward strand.
AAAAATTTCAGAGAATTCTAGCATAAGACAAGACATTGCCAAGTCAGTAAGCGAGATACAACAAGCTCGGTTACTAACACAATGGGCATCGGACCGACTTGACAAAGAAGGGAACAAAACTTCTAAAGATGCTCTCGCCATGATAAAGATAACTGTTCCGAGAATGTGCCAAGAGGTTGCTGATCGAGCAATGCAGAGCTTTGGCGGCATTGGCGTCGCGCAAGATACTCCACTTCCAGAAATATTCGCCTATGCAAGGCTTTGCAGATTGGCGGATGGTCCTGACGAAGTACACATGTCGCAACTAGGGAAGCTAGTTATTAAACAAGTGCTAGAGGGATAAATATCTACGCTCAACCAGTGATGCTGGTTGGGCGCACTTCCCCTAGGATTACATGATTCTTCCAAGCTAATTCTAGCGGTCGCGAGAACTCGCAAAAAGGGAAATATAAGATATGCGTGCAAAAATCGCTTACTGGGTAATGGATAATCGCTTTCTAGTTACCTGCTTGTTTATTCTAGTTACTTTGCTTTTCTCTTTAGGTCTTCCAAAAGTAGATATTAGAACTGTCTTTAACGATCTATTACCACTAGACGATCCCTTTGTTCAGATCTACTACGACAACAAGAATTTCGGCAACCCAATGACTATGGCCATCATGGTCAAGAATAAGAACGGAGACATATACAATCCCGATACCTTGACTAAGGTTTGGGACATTACTAGAGATATTGACCTGGCCCCTGCTGTCGATCATGATCAAATTCTCTCTGTAGCTACTGAAAAAATCCGATATGCCACTGCTACCGTAGACGGTATTGATACTAAACCGCTTATGGATGATCATCCTCCTAAAACGGTCGCTGAAATAACTGAGTTCAAACGACGTGTGCTACTTTCTCCTAGCGCTCAAACTTTTTTTGTGTCCAGAGACGAGACAGCAGCCCTAATAACCGCCGCTTTCCTTGACCATGTAGATTATGGTGAGGCTTTCAAGTACGCACAAAACTTAGTTTTGAACGCTCGCGACGGTAACCACGAAGTCCACTTGACTGGGCACCCTGTTCTCACTGGCTGGGTATACAAGCTACAGAAACAAACTTATGGAATCTTTGCCATCACCCTGCTCCTTTTGGTGATCGCGCTCGTTTTCTATATGAAAAATATTGCTGGTGTTGTCACACCCGTCACGTGTGCTGCTGTGGCCGGTGTTTGGGGTTTTGGTTTCATAGGATTGCTGGGGAAGCCCATTGAGCCTTTATTGATGATTGTACCTTTGCTGCTGGTAGCCAGATCTTTTTCGCACTGTGTGCAATACACGGAGAGATACTACGAAATATTATCCCATGTGAAAGATCGAAAAGAAGCCGCTGAACACACGATGAATATCATGATGGCGCCTTCGATCCTGGGCATTCTTACCGACGTTTGCGGAATTATCTTCATTGCAATCGCACCAATAAAAGCGATGGACAACCATGCTATTTTCTGCGGCATGTGGGCCCTATGGATCATCCCGACAGGCACTTTTCTTTGCTCGATTTTATTGTCATATCTCCCCGTACCAAAAAACATGCAACAAATGCTAGTAAGCAACGAGTCGAAAAATGGCCTACACGCGAGCCAAGGCAGACTGTTAAAGCGCCTTGCTACATTGAGTGTAGGCACTAAAGCAAAGCGTACTAGCGTACTAGTAATCATAATTGGAATCGCGGGAATTTATCTGAATACTCAGATAAAAATAGGAAATCCTGTTGAAGGAAGTAACATTCTTTGGCCTGACTCGGAATTCAATATAGGCGTTAGAGCAATAAATGCCCATTTCCCAGGAACCAATACACTCGAAATAGTGCTTGAGTCAAAAACGAGAGACATAACACATCGCGTTGCCAACACGCCAAAGGTTGTCGAAGTTGCACAGGCACTGCAGAGAAAACTCGAAATGGATGAGGTGCTCCCTCCTCGGGCGAGCTTAACCTTTGCCGATTATATGAGTGATATAAACCGCTTGTTTTCAGGAGGAAACCCTAAGTGGGCTCCTCTGGACTTGACCGATGAAGCCATCAGCGCTGCTGGCTTCGCTGCGCTGTTAGGAAGTAATGCAGTCAACTTTGGACATGTAGCAGATTTTGAGTTTCAAAACTCTACAGTATCTTTCTGGTACAAAGACAACAAACAAGAAACAGTTGATCATGCACTTGCCGCCGCCGCTAAGGCGGTAGAGGAAGTAGGCCTGGAACATCCAGACTTTCACGTAAGATTAGGGACTGGAGTGATAGCTCTTCAACAGGCAATGAACAATGTGATCTCAAGATATCATTGGATCATTATCGGAATGGTAAATGTTGCAGTTATGATATTAGCTGGATTTGCCTATCGCTCAATCGTGGCAGCTTTTATCCTACTCATTCCAGTAAATCTTGCTAACCTATTGTTGGTAGCCTGCATGCATCTTGTGGGTGTCGGTTTGGATATGAATGCAGGCATAGTGGCCGTAATAGGGGTGGGAGTAGGAATAGACTATGGTATCTATCTCCTGTCTCGTATCTGCGAAGAATACTCAGCTAAAAATCACGATCTGACGAAAGCTATTGAAGCTGCATTAACAACGACAGGAAAGGCAATTATGTTTACAGCAACTATTATGTTGCTCGGAATAACACCGTGGTACTTTTTGTCCGACCTGAAGTTTATGGCGGACATGGGATTACTTCTTATACTTGTTATGTTGATTAATATGTTGTTATCTCTGGTCGTACTTCCTTTACTCGTCTGGTATATAAAGCCTAAATTTTTGGCGAGGCAGGATCTAATAATAGGAGAAAGCATTGATATTGAGAAATTGCGCAGAGTGACTAACTGATAGGTTGCCAACCCCATATTAACGAGGCAGCTGATGGTTCGCAATTCAGACGATTGAGTCTTTTCTCAATCTCTCAATGTCTTCCTCACTCAAGCCAAGCGCTCCATATATTTCGAGATTATCTTGCCCTAAAGTAGGGGCAGGGTTTCGTATCTTAGTCGGTGTTCTTGAAAATTTGGCAGTTGGCCCTGTTAGAGGGACGACACTCCCATCGGACAACGTCGTCTCCTGTAACATATCACGGGCGCTGACATTCTCATCCGTTGATACTTCAGAAAAGGTGTTAACCTTTGTCACTGTCAAACCTATACCCAACATAGAATCTACAACCTCCCCAACAGTGCGTTCAGCACACCAATCTTTGACGATGCTATCCACCTCATCCCTGCGCTTGATCCGTTCCGAACCGTTGTAGTGACCAATGTCATCTCTCTTCATTAGTTTGCAAAAAGAAACCCAGTGAGAATCCAGCAACACGCCGCCATATATCTGCCCACCCTTGCAACTATAAACATTTACCGGAGCTGCAATAGCGAATTGGTTTGCCATTTTAGGGGTGGGGATATCGATCGCCCCGGCCGTAAGAAGTCCATTACTTTGAAACCAGATCCCATCTACCAAGGCCACATCGATGTGTTGGCCCTCACCGGTCCTGTTGCGATAATGCAACGCGGCCAATGCCCCTAAAGCAGCATTCATACCAGCAAGATCATCTCCCAAAAATGTAGGCGCTTTAATCGGACCTCCATCCGGCTCACCGTTAAGGGAGCTCCACCCTGTGTAATTCTGAGCGATAGGATCGTAGCATGCACGAGATGAATATGGCCCAAATTGACCATAACCGCTGACCGAGGCATATATTATGTCTTCCTTAACTTTTTTTACGTCCTCATAGCCAACGCCCCAGCCAGCCAAGGTTCCAGGCTTAAAATTTTCAATCACGATATCAGCTGTTTGCGACAGCTTTAAGAACAGCTCTCTCCCTGCAGACTCATGCAAGTCAATCGTTACGCTTTTTTTGTTACGGTTCACTGTCTCATTTGGTAAAGTCAGGTTAGAGTCAGGCAGGACAGGGGGAAGCTTACGTATTATCTCTCCGTCGGGATGCTCTACTTTGATCACTGTAGCCCCAAAATCAGCTAGCAAGCATCCCGCCATAGGGCCTGCCCATGTGGTGGTAGCTTCTACCACTCGAACCCCTTCTAGCGGACCAGCAATCCCTTCTAGCGCGTCTTTATAGAAATCATTTTTCTTCATTCCTAGTTCCTGTTTGCTCACTTGACCAGTTGACATTACACACCTTAGATTTAAAGAAGATTAAAATCTAGAGGCAGCGACATGTTTTTCATTTCCGGTCTAGCCTGTATGTGAATTTTCAGTCTTAAGCGCAAAGACTTGTTATCATTCCATAAGAGAACACATTCGATTACAACCTTCCGAGAATATAAAATGCACAAAGAATTTCTGGCTAGACCTTTCCCCGCTTTAAGACCGACCAAAGAATCGGCAGTATCTGTCATAGCTCCACCTTATGATGTGATTAACTTAAAAGAAGCTAAAGAATTAGCCGAAGGCAAACCTTTCTCATTCTTGCGTGTTTCAAGAGCCGAACTCGAAATGCCAAATTCCACGGGTCAATATGCCCCAGAAGTCTATGAGAGAGCCGCAAAAAACCTTCAGCAGCTAAAGCAAGAAAAAGTTCTGATACAAGACGAAAAGCCAGCTTACTATGTCTACCGGATAAGTAATGCCAATCATACTCAGATCGGTGTGGCATTATCCGCATCAGTCGACGCCTATGATAAAAATAAAATCCGCAAACATGAGCTAACTCGCCATGCCAAAGAAACGGATAGAACTAATCAAATAAGTGCCGTGAAGGCGATTACAGGGCCTGTGCTTCTGGCTCACCGTGAACAGCCTGCATTGGATCAATTGTTGTTGGAAATCAGCTCAAACGAAGCTTCTGATTATGAAGGGACTGTCGACGGTTGGTTGCATGAAATATGGGTTGTGAAAGCTGACAATTTGGTCGCCGAGATATCTTCATATATCAATTCGATGCCTGCATTGTACATAGCAGATGGGCACCACAGATCAGCCGCCGCGTCGCGAGTGGCCAAACAACGCTTAGAAGAAAACTCTGATCTTACGGATGACAACCCTTGCCACGGCTTTCTCGCGGTCAGCTTTTCCCAGAACGCAATGAGGATACTAGATTACAATCGAGTGATAACAGATTTGAATGGACGAAGCGCTAGAGAGTTCCTCAAACTGCTCGAACAGGATTTTATAGTGAGTGATAGTGACAAAGCTATCAAACCTCAACAGGCAAAAGAATTCGGAATGTATCTAGACGGATCTTGGTATTTGCTCAGTTTGAAAAATGAATGGTCTGGGGAAAATTCGGTAAGTATGTTAGATGTCAGTGTTCTCAATGACACTATAATCGATCCTATTCTAGCCATAGAAGACAGCCGAACCGATCAAAGAATAGACTTCATCGGGGGCTCAAGAGGTCCACAAGCAATCGAAGAAGTGGTGAATTCCGGCAGTATGGCGGTCGGGTTTACATTGTTCCCTACCAAAATGTCGGAACTTATGGCGGTTGCTGATGCCGGACTAATCATGCCACCTAAATCAACTTGGTTTGAACCCAAACTTGCCGACGGCTTACTGAGTCTCGTTTTATAATGATTGTCTGTGAGTGATACAGGATAAAATCTAGATTCTAATTGCCTAGTCCGATATATTGACAGCATTATTACAAAAATAGGGAATAAGCATGCAAGAATGGAAACCGACAGCATGTATGCTTTGTGAGAACAACTGTGGCATCGAAGCGAAAATCAGCGAAGATGGGCAGTCTATTGCAAAAATTCGAGGGGATAACTTACATCCCGCTTCACAAGGGTATGTCTGCCAAAAAGCTTCGCGTATTGACTTCTATCAAAATGGAATAGATAGGATAAAACAACCTCTAAAACGGACAGCTTCAGGAAGCTATGAAGAAATTAGCTGGGATACTGCTATCACAGAAATTGCTGAAAAATTTATATCAGTTAAAAATCGTTTTGGGGGTGATAAAATCTTTTACTATGGTGGAGGCGGACAGGGGAACCATCTCCCTGCATCATATGGAATGAGCACAATTAGCGCGCTCGGAGGGCGATATCGATCGAATGCCCTAGCCCAAGAGAAAACAGGTGAGGGGTGGGTCTCTGCATCAATGTTTGGAGCATATGCACAACGTGGCGATTTTGAAAATTGTGATGTTGCCGTCTTTCTAGGGAAGAATCCATGGCATTCTCATGGTCTGCAAAGAAGCAGAGTAACACTGCGAGAAATAGCGAAAGACCCCAAACGGACTCTTGTCGTATTCGATCCGCGGGTATCTGAAACCGCAGAAATTGCAAATATTCATGTACGTGTGAAACCAGGTGGTGATGCTTGGGCATTAGCGGCTCTCATCGCAATGATGCTTCAAGAAAATTTAGTGAAAAATGACTGGATAAAGGAACATGTTTTAGATTTCGATGAAATCCGGGATATTTTCGGTCAGCTCAACATAGATAAATACTGTACCTGGGCCGGCGTAGATCAGGAACAAATGAGACAGCTGGCTAAAGTATTGTTCGTCTCAGATAAGATTGCCTGGTTTGAAGACCTAGGTGTGCAAATGAGCCGTAATTCGACCTTGGTAAGCTATCTTCATAGACTTTGCTGGCTAGTGACAGGAAGCTTTGGGAAAAAAGGATCGCAATATATCCCAAATACTATGCGCCCTTTGATGGGAAGCAATCCAAGCCTAGCTAAGCGGTCGCCAGTCGCCGGGGCACCTTTGCTTGGAGGAATGGTCCCTTGTAATGTCATTGCTGAAGAAATCTTGTCTGACCATCCTGAACGCTATCGGGCAATGTTAATAGAAAGTGCTAATCCTGCGCATTCTCTTGCAGATACCAAATCGTTTGTGAAAGCTATGGCTGCCTTAGAATTGACTGTTGTAATCGATGTCGCGATGACAGAGACGGCTAGAAACGCTGACTACGTGCTACCCGCCAAAACACAATACGAAAAAGCTGAGGCAACTTTTTTCAATTTCGAACATCCCGTTAATTATTTTCAGTTGCGTCAACCAATATTAGAGCCTCCACCTGATGCAAATGTTTTATCTGAAGCTGAGATTCATGCAAGGCTCGTGGAAGCCATAGGTGAAATGCCCGCAGAAGTTGATGAACTTAAAGACATTGTGGGATCCAACGGGCTACTCGCGTTAACAAAAGCATTCACGCAGTTTGGCCGTGACAACCCTATGCTAAATCGTCTAGCGCCAGTAGCGCTATACAGAATATTGGAAAACATACTGCCACCCGGTAGCGAAACTGCTGCCACTTTACTTCCGGTGACACTTTTTGTGGCCCAAAATGAACCGGCATGTTTAGAGCGCGCGGGTATTTCCGGTCGCGATACTGAAGAAATTGCGGTGTCCTTGTTCAATCGGATTATTTCGAGCCCTCATGGGTTCGTCTATTCGATAGATGCTGAACATAGCAGCTGGGATAGAGTACGAACTGGAAGTGGCCTTATAAATGCAACTATCCCTGTTTTACTACCTGAGCTGCATGCTCTGTCAGATGGCCCGAGCGAATTAACTTCTGAACAATTTCCTTTCATTCTCTCTGCAGGAGAAAGGCGACCATATACGGCTAATACAATTCTCAGAGGGAAGGACTGGCGAAAGAAAGATGCTGAGGGAGCCTTAAGAATCTCTCCAGAGGATGCTAGTGACTTAGAGGTGGACTCAGGCGACTCCAGAATTTTAACTACAGCGAGTGGCTCAGTAAGCGTCGTAGTCGAGATATCAACCCGAATGGCCCGCGGGCACATATCATTACCCAACGGTTTCGGACTAGACAGTGCTACAGGCACAGATTCGTTTAAACGTAACGGCATCGCAACTAATGACCTGACGGCAGCTGCAGATCGAGACTTTTTAGCAGGCACACCTAGGCATAAGCAAGTGCCTGCGAGCTTGTCGTAAGCATTTTAATTTAATGAGGTGACATTTTAACGAGTAACCGGTTTAAATTTAATTCGCTGTGGTTTGTCTGCGTCTTCGCCCATGCGTTTCCGTCTGTCAGCTTCGTAATCTGCATAATTACCAGGGAACCACTCAACATGACTGTCGCCTTCGAACGCTAAGATATGAGTCGCTACGCGGTCAAGAAACCATCTATCATGAGAAATCACGATAGCGCAACCGGGAAAGTTGAGCATAGCTTCCTCAAGTGCGCGCAGAGTCTCAACGTCTAGATCGTTTGTAGGCTCATCTAAGAAGAGAACATTTCCTCCCCGCAGCAAGACCTTAGCTAGATGAACACGATTTCGCTCTCCACCGGACAATTGACCTATATGCTTTTGTTGTTCCGTCCCTTTAAAATTAAAGCGCCCACAATAGGCTCTGGACTGCAGCTCGTAGTCTCCAATAGTCAAAATATCCTGGCCACCCGAAATCTCTTGCCACACAGTGTTTGCATCGTTAAGCGTTTCGCGACTCTGGTCAACATAAGCTATTTCTACCGTCTTACCAATTGTAATCTCTCCAGCGTCTGGTTTCTCAGTCCCCGTTAACATATTAAACAAAGTAGTTTTACCTGCGCCGTTCGCCCCAATCACACCGACAATCCCTCCGGGCGGCAAACTGAAAGACAATTCCTGGATCAGCGCTTTGTCACCATATGCCTTAGAGATGTCTTTCACTTCAATAGCAATATCACCAAGGCGCGGCCCGGGTGGAATATATAACTCATTTGTTTCATTTCGTTGCTGAAACTCTCGCGACTGAAGCTCTTCAAAACGAGCTAGTCGCGCACGACTTTTAGACTGCCGCCCTTTCGCGTTTTGCCTTACCCAGCTAAGTTCCGACGCAACAGTTTTCTGGTGAGCGGCTTCCTCTCTCCGCTCTTGCAGTAGCCTGCTTTGTTTCTGTTCAAGCCAGGCAGAATAATTCCCTTCGTATGGGATCCCCGAGCCACGGTCCAGCTCTAAAATCCATCCGGCTACATTGTCTAAAAAATATCTGTCATGCGTTACTGCTACGACAGTACCTGCATAGCTTTCAAGGTACCTCTCTAACCAGGCGACAGATTGAGCATCTAGATGATTCGTTGGCTCATCAAGCAGCAGCATTTCTGGTTCAGATAACAGCAAACGACACAAGGCTACACGTCGTCGCTCCCCTCCTGACAAGCTAGTCACATCTGCATCCCAATCTGGTAGCCTTAAGGCATCAGCGGCAATCTCTAGCTTCCTATCAATTTCCCATCCGTCAGAAGCATCTATTTGACTTTGTAATTCACCTTGCTCTTCTAACAGAGCTGTCATCGTATCGTCATCCATAGGTTCTGCAAACGCCATGCTAATCTCATTAAAGCGATCAAGCACACCTTTAATTTCACCAAGGCCATCTTCAACATTTCCCCGTACATCTTTATCAGGATCTAGAGCTGGCTCCTGCGCAAGATATCCAATCTTTAGTCCTTTCAGCGGAATGGCTTCTCCTTCTATTTCAGTATCAACTCCAGCCATTATTCGAAGCAAGGTAGTTTTTCCAGAGCCATTAAGTCCTAAGACCCCAATCTTTGCTCCAGGGAAAAAACTGAGGGATACATTGCTTAGAATTTTTTTCTGAGGAGGTACTATCTTACCTACTTTCTGCATCTGAAATACGTATTGGGCCATATCGAATAAAACTTCCTGGGGAAAAAATACTATGTAACGATTGAAGGCTAGCGATTAGCTAGCCTTCAAAATATTCGACGGCATTCTACCTTTTCAAGTACGCAATCGCGAGGACCGCGGTTAACTCAACCGGGTATTATTGAACTGAACCAGAGTTTCGAGCCATCTTGCGTACATAGTGACTCAATGCCACCACGTGCTCACTACTAAAATTCTTGAACCGCGGCATACCATTTTCAACAAGAGCTCCTTTAATTAGAACTTCAGAAAATGCAGTCGTAGACAAAAGAATTGCAGATTCTCTCAAATCAGGAGCCATCCCACCTGAAACTGCACTCCCTCCATGGCATAAGAAACACGATTGCGCATAAATTTTCAACCCTTGATCAGCTAGTGCTTCGTCAATCTCAAAATCAGGTGGATCTAGTGGTTTTGCGAACGCAGGTGGAGGTGAGTAAGGCACAGGAATGTTTCCGTCTAGAGAAAAAGTGTATAACCGCCTCGGATGCACTTTGTACTTCCAACCATGCTGTGCCGCATGCGATCCGGCTATAGTCCCGGCTCCGCCCCATCCGACCAACAGCGAGATATACTGCTTTCCATCGACCGAGTAACTAACAGGAGGGGCCGAAATTCCAAGACCCAATTCAATTGACCAAAGTGGGTCTCCTGTCTCTGCATGATAAGCCACAAAACGTCCGTCAGCTCGTCCCTCAAACACTAAATTACCTTTACTAGTCATCGTCCCTGGATTCCAAGATGCGGGCAGTTTGTGTTCCCATACTCTTTCTTGCTTGATGGGATCCCATGCCTGTAACTTCGCTGTCCCCCAATCTTCTGGCGTATCCTCCATGCCAAATTCAACACCGACCTCAACGTGATTTTTCGGAGATTTAAAAGCTTTGAGATTGATTCCACTATCCTTAAAGGTACCAGCCATTTCAATCGTCGGAATATACACTAACCCTGTGTCCGGGTTATACGACATTGCGTGCCAACTATGCGCACCAAAAGGACTCGGCCAAACAACTTGTTCGCCATCTTCATATCGAGCGCCTGCGATTTCTACCGGGCGGCCAGTCTTCAAATCAATGTGCGAAGCCCAAGTCGTTTTTGCAATTTTCTCTGCTGAAAGCAACTCACCATTTTCACGGTTTAAAACATAAAAAAAGCCGTTTTTAGGGGCATGCATTAGCGCCTTTATTTCTTGGCCTCCATATTTAAGATCGGCTAAGACAATATCCATATTAGAATTGTAATCCCAAGTCTCTCCCGGCACAGTCTGATAATGCCACTTATAGTCACCAGTATCAGCGTCTAACGCTACTATAGAGCAAAGGAATAAATTGTCTCCTCCACCAGGAGACCTAACTTTTTGATTCCAGGGAGAGCCGTTCCCAGTTCCAATTAACAGTTGATCAAACTCTGGATCGTAAGTAATTCCATGCCAAGTATTCCCGCCACCGCCATACTTCCACCATTCTCCGTTCCAAGTTTTCGCGGCCATTTCCATCGCATCAGATTCAAATCCATCAGCTGGGTTGCCCGGGACAACCCAAAAGCGCCATTCTTGCTCCCCTGTGTCTGCGTTATACGCTGTGACGTAGCCTCTTGCTGCAGTATGCTCGGTGCCGCCGTTACCAATAATGACTTTACCTTTGAACACTTTGGGAGCACCCGTAATGTAATACGCTTTCCTCGGGTCTATAGTCATTTTTTCCCAAATTTTTTCGCCAGTCTTAGCATCTAGACCAATTAAACGACCATCAATAGTTGATATGATTACCTTCCCATTCCAGAATGCCGGGCCTTTATTCTGATCCCACATATTAACCAAACGGTCGCCCGCATTTTTTATTGATTCGGGATCAAATTCCCATAATAGCTTTCCAGTTTTCGCTTCAACCGCTCGAGTAACTGAGTAACTCGCAGTGAAGTAAATCACACCGTCGACAACTAAAGGTGTCGCAAGTAATGACTTGTCCTTAGGAAGTTCCATCACCCATTCAATACCAAGGTCAGAGACTGTTTTAGTATTTATTTGATCAAGTGGGCTATAGCGTTGCTCACTATAATTGCGGCCAAAGCTAAGCCAGTTTGAACCATCTCCTTCAGCGGTCAATGACTCATCATTGACAACTGTTGCGGCACACACGGATTGTCCAAAGAAAGCCCACGTTAATGAGAATACACATAAACGAAAAAAAATCATCACTCCATCCCCCGAAATAGATTACAAGTCTTTATACTTTTTAAAGATTTCTTACTCAATTCTACGGTATCTAGGCTATAAAAACTTTAGCAAAAATAATTTATTTTAAATTGTTTTCAATCAAATACTTGCTAGATAAATATAATCTACATTATTATTATAAAATAGTTAAAAAAGAGGGCGAATACACTTATTCCAAGCCTCAAATTCAGTACCCTCTAGTCCATTTAAAATATATGATTACACCTGTAAAAAAAAAGCGCAAAATAAATCTAATGAGCACCCCTTCTTTAAAACTCGCGGATCTCAGGTTTGACAATTCGTTTGTTACACAGCTACCCGCCGATCCGATCAAAGAAAACTACTGCAGGCAAGTGTCAGGTGCCTGTTATTCACTGACAAATTCAACTCCTTGCTCTAAACCGGCGTTACTAATTCACTCGGACGAAGTCGGAAAGCTTTTAGAGCTATCCCCGTCGGTTTTTAGAACAGAGGAGTTTGCCCAGATATTTTCTGGCAACGAAACCCTTCCAGGGATGCAGCCTCATGCAACCTGCTACGGCGGCCATCAATTTGGCAACTGGGCGGGGCAACTAGGAGACGGACGAGCAATAACTTTAGGCGAGACCGTTACCAGCCAGAAGAACAGGTACTCATTACAATTGAAAGGTTCAGGAATGACACCCTACTCCCGCACTGCCGATGGACGAGCTGTCCTACGATCATCGGTAAGAGAGTTCCTTTGTAGCGAAGCAATGCATCACTTGGGAGTCCCCACCACTCGAGCACTTAGTCTCGTTCTGACTGGAGACGAAGTGATGCGCGACATGTTTTATGATGGAAATGCTATGTATGAGCCAGGAGCAGTCGTATGTCGCGTAGCTCCTTCTTTTACACGCTTTGGTCACTTTCAATTACTTGCAGCTCAAGAGGAACATGCACTGCTGAAAAAATTCCTTGATTACACTATTACAACGGACTTCCCTGATCTGGAACTAAGCCATCCAAAAAAAGCTGGCCTAACAGCAGAGGACTATGGTCTCTGGTTTAAAGAAGTATGTGACCGAACGGCTACGATGATATCTGAATGGATGCGAGTGGGCTTTGTACATGGCGTAATGAATACCGACAATATGTCGATTTTGGGGCTGACCATTGACTATGGACCATATGGTTGGCTCGAGAATTACGACCCCAACTGGACTCCCAACACTACTGATGCGGGAGGAAAAAGATACAGATACGGGCAACAATCGCAGGTAGCCTTATGGAATCTGGTCCAGCTAGCAAATGCTTTATATCCGCTAATTAATGATCTAAAACCTTTGGAAGATGGGCTAGCAAGCTATCAAAAAACTTATGAGCGCCAGTGGCACAGCGCACTTGCTGGGAAACTGGGGCTAAAAAGTTTCGTCTCCAGCACAGACGTCTCTCTCACTGATGATCTGTTTCAATTACTAAGCGAAGTAGAAACAGATATGACAATTTTTTTCAGAAAACTCAGTGAGTTTAACTCAACATCAGATTGGCTAACGACCTCGGCTCTTCATTGCCCTTTGGGATCCGCATTCTATGTAGAGAGTCAAATAGATGACAGCTACAACCAAAAACTGTCTTCATGGCTTACTCGCTATAAGACGCGCCTCGAATCTGATGGATTAGCGCCCCTTGTGAGAAAAGAGATAATGAACAAAGCTAACCCAAAATATGTAATTAGAAATTACTTAGCACAATTGGCGATAGATGATGCTGCTGCCGGAAATTTTTCGACAATTCAGAAATTACTAGATGTACTAAAAAATCCTTATAACGAGCAACCTGAACAGGAAGAATATGCTGCTCGACGGCCTGAGTGGGCCAGACATCGGGCCGGATGCTCAATGCTTTCTTGCAGCTCCTAGTAAGCTTTCAAATTTCTATATCTTAAAGCACAAGTACTGAACGAGTTAAATTGCGTTAGAATACTGTCATGCAAAAAACGACAGTATGTTATCGAGCCAAGAAAGCAATTTCTTCCATCAAACAGAAATCTATTTTACTTCTGTTCGCCACATCTCAGATCTTAGCATGTACGCAGCTCGGTCCTAAGTTCATAGAAGGAAGTAGAACTGAATATAATATAGCTATGAGCCACACTGAGACTGAACAACTGCTGCTCAATCTTGTACGACTGCGCTATGGAGACTCTCCCTATTTCCTTGAAGCTACTGCATTGAACACCCAGTTTTTATTAGCTCCTACCGTAGCTGCCAGTTCAGTTCTAGACTTCAATGGAAACAACAGTTATGGATTCTCAGGAAAACTTGCCTACGAAGAAAAACCGACCGTAACTTATACCCCATTAAAAGGGCAGGATTTTGTTCGACAAATGCTATCGAGGATCTCTGTAGAAACTATTGTTTTGCTTGATAGTAGCGGTTGGAGCACTGCGCGAGTATTGAATCTTTGCGTGGAGAGCATGAACGGATTAGACAATGCCTCCAAAGCTTCTGGTCCGACACCTATGCTCGCTCCAGATATTTCTAAATTCAGACGATCTGTTGATCTGCTGAACATCCTGCAGGATGCGGGGCAGTGGCGCCTGAGAAGCACAAGCGAAAATGGCAGCTACAGCCACGTTATGCGATTCAAGTCGCCAAGTGAAAAAAATGAAAACTTCATTAAACTGGCATCTCTCCTTAACCTTAATTCTGATTCACTTGAATACGAAGTCCTACTCTCCTCTGGAGACAACAACCAAGCCCGGATAAGACTTGAGACCCGTTCATTTATGGGCGTCATGTACTTCTTATCTCAATCTGTCGAAATTCCACCTTCGGATATAGAGTTGGGGAAAGTAAGAGTAACCTTGGATGAAGGCGGAAATGCTTTTTCATGGAGCAATGTTACTGGAGATTTAATGAGCATTAAATCAGCCTCATTGCGTCCGACGAAAGCAGCTGCTGCAGTTGAGTATCGCGGTAGCTGGTTTTACATAGACGACTCTGATTTACAGTCAAAATCGACCTTACAATTACTTGGTCAGCTGTTCGCCTTGCAGTCAAAAGGTGGCATCAACAATGCTCCAATCCTAACTTTGCCAATTGGGGGGTAACGAATTAATCGACAAAAATCCAAACGACTGTCGCAACCGCCCAGCTAATTTGATTTGCCAGTTCACCAACTGCAATCCCAATACGATTGCGATCCCACCCACCTATCTTGGTAGAGTACCAGACCTGTATAAGACGAGTCGCTATGGTTAAGTGTCCCGCTATCACAAGTGAAAGGGAAATTCCATCTCCTCCATACAAGAAGATGCTCCAAGCAAGAGTCAGCTGAGGCACGGCTTTCAGAAATACGGCAAATGACGATCTCACGAGAGGATCAGAGTAAGCAATGCCAATCAGCCGTGCAACACAAAGAGATATGAAAATTCCGCTGCCCGTAATCACGGTCGTCCAATAATCTACCTCTGTCCACTGAACATTTTGCCGCAACAGATTGATAAAAATAGCTCCTATCGCTAATGTCCAAACTGCATAAATAAAGAATGTTTGTTTAGACACCCGATCCTGATGTGTTTTCAAGACATTAAAGGCCAAAACTAGATTTATTGAGAGAAAGGCTAGCCAAAAACCAAACCAAGTCACACTAACACCATCAATAGAAACTTTCATCGTCGCCACCTGATTGACAACAACTACTGTTGCTGCGACTAACTGAAAGTAGAATAAAAAATCAGTAAATAGACTCGAACCGTCTTCGCGCGTCACGGAAATGAGAGAGTCGCGGAGCCTGACAATTTGTTAAGGCCATCTTGCCCTTTAGCCAAGACCTCGACTATCAGGAACTTCTGGTTAGCTTCAATAAATTTTTCTCGAACGACACCATTTGAACAGATTGCCTCCCCTATCTCTGTCATGTTCAGAAATCGGATATCGAAATTTCTAATCGCACTTTGAGGCATCCAATTAGTCAACATCCGACCGGCGTAAGCCATAACCAACATACCATGAGCAATCACGTCCTCTAATCCTGCAGATTTAGCAAAGTCTATATCAACATGGATAGGATTATGATCACCAGAAGCTCCGCAATAAATCGCCAGTGCCTGCCTGGAAAGCGGAGGTGCCTCAAAGGCAGGGAGATGAAGGCCCACTTGAATTTCTTCGTACTGCTCTTCGTTCACATTAATTTCCCTTTCCTCTTGTCTGAATAACAACAGTTCTATCGAACTCAGCTACAGCAGCACCCTCTAAAAAACACACGTAGTTTCTATGAACGATAAACTGTAGTTCGTTATTTTTTTTACTGTATACGTCAATAATTTCACCACTAAATTGCAAAATATCTCCCGCGCACGCAGTTTCATGATAAGTAAACGACTGGCCCGCATGAAGCACATTGCCCAAGGGAATTTCTAACTCTAACATCCAGTCATATGGATCTGCTCTCTCCATTTCCAAACAAAAAAGAAAAGTCGGAGGCACCGGCAAAGATCTATACCCGAGAGACTTTGCTGCCTCTTCATCCACATATACTGCAGCCATCTCTCCTATTGCTTTCGAAAAAAGCTTTAATTTTCCTTTCTCCACCTCAACTTGAAATTTTGGAGTCTGGTAACCAATCAGCTCCTTGCCAAATATTTTCATCGACAAAGCCCCTTAAATTTTGTTTGAAGATCTCAATCTTCTAAAGTCACGCACCATAGATCTAGCTAGCGGCAAACCGAAAACTGCGGATATTCGTTGAAGCCACCAGATAAATTTTGCGTAAAATGGAAAAATAATCAGTCCTTTGTTTTTTGCGACACCATTTAATATATTTTTAGCCGCTACATCTACAGAAACCAATTTGAATGGGATCCCTTTCACTAGGTCGTCATGGATGATACCGACTGCCTCAGTGGCAGCATATATGTTTGTATCGATAAATCCAGGACATACTGCACTGACCTTAACTCCTAACTCCTCTCCTTCAATCCGAAGAGTCTGCGAAAGCCCAACAACGGCATGCTTAGAAGCGCAGTAAGGGGCGTTCATCGCAAAAGGAATCAGACCGGCCAATGATGCGGTGTTAATGATATGTCCAAACCCCTGCGATACCATGACTTTATAAACAAGTTCACACCCATAAATAACACCCATTAGATTAACCGCTATAACACGCTCCCAGTGCTCAAGTTCGAGATCTCTAGATTCACCGGAGACTGCGATTCCCGCATTGTTGAAGAAATAGTCTATTTTGCCATGCTGCGCCAACACCTCTGAAACAAAAAATGAAAAAGCTTTTTTATCAGTAACATCTAACTGATGCCCTGTGGCTACGCACTTATCCATTGATACAATAGACATAACTGCAGCGTCTAATGCAGGAACGTTGTTATCACTTAAAACAACGATCGCTCCAGATAAAGCCAGTTGTTTCGCCAATTCAAGACCGATGCCCGATGCTGCTCCGGTGATCACACAAACTTTCCCTTTCATCTTTAGTCCTCCATAGAACAGTAACAAAGCCGTAATTGCGCTAATAAAAGCATATCTTACATTGACCGTGGTTCGGACATACAAAAGTTTAGATACATGAATTAACCCCGTATAATAGTCGTGTATCGGAATAAAAATAACAAGGGATTATAGTAGTGGATCTTTTAAAATGTGTTGAAATAGAACCCCATGGCGCAGCTGAATTCACAGTCATATGGCTGCATGGATTGGGCGCGAATGGGCATGACTTCGAACCAATAGTTCCCTCTCTAGATATCGATCCAACCTTGCAAATACGTTTTGTTTTTCCACACGCCCCTCA
>CALKCL010000005.1 GCA_938082545.1 uncultured Gammaproteobacteria bacterium
GATAGTAACGGCTTTTTCTATATAAATTTCACCCGCATGAGTGAGAGAAACTCCTCTCGTTGTCCGATTAAGTAATCGCACATCCAGACTCTCCTCAAGCTGTTTAACCTGCTTGGACATCATTCCAGGCGTGACGTTAAACTCTTGAGCAGCAAGAGAGAATGACCCGAGCTTTGCTACGGTCACTAAAGTGCGCATGTGTCCTAACTTGTCCATTTGAGGCATAGTATCTTATCAATAGGGCAATGCAACAAATATAATTTATATTTTCATAGTAAGTGTTCACTTATATTTTAGCATTACCTCACCCCTAGCATCCATCCCTCTAATGCTACTATTCTCCTTTCAGGCAATGTCAAAGGAGGATTAAAATAAGCCGACAAAGCTCCGCGACAATCCATTTCTTGCAGCCATCTAGCAATAGAGTAAGCATCATGGTCATACGACGCTCTCCCTTCAATACTATATCTGTTACAAAAAAGAGAGGAATTAACTTCCGCGATAACCGAATGCTGTGGCTCTATGAAAAAACCATCAAAAGGCCAAAATTGGACTCTCTCTGAGAGCTTAGGATCGCAGCGCAGTTCTTTCAGCCATGGGAGTCCTGCCAACGATGACCGCGATTCATCCGCACAAACACCAGAGGAAAAGATACTTTTAGCGTTACTACTCCATTTCTCACACAATCTCAGGTCCCGAGTATCGCCAAGAATAGGATTTTTTTTGCGTAAAAAATCAACGTACATATGATCGTAATGCGCCGGCCAACGATCAGTAAAGTACTCCAGAAACGTTCCCCAGTCAGATAGTGTGTGATCTAAAAAATAGGACTCTGGAAAAGAAAAACTGTGATCAACTCCTATTATGACTTCATTCTCTGAAAGCAAAAGTTCACGGATGTACTTTCCTACTTCTTTGCGACACCAGTGTCTCGCTGCGGCATCATAAGGCTCGACCTTTGCCGGCTCCGAACCGATCAAACACTCAAACACTTGCAGCTGAGGTAACCTCGATACCGGAGCTTTTAAACCCGAATAGTGAATTCCAACATATTTAGAAAATGTAGTCATATTTAACGGACAGTAAAAAAATAATGTAGTTATAACCTTCTAGTGTTCTATTTCGACAAATGCTTTGTTTAAACGCTCAATTTCCTCATCATAAACCTGAAGCGACTCAAGTGTGTCTCGCAATCTCAAAAAATAATCTGTATTGCTACCACTGGGACCAGTCGCTTGGGTAATGTTCAGCGCTGTCTCTTTCGCGGAAAGCAAGGGAGAGAAGGACACATTTGTATCTCGTGCAATATACGTCACACATAGCTCCTCAGATCCTGCCGCTAAATTTATCCCTAAAAAGTGACGTGTATACCCATTTTTTTCTCGCTCATCAAGGATCTCTAGAGTTTTATCCCACTGGCTTTCCTCTATGCGAAAGGCAAGACCCCAACAATCGTAATCAGCTTTCTCTACTAGGGTCACTACGCGGCCAGGAAAAGCTGGAGTGCCCCGATGGTCAGGGGAAAGCTGCCAAAATCTGCGGGCCCAACCCGACAATTTCGCCTTCCGCACCTCCGAATAAGATATCGCAGGATTCCACATAATAGAGCCATATCCAAAAATCCAATTCATTGCCTTATTATATGGATAAAAAATTGGCTAACCTATCAGCAAAGAGACATAATAGTCATTACTATCTAATTAGTATGATCCCATAATAAATTATGCGTAAAGAATCAAAAATTAATTGCCAAACGGTGCTTTTACGGAGTGCAGCTTAATGGATGACGGCAAACTTACAGCTCTTGTAATAGAAAAACTGCTACCTCAGCAGACGGATTACAAAAAAAATGATGGGCGCGGGATACAACTCGTCATAACAACATCAGGAGAAAAATGGTGGCGATATGACTACCAATGGGTGGGCAAAAATAAATCCATTTCTCTTGGGTCTTATCCGATAATAGACCTTAATAAAGTCAGACAACAAAGGAAGGTCTTTGAGGGTCTAATGGATAAGAATATTGATCCTGCCGCACACCGAAAGTCTTGGCCGGCAAAAAATGACCAAATTGACACGTTCACCCATGTTAGCAACGAGTGGTTGGCATCTCGCTCCAAAACTATGAGCGAGCAATTGAAAGCGAAAACAACCGTACGTCTCAAGAAGGATATCTTCCCAGCGCTAGGCAATAAACCAATAAAAAATATCTCAAGAACCATTATTTTAGAACTCATTAAAGCTATTGAAAATAAAGGTCAAGTTGACAAAGCTCACCGCACACGACAAACCATCCAAAAAATCTTCGACTACGCGTTGAAAGTAGGAATTATTCGACATAACCCAACTATCAACCTCCATAATTCTCAGCTATCTCTTGTAACGCGACCCTATAAATATGTAGCGGCGCCAGAAGGCGTGGCTCAGTTAATGCGGGGAATCTCCACTTATAGAGGATATATAAAAACACGGTTGGCCTTAGAGTTCGGTGCCTTAGTGTTTGTCCGACCAACGCAGCTAGTCCATGCCAAATGGTCAGAGATTAATTTTGAAGAGAAAGAATGGAACATTGAGCTGAATGGAACCAGACACGTTGTCCCTCTGGCTATGCAAACGTTGAAAATCCTGATACAAGCCAAGCCTCCGACTAATCGAGAAGGGTTCATTTTTCACAACAGAAAAAGTCGACACTTGACGCTTAGTGCAAACACTCTTAATCACGCCTTAAAAAGTATCACCAAAAACGTCACTCAAATAACCGTCTGGGGTTTCCAGCTTATGGCACGACAACATCTGACTGAAATGGGATGGAGCAAGCTATCCCTAAAGGCACAACTGCAGGCCGATCACGGAGTCGGGGACAGCTTACAAAAAGATGTTGCATATGCCCACAACAACTTATTACTTGAAAGAAAGAGTATGATGCAAGCGTGGGCAAACTATCTATATGCGGTTAAAGATGGCGGTGATCGACTCTCCATGCATGGTGCTATCAGAATAAAAAACGACACTCACTAAGGAGCTTGGTATCTCTAAACTCATATTAACTGCTGTAATTAGCCTCTCTTTGCTGAGCTTTTCCAGCCAAAGCTGTGAAATCGATCGGGATTGCGGGGTAGGAGTTTGCATCAAAAGAGAGAAACGGGCTAGCGGCGTTTGCTACGGATTGGAGGTCCCGGTAAAAAAAGAAAAGAGCGATAAGAAATCTGAAACTCCGCGCGATCAGGCTATATCACTAATGGGCGATCCACACACCATACTGCGCAAATATTTCCCTGGAAAAGCCATCGGAAAAAAATGCGTGGTACAAAGCGACTGTAATGAGGGGACGGAATGCGTTCATGCAGCATTTGAAGGCTATTGCATAGAGAAATAGGTATCTTAAGAAACAGGGGACGCTATTTACCCTACTAAAGGTCCTTGACTAAAAACAACCCAGTAGTTTTCATCGACATTATGGTCTCTAACTCCTGATTCTCTACGTCGACCTGTGAGATAACAATCCCGCGATCGCTTTTTGTCTGAGACAGTCTCGTCTTTAAAATTTCAACTCTGACTCGCAATGTATCCCCTGGCCGAACAGGTTTTTTCCAGCGAATCTCATCAACCCCAGGCGATCCTAAGCTTGCCGATTCAGAAATAAAGTCATCTGTCATCATGCGCATAACCATTGCACAACTATGCCATCCGCTAGCAATAAGGCCTCCATAAGCATGCGACTTTGCCAGCTCAGGATCGATATGGAAAGACTGCGGATCGT
The DNA here is from genome assembly GCA_938082545.1 of uncultured Gammaproteobacteria bacterium. Lineage (GTDB taxonomy): Bacteria > Pseudomonadota > Gammaproteobacteria > UBA4457. The sequence goes on from CALKCL010000005.1 coordinate 3,761, forward strand.
ACTTTCTCGCAAACTCTATTATCTCATCCTGACTGACCACAGTTTTACCGAAGACGTACACCTGTCCTTCGACATAGTCATCGAAGAAAACCGGCCGCTCAAAGGTTGCGGAAGCAAGAGTCATCCAAGTAGTCTAACGTTGATTGACGGGTTTATAGGCTCGCTCAGTATAGCCTGTGTATAACTGTCGAGGACGGCCTATTTTCTGACTAGGATCTTCAATCATTTCATTCCATTGCGCAACCCAACCAACAGTCCGGGCCAAGGCAAATAGTACTGTAAACATGCTGGTAGGAAAGCCCATGGCTTTCAATGTGATACCCGAATAAAAGTCGATATTAGGGTAGAGTTTTTTCTCAATGAAATAATCATCAGAAAGTGCAATTCTCTCAAGCTCCATAGCAACATCGAGTAATGGGTCATCCTTGATACCCAACTCGGTCAGTACTTCATGACAGGTTTCTTGCATGACGCGTGCTCGCGGATCATAGTTTTTGTAAACACGGTGACCAAATCCCATCAACCTGAAAGGATCATTTTTATCTTTAGCCTTCTTAATGTATTCGGGGATCTTGTCTACCGAACCGATCTCAGCAAGCATTTTTAGGGCCGCCTCGTTTGCGCCGCCGTGAGCCGGTCCCCACAAGCAAGCTATCCCAGCCGCAATACAGGCAAAGGGATTTGCACCAGAAGAACTAGCTAATCTTACGGTAGATGTGGAGGCATTTTGCTCATGATCTGCATGCAAGATAAAAATACGATCCATTGCTTTTATTAAAGTCGGGCTAATAATCAACTTTTCTGCTGGTACGGCAAAACACATATTGAGAAAATTTTCAGGATAGCTAAGTTCATTGTTCGGGTAAACGAATGGCTGGCCAACAGAGTACTTGTAGGCCATCGCCGCCAGTGTCGGCATTTTTGCGATAAGTCGTCTACTTGCGACCATCCTTTGGTATGGATCGTTTATGTCAGTCGAATCATGATAAAAAGCTGATAGTGCACCTACAACGCCACATAAAATGGCCATAGGATGAGCATCTCGCCGAAATCCTGCAAAAAAGTTTCTCAGCTGTTCATGAACCATCGTGTGTTGTGTGATGGCATTTGAGAACTCCTTATACTCTGAGCTTGAGGGCAACTCACCCTCTAACAATAGAAAAGCTGTCTCCAAAAAGCTACTTTTCTCCGCCAGCTGTCCTATCGGATAACCTCGGTATAAAAGAATACCTTCGTCGCCGTCAATGTAGGTGATTGTCGACTCGCAACTAGCAGTAGAAGTAAAACCTGGATCGTAAGTGAACTGGCCTGTGGCTGCATACAAATTGGATATGTTAACGACACTGGGGCCAACACTCCCCTCCATTATCGGAAATTCATGTTTTGAACCCGTTAGGTCTAATGTCGCAACTTCGTTCTTTATTTCGCTCATTTTTAATGCCTTTAAATACTCAACGCCTACCCGGTCCCATTTCTCGTAACATCGCAACAATTCTCTAACAGACTGATATTCACAAGATGCTCTTGAGCTTCACTCATCAGTCGGGATGTCGACGAGAAGGCTAATTCCTAGCCAGGACCTATTATAAAATAAATTGACTAAAAGTTCACTAACCCATTGAAAATACGTAGAATACCCAAGCCGCACGTAAGCTGATAATAGCGGATAAACAAATACTTAGGGCTACAAATGGATCTATTTTTTATACACAAAACGTCATTAAAATATATGCGGATTTAGTCTAAAAAGCGCCTTTCACCCAATATCCGTGCCTGGGGAAATGCACATGAACTAACCCACACTCCTTACCTGTGTGCGCTAAAGTAATCAGCTTGTCATCCGCATGCACCAAAGTGCCACTCGCGGCTGAACGCTCGCCAAACGGCCCTACCACAGCCTGAGATCCTAAGGTTATCTGTTCACAATCTAATGCACAGACAGCATTTATCTGAACAGGCAAACAGGCGCTAGCGATATCAAGTGCACTAGTCTGACTGATTTTATGGCAACTACCGTGGCCCAGCATCTCAATATTTTTCATCCAAGACAATACCTTAGGCATACCTTTCAGTAGGTGAGAGTCACCGCCAATAATATTGAGAAACCAAGGGCACTGATAAAGAGAAATGTCTGCCAAAGAAAGACCCTCCTTGAAAATGTAATCCTGCCCGGAGATCAGTAGTTCTTCAATCAAAGGTAGTTGTGATAAAACTTGAGGTAGGTAACGACTAGCTGCATTTTTTACAGCGCCCAACGTAGGAGGAGCCCTATAGTGAAGTCTTGCTCGATCTTCATGGAATTCATCAGGGAAATCGTCCGCATGAAGTCCAGTAATGTAAAGAGCAATCGAGCGCATAAGATTCTTTTCTGCCCAATAAGCTAAAGATTCGCATAACATTTTTGTACGTAGCTTGTTTGAGCCAGGATAAATGCTTGGTGAGGGGAAATACTCTTCTAAAGTACTAATAATTAAAGATGTATCGCAATAAACATCAGCACCGATTTGTAATGCGGGCGTCCGACGATAGCCCCCAGTAAGTGCAGTATAAAAAGGCTTCGCACCGAATGATGGGATCACCACCGACTGCCAAGAGATACTCTTAAGCCCAAAAATTAAGCGAACTTTCTCCGAGTAGTTTGAGAAATCATAATGATGAAGTATCACACTTTTGGGATTCACACTCATGAAAATTAATCACCCTTGTGAATCAAACTTCAGATAAAAAATGATCCAGCGTTTGATTGAACTCAGTGGGTGCCTCTAAATTTGAGACATGTGCAGTATCTAGCTCAATGTATTTGGAATCGGGAATGAGTGAGGCCATTTTTTTCATCTCAGTTGGCGGTGTACCTAAGTCGTAGGTCCCACCAATCAAAAGGGTTTTCACTCCGATGGAGGCGATTCCTTCCAAATAATTTAAATCGCGTATAGCACCACAGCATCCTACATAGCCATCAATAGTAGTATTTAAAATCATTGCTCGCACGCCAGCAATATCATCCGGTCGATTTGAAATCGTCGTCTCAGTAAACCATCTTTGTATGGTTGCCTCCAGAATCGATTCCAAGCCATTAGCGGAAACGCTCGATGCTCTCTCAGTCCAAGTCTGTCTTGCTTCAGGCGAAAAACTAGCTACACAATTACTTGCGGCCACACTGAGTAATCGCTCTGGATATTTAATAGCAAGCCCTAAAGCTGTCATCCCTCCCATAGACAAACCAACAAAATGCACTCTGTCTATGTCCAAGGCATCTATCAATCTAACAACATCATAGGCCAGGTCATCGAACTGGAAGCTTTGCTCAGGGACATCAGTCTGTCCGTGCCCTCTTTGGTCATAGGTCAAAACTCGAAATTTCTTTTGGAAAAATTCGATCTGAGGCTCCCACATTGTCAAATTCGCGCCTAAGGAATTAGAAAAGACTATAACTGGTGCGTTTGCGGGACCCACCATAGAGTAGTTAAACTGCAGTTCACCTAGTTGTAACTTTGCCATATCCGCACCACTTGCTTTGGTAACAACGAAAACTCACTCAGCCCGAGTTTATTTAAGACATCTTAATGTAGCACACACGTTTACCTTTTTACGATTACCGTCCTAGATCTAATTCTAGCAAAGCCTTGAAGAACAGTTTAATGAGCTTCATGATGGCTGGAAATACCAACAGGTGGAATAATTCCGATCTCTTGGTGCATGGGGCAGAAAAACGAACGATTAGTAAAGGTTAAAAAGTAATGGTCAACATATATCTCGTGCGTCATGGGGAAGCTCAGCATTCATGGGCGGACTCGACCGATTCAGAGCTAAGCACACATGGTCACCAACAATCACAGGCAGTGATAAGACGCTTCAAAGACCAAGGCTCACTTAAAATCTACTCAAGCCCTTTACTTAGAGCGCGCGAAACTGCAGCACCGCTGGCAAAAGAATTGGGCGCGTCTGTTTTTATAGACGAACGTTTTAAAGAAATTCCCACTGAAGTAGAACAAAACGATAGGCGAAAATGGCTTCAAGGAATTGCAAGTCTTAAGTGGACAGAGGTTAGTCCAAAACTGAGAGATTGGAGAGCAAACTCTTGGGACGCTCTTGCCACGATTAGCCATGATACTGTTATTTTCACTCATTTCATGGTCATAAATTCCTTGATAGGACAGCTACAGAATGACGATCGATTAGTGTTATTCCAGCCTGATAACGTATCCATAACACATCTGTTAATCGATGAAAAAGGTGGTGTCCATCTAAAATCTCTTGGTCAAGAAAAAGCAACTTTAATTAACTAATGACAGTGAAAATAAATCAATGTTTGTGGGAGAGTTGGTTGTGAAAAGCAGAAGCGAAGTAGCTATCGTAGGGGGCTCGATGGCGGGCCTTTTTACTGCAATAGCTCTTAAATCACGAGGTTTTAAAGTACATATTTTTGAACGCTCTACCGGAGCCTTGACTAATGGCGGTGCAGGTATTGCAACGCACGATCAGTTATATGACGCACTACGGACAGCTGGGATAGAACTAAGGGACGAAATGGGCGTGCCGTCAAAAGGTAGGCTGATGCTAAATCAAAAAGGGCACATTACACATACGCGAGACATGGCTCAAACAATGACCTCATGGGGTCTAATCTACCGGTTTTTAAGGGCACAAATAGATGAGGAAAACTATCATAGTGATCATAATTTAATAAGTATAAAATCTAACAGCAACTCGATTGTTGCTGCTTTTAGTAATGGATATTCGGTTGAAGCTGACTGGTTGATTGGCGCAGACGGTAGCCAATCGCAAGTGAGAAAAATAGTCGCACCAGATGTCAATCCTATTTATGCGGGGTACTTAGGTTGGCGAGGACTCATAGATGAGCGCTTAATCTCTCCTAAAGTACTAGAGCAAATCGCCCTACAGGTCAGTTTCGGGATGGCACCTGGAGGTCACTGGCTAGGATACCTTGTAGCTGGACCAAAAGATGAATTAACCTCCGGAGATCGCTGGTACAACTGGGGTTGGTACCGTACCGCCGACGCAGAAGAACTGAGCGATTACCTCACTGATGAATCTGGGAAGTATTATGAGGGAGGAATTCCTCGGCACTTGATTCGCAAAGACGTTATAAACAAAATGAGAAAAGAATCGATAGACCATCTTGCCCCACAAATTCAAGAAATTATCGCTGCCACGCGCGCACCTTTCCTACAGCCAATGTATGACTTCTTCTCCGAGAGATTAATCTTCGATCGCGCAATTTTAGTTGGCGACGCAGCGTTCACAGCACGACCACATGTGGGCATGGGGGTTTCGAAAGCAGCTGATGATGGTGCATCTTTAGCCCAAGCGCTTGGATCTTCTGAAACCTCGGCTTTACCTGAGTGGGAAAGAGAACGACTTAAATATGGGGCAGCAGTAGTCAATTGGGGCCGGGATTTGGGCAGTTATCTCGGGCCGCAAAGCGAGGATCCCGATGCGCAGGCTAAGGCCGCACATTACATTACGCCAGAGGTCTTGCTTTCAGTCACCGCTGCCAGTGATCCAAGTCAATACCTCTAACAGGAAGAAAGTAATCTTTTTTCCACCTCCGGTGACGAATTGACTAAAGATTAGTACTTACACCTAGGCTGAAAGATTCACGAGTAATATTATTCATAGTACCTCGCATATTGATGGCTTCCGATGCGCCCAAGGCAAAGCCTCTTCAAGCTTTGATGCCAAGCGAATCAAAATGTTTTCACAACCGGTACGAGCGGTAAAATGCAAACCTACAGGCAAATTATCTTCTGTCCAATGTAAAGGAAGAGAAATAGACGGCTGTCCTGTAGCGTTGCTCAAGTAGGTGTAAGGAGAAAATCTAGCCATCCTTCTGCGCAACTCAAAAGGGTCACCTTGATAAACCAAGGTACTCAGCTCTACGGGAGGCTGACCCAAAGTCGTAGTGAGCCAAATATCATGCTCTTCATAAAATGAGCTTATTGCCCTAACCTGAGCCTGTACATCTTGCATAGCTAGCAGGTACTCTGGTGCGCTGAGCGCAAATCCACGCTGACCAAAAGCCCAAACGAATTCCTCAAAATCACTCTCTGAAAGCTCTCGTCCTAGCCGCCGACTCCAATCTGACATTGCCCAGGCCACGCCAGAGGCAAGAAGCGTAGTAAATTTCGTCCAAAGTTCCATCGCATCAAAGGAAGGAGCTGCTTCTGACACTTGAAAACCAAGTTCTTCACAAGTTTTAGCAGTAGCTAAAATAGCTTTGATGCACTCTTCATCTAGCGGATCTCCGAGGGGAGTGACTGTCGAATAAGCAATTTTTAAATTCCCAGGGTCTTTGCCAACATCATCCGCATATAAACCTACATGAGGAGCTGCCATATAGGGCTCTCCAATACCTGGTCCTGAAATCACATCCAACAAACCAGCGCAGTCCCGTACACTTCGGGTCAAGCCATTCTCAACAAAAAAACCTCCAAGTAAATCACCATAATGTGGAGCTAAAGTAGAACGACCTCTCGTGGGCTTCAAACCTACCAAACCGCAAGCGGAAGCAGGGATTCGTATAGAGCCTCCAACATCATTTCCATGTGCCATTGGCACGACTCTAGCTGCAACTGCTGCCCCCGCGCCTCCACTCGACCCTCCCGGTGTTCTCGTCAAATCCCAGGGGTTATGAGTAGGACCAAATAGTTTTGGCTCTGTTGTCACTCCAATAGCAAATTCGGGCAGATTTGTTTTACCAATAGTAATGAGGCCTGACCTACAAAATCGTGTATAAATCTCTGAGTCCTGGAAGGGAATATAATTTTTTAGAAAACAACTCCCTTCTTGAAAGGCGACGCCCGCCACCTCCGCCGCAAAGTCCTTCATTAAAAAAGGGACTCCTGCAAAAGGACCATCAGGGATCTTTTTACTTGCTTTCTGACGAGCATCATCAAACATTTCGGTTATTACCGCATTCAGCAGTCCGTTCACTTGCTCGCATCGATAAATCGAATTATCAACCAACTCCAGGGCAGAGATCTCGCCGGCCCGAACTAAGTCTGCCATTGCAGTAGCGTCTAAATCATCAAGCTCATTCTTATAATGCATTGCCGCTCTGCTCCTAAATGTCATCACACGCCGAAGCTTCCATGGCTTCTTGTTTACTAAGGATATATGCTGTGACCACAACTTGTCGAAAAATTATTAACTTCGACTGACCTTACAATTTACCAACCATAAAGCCCAAAATCTTGCTTGAATCACAACGCGTGCGTCGCATAACAATATTAGCGCTCCCTATTATCGGCGCCATGGTCTCTCAAAATATCTTAAACTTAGTAGATACGGCTATGGTCAGCCGATTGAGCGAGAGTAACGCAGCATTAGCAGCAGTAGGATTTGGGGGGTTCATACTTTTTTTTTCCCAAGCTTTACTCCTTGGTCTATCTACGGGGGTACAAGCATCTGCGTCAAGACAAAAAGGGCAAGGAAGAAGCGACACTACAGCTCATTGTCTTAATACGGCGCTGGTAGTCATATTAATTGCAAGCCCGTTCTTAACACTCGGACTTATTTGGTTAGCGCCAAAATTCTTCCCCATTCTGAGTAGTGATCCAAACGTGGCTGAACTTGGGATTCCTTACCTACAGATCAGAGCAATCAGTATTGTTTTTGTGGCGGCAAATTTTGCATTTCGGGGGTATTGGAATGCAGTAGATATGACATGGCTTTACTTGAAATCACTGGTTTCAATGCACGCCGTCAACATCTTCTTAAATTATGTTCTCATCTTCGGCAACCTAGGAGCCCCTAAACTTGGAGTTGATGGCGCTGCTATCGCGTCAGTAATTGCAATCGGCTTTGGCACCTTAACTTATTTCATTCTGGGATTTAGGCATGCTCGACAACACGGTTTCTTAAATAGACTCCCAAGGCCAAATGAAATTTATCAGCTAATCAAATTGTCGCTACCTAACGGCGTACAGCAGATGTTTTTTGCCGCAGGATTCATCGTAATGTTTTGGATTATCGGAAAAATTGGCGTGGCAGAAGTCGCTGCGGCTAATGTTCTAATCACTATGTGGCTTATAACCTTACTACCCGGAATGGGAATGGGGTTGGCCGCTGCAACGTTGGTCGGGCAAGCTTTAGGGAAAGGCAATGCCGAAGATGCGGTAGAGTGGGGTTGGGATGTGTCTAAAGTAGCTTTTTTCGGAATGTTTCTGATTGGACTGCCATTTGTAGTGGCACCTGAAATCATCCTGAACTCCCTGTACAAGTTAGCCCCCGACACTTTTGACCTCGCCATCTGGCCCATGCGGCTAATAGGTATTAGCATTTTATATGAGGCAACAGGCGTTGTCCTCCAAGGTGCATTGCTGGGGGCGGGTGATACGCGTCGTGTAATGACTGTTGTAGTCTTAGGTCAATGGGTTGTTTTCTTACCGATAGCCTATTTAATAGGGCCCGTTCTAGGTTACGGTCTTACCGCGATTTGGTTAACCCAATTAGTTTATCGAATGGTGCAAACCGGGATCTGGATTAACTTTTGGATCGGGAGGAAGTGGACTAGAATTCAGCTATAGTTCTTTCGTGAACATTTTATTACTGAAAAATCGGCAGATATCGTCTTCAATCAAGATCAATGCAGGAATTAGAATTAAAACAATAAAAGTCGTTAATGCAAGACCAAATACAAGCGTCAGCGCCATAGGTATTAAAAATTGTGCCTGTAAACTTGTTTCGAAAAGCAAAGGCAAAAGCCCTCCTATCGTAGTCGCGGAAGTCAAAATAACGGCTCGTAATCGATCCCCACTGCCATTAACAACAGCGTCTAGTAAAGTCTCCTTGACTGCTCTTTCATCAACCGTTTTAACCAAAACTATTGAATCATTAATCACAATTCCAGATAGTCCGAGAATAGCAAAAATACTCAGAATAGTTAGATCAAACCCCCAAACGGCATGTCCTAAAACTGCACCTACAAATCCTGTAGGTATCACAGCCATAATGACGAATGGTCTGACATAGCTAGAAAAAACCCAAGCCAAAATGATGTAAATAAAAACAAGACCCAGAACTGTTCCGACAAGCATGTCTGAAGTCGTTTCTTTTTCCTCTTGCGCGCGACCACCAAACTTGTAAGTCAACCCGTGCCGGTTACAGATATCTTCTAACCCATCACGAACTAAGCCCTGTCTTAGATGCTGTGGTCTAGTCATTGTCATGTCGACTTCAGCTCTAATTGAGACCTCTCGCTGACCATCCTCTCGTCGAATAATCGAAAAGCCTGTTTCTTTTTTAAAATCAGCAACTCCCATCAGCTTTACTCTAGACCCATCAGGAGCGCGAACATATAATTTATTTAGCAATCCTGCTCTCACCAAATCCCTATCATATTGGACCCGTATCCAGACTTCCTCCTCTCCTCTTGGAAACCGCTTCGCGACGACACCATCCACTGCGTCACGCACTTGATTTGCCAAAGAAACTGTAGAAAAGCCTAAAGCTCTTCCTCGACTATTAAGCTGTATATGCGTTTCTGGTTTTCCATATGGTAGATTATCCTCAATGTCGCTGACTCCACTATATTTGCTTAGAAGCAATGCTACTTCCTGTGCTGCCTCCTTCAATTTCGCCACCGATCCACCTGAAAGTCGTACGTCTAAGTCTCCGCCAGGCGGGCCGCTTCTTTGTGACTCAAATGTCAAAGAAGAGGCATTATTAGGGATAGAAACTGCTTTGCGCCAGGCTTGAATAACTTCTGAGGCCTTCATGTCTCGTTCCTCTGAAGAAACCAACTCAGCATGCACTCCCGCTAAAGTACTATCGCTGCCTAGAGACATTTGACCTCCTGTCCCAACAGAAACACCAGTCTTCGCAAGCGTCATAACAACCAAGTCATTTGGGTCAACATCCATTTCAGTAAGCGCGCTGTATAAACTTGCCTCAACAGCCAAAATGGCGCGCTTAGTTTCCTCTCTGGAAGTTCCTTTCCTCATTTCTAATTTGGCATATATGGTTTCTGCCTCAGGAGACGGGAAAAACTGGTAACCTACTCTTCCTCCCAAAACAGCGCCGACTGATATAATTAAAGCAGCAACAGCAAAGATCACAGTTGCATATCTATTACGTACCGAAAAACGTGCAAAACGTTTGAATTTGAACTCTTTAAATTGCTCAAACCCATTATCGAACCAAACACGGAAACCAGCTTTTTCGGATGTCGTATTGTCTCGCTTTAAGGAGTGCGCTAGGTGGGCTGGCAATACCAAAAAACACTCTACTAAACTGGCGACGAGCACCGCAACTACTACAAACGGAATCGCTGAGATTATTTGACCCATGATCCCCGAAATGACAAACAACGGTAGGAAAGCTGCCACTGTTGTCATTGTCGAAGCAAGCACAGGAGCTGCCATTCTAGTAGCGCCTGTCACAGCAGCCTCTAATGACGACAACCCCTGACGAAATTGGTATTCTGCATGCTCACCTACTACGATAGCGTCGTCAACTACAATACCTATCGCCATAATCATTCCAAAAAGACTGATCATATTAATTGTCTGGCCACTCACCCACATAATAGCAACTGTAGCCAGCAGTGAAGCTGGGATGCCTATGGCAACCCAGATCGCAACTCGAGCGTTTAAAAACAAAAACAAAACTGCCAAAACTAAAATTAAACCACCAATACCGTTTCGAAGCAGCAACTCGATTCTCTCTCGAATAGATTTCGCACGAACATCATATTGCTCAACTTGGATCTGCGGCGGAAGCCTACTATTGAGTTCCTCTACATAATTACTGACCGTTTCAGAAGAATCTAAGGCATCGGTGTTGACGGATCTTTTTATGTCTAACTCGATCGCATTTTTTCCATGCCTGTACACTCGATTATCTTCTTCGCGGTAAGATTCTGACACACTAGAAATGTCTCCCAGTAGAATCCTACGGCCATCTGACAATGCCTTAATTTCCACTCGGGCTACCTCACGAGCTTTAGTAAGCAACCCAAGGCTTCGCACTTGGCTTTCCCCACCTCCTAATTCTCCCGCCGGAATGTCCTGCGACGTTGCGCGTATCGTATCAGCAACATCCTTCAACTCAAGATCATACTGGTGCAGCGCCTCAGGTTTCATTTCAACCCATATTTCATCGTGTCTGATACCAGAGAGATCAACTCGATCGATTCCTCTTTCAAGCAAGTCATCTCTTATATGACGCGCTCTTTCCCTCAAAGACCGCTCCGTAAAGTCTCCAGACACAACCAATTTTGAAATACTTTCGTATCTCACTATCCGTTTAATTTCTGGCCGCTCAGAATTGTCGGGTAGGGTCGTGACTTGCCCTACGGCAGACTCAATGTCTGAAAGAGCTTCCTGCATGCTGTGCCCTGTATCAAATTCGATGACGACCGATGCCCGCCCTTCATAGGCTGTCGACCCTATTTTCTTCACCCCATTTAAAAAACGAAGCTCAGGTTCTATAGACTGAATAATGTTTTTTTCAACGTCGGATGCAGAAGCTCCAGGCCATGTGACAGAAACCGTGACAATATCAATACCAAAATCCGGAAAAAACTGTCTATTTATTTTTCCGATAGCAGTAATGCCACAAACCACCATGAGAGCTAACAATAAGTTAGCAGCTGTGCGATGTTGAGCGAAAAATCTGATCATAGAATATGATGCCACCGCTTATAAGGTCTCGGCTTTCAGACCTTCGCCTATTTCCGAGAACACCCTACTAACGACAACTGCATCATTAGGAAGCATGGCATTTATCAACATATCACCATCAACTATACGCAATACCTTGACGTTAAATCTTTTCAACCGGCCATCCACAATAAGATAAAGCGTGTCCTCGTTGGACAGAGCACTCACAGGCAATTTAAAAACATTTTTGTAAATTTGATCGACCATCTCTACTTCGACGAATGCGCCCGCTCTAATTCCCTCTAGATAAGCCTCAGACTCCAACGCCGCATAAATCTGGATGCCGCCTACCGACGGATCAATTTCGGAACCAATGCGTGAAAGCTCTGCTCCAAATGTCCTCACTAACCCGCCCAAGCGCCACAAAATTTTTAATTGCTTTCCAATTAAGCTTTCTGTTGGTAAATTACTCCCAGTAGATGGCTCACTTAAAAGTCGCGAAAAGTCTGACTCGGGTAAATCAAACACTACCTCCAATTCAGCCGAGGATATCAGCCGCCCAACGCCCTCGCCAATAGCAACTCTCTGCCCTAAACCGAGTCCAACTCCGGAAATATGTCCTGAGAAAGGAGCGTAAATATTGGTGTCTTCCAAGTCTCGCTGCGCATCTCTGACTGCTGTCTTTGCTATAACCACTGCAGCGGTTTGTTGCTCAATTCGAGAATCGAGACGAGAGACAGTTTGTTCGTGCTGCATACGCGCTTGTTCAATCTTTAAAAATTCTGACTCTGCATCATCAAAAGCCTTCTTACTTAAAAGTCCCTGGCCTAGCAATTCTCTTGCACGGATACGCTCTTGGTCAACCAACTCCAATTGATGTCCCACGCCAACCTTCAGACGCCTCTCCCATGCTAGCTCACCTTCCAATTCGGTAAAAATCGCTTCGTCACGATCTAGCTCGGCTCGACGGTCTGACAAAGCAGATTCAAAATCACTCGAATCAATCCCGACAAGCTTTGTTCCTTTTTCAACAAAATGACCATTCTGAAATCTCTCACTCAAAAAGATCACACGGCCCTGAACCATGGACCGAATTTCAGCTGTCCTAGAGGCACGTACAGAGCCAAACGTTTTGATTATAGGTTGTACATCTTGAGGCTGCGGGCGCAAAGTTTCCACATAGAAAATTCTTTCCGCAATCGGCTTAGATTCTGCCTGTGGCTGGGAAAAGAAGAACCAGCCGGCGCAAAGCAAGCTGAGTGCGAATACAGTAGTCGCAACCGAAAGCTGAGAAATGTTTCCAAGAATATTGCGCATGGGATACCAAATTAGTCACTTATTGAAACACAATGCTCTCAAACCAGTGAGAAAACTAATTAAGTTTGTGTAAGCTTTAGTGTACCTGAGCTAATCATACGCGCACCAAGCCTAATAAGCCCACTTAGAGGCTATACGATAACTGAGCGGTAACAGTCGACGTTACTCGCCTAGACCTGTTAAGCCCGGCTTCGAAGCAAAATAGGCTGCGAGCTTAGAAATATCAGCATCGGTTAAGGCCAAAGCTTGGACCTGCATATTCATTATCATATGCTGCCGTCTCCCGGTCTTATACGCCGTCAAAGCAACCTCAAGATAATCTTGATACTGTCCAGAAAGTATTGGGTATTCTGGCATTAAAGGCTGGTCACCATTCACTCCATGACAAGCCGAACAAGCAGCCAATTTATCCTCAAATGTTAAGCCTACATCCTCAACTGGCTCGTGGTGACTCGCCATCAAGCTATTAGAAAGAAAAACCGATGCGATCAGAATCAATCTATACATTATCTTCATTAGCTCCTAAAACTAGTATTTATTTTTTATACGAAGACATAAAAGCGGCAATGTCTGCGATATCTGTATCAGTCAGATCTGCCGCATTCGCATGCATAGTGCCATGCACGCGTGTACCGTTTTTATAAGCATTAAGAGCGCTCGCTATATATCCAGCGCTTTGCCCGCCGAGTTTTGGCACATGATAAGTGGGATAAACGTTATTATATCCAGTCACAGCATGACATCCTAAACAAGTTTCTGCCTTAATCTCTCCTTGCGCCACATCCCCATCAGCTAAAGAGCCGAAAGAAAGAAACATCAGCAACAATGAAGCAAAGAATATTCGAAAAACCATTTAAATCCTCTCTTGATTTGATTCTATAAGCTCTAAACTAAGAGTTTATAGCTGCTTGAAGCGCAAATATTACTAAACCCGCCTGCTTAGGGGAAGAGGTCTTCACTAATTTATAATATGACCGATGGATCTGATATAACAGTTAAAAGATTATTATTTAACCATAATGCTAATTTATATGAAAAAGTCACTACATGCTATATGTGTCGCCCTGGCCGTTCTTTCCACAGCCAGCTGTAAGACACCAGACCAAAACAAAAGCTTCCAGCCAATGGAAGAAGGCCGATTCTGGTTATATACAGTAGAAAAAACCACCACTGATGCCAATGAATATCTACGTCATGGACTTCGAGTAACTAATACCGTTAGCAGTGCCGACACAACAACAGCACTATTAGAAGACCTTACTGGCAAAGTATACGTCTACAAAAAAGACAACGCTGGAGTATTCCTAAACTCGAACACGATAAATGCTCAGGCTGACCCTGTCGGTAAAATCACTGGTATGCATATGATCCTGCCTGCTCAGCCGATGGTCGGAGACTCATGGCACTCGTTTAGCCCGACCTACGCCTTAGAAAGCTCTAGCGCTCCTTGGGAAAAGCTATTTACAATTGAAGCCAATTTAAATGTGAAAAATCAGATTGCATCTATTAATGCATCAACAACAACACCCGCTGGCAAATTCATTAACTGCTTGCTAGTAACTAGCGTAGGAAATGCGACTGTCTATTTAGGTGATTATCTAGGTGAAACCATCATTGAACAGCGGCGTCAAGCCTGGTACGCAGAGGATGTTGGCTTGATCCGACTAGAAGTGCGCGAAAAAACTAGCTCTTCTGCCATAAAGGAAGGACTTTTTACCATGGAACTCATAACTCATATAAAATAGATCATTACATGAGGCAGGATAAACAAATTACCCCCGTTAAATAGCATCATGGAAGCGATATTTCGCCAAAACCTGGCAAGATACTAAAAAAAATGAAGTAATTTGATTTATCCCATTGCGATCCGCACTAAAAATGATTAATGTGTCGCGGGCAAAAAACCGCTTTTAAACAAACTCGTGTGCCTTAATTATTCAAGATAAAGACCGTGAGATAGATAATGTGGGATGCAAATTATGGCTACAAACACCAAGGACGGAAAAGCTTCACGCTTAAAGACAAGAACAGCCCTCGCTAAGAAAGCGCCCAAAAAAAAGGCATCGGTGAAGAAAGTACCCGCCAAAAAGGCATCGATGAAGAAAGTACCCGCCAGAAAGGCACCGGTGAAGAAAGCGCCTGTCAAAAAGGCACCGGTGAAGAAAGCGCCTGTCAAGAAGACACCAGTGAAGAAAGCGTCTGTCAAGAAGACACCAGTGAAGAAAGCGTCTGCCAAAAAGACACCAGTGAAGAAAGCGTCTGTCAAGAAGACACCAGTGAAGAAAGCGTCTGCCAAAAAGGCACCAATGAAGAAAGTACCCGCCAAAAAGGCATCGGTGAAGAAAGTACCCGCCAAAAAGGCATCGATGAAGAAAGTACCCGTCAAAAAGGCACCAGTGAAGAAAACATCCGCCAAAAAGGCATCGGTGAAGAAAGTACCCGTCAAAAAGGCATCGGTGAAGAAAGTACCTGTCAAAAAGGAATCAGTGAAGAAGGTACCTGCCAAAAAGGAATCAGTGAAGAAAGTACCTGTGAAGAAAATACCTACCAAAAAAGCTCCTGCTAAATCAGTAGCAAAAGCTGCGCCGACCGTGGCGAAATTAGCGTCGGCCTCTGCCCCGACATCAAGAGGGAGAGGATTCAACTTCGACGAGATCACTCTACCAGTAGGTTATCACCCATCCATAGACGAAGAATATATGAGCCCTATGCAACTGCTATATTTCAGAAACAAAATGCTGCAATGGCAAAAAGATCTGATTACAGAGTCTGAAAAAACAATTGATAATTTAAGATCCGAAATACGAGACATAGGAGATGAAGCCGAACGCGCGAGTCGCGAAAGCGACAACCTCCTAGAACTCAGAACTCGTGACCGATATAGGAAATTACTCGGTAAAATAAATGCTGGCCTGAGACGAATAGAAGATGGTTCCTACGGGTATTGCGAAGAAACTGGAGAGGAAATAGGTGTCGGTAGACTAGAAGCACGTCCCGTTGCTACGCTGACGGTAGATGCCCAAGAGCGAAGAGAAATGCTCCAAAAGCAGTTCAGAGATAACCGCTAAAACTAGTTGTGTACTAGTGGGCTCCACTCACGCCATTCGCTTAAAAGCGGGAAATACAGACCGAGCATAATAGGTTGCGGGAAAATCTCTGACATAACTTTTGCATAGCGCTCTAATTGAGGCTCATACCTAACCTGTTCCGAATCAAGATACTCTGCCAATCCCGTTCCAGAATGCTCTCCGGTCTTAAAGTCGATTATCCAACGCATTCCTGATGAGTCGACAAAAGTTCTATCCACTATGATTCTTTCGACGCCTTGTGACCCAACATACGAAAGTGCCAATTCCACTTCAATATCATCATGAAGACTAGAAAAAATCCAGGCGCCTCTGCTGCTAGAGAACGTATTTTTAATCGCACGCAGAACAATACCAATTGCACGCGATAATTCTTTTTCAGGCACGCCTAGCTGCAGTAATTGCCTTCTAGCAAATTCTCTAAAATACGGCTCGCCTTCTTTGAAAGTCCGTGAGAGTTCTCTCACTTGTGTAACTTCTAACAACCGGTGTGTAATAGTCCCTATATGTTTTGAAAGAGGCCCTGCCCATTCAAATTCAATTTTCTCGGGTAATCGGTGTGCGTTAGAATCAAGATTATTTTCAATTTCAGGAAGAGACTCGAGCACAAGGCGCGTTATTTTGGAAAAACTATTTTGAGCGGTGTCAAGAGCTGACTTAGACTCACTATACTTTTTTTCTCTCTCTACTAGCGACGCTAGTTCCCTCTCTCTGATAGCCATATCTTTTGCAACCGGCCAGAGATAGCTAAGAAAAGTATTTTTGTCCGGCTTGACTTTTTCCTCTTCCCCTTTAGCATGGCCAAGCAGAAAGATTTGTTTACGAGCACGTGTCAGCGCCACATATAATACTCGAATAGCCTCCTCTCTTGCTTCCTGACTATCAACATGGCGGAGATAGTCGTACAAGAAAATCTGCCCCCGTTGTGCAGGCAAGAGCGACATCAAAACCCCCCTTGCATTTCCTTCTTCATGAAACTGCTTCCAGAGGAGTAAGGGCTTTGATTCACCTTTAGGACGTCGCCCTAAGCCTGGAAGGATAACAAAATCAAACTCCAACCCTTTTGCTCGATGTATTGTCATTATCTCAACTCCACCGGCACCATTGCTGACACCAGTAGTGGAATAGGACTCTTGAATACAGGAATGTAGACGCTCTGCAGTGAGTAAAACCGATTCCGACTCCAACTTTCTAACATTAGAGAAAAACAGCTCCGCATCTGTAAACTCTGAATCTTGTGAATAGATAGATGTGCCTCCTAGCTTTAGCCAAGTATTTTCTAATACGAGACTAAAAGGATGTATCTTGCTTTCCCGACTCGCTTGAGATAAAACACTCGCCATGTGAACACAACGCCCATGTTCGCTCGGCTCATCAAGTAAGTCCTGAGTCACCGAGCACAACGATCCCAAAACAGTTGGTTCAATCCGTGACAAAATTTCCAGAGTTTTCAGTGACAATCCACACCAAGGTGCCCTCAGCGTCGCAAACCATGCGGCACGGTCACCTGAGTGGATTAAAGCTCTAGATAAGGCCAACAGGTCGAGAATTACTGGTCGAGTATCAAGCCTATCAAGCTCTCGTGAGGAAACGAGCACCCCTTTCTTATTTAATGTCTTTACTATTTCACTAACATGCGTTCGACTTCTAACCAAGATGCCAATCTTCGGATCAGGATGCTGGACCTTTAATGAACAAATAATTTGATAGACTTGCTCGGACTCCCATAAGTCATCTTTAGTGTCGGAGCAGCAAATAACTACAGGCTCTGATGAGGCTTCTTGGGCTGCTTGTTGAGGAACAAAATACTTGTCTGATTCACCAGCCAATTCTAAGGCTTGCGGCATTGCGATATTAACCCAATCGACGAGGCGTGCCTGAGAACGAAAATTGCGCGTTAAGGTAAGAGGGGTAACTCTCACAGAACCAATATATCCATTCTCTAACGCCCTCTCGAAAAGACTAACGTCACTCTCTCTGAACCGATAGATTGACTGCATAGGGTCTCCGACTACGAATAGTGTGTGACCATCACCTTCAGACCATCCATCAGTAAGCCGAGACACCAATTCAAACTGACTGTTTGAGGTGTCTTGAAACTCATCAATTAATAAATGCTGGATCCGATAGTCTAAAGATAATGCAAGATCTGTTGGATCTTCATCATCTCCAAGCGCCCTTAACGCAGCTATAGAATAAGTTGCAAAATCCGTAAGGCCTTGTTGTTCACTAAGCAACATAAGATGTGCTGCTGCGGACTTCATTACACCGCTTAACGCATCTATTAATTTCCACTCTTCTTCTCTAAGAATTTCAACCGGTAAAAAAGAAACTTCTACTAACTCAGGGCACTTTTGTTGCAGTAATGCAACCGTGTCTTTCCACCGAGATTTCATGCTTGCCGCCTCAGGGAAGGCTTTAGCTGAGGGAAATCCCTCGCGAATGGTTACAGCCTTTCGCCAAGTCCCTTGCCCATTGTTAGTTAAGAACAAAGCACCGAAACTCTGCCAAATAGCAAGATTTTCTCTGGTTGGAGATGGAAAGAATTTATCTGTGACTTCAAGCTCTTTTTGCTTATGCTTGCTTGAATACAGCAACAATGACAACATTTCAGCTCTAATTTCGACGGTCAATTTCTTATCTATTTTCTCTAGTAATCTAGATATGACCTTTGAATAAAGATTCTGGGATGACTTCTGATCGTGGCTACTTGAGACATGAGATAACCATTGCTCTCTCTTAGCGAGCATCGCTGAAAGAAGATTTTCTAATTTACTCCAGTTGTTGTCAAAATAACCTAGCAGCGCAATGACTGGTTTTTTATATTTTGCTTCCTTAACCCCCAGCAATGCATTTCGCGCTGCTTCTTGGTAGAGTAAAATCGGATTCTCGGCTAAGGTAAACGCACCGCCTATTCTTGATGAAATTGGCATCTGGCGAACTAGACTGTGACTGAATGAATCAATTGTCATAATTCGCAGTCGACTTGGGTCTTCAATTAGGTGCCAATTTAATTCGCTATCTCGTGCTACGACCGCCTTCGCTAGTTCACGTGTTTCTTGAAGTTCCCCATTGTAAGATTCATTCTTCTTAGATGCGCACAGCGCATCAATAACTCTAGCCCTCATTTCCTGAGCGGCTTTCCTAGTGAAGGTAATCGCAACTATGAGCTCTGGCACCTCAACTGTAGCGAGCAAACGTAAAATTCTATTTGTTAAAACAGTTGTTTTCCCCGAGCCTGCTGGAGCGCGAATAGCAAAGGACTTTAATGGGTCTAGCGCACGCTCCCGTATCTGTTGGTCGTTACGATTACTCACTTGTGCTGGGATCCTCGCTAAGTTCACTTCGCAAGATCTCAGGAATCCGGCAAAACAAAGACTGATCACAATAAAGACATGTTGTATGTGTGTTTTGAGGATTTACCAAAGCAAACCCATCACGAATTTCTAACGCAAGGTTTTCAATTTCTATGCGCCAAGAAGCACAGGCTTCATCCCAATCGCGAAGTTTATCTAATCCCGAAATCCAATTAGGTTGGTCACCGTGAACGTATGCAAAAGCGATGTCATCTGCTACCCCTATAGAAAGGAATAGGGCATAAATTGGTAACTGCGGAGACTCCATTCGAGGAATTTTCCATCCACTTGCAGAGCATTTGCCAGTCTTATAATCGATCACAATAACCCGACCGTCTTTCAGACGATCAATTCGATCGATTCGAACATTCATGGGGATCCCAAAAACATTAATAGATTCACGCTGCTCTACAGACAAAACTTCAAAGTCGATATCATCCCGAGACACTTCAAAATCGAGCCATTTAATTAAAAGCTCGGTTAATCTGTTCTTCTCAATCAGGAATATCTCGCGCTCAAGCACTGTTTCATAATATGTCTTCCTAAGCTTTTCGGTTATTATTTTTTCGATAGCTTCTACCCGCTCGCGTACTCCCATAGATTGCAACGTAGTAAAGCTTTTCAGGGTGGCCCAAAGTGCCGCTAATAATTCATGCACCACCATACCTTTCTCTGCGGGACTGGTCCCAAGCTGCATTTCGGGCAACCTAGTAGATCTGAGCCTATGCTTTGCAAATGCACGAAATGCACATGCGGACTGATCGGCAAAAAATGTTACTCCTGCCTTGACAGGCTCAGCTATTGGTAGAGGAGGTCCCGAGATATCTTCTCGGGACTCTAAATCCACGGCATTAATTTTCCAGCGGCTATGGCGAAAAGATTGACTATTATCTACCATAGCTTCTTCTAAAGTCGGGAAGAGAGCTGCCGGTGACAAACGTAAATCACCTTCCAAGTTAGTGAAACTAACATGGTGCTCTACAGCAAAGCAGCCAATCACGCCTTGACGGTCATGCATGTCTTTCACTGTGGCTAGAGGATCAGTAAATGGCATTAGTGCCTTGCGTTGCAAATCTATAGGTAGCAAAGACGAAAATTTATTGCGGGAAGAAAAGGTCTCACTATCGGCTTTTAATACCCAAACATGTGTGGGCTCGATTAGACAAGCTTCGGTTGCTGAAACCAAGAAAATACCATCTTTAGGAGGGATCGCACTTAGGCATTTTTTTTCGACTTTTTGTTTTAAGGCTTTATATAATTCAAGACGTCTTAAAGGTTTCGCCAAGGTGTCTAATTGAATAAGCTCATTACAGCAACTGCCGAAACTGTCGAATAGACGTTTTTCTAAGATCGTACTTACGTTTGTAGAGCCAATCTCCAGAACGCCTAAATATCGATCAATTATGACGAGCCACTCTGCAATTGATAACTTATGAGGGGCTTCAGTTATATTTAAAACGACGTATTCCAAAATCTTCAGCAATTCTGGGCATTCCCCAGATTGGCTTAGATTTTCAATCACCATCCGCAGATCAATTTCGAACCGATTATCATTACGTAGATTTTCATCCAACAACACCCGTGCTTGGCACTCATCTGTAGCCCCTTTTAATCGTGGATGGCGAATAAACTCGCTCAGCACGTCCCAACGGGTGACAAGATTCAGATCAAGAGCTAATAATACAATGCGAATAGATGGGTAGATGGCTATCAAATCCCCTTCACCCAAATAGTAGCGCGGCTGCGCCTCAGTCAAAGTAGGCCCAAGAATGTTTTCACAGCAACGAGAAACTAGTTGCTTTGTATTTGCCGTTATCTCTAAAACTAATGCCACGCGCGCATTTTCTGTTTGAGAAACGACTGAATCTGCCCAGGTCAAAGCTTCACAAAGCTCCAATTCTTGACTTTCAAAAACGTGCGGCACATAAATATCAGGACAGAACACCGCCTGGGGATTAGCCACTGATAGAGGCTCTCTAATCAATCTCGCGACTACCGGTGATGGCGAAAGAAATCCACTAGAAAGAAACGAGTTTGTTTTCATCGTAGAGCGATTTAAACCTGCTAGCACTCGAGCATGGTCAGTTGCCGATAAGTCACTACACAGCCTTTCATATACCCCACACCAACGCGAAAAAAGAATACTGTCCGGCGAAAATGACGCCTGATTAGTGCGAATATTTAAATTCCACGAATGCAAAATTAGCCATGCTTCACGAGCCAATACTGCAAGTTGAGAAATCGCGTCGACATCGTCTTCTGACACAATCAAAATCGCTTTTTTCCAGAGAAATAATTCCTGATTTGGAGTGAGGAGGAAGTGATCTCTGTTAGCACCTCCAAACATTTCCTGTTCATGCCACTGCGCAATAGCGTTTTGAAGACTCATAATGTGCGGAGATCGCCAAACAGAGTTAGAGTGCTGGGCGCGTTGACTAAGTGCAGCAGACAGAAGGCTTTGACAGCTGCCGTTTTCAACTAATATAGAGCTAGTCGTAACTGATAGGCTTTCGAATCGTTCTAAATGCAACTTTGTTACCTATAATTTTGGTCCTTTAAAATAGTTCAGCCATATATCAAAACCGCCTGTAAAGGAAAACAGTGATTACTTTCTGGCTTCATGTTTGGCACGAATGAACTCAGCTTGATCCATATGCAACAGATCCGATATTTTTCTTACGTAATATTCCTCGTATTTATCAACTCTCCCATCCGCATAGGCCACTTTCCATAGCAAAACTAAAAGCTGATACCGTTTTTCACGACTCAACTTTTCGTTAATAACTGAGGTGAAATCGTAAAGTGAGATGGAGTCTGTGACAGTTTTGTCAGCATCCACCATTATGCCCTCAACTTCATCAGCGGTTAATGCGGTCACTTGTAAAACTGCGTTAATAATAGCTTTTGATTCGCTTTCATCCACCTCATTATCGGAGCGGGATATCTCTATCAATAGGGCTGCCAAAGATAATGCCAACTCTCTATCAAATGCCTCGGGAGTATCTTCTGCCTCGGTCTTTTTGAAAAAATTCTTTAAAATGTTCAACATAGCTCGTACCGCCTGATTTAATCACTGAAATAAAATAAGTTATGATGACTATCTTAAAGATTTTCAGCCTGGCTAGATAGCTCAACAATTAATTTCTTACAACAGAGAACGCGTAAATGGTACGAATTTTCATTCAAGCTCAACTAGCGGTCGGTATTGCGGTAGATCTTCCCATAGATAAAGCGCACCACGTTCGAAATGTACTCAGGCTTGAGCCAGGCTCTAAAGTAATCTTGTTTAATCAAGATGGTGAATCTTATGAGTCCTCTTTGACCAACGTCTCACGGAGCATCGTGTCCGCGTTACCTAACAGCCGAGTCTTATCCAATGCCGAGTCACCAGTAATCACAACGCTAGTGCAAGGTATTTCAAGAGGAGACCGGATGGATTACACCTTACAGAAAGCTGTTGAACTGGGAGTGAACCATATTGTCCCTGTTTATACCGCCAGAAGCACCGGTCGGCTTGATGCAAAAAGAAAAGTCCGCAAGTTAGAGCATTGGAAGGGTGTCGTGCAACATGCGACTGAACAGTCAGGTCGCAGCATGGTTCCAACAATCGATCCTATACAAGAACTCAAAGAAAACGTGATAGCGCTAGCCGGGTTAAATGCATATGTACTGGATCCGCTTAGTAAGACACCTCTTTCAAAACAAAAACCAAGTGGCAATAAGATTGCAATCATCGCCGGACCCGAAGGGGGCTTCGATGGCAATGAGATTCATCAACTGTCGCAGCGATATGGCGCCGTGTCAGTATCGCTTGGCCCACGAATCTTGCGGACAGAAACTGCTGCAGTATGCGCGTTGAGCGTCATACAGGCGCTCTGGGGAGACCTCGGCTAATTAAATCAACCGTACAACCCTCATCATCCATTGTCGATACGCCAAATTTTCACCTATACTACCTAACATACGGCAGTAATAATCCGACATTGCAACCCTTGAGCAAGCACTGTTTAAAGCTCACATCATCGGAAATACCGTCTGTGCTTTTTAAAAATATCAAGTTGCCGGACTGCGGTGAGACAAAGCTCAATTGATCTAGGTATTTGAAATGAATGATAAATCAAGTATTCGTAAACCATGGGGAGGACGTTTTAATAGTCCCACCGACGCTTTCGTTGAAAGCTTTACTGCGTCGGTGACTTTTGATCAGCGACTAGCCATGTGTGATATTCGCGGCTCGATTGCCCATGTCACGATGCTAAGTGAAACTGGAATCATTACCGAAGATGAGAAGAAGCTTATTGTTGATGGATTGGAAGCAATCAAAAGTACTATTAAAGCTGGCGACTTTACTTGGTCGATAGCTCTTGAAGATGTTCACATGAATATAGAGCATGCTCTTGTCAAGGCTATTGGAGAAGTTGGAAAAAAACTCCACACTGCACGCTCAAGAAACGATCAGGTCGCCACAGATATTCGTCTTTATTTACGAGCGCAAACTGAAATCTTTCAGTCGCGTCTCCTAGAACTAATGACAACACTCATCGAGCTCGCAGAACGAGAAGCCGCTACGCTAATGCCAGGCTATACTCACCTGCAAGCTGCTCAGCCGATTACATTTGGACACCATATGCTAGCGTGGTTCGAAATGTTAATTAGAGATTACTCTCGATTTTCGGATTGTAAAAAAAGACTCAACTCCCTACCGTTGGGCGCTGGAGCGTTGGCGGGGACAACCTTTCCCATTAATCGCCAACGGGTCGCCGAACTCCTGAAGTTTGATACTGTAGCTGAAAACTCACTAGATGCCGTCAGTGACCGAGATTTTGCCTTAGAATTCTCCTCTGTAGCATCTATATTAATGGTTCACTATTCTAGGATGGCTGAGGAGTTAGTGTTATGGAACTCACAGGCTTTCGCTTTTGTCGAAATAGATGATGCCTTCTGTACAGGGTCTTCGATGATGCCACAGAAAAAAAACCCCGATGTCCCTGAGCTACTTAGAGGAAAATCTGGTCGCGTGGTAGGTAATCTGATGGCCTTACTTACTTTAATGAAGTCGCAACCTCTTGCCTACAATAAAGACAATCAGGAGGACAAAGAACCAATTTTCGACACAATTGACACCATCAACGACTGTACACGTGCGCTCACAGAGCTAATACCTTCGTTGAGAACCAAAAAAGATCGCATGAGGACGGCGGCGGCACATGGTTTCATCACCGCCACCGATTTGGCGGACCACCTTGTTCGACTAGGCCTGCCTTTTAGAGATGCCCATGAAGTGGTAGGGAAAGCCGTCAATTTAGCTCTTAGTAAGGACTGCCAGCTACATGAATTGTCTTTAGCTGAGTTTAAAACCTTTGATGAGCGTTTAGATGAAAGCGTCTATAACATTCTTAATATGGATAATGCTCTAGATAGTAGAAAACACTGGGGTGGAACTGCGCCATTGGCTGTGCGTGAGGCTTGCGCTCGGGCAAGAAATCGGCTGAAGGATCTCGACTACTAAGGGTTCCGCTAATGACCAAAACACGGCTCCTAAAGTTTTTAGCCAGTTTCATATTGATAGTCGTTTTTATCGGCTGCGCAGCTATGCTAGCTAACCCAAACAACTATAAAAACTTTATAATTGACGTATTTAACAGGGAAACGGGATATCAGCTTCACTTAACTGGAGACATAGAGCTTTCGTGGTGGCCCAACATTACAGGCTTAATTAATAACATCTCTGTTGGCAACAGTTCTGATGATAAAACTTGGTTTACAGCTAAAAACCTGTCTGTCTCCATAGATTCCGCTCAACTAGTGAAAAACCATGGTGTACCTCATGTTGTTCAGCTTTCGGCTACTGATGGGGTATTAAACGGATTTGATGTTGTAGGTATTCTTAATGTTTTGGAGCGCATTATTGAGTGTAAGTGCCTTTTACCTATTCCTTCTTCAGGGGAGACTCGGTTCGAGACTTTAACTGCCAAAGTTTTTATGCAAAACCAAGTCTATAGTAATCAAGACTTATACATCCAAGGATCAGGCTTCACTTTAACGGGCAAAGGAACCCTAGCCGATATCAAGAAATCTTCAGTCGATTATGACTTGATACTATATGTCGAGGCAAGATCAGAACTGTCTCAATCGCAAAACAGCAACCTCGGAAATTATACAATTGCGATCCACTGTTATGGAGATCTATCAGGTCCTACATGTACACCAGACTTGAGTACCATAGTCGAACAAATCATCAAAAAAGACAGCAAAAAGAAACTCAAAAAGCTGGAGAAAAAAATAAAAAAAGAGGCCGAAAAATTTCTAAAGGGACTACTGCAGCTCTGAAATGAAGAACACACTAAGTCTCTCCGGGCTATTCAGAAACACAGAGTTTATAGTCATTCTAATGGCGATCTCATTGGTCAGTGACGGTGCTCTGGCTACTCAACAACCTGTTCTAAAGAGCTTTGAAGTGATCGACGGTGCCTATCTTTATAAATACTCTCAAGTGATCAACGCGCGCTCCAAGGATATTTACGCCGTACTTAGCGAACATAACAAAATATCTCAATTGAACCCAAATGTGCAAGCCAGCACTGTCATCAGTCGAGATGGCGACACATTGAAAAGACTACTCAGGATTAAACAGTGCATCTTTTTTTTCTGCTTCAAAATGAAATTAGTCGAGCATATCGTTGAAACCAAAAATGAAATAAAAAGTACTATTCTGCCTAAAGAAAGCGATTTCTCAGGAGGATTTTCACATTGGCAAATGGACAGTATCGGGCCAAAAAAAACTATACTTACTTTAAGCGCAAGGCAAAAGCCTAACTTCTGGATCCCACCAATAATAGGTGCACCCATCATTCGATCTGTACTAAAAGAACAACTCGGAATAACTTTCAACTCGATCCGTTTAATAACCCAAAAGAAAGCGACAAAAAAATAAACGATGGACAAGCGGCTCTCTTTCTCGCAGAAATTAATCGACTGGCATGAAGTCTATGGTCGACATAACTTGCCATGGCAGTCTGACCAAACCGCTTACCGTGTTTGGATTTCCGAAATTATGCTACAGCAAACTCAGGTAGCTACTGTAATTCCATATTTCAAGAAGTTTATCCTAAAATTTCCAACAATTAAGTCTCTTTCCTCGGCGGGGGAGGATGACGTTCTGAGACTTTGGACTGGACTGGGATACTACTCTCGAGCAAGAAATCTAATGAAAACCGCTAACCTCATTCAAACGCTTCATGATGGAGAATTCCCGACAAACATTAATCTGTTGATTGCCTTACCTGGCATAGGGCGCTCGACTGCTGGTGCTATAATTTCTTTAGCTTTCGAGGCAAAGGCGGCAATCTTGGACGGCAATGTTAAACGTGTTCTAGCGCGTTATCATGGGATCCCAGGTTGGCCCGGACATGGGAAAATCGAGAAAAAATTCTGGGCTGTCGCCGAAGCCTCACTTCCTGATAAGAACTATCGTACTTATTCACAAAGCCTTATGGACCTTGGAGCTACTTTATGTACGCGTACCAAACCTGAGTGCATACGATGTCCTTTACGAAAAGGGTGTCACGCACTCAAACATGACGTGATCAGCGACCTTCCAGGGAAAAAACCTCGTCAAAACATTAAAAGACAAAATTTCTTTTTTATCATAATAATAAATCAATTAGGTGACATACTGCTGCAAAAGCAACCTGAAAAAGGTGTGTGGGGCGGGCTGTGGAGCTTTCCGAAGGCTACTGATAAGAAAGACTGTGATATTTTCCTCAACGATTTATTTTCGGTTAAGTGGCAACGAGTGAAGGAGATGGACTCCTTTCAACATCGCCTTACTCATTTAGAATTCCGAATCACTCCTCTTTTGTTTAGCTCATCCGCAACGAGGAAAGAAACCGTGCTTCCAGATGACCTAACGTGGCACAAAATCGACAAAAAAATGTCTGTAGGTCTACCTGCTCCTGTAAAACAGCTGATACTAGAAGTCGCAAAAGTGAATAGTAATTAAGGAGCTGCTATCATAGGCGATATGAAGACAATACAGTGCGTAAAATTAGACCGGGAAGGCGAAGCTCTATCGAGAGCGCCGTACCCTGGTGAATTGGGACAACGAATATTAGCTGGCGTCTGTAAAGAAGCATGGCAGGGCTGGCTAGGCCATCAAACCATGCTGATCAATGAAAACCGATTGACGCCTATCGAGGCCAAAGATCGAAAGTTTTTAGAAACTGAAATGGACAAATACTTCTTTGGGGAGGGATCAGAAGCCCCTAAAGACTTCATCCAACCCAAATAAAAAAAAGACACTAGATGAAGAATCTATATGAGTTCGAATTTCCAGGACCGTGGGTTGGTGTACTGACTGCCACAGAGCGTCTATAAGAAAGGAACGCTCTAAATTTAGTCGCTACTTCCTTAATCAAAGTAGTAGTATCCAAAAACCTGCGACCATCATTAAGATCGCGGGTATTGCAGCAATATAACCAGAAAGAACCCGCTCGAAAAGCATAAAAAAGCATAATGCGCTCATCGTCAAAAGACTCATCGTCCCGCCCGCAAACATTAATAACATCAGCATCCAACAGCAACCAACGCAATATAAGCCATGTCTAGCTCCCATTATGGAAGCACCCAACAAACCATCACGCCAGTTCCCTATGAAAAACCCCAACGGGCTCTGACAGTGCCTGAGGCACATTTCCTTCATCGGGCTTAGTTGATAGAGTCCCGCAAGGATCAACAATAGGCCGGCTAAAATAGCCTTTAAAGAAAAAGAGCCTGCCTGAAGATATCCCATTATATTCGCTAGGTACTGCAGACATGCCGCCATAAGGGCAAATACAAACCAAACAAACAGATAACCGGAGAAAAAGAGTAAACTGGCCCGATTGATTCGAGTCCCCTTATACACCTGACGAAAAACTATCCCTGTTGGCAAAACAACGGGGACCATCATGGCGATCATCATCACCACCCACATACTCGCTGTAACCGTGAGGTAAGTCGTCATATCTGCAGGGTGCATCATTACATGCATAAAGAATTTGTTGATGTCTAGCTCGCCGTCGCTCCACAATATTGAAGGCATCGTCATGATCCACCATGACACAGCAGTAACACTTATAAGGACAAACCACGTCAGTAGATTTTGAATACGATAAAGAAGCATCCTATCGTCTCAATTCAAACAACCTCTCCTGACCAGTCAAATGACGAGAAATGTCCATTAGTGCTCTTAGTGTTATCTTCCCAATGAATACCAAACGCGCTGATGACATTGCGTATCGCAGTTGCGAGGTTAAGACGCTTATTGACTGGATGAGAAGTGTTATCAATTGCAACACACTCGCCAGGGATAGAAAAGCTCTCAACACCCTCAATAGATTGGTCCAACAAGTCACCTATTTTCACACTGACATTATTCCCCTCCCTAACAAACTCGATAGGGTGTCTTTCGACGCCACGAAAATCACTAATCATTGGAGCAAACATTCCGACTCCTTGATCTGCAGGAGTCTTACATAACGCAACTATTGCATCTACTTGGGCATCAGATGCTGAGGAGTCAACGACCAGTCCGCTAATCCATCCGCCTTCGGACATTATAGCCTTCGACTCCGCAAACATAGTCCAGCGGACCCCATTCAGTGACACGCCTGCGTAGGAGCCGACTGTCGTAGAGAAAGCTAACGCTACTTTACAAAAGTCGTATGTCGCAGCTGTAGTAGAGTTCTTCGGTATGCAAGGACATAGAAAATCACAACTGCAGGCCTCCATATACTCCCCAGACATATTCCATTTTTGTGTCATTTTATATCCCCTCAAATAAACGACATGAATCGTCTATTAAACTACACGATAATTAAGCAACAAACAAAGCTCCACCAACAACTTGAATACTTGAGAGGCCACTCGGTAGCTCGAAATACACGACTAATAAAATATTTAGAACTATGAACACTAATGGCAGTCGTGTTAAAATATTGAAATCGAGAAGCTTAATCTGTTACGTGAAATTCATCGGCTAATCTGCTGGGGGAATTACACCAAAGCAATCGAATGGCCTGGTAGCTCAGTCGGTAGAGCAGTGGACTGAAAATCCTCGTGTCGGTAGTTCGAATCTACCCCAGGCCACCACTCTCTCTATCTAATCAATAACTTAGAAACTCTACCGACGGGTTTCGTCCACTGCGTTAGGCCGAAATGAGCCACCTGGCCTCACTTCTGACCTTCGTATGACCTACATTTTTTCACCATGCATCGCGTTTACTTAATCTTATGAGGAACGCGAGATGCACAGACAGATTACCAAGAAAGTTATAGAAACTATTCACCTTCCAGAGGGTAGAGGATTACTGCTAAGAGATACCGAACTAAAAGGATTCGGTATGCGGATTAGTCCTTCAGGAACCAAGACCTTCTTTGCAGAAGGGAACTTCAATAGAAGTCGTCAAACCAAAAGACGTTCTTTGGGACGCTACCCTATTGTCCCTCTGGATACGGCGAGAGCAAAAGCTAGAGAACTCCTGATAAAGTCTACCTGCTTTAGGGGATATTGATGGGCGATCTTATTTTATTCTTAATGGCAGTGCTGTTCATAGTGCTCACATCACCTTTATGGGGCCTTTTGGGAGCCGGCTGGAGCTTCGCAATCATAGCTTGGACCTTAATAAAGTTTCTAGGACTTATGGTGTTGTGGATAATCATGTCAGTAGGAGCAATCGTAGATTTAGAGTTTGGAAGGATCTTACGAGTGCTCATCAGGATTGTCACTCAACTATTTATAGACCTCTGGGATGGGATCGTCGCTTTCTTTGTTCCTTTTTCCCATTTCTGGGAATTTGCGCGATATGATCACTATTGGTGGGCGCTATTAATCTCTATTTTTGTCCTAAGTGTGATATCCCAGAAGAGATAACGCTCCAAGTATAAGAGTGGGTGATTATATATACCGTTACCAAACGTAAGGCCCCCGCCCCCTTCGGGAGATAAGTGGTCCGCATTAGTCTGTTAGGTTTAGCTATTAGAACGTTCTGTGATGCGCGCTGTTAATCTCTATTTGTATCTGCAGCGTATGGTGCTTAGGAAATATTGTTTCCACTGAGCGGTTACGTTGATACGCAACCATAAAAGTGGAAAATATAAATCGAGAATATCTTCATTCTTACTGAAAAACTACCTCATCAAAGCGGAGCAAATAAAATTGTTTAAATTTCAAAATAGCTACCTTATAAATTCCCTCATGTTTACGTGTCTACTGCTGGGCTCAACAAGCTTGATGGCGGGTGGACACGAAGGTGATTCCTCACATGAGCACAAGACACAATCGCCTCATACGTTAAGCGCTAGCGTGACACTTGCTACAGAGTACTTATACCGCGGTGTGTCGCGAACAAATGGAGACCCTGCTATCCAAGGGAGCTTCGACTACGCGCATTCCTCTGGATTCTATGCTGGTGTGTGGGCATCGAGCCTCGAATGGAACTCAGGTACCAACAATGCCGCCTCTTTAGAACTCGATTATTATGCCGGCTACACCTTCGATTATTACGGATTATCATACGACATCGGGTACATGTATTACATGTACACAGGTCAAGATGTTGAGTCCAGTTTCAGCGCTCCGGAGTACGATTACTCAGAAGTGTATGCATCCGCCACAAAGACTTTTAACATGGACTACAGTCCAACAGCATCGCTAGGAGTGGCTTGGTCCCCCGACTATTCCGTGGGTTACGACGATAGCATCTACATCAATGGGTCACTCTCGATTGCCCTTCCGATGGGGATATCACCTTATTTCTCTGCTGGATGGCAAGACCTCGCAACTGGTAAAGGAGCAACAGGTTTGGATTATTTTCACTATGCGGTGGGTGCCAGCGTCGATATTGGGTCAATGACTTTAGACCTATCATGGAATGATACGGGTAACATAGTTGGTAACTCCAATGATTATGACGGAGTCGTGTTTTCAATTTCTAGTATGTTCTAAGCCTATTAGTCGAGACGGAGCGACTTCAGTGGCTCCTCTCAAGTATAAGAGTGGGGGATTATATATACCGTTATCCGATAGGGGGCCGACGCCCCCTTCGGTATTTAAGGGGGAGGGTTTCGGAGGAATTAGCCTATTTCGCTCAATCTTTAAATTGCCTACTTGCTAGCATCAGGCATGGCCGTTTCTCAAGAAGTTTCCTGGCGTTGCACCGGTGGCTTCTCCGTCGATGAAGGTTACCTGACCGTTCACTAAAGTATATCGATAACCAATCCCTGTAGTGATACGACGCCAGTCACCAGGGTGTCCAATCTGCTGCAGACAAACTTGTCTCTTACAAATTGTACTCCTTAAGTATAAGCGTCTTGTTTACATTGCTAGGCTAAGAACTCCAAGGGCGGAGATTTTCCCGTGCCTCTGAAGTTCTAATCATTTCCCTCCGTGCCCTCAAACAATCTCTGCTTAAATTCGTACGGTCTAATTCGACTCTTCTGGAAAAACTAGAGCTAGTAGTTACCCGCTCCATTTTAATTGGAGTTCGATCGCCGTGATCATCATTCTCGCAACATCTTTTTCGGTTGCGGTTTCGATCCCCTCTAAACCGGGCGAAGAGTTAACCTCCAACAGCAATGGTCCGGTTTTCGAACGAATAATGTCAACACCAGCCACTGCCAGCCCCATAGCTTTAGTGGCCTTTACCGCCAAACGACGCTCTTCTGTTGTGGGGCGCGCCACAGAAGCGGTACCGCCCTGGTGAAGATTGGCACGAAATTCACCAGGTGCCGCTTCACGCTGAATAGCCGCACTGACCTTGCCATTAATCACAAACAGGCGTAGATCTTTACCATCTGCTTCTTTAATAAACTCTTGCACCAGCAGGTTCGCTTTCACCGCCTTGAAGGCATTGATTACGCTCTGTGCTGCTTTCTTAGTTTCTGCCAACACCACGCCACGGCCCTGAGTGCCTTCGAGTAATTTAACAATGAGCGGTGCGCCACCCACCATCTCAATAAGTTCATTGGTATCAATAGGAGAATTTGCAAAACCTGTTAGCGGAATATCCAGACCACTTTTAATGAGTAGCTGCAGAGAAAATAGCTTGTCACGAGACTGACTGATCGCCAGCGAGCTATTTTGTGCATACACACCCATACTCTCAAACTGACGGGTGAGGGCACAGCCGTAAAAAGTAGCGCTAGGACGAATACGTGGAATTACGGCGTCCAAGCCGGTAATAATATGTCCTCCACGATAATGAACTTCGGGGTTTTCATCATCGAGCTTCATATAGCAGTCTTTGATGCTCAAAAACACCATCTCATGGCCGCGCTCTTCACCAGCCTCCATCAGGCGCTGATTGCTATAAAGTTCTGGATTAGTTGCCAGTAGAGCAATCTTTAGTCCGCTCTTTTTGGTCGGAACAATGCCATACATCTCACTCAACTCAAAATCACTGATACGCCCGAGATTCATACTGGATGATGGGTCTACCAGAACGCGACCTGCCATTGCTTCACGCCCCAGCAACATGCGATATCCCATGCTGTCGCGATTAGTCAGGGTCAGCTCTATTTCCCAGAGCTGCCCACCAAGACGCATAGGTACCTTTATGACATAGCGTTTTTCACTGGCACCGCTGGTGTTTTTAATTATCCGCCGATCGAGTATTGGTGATTCACAGCGCAGAGCTACCCTGCGATTGTTCTGGAGTGGATGCACATCAAACGCAACCCAGGGAACATTACCGCGCTTAAACGTCTGAATATTAAAGGCATGCAGTGCCGATGTCTTGGCCCCAGAGTCGACGCGAACTTTTACAGCCGGTATACCTAGCTGCGAAAGCTGGCACCATTCTTCGCTACCAATAATAGGCTTTCCTGTTGACGGTGTGTGCATTAGTCGTTTCCTCGTTAGGGCCTATATAGGTGAGGAGGCGATTAGATTTCAAAACGACGCCCGAGTACAGAGAAATGTTAGTCCATTGAGGCAAAAAAAGGCCGGCAAGAGTGTGCCTTTGAATATAGCAAGAATTAATAACTCTTAATATCGCTCAATCTTCTGCAAGATCTTAACTGCTGGCAATAGACGGCAGAAGAAGAAATTCCTAGACGACAAGAGGTTATCTAGTGCTAAACTGCTTGTTGCAGGTACGACGTCATTGCAGAAGACCCTTCTTGGCTACAAGAGTTAAAATACGACTAGGTCCACCTCTCAAGTATAAGAGTGGGTGATTATATATAGCGTTATCCGATATAAGGCCCCCGCCCCCTTCAAGGAATTAACGGAAGACCTGAGGGTAAAAGTTTTTAGATTAGTATCAGTAAATAGACATTAATTTGTTTAACTCTGACCTACATATGGCCTACAATTCACTTAGCGATGCTTAATGACTAAATGTAAGTTAATGATTTTAGTCAAGAAGAGAGTTTTAGAGCAGGGGACTGAAAATCCTCGTGTCGGTAGTTCGAATCTACCCCAGGCCACCACTTCCCAAAAAAGCAGGTGCAATTAAGCTTTCAAAATCCTTAAGGCCATTCTGGTGTGCCCAGTACAAAAAGCTGTAGACAGATCTTCAAACTACCTCAGACAAGACAACCCTCCGCCTTCTTTTTCACCTAAGGTGCCAAAAATTTGATCCCACGGCCTTCTTTCTTCGTATACACTGGCTAAAGTTAAAAATATTCAGACCTTCAATCACCGGCTCTTACCTGAAGTATTTTTAATTTAACGAGTCCATGAAAATTAGGGGAGTAGGTATTTAATGAATAAATCCTTAGAGAAAACTTTACAAGATGCTGATGTTAGTCTCAGCGTACTTCAAGCTCTTGCTGACAATAGTTTTGATTCTGTTCTTGTCACCGATGCGACCAAAGCAGGAAAAATTATCTACGCGAATAAGTCATTCAGCAAATTGACAGGCTATACACAATCAGAAGTAATTGGTAAAACTCCAAGAATTTTACAGGGTCCCGCAACCGACAAAAAAGTCGTAGGTCGTCTTAGGGAAGCCCTTATGGAGGGCAAGAAATTTGAAGGGAAAGCCATTAACTATAAAAAGAATGGAACTCCATTTATTATGTATTGGAGAGTAGTTCCGGCCCGCGTCGGAAAAGATACAAAAGTATGGATAGCTATCCAACGAGAGGGAGTTGCAGTGGAGTAGTGAGTCGCCAGCTTGGAAATTTCACATAGTGACTGTTGCTAGAGTTTTTTGTTGTCTTTGGTTGTGATCAAGCTCAGGGCTAGTAGCCCACTGACTATGAGTGACATACCTAACCATTCAAAATTCTCCGGTGTTTCTCCAAAATAAAAAGCTGACGTAACCATAGCAATAGGGGGCGCTGCTAAAGTCGAAAGGCTGGCAGTACCTGCATCCAAGTTGTTGAGTGCGTACATCCAGAGCATCGAGCCTAAAGCTGTAACGCCGACAGATACAAAACCTAACGACAAAACAAAACGGCTTGACCAGACGATCGGGTCCTCAGAGGCAACCCAAGAAATAGTCATCAGCGGGATGCATCCAAAAGCCATTTGCCAAGCCGTCATTGACAGTAAATCCATTTTCTCTCGGCTTTGAAGTTGCTTAACCATAATGGCTCCTATGGCCCACACTATTCCCGCAGCTACGGCTAAAAGACTACTTTTGAAGCCTCCAATTAGAACCCAAGGTTTAACGATTGCGATCAATCCAAAGGCTGCCAAAATCACGGCGCCCCACTGGGCGTGCCGAACTTTTTCATTCAGAAGTAGCCAAGCAAATACTAAGGTAAAAAATGGCATTGTATAAACCATAAAAGCTACCCTCCCCGCGCTACCTTCAGCCACAGCCCATGTAGAAAGGCTGAATAGCAAGCTGGTATGCACAAACCCCAAAACCATCAACTCGCACCACCTAGTTGGCCGCAGAGAACGACCTGTGAGAGGCAACAGTGCTAACAAGCATAATGCACTAAGACTGAGCCGCAGGGCCGTAAATTTAAATGGTGGGGCATCAATAAGGCCTACTTTAAGAATGGTCCAACCGTAGCCCCATAAAATAGACATCACGAAAATTGCCGCAAGCGGCTTACCTTTTAACTGCAACGATGGGGCCCTCGATTATCCACTAAAGCGTGATAGACGCTAGCAAATATCAGTGTAATGATGATCAATCAGCTCCGCATAGTACATCAAAAGATCAATGAGTAATGTAGTTGGAAAATTTAATTACTGACATAAAGGCCAAACCTTATACCAGCTACGACATCGCAATCGCTGCTCGCAAACGGGTAGCTGTGTGGCATACTTGGCTGCTACTCGTGCAACCTTGTCGGAAACTGATAGCAAGCCAGGCTTCTTATGCTGATTGCCGCGCTTGTACCCTCCATGACCCTCATGATAAGCAAGATACAACTCTTTCGCGTTCCATTTAGAAATACCTAAACGTATATGTGTGCGATGGTTGTACCATCCAATAAAATCTAGAGCATCCTCCATATCGGTCCGATTCCTAAACAGAGTCCCTCTTTCACTTTCATATTCACTCCACACAGGGTTTTGTGCTTGAGCGTAGCCTTTGGCTGATGACCCTCGACCTATTGGTACAAAGAAAAACCATTTGAATGGAGGTTTTGCATGACTACGAAAGCTAGATTCCTGCTTCACAAAAGCCATCAGTATATGCTTTGGGGTTCCCCATTCTTTTTGCGAGTCCTGAGCATAGTCAAACCATTTCGGATACTCGTCAAAAATCCGACAGATATTCCCTTGCTCTTTAGGAGGAACAGTCGCACACGCAACCATCATCGGAAGCAAAAAAAGCCCTATCAATACTTTGGTTAAATAGTTGTGCAGAAACGCCATAACTTCAACAACAAGATGCATTCAAAACTCCGGTATTCCAGAAAATTCCACCGGTCGACTCTTCATAAAAGCGTCTACGGCTTCGTTATTCAGCGGACCGCCCATCAAGTTCCGATAGACCTCGATTTCTCTGTCATGGCATTCTCGCCCCAACTGATGTTTTCCTGAGGCAAGCATCAATTTCTTAGTCTCGACAAGCGACAAGATCGGGTTTTTACTGATTTTCTCAGCTAGTGCCATCGCCTCGACTTGTAATTCACTAGGCTCAGAGAGCTTCCATACGTAGCCAAATTTGAGGGCCTCATCTGCACTAATCCATCCCCCCGAGAATAGTGTGTATGCTGCATTTTGCCAACCCATTTGCGACACAAACAAACCGCTGCTTCCGGCCTCTGGAGCCAATCCAAGCTGGGGAAACGGTGTCCGCAGTCTTGCATCACGCGACATAAAAACAATGTCACAATAAGCTAACAGTGTCATCCCAATGCCAACGGCAAGCCCATTAACAGCGCCAATGAGCGGTTTACTGAAGTCAGACAAAGAACTTAAGAAATCAGGAAAGACGTGTTTCTTAACCTTTCCATCAAGAATTAACTGCATGTCATAGAGATCTTGGCCAGCTGAGAACGCCGAGCCTTCCCCAGTCAACACGACAACTGCCACCTCAGATGAGGCATCAGCTTGTAGTAAAGCATCTCTCACTTCGGCGAACTGCAGGTTATCAAACGCGTTAAGCTTATCAGGACGATTGAATGAAATTTTTCTTACTCGTCCCAGGTTCTCAATTTTCAAGCTCATAACAGTCGCCCCTTTCTAATTCCTGACATTATCGAATAGATCCATGAGATCTCGATTACCCCCAAGGTCTTCAAGCTGATCACCAGCATCGATGGCGGCGAAAAGCATCTTATCGATAATCTTGGTGACTTTTCGTGTAGCAGTCCTATCAAATTTTCTATCTGTGTGATTATCGAACCAGTGTGCCGCTCCAGCTAAACCGACAAATTCGACCTCTCCACCCGAACGAGATAAATTGTCAGCTTTAGCCTCACATTCAGATGCACTGGTGATGCGATCTTTCAACCCATGAAAAATTATCGCCTCCGTCGAATTAGGAAAACCTTTATTTGCGGATATACTCCCCGCACCACAGTAAGGGTAAAAGAGGAAGGCTGCTTTAAAGTTATCCTCGTCTAAACTGACGTTAGCTGTTAGATTCGGAGGTCGGTCACCAGATGCCACCAGAGATAAAAAATCAGAAGCGCTCCAGCCGCCATGAGACCAACCCATAAGGATAGTTTTTGTCTCATCAATGTCAGATCGGGACCAAATACTTGGTAAAATCGCCATTAAATCGCCAGCCCGTTCGCTCCCTTGCATCAACGTACCGGCACAAACTTCATGCAGCATCTTTCGTCTATCTCGAATTCTACGAACGGCAAAGCTGTCTACGTGAAGAACTGCAAAACCCTTTTTCCGTAGTCGCTTTTTCCACACACTATGATGTGGGTGCCAGCTCATACAACCTGGCAACAGGATTGCTAACGGATGTGGACCAGCACCTCTGGGCATCTTCAACTCAGAGAAAGGGGCCACAACTTGAGAGTGCGCGACTGGCTCCTCTCGTCCATGGACGCCCGAAGCGATGACTAATAAGACAAATCCCAACAGGAAAAAATTTTTGACAGGGCTAACACACATTTAAGTCGGAACTCCAAGCAGACGCATCAACAATTTACTCATGTTCACAGGTTAGCATAGTATAGTCGTATCGTTTTCAAGGACGCACAGTTAAAGCGTCCAAATTTTAAGAGCATCTATTTATGTCGAACACAGCTAACTGGTATTTTGATTTCATTTCACCTTATGCTTATTTTCAGTTCAAGCATTTTCATCGTCTGCCCTCCTCACTAAATGTCACTCTGCGCCCCATCTTGTTCGCGGGTCTTTTAGGTCACTGGAAAACAAAAGGACCGGCAGAAGTGCCAGCAAAGCGAATTCAAACGTACCAGTACTGTGATTGGTATTCAAAGCGCATAGGGCTTCCTTTTAAAACGCCACCAGCACACCCTTTTAACCCATTAAAGATATTAAGACTGGCAATCGCGCTAAATTGTTCAATGAAAGCTGTTGGCGCAATCTTTGATTACGTCTGGGGACAAGGAGGCGACGCGCACTCTGAAGAAGGCTTTAAATCACTGTGTGATAAAATGGCACTTAAGGACGTCCCGACTCTAATAGGCTCCAAAGACGTCAAAATCAAATTGCGTGAAAATACCACACAAGCCATCAAGGCAGGAGTTTACGGAGTCCCCACATTTCATTACGAAGGAGACCTTTTTTGGGGATTCGACGCCACTGAAATGTTTCTTGAACGAATCAAGGACCCATCCTTACTCACTCAGCCTGAAATGATTCGGCTTGCCGATCTCCCGGCAGCAAAAGAACGAAAAAACATAGCTGTAAAGTCGGAAAGTTAATTGGTAAAGCGAATGACAAGATTACAGCGAGAAATGTTTCTTGAGAAACCTTATCTTGCTGTCGTAGGTATTGAAGAGCCGGGCTTATCACCCAGAGTCGTTCCTCTCTGGTATGACTATAAGCCGTCAACTGGATTCAGTATCATTATTAAAAAGAAATCTAAGAAACTTTTACTACTCCGAGCTGCAAAACGATTCTCTCTTTGTATTCAAGAACCACAACCTCCCTATAAACATGTGAGCGCACAAGGACCTATCATTGAGATACGGGACTGCGTCGACCACGTCGACTTGCTGGCCGTTGCCACCAAGTATTTAGGTATCAAAGAAGCGCAAAAATTTCTCCAAAACCGATTACCCTCTGACTCACTAATTCTAATAATGGATCCCAAAAAATGGGTTACGGCCGATTACTCATAATGCTGTGATCTCATTAAATCTTCACATACTCTTCACGTCTTTCGTGATAGATTCACGTCGTGAAAACTGATAACCAGGGGAGGCGTGTTATTGAATAGAAAAAAATTAAATAGGAGCTATTATGAAAAGGCTTAAAATAAGTACTTTTTCGCTTTTTGTCATGACACTTTTTGCGTCAATGACAGTAAGCGCGTTTACTGCTGAAGATCACATTTCTTGGATAAAAACCAACCAAACAGCTGCCCCTCAATTTGTGGATGGGGACGTTATCACATTTGATAAAGCCGATCTCATCCGACCTTTTATCCCCGCTGAACAGCAGTCAGACCTAATTTTCCCTGGGATGGAAATGGTAATTAAAGATGCTGGAGATCTCAGTCCGGCAGATGCATTTAAAGTCGCAACGAAAAAACACTATGGCAGCGCAACAATAGCCGCCAATGGTGCTATTGAAAACTACCAAGCGGGGCTCCCGTTTGACCCTACAAAGTTCAAAGCAGGCAGCAAAGAAGACGGCTGGAAAATGGCTTGGAACTGGACATTTCGCTGGAATAACGACGGCTTAAAAATCAATGAAGTTCATTGGGCCTGGGTTCGTCAAGGTGGCGAACATGCGAAACATGAAATCATGTCTACAGGCAATGGGAAATATGCTAAATTTTATGAAGGGGGCGGCACGTTCGAGCGTGTACTAGCTGGTCCTTATCAGCGCGTCATCATGTCTCATAGAGCAGACTTACCAGAGTCTGGGTATAGAATGAATGCAGGAAAAGGCTTCGCTAAAAACACTAATTTCCGAGAATACACTGGTTTTAATTCGCCGTTTGATATCGCAGGGACCGCTTTCCTTATCTTACGATATGACGATGTGAACAAAGCTGATGACTCTTGGGCTTATATCCCAAGTCTAAGACGTGTTCGTCGCATCTCAGTTGAAGTGAAATCAGACTCTCTGTTAGGTACAGACCATACATTAGAAGACTTCTACGGTTTCAATGGCCGACCAATGGAGCATACTTGGGAATACGTCGGCGAAGCGAATTTGCTCGCTGTTGTGCGATCACGTCACACGGATACCGTCTTTTATGGTCCAAACGGATGGGCGCCTAAAGACGACTGGGCTCTGAGAAAAGTCGACATATTGAGAATGTACCCTGGACGTTCTAATCATCCATATTCGACGAAATTTATCTATATGGGTAGACAATCAGGTGAGGCATTCTATGCCAATGCCTTCGATAAAGCGGGTGAACTGTGGAAGATTTGGCAAATTCAAAAATCTTGGACAGAAGATCCGCAATATGCAGAGCAACAAAGCAAAGCTTTTAAAGGTGACGTGACAAACCCTGGAACACGAGTTCTTAGTTTCCAAAGTATCAACGTTATCGATAAACAAAATAATCGGGGTACATTAGTACCATGTCGCGGAGTAAGCTACCCAGACACCACTATCAAAAAAGTTAAACGTACACATGACGTTAACTATTTGACAGAAGGTCGATAGTAAAAAAGCTAAAGTGCTCGGCGTTGCCGAGCACTTTTTTCACTTGCTCTAAAAGTCGTGGATTTTTCATCTGATAATCCCCATAAAATATATCACCTCCTAGTTTAGACAGAACACTATATTAGGCCTATCTCAAGCTTCCAAAAAAAATCCCGAAACAAGAAGATTCGAGCTACTATAATCACCTTTATGAAAAATCAGAGGAAGTAGCAGCTAATGAAAAAAGTTTATCAAAATGCAAACGAGGCTCTAGCTGGCCTACTTAGTGATGGGATGACTATAGCTTCAGGCGGCTTTGGTCTTTGTGGTATCCCGGAGAACTCCATCGAGACGCTCGCCAACTCGGAAGTGAAAGATCTGACGATAGTAGGGAACAACGCAGGCGTGGATGACTTTGGAATGGGGTTGTTACTGGCGACTCATCAAGTGAAAAAAGTCGTGGCTTCTTACGTGGGAGAGAATAAAGAATTTGAACGGCAAGTCCTGGCAAAAGAGGTCCAGCTTGAGCTAAATCCCCAGGGCACATTAGCAGAGAGGATTCGCGCGGGTGGTGCTGGAATACCTGCGTTTTATACTAAAACTGCTTTTGGAACAGAGTTGGCAAAAGGAAAAGAAACTAAAGAATTTAATAACGAAAACTACGTTCTTGAAACGGCAATTAAAGCAGATCTCTCATTAGTTAAAGCATGGAAAGGCGACCATGAGGGGAACCTAGTTTTCCGTAAAACAGCGCGAAACTTTAACCCCATGATTGCCACATGCGGGGAGATCTGTATTGCTGAAGTGGAAGAACTCGTTGAAGTAGGGGAGTTAGATCCCGATCAGATACACACTCCAGGTATATATGTTGATCGAATATTTGAAGGCACTAACTACGTTAAACGAATTGAATTCCCGACCACCTCGGCTAATGCCGGTGGGCCAGGATCACCGAACAGAGAATTGATGGCTAGAAGGGCGGCAAAAGAACTGCACGATGGCTTCTATGTCAATTTAGGTATCGGTATACCGACACTTGTCGCCAACTTCATCGCGGATAACATAAAAGTAACGCTCCAGTCGGAAAATGGTCTTCTCGGAATAGGTCCTTTCCCGGGTGAAAACGAAATAGACGCTGATCTAGTCAATGCTGGGAAACAAACGATAACCTCAATCCTCGGATCAAGTTTTTTTTCCAGTGCTGACTCCTTCGCGATGATCAGAGGTGGGCATATAGATATCTCAATACTTGGAGGCTTAGAAGTCGCTGCAAACGGAGACTTAGCTAACTTCATGGTCCCTGGGAAAATGATCAAAGGCCCTGGTGGCGCAATGGATCTTGTTTCAGGTGTGAAACGGGTAGTTGTTTTACTTGAACATACGGCTAAAGACGGGAGTCCGAAAATCCTAGATCAATGCGCTTTGCCTGTTACCGGAAAAAACGTTGTTGACCTGATAATAACGGAACTCTGCGTTTTTGAGGTGCTGCCTGATAATCAAGGACTTCTCCTTGTAGAATTACAGCCTGGGGTGCAGCTCGAGGAAGTCGTTCAAAAAACTGGCTGTAACTTTAAAACTAAGTCAGACTAGAGCTCATGACGCCCTGATCACAGCGGTAATGGCTAAATGTAGCTGCCGTTAAAAAGACTACGTAAAAAGGAGCGAAAGAGATGGGAACAAACCCTGATGATCTGCAATTAATCGAGGAATTCAAAAAGAATCCTATTGGCCATCATAGTCCAGATTTACAACGATTATTAAACCGCTTCCGGTCCGTTCCAATGGAAAACAAATATTGTCTCGTTGTAATTAAACCGAATCGAGAGTGGCAGCTTG
Organism: uncultured Gammaproteobacteria bacterium; assembly: GCA_938082545.1. GTDB lineage: Bacteria > Pseudomonadota > Gammaproteobacteria > UBA4457. The sequence goes on from CALKCL010000005.1 coordinate 46,191, forward strand.
CAAAAACCACAGGGAAACCTGGGGTCGCTGTAAAACTACTGCAGAAAAAATTCACTAGCCAATCCGAAGCCGAATGGTATGTTTTTCGAAAACGCTGGAAAAACCTCACCGGCGAAACGTTAAAACCATAGCCAGAGATTGTCTCCATAAAGAAAGCACGTTAATTACCTAAATGTCTACAGTACTTAAATTGAATAAGGGGAGTGTTTAAAATTCATGAAAATTACAGCCTATGCAGATAAAACAAGTGTCGCACCTGATGAAACTATTAACTTCATGGTCAACTGTAATGCCAAGGAGTTTAAAGCAGACTTTGTAAAGTTAATTTGCGGAGACATGAATCCAGACGGGCCTGGCTATCAAGAAAAAGTCATCCGAACTAAAGCAACTGGCACCTACCCAGGCAGAAAGCAGACTATTTATGCCGGATCATTTGTTCAAATCGAAGACAACGAAAAATTTAATCAAATTGAAAGCTTTACTTTAAAGGCGTTCATTTGGCCAACCACCCCAAATAAAGGGCATCAAACCATTATTAGCAACTGGTCAGAAAAAGATCAAAATGGTATGTCACTGGACATTAGTCCTAACAACAAAGGTCTGATGTTAACAATAGGTTCAGGATCTAATAAAGTTCAGTGTGTCGTCTCTGGGAAACCATTTTTGGAAAGAGAATGGTATTTTGTGGCAGCGACCTACAATGCAGCCACCAAGCGAATTACTCTGATTCAAGAGCCTTTGCATACGCACGCAAAAACACGCGACCGAAGTATTAAAAATGAAAAAGCCAAATTCGTCACGCCACCAAAATCAAATCGTCGGATCACTATTGGCGCGCAATTTAAAAGAACAGACAAAGGTCGCACGGTCTGCCAAAACTACTTCAATGGTAAAATTGACAGTCCTCTTGTAGCCGCAAGAGCGCTAACAGCCAACCAAGTAGAACAACTCAAAACGGGCTACGATAAAATTAGAATGTCCAATGACGTAGTTGCCGCGTGGGACTTCTCAACAGATATCTCTTCATTAAAAATTTCTGACATTTCTGGAAACAATATCCATGGGAAAGTTGTCAATATGCCAGTGAAGGCTATGACTGGCTGGAACTGGGATGGGGAAGAAATGAACTGGAAGCATGCGCCGAAACAATATGGTGCGATTCACTTTCACGATGATGATGTTCACGATGCGGGCTGGGAAATAGATGTTTCATTGAAGGTCCCCAAGAATCTGAAAAGTGGCCTTTACGCTATCCGGCTCCGCGCCGGTAAAGATCTGACAGATGAAGACTACGTGCCGTTTGCTATTCTTCCCCCAAGAGGAAAGGTGACGGCTGATATCTGCTTCATCTTGCCCACCGCGACCTATATGGCATATGCCAATGAGCACATGGGTACCGACTCTCCCATAGCACAGCTACTTGGTGGTCGTCTTGTCGAACACGAAAGACAAGATCTCTACCGTAATGAGCACAGAGAATATGGAGCTAGTTGCTATGACACTCACACCGACGGCTCAGGGGTCTGCTACTCATCGCGACTTCGACCAATATTAAATATGCGACCAAAATATAAAAGCTGGCTGGGAGGAGAAGGCTCTACCCTATGGCAATTTAACGCAGACACGCATATTACTAACTGGCTTGAAGCTCAAGGCTATAATTACGATGTCATTACTGATGAAGAACTTCACCACGATGGAGTCTGCGCCTTAGAAAAATATCGAGTAGTCCTGTCATCCTCTCACCCTGAGTATCATTCCAAAGAAATGTGGGACGCCATGTCGACCTATCAAAAGGGCGGAGGTCGCTTAATGTATCTCGGTGCGAACGGATGGTACTGGCGTATTGCCTTTCATCAAGAAGCCGAAGGCGTCTTAGAAGTCCGGCGAGCAGAAGGGGGCATACGCGGCTGGGAAGCACAAACAGGAGAATATTATCACTCCTTTACCGGAGAATACGGTGGACTATGGCGACGAAATGGGAGAGCACCTCAAAAAATTGTTGGTACGGGGTTCACGGCACAAGGGTTTGACATCTCGTCTTACTACAAAAGGAACCCTGACAGTTTCAAAAAACCAGTCAAATGGATAATGGATGGCGTCAAAGATGACGAGCTCATTGGTAACTTTGGACTTATTGGCGGAGGTGCTGCGGGACTTGAACTCGATCGTGCTGATACAAAACTAGGGACACATCCTGATGCATATGTACTCGCATCTTCCGAAGATCACACTGATCTATACTTAGTCGTTTGTGAGGAGCTCTTGATTAATTATCCCGGACTAGGAGGACAAGAGAACCGTCTCGTTAGAGCAGATCTTGTATTCTACGAGACGGATCAAGGTGGAGGCGTGTTTTCAACCAGTTCTATCGCATGGCCTGGGTCGCTTTCACATAATAATTATGACAACAACGTGTCAAAAATCACCAAAAACGTGCTTGATCGCTTTGTCGCAGAGGGCCCTCTGCTAGACTAGAGAATCTCGCAAAGGGCTTTGGAAGTTATGTTTCTTTTTTAGGAAAACACTTGTTCTAAAAAAAGTATTGCGGCGCAGGATACCGACACTATAATTAGCCTTCCTTCTTGGTAATTCGACCTCCCCTCGAGTCCAAGTTGGAACCTCTCAAAAGAAGCCGGACCCCAGTGGTCCGGCTTCTTTTTCTACTAAAACATTTATTCCAAAACAGAAAAACACTTGTTCTAAAATAATGTTGCAACGCAATATAATATTAGATAGAGTATACGGGTCTGAGAAAACTTGTCCTCCCCTCAAGTTCTCAGACTGCCCAATTAGCAATTCGACTCCCCTCGAATCTAGCTGGGATTCTCCCCTAAACCGGACTTTCATAGTCCGGTTTTTTTTTGCTTCCTCCTAAAGAGACACGCTAGAAACGAGTCGTTTTAAAAATCATTGCCTAAACGTATTAACCGGCACCGCTGCGTTTTAACAACAACTCACATACCTCTCGCACTGCACCATGTCCCCCGACCCGATTACAGACGTAATCAGCATTAGCGACAATTTGAGGCAGTGCATCGTTCGGACATGCTGAGAAACCAACTGCAAGGATGGAAGCTAAATCATTAATGTCATCCCCTACAAATGCCACTTCAGACATCTCTATATCCCATTCGTTAACAAGCCCCTCTAAAACCTGCAGTTTATCAGTGACGCCAGGGTAATAGCTTTGAATGCTAAGTTTTTCCATGCGCGCGCGAGTAGGGGCATCGTCCTCACCAGTCATCACACAGATTAATACGCCTGTACTCTCCAAAAGCTGCATTCCTTTGGCGTCTCGAGTGTCAAACTTTTTTAACTCAATACCTTGAGCTCCGTAATACATCCCACCATCAGTAAGAGTGCCATCAACGTCGACTACCAAAGCTCGAATCTTGGGTATGAGTCTCGCTGAGGATTGTGTAGCTTTTTTTCTATCAGTCATGATATTCACGGCTCACTATAAATTAACCGGGCAAGGCTAAACGCTCGCACCAACCTACTGCGGTTAACAAGCATTGAATAATATTGTTTTGCAGTCTAGAGTCTATCATTCAAGATAGGTTTTACGAATCATTATAGATAGCAGGAGGTTTTAGTATGCAAATCATAAAGCGCCGTGAGTCTCAAAAATATGCGTTCGACAATCGGGATGAACCTGCGTTACATGTCATAGAGGGGGAAATATTTCAGGTCGAAACAGACGATGCTCTCTCTGGAATGATTGATGATGACAGCGATGACCCGTTCATCCAAGGATTCGACGGGAAACACTTTTCAGAACTAGCAAAGGCAACTCCAGGTCTATTCAACCCAGTAGTAGGGCCAATTCACATCAAAGGATGCAAAGCAGGCGATGTCCTGGCAGTACATATCGATTGGGTTGATCCGTGGAGATATGGCTTTTCTGGAATTTTACCGCGTATCGGACCGCTTGGAGACTCTCTTCGATATCAAGATTGTGCGGATGGACACGTACAGGTGATAGAGCATTTGGCTGGTCCTAGCGGATTTACACGCGATGGCACTGCAAAGTACTCAGAAAATCTCAGCTGGCCCCTGGAACCCTTTATAGGGACTTTGGCTACCGCGCCAGAACGCGAGGTGTTCACCTCCGTTCTAGGACAAGGCCCATTCGGTGGAAATATTGACTGTCGAGATATATGTGCGGGACACACAATCTACCTGAATTCCTACAATGATGGGGGACTCCTTTACATAGGGGATGTTCATGGAGGACAAGGAGATACTGAGTTTACTGGCATCGCTGATGAGACTCGCGCTACGGTGCAGTTGTCATGCACCGTGATACCCAATAAGCGGAATCCCTGCGTGAGAATAGAAAAACCGGATAGCATCGTAGCAGTTGGCATCAACTTACCTATGGAACATGCTGTCTATGATGCAACGGACAATCTAATGCAGTGGCTCGCTGATGAGTATGACGTCCCTCCCAAAGATCTATATATAAGAATGTCATGTGACCCAGCGTTTAGAATCCGCACTTATCAAATGGTTCGGTTACAAACTATTCAGCACGTTGTAGGTGCAGAATATCCTAAGAGTCGCCTTTTTAACGCCATAGATTCTCCGACTAAAGTTAACTCATGAGAATTGGGGTATCTCTACCTATTCGTGAACTCAAGAACGACCTCGCAGCAATAGTAGCGTTTGCACAACTCGCAGAGGAATTAGGCTTCACTCATTTAAGAATACCAGATCAAATACTGAGGCCGAACAACCAACATCTTCATGAACCATTAATATTAATGGGATACCTCGCCGCCCTCACCGAGAAGATCGAACTGGCCCCATCTGTAATCGTCTTACCTTTGAGAGAGACAATTCTCCTCGCAAAACAAACTGCGGAAATCGATATATTATCAGGAGGTCGACTTAGACTTGGCATTGGAGTGGGTGGGAGTGAAGAGGAATATCAGTTCGTGGGAGAGGACTATAAAACTCGTGGAAAGAAATGCGACGAACAAATGAAACTACTAAAGGAACTGTGGTGCAAAGAAAGTGTCGCATTTATAGGCGATTGGCATGATATCTCGAAGGCTGGAATTAACCCGCTACCTATACAACGGCCTATACCCATGTGGATCGGCGCGAAGGCATCGCCAAGACAGAGTGTCATTAATAGAATTGGTACCTTATCCGATGGATGGTTTGTATTATGCACTCCAGAAGAATTTCCAAAACTTAACATGGAAATTAATGATATCGCCAAAAAAAGCGGTCGCGACCCCAAAGAAATTGGCACTGAAGCAGGGGTCGCAGTAGTAGGCCCACGCGAGCATGAATGGCAAAGCCGAGTGAAAGTGTGGCAAAGCAAAGGATTGTCGCACCTATGCATCAGGACCCTAGGAGGAGGGCTTTCTCCAAAGCAACACCTTGATAAGTTGCGGGAAATTTCAACCGAACTCGAAGAAATAAACGCTTATTAACTAATTTAAAGGGAAGAGATTCTTTCGGCTTCTGGTAACTGAAATAAACATTAAAACGAAACAAGTTAAGAAGCCTGAGCTTCTTAATATTACCCTAAAAAATCCTCTACTAACTCTAAGAAAGCCGCCAATTGATCATGGTGCACCCAATGCCCGGCCCCTGAAAACCCTTTGACCGTAGCGTTAGAAAAGTACTTTGCTCTCCCATCTTCCTCGGGGCTGGAAGCCCAACTTTCTTCGCCGTAAACGAGCAGTGTAGAACAAGTTATCTGTCCCCATAAATTTTTGATTTCTTTACTCGGCATATCGAACGGCGGCCAAGCTCTTACGTAGTTATCGAACTTCCAAGAATACGTGCCATCTTCATTCTGACTGGTCCCATGAACAGTCAAGTGATAAGCCTGCTCTGGAGACAGGTGCTTATTCTCTCCTTGCATACGCCCAAGCGCTTCTTCTACCGAAGCATACCGTCGAGGTAGTCGTCCGGCAAAACTTCTTTTCTCCTCGATCCAATCACGCAGTCTCTGGTCATAACTTTTCTTTGCTCTCTCCGCCAGCATCTTAGGAGGAAAGCCCAATCCTTCTATAGCTATTATAGATTTTACCAGATCCGGAAACAGACCAGCATACCGAAGTGCTATGTTTCCACCTAGAGAATGAGCCAAGATCGTAACCGGCGCGAGCTGCTTTTGATGCACGAGCTGAGCTAAATCATAAATATAGCTTGCCATGTCATAATGACCATCAGGAGACCAGTCGCTATCTCCATGACCTCGTAAATCAGGAGCAATAATGTGCCATTTGTGACGCAAAGACTGTGCCACCCAATCCCAATTCCGACAGTGGTCGCGTCCACCATGAACCAAAAGCAAAGGCGAGCCATCTGAATTCCCCCAGTCGACATAGTGCAGGCGCAGCCTTTGTGAAGAATATCGATGTGAAGTTGGGCCTGGGAACAAATCTTTAGGCAATTAAAAACTCCTCTCGCATAGAATTATGGTGTTCTCGAATCTGAGCTCATTTTTGAGCATGGCTGAGGCCAGACACAATATTGTACGCCATATTTAATGTAGGACAATCGAGACTCAGACGCTTGGCCTCTCTGACTAAGAACCCGAGTGTTTCGTGAACTTCTAACTGTTTTCCCGCCAGAAGATCTTGCAATGCAGATATACGATGTCCGGGAGCCTGGCGCTTGAAATCGTTTCCAATACCCACAACAACAGAAATTGCCGTCTCAAGAGAACCTTGAGTAATTGTTGCAACCGGAAATGGAGCTCTGTCTAAAAGTACTACCCCGCTCTTATCGGCAACATGGCCAGACTCACGCATAATCTCTGCTCCGAGCTTTGCAAAAAAAGGATTACTCAGGCTATCTCCCGTATCCAGCCGAGAGATAACAGCTACTGTCAATAACGCTACCCATCCCACAAATTTAGACCACTCTTCGTTATAGATATCGTCACTCAACTTAGTGGTAATGCCGGCGGCATCAATAATAGAAACTAGAGCGCCTACTTCGGGCCAACCACCACCCAAGTGCAGAGCAACGTTCCGGGTGAACACAGCTGGTCCATCCGCATCAAGCTCTCCACTAAAATTAGCCATGCATCCCAGGACTTCGTCATAACGCGATTCTAATAACCGTGTTTTTTCTACTCCATTTGCAAGCGAGAAAACTACATCTGCTTGGCAGCCAGCACAATCTTCTAACGCCTCAGCCATATGGTAGGTTTTCACCGCATAGATGAGAATACCATCTTTGGATGGCTCATTTATTGTGAGTCCTTTTTCAATACCTAGCGCCAACGATACTAAGCCTCTGACCTTAAGACCATGTTCCCGCACTTGCTCTAATCTTCGACCTCGTACTCTCACATTTACAGTATGCCCCGCTTCAAGCAGGTGAGCTGCTAAAATAGTCCCTAAAGCTCCACATCCGACGATAGTAAACCGCATATATCCTCTTTCAAAATCACCCCAACATAAGTGGTATTCTACACAAGAAATAATTTTATTTTCTTAATCTACCAGTATGCCGATACAATCAGTAAGGTAAAAAAAGGGAAACGATATGCGATGTGAAGTAGTGGCCATAGGGACAGAGCTCTTGTTGGGCCAGATCATTGACACCAACTCCTCTTGGATTGGGGAGCAGCTGACCCAAATTGGAGTTGATTCTCTTTACCAAACAAAAGTTGGCGACAATCACAGTAGAATCATAGCGACTATCAAAACTGCTCTTGAAAGAAGTGATGCTGTCATATGCTGCGGTGGCTTAGGTCCTACGCAAGATGACATCACTCGTGAAGCAATTGCTGAGATTATGGATGTCGAACTAATTTTTGATTCTTCTATAGCTGAAACCATAAAAAAAATGTTTGTCTCTCGTGGGCGCTCAATGCCCGACAATAACTTAAAGCAAGCAGAAATTCCTGAAGGTGCTTCACCAATTCCTAAACAGCCTGGAACTGCGCCAGGATTAATATGCCCTATAGGTCAGAAAGTTCTTTATGCCGTTCCTGGCGTTCCCTATGAAATGCATCAAATGATGAAGACGGCAATTCTTCCCGACCTTATTGCGCGTGCTGGTCATAAGTCTATTATAAAAAGTAGAGTATTAAAAACGTGGGGGTACAGTGAAAGCAGGCTAGCCGAGATCCTGGAAAACAGAATATCGGAACTAGACGAAGCAGGGAATCCTACGATTGCTTTTCTAGCTAGCGGTATAGAAGGGCTAAAAGTCCGGATTACGGCTAAAGGTAATACTCAAGCTGAGGCAGAAGAACTGATAGAAAAAGAAGAAGAAAATGTGAGACAGCTTTTGGGAAGCTCAATATTTGCAACTGACAATGAGACTATGGAGTCAACTATCATTAATTTACTCAAAAAATCTGGACTGACCTTGTCATTGGTCGAAGTAACCAGTGGTGGAATTGCCAGTGCCCGGCTATCCGCAGCAGATCCGTTTGGTGAGGTGTTCTTCGGCAGCATAGTGCCAAGATCTAGCGGCACGAGAAAACAATTACTTAATGTGCCCCAGGACATTATTGGGACCTCGGAAGGCGCCAAGCAGCTGGCAATCGCAGCAAGAGCTCTATTCAAAACAGACATTGGTCTATCCACCACTGGGGAGCATGATGTTTTAGGTGTAACAAAAAGAGGCCAAACGTATCTTGGAATTGCCAACCAAAATGGAGCTCAAGTAGAGCAAGTTAAGTTACCTGGAGACTACGAAAGGGTTCGTCAATTTAGCGTTATTAGCCTTTTAAATTCGCTGCGCCTAAGTTTGTCTAAAAAAAATTAAAGAGCTTATGGAAATTGAAATAAAATATTGTGGAATATGAAACTATAAACCTGAAGCGCTCCGTGTGAGGGAACAGCTGATAGGATCGGGATGCAATGTGCAACTAATAGAAGGCACAGGTGGAGTGTTTGATATCGTGGTCGACAACCAACTGAAGTTTTCCAAAAAAATAAATGGAAACTTTCCATCAGAAAAAAAAATTTCGTCGATAATTTCGGGTTTTTAAAATCATATGTTGGTAAAAAAACGGATCCTAGAACAACTAGGATCCGAACACACTACTTTTGAAAAAATCAGTAGCACAGTGCTTCTACAAGCCCAAAACCACAACATAAATATTTCACTGCAAGAAATCCGGACCGTTATAGAACATCTGATAAAAAATGGAACGATAGACAGCTGCCAGTACCTCGCTGAAGAAAAGTACTATGCAAAGACAATTTATGATAAATCTAATATCTACTGGTACTTTTTTAAGCTAAGCTCTAGCGAGTAGTTCAAACAGTGATGGAAAGAGGACTGTTAAATGGGAAACATAGATGATCTATTGCTAGAAACCATACAAACTATAGCACCGATGATCGAATCTAAAACCATCTCTCCGGTCGAGCTGACCGAAGCAATGTTGAACAGGATCGAATCGGTCGACAAAAGCATCGGAAGCTATGCGCTTGTTACACCAGATCTTGCCATGGACGAAGCACGACTAGCTGAATCACAAATCATTGCTGGCAACTATCTTGGTGCACTTCATGGGGTGCCAATCGCACTAAAGGATCTTATTGACGTTGCTAACGTTCCAACTGAGTGCGCTTCGACTATCCTGCGGGGAAACATTCCACGCACAAATGCCACAGTCGTTGAAAAACTCAAATCAGCAGGAGCGATTACTTTAGGTAAATTAAACCTGACAGAATTTGCTCTGTACGGCTACCATCCCGAGTTTACCCCACCTGCCAATCCTTGGAACCTTGAGCATTGGTCAGGTGTATCGTCCTCAGGTTCAGGAGCCGCTACCGCTGCATCACTTTGCTACGCGAGCCTAGGAACCGACACTGGCGGTTCAATTCGTTTCCCTTCCGCCGCATGTGGCGTCGTGGGAATAAAAGCTACTTTTGGAAAAATCAGTCGACATGGTGTTTTCCCATTATCTGATACGCTGGATCACACAGGACCAATTGCTCGCTGTGTTAAGGATGCTGCGCTTATGCTAAGCATCCTCGAAGGCAGAGATCCAAAGGACCCGTCGACAAGAACAGACCCTATAAGCGACTATTTCGGCGCAACCTGCAAAGGACTCACCGATTTTAAAATTGGGCTGGATCCTACCTATTGCTCAAAAGGATGTGATACGGAAATGTCAGCGGCAACGTTCACCGCAGTCGACCTTCTCAAAAGCGCAGGCGCAACCATAGTTCCGCTCGACGCGCCTGATCTAGAAAATGCCGCAAGACATTGGTTAAGTATATGCTCAGTTGACGCTCTCATGAGTCACAAAGAGCTTTTCCCAGAGAGAAGAGAGGAGTACGGGCCAGTCTTCAGGGCACTGTTAGAGCATGGAGAAACTGTGTCTTCAGTTGAGTATGCAGAAGCCACACGTCAACGCCAATATACTACTGCCCTCATCAATGACCTATTATCGAAAGCGGACGTCATCGTTTGTCCTGCAATGCCAACGATTGCTGGACCTCAATCTGATTACCCCCCTCAGCAAGTCGCCGCCGTCGAAGACATTGGACCATTAGTGAAATTCGCGGCACCAACAAATTTTTCTGGCCATCCAAGTATCACGATACCTAATGGATTTAGCGCAAGTGGAATGCCTACTGGGATGCAGTTTATTGGTCGACATGGAGATGAGGCGTCCATCATTCGAGCGGCTGCCGCCTACGAGGAACTGACGGATTGGCAAAAACACAAACCCTTATAGCAGACTATGAAGATTGCCTCTTCTCCGCACGGGATAGGTCTAAAAGCCTCCATAGATACCAGCTAGCTACACTCCGGTAAGGTCTCCACAACTGTCCGTATTTATTTAGTGTTTTTCGGTCAGTTTCTCCTTTTTTCCCAAGCATATAGGCATGACCTAAGCGAAGTCCCAAGTCATCCACCGCAAGCACATCTGGTCTACCAAGACGGAACATTAACAGCATCTCAACAGTCCATTGTCCTATGCCTTTGACTTGAGTTAACGATTCGATAATCTCATTATCGCTCATTTTTTTTAATTTAATCAGAGTTGGAATTTCACCAGTCAGTGTTCGTTCTGAAAGATCACTGACTGAGAGAATCTTATTACGAGACAAACCGCACCCGCGCAACTCTTCATGCGATAGGCTCAAAAAATTCTGCGCCGACAGCCCTTTAGGCAATAGCTCAAACTTGTCACACAGCCTCTGGAAAATCGTGGCCGCAGCCTTAACACTTAGCTGTTGCGATACAATAGCTTTCACTAAGGAGAAATAAACCGTAGATTCTTTTCTCAACGTCATGCTCGGTTCTCCAACTCGAACAATGGCCTCCGCCATGTCTGGATCCACTGCACTAAGATAATCGGCCGCTTTTCTAGGATCATAGGGGAAACCCAGGCATCCCTTATGCTGCATTTTCTCCACTTCTATGAGATATCTTTTTAGAGATAAACCTCCTGGCGCACTAAAACCTCTAAGGTCACCATTAGCGGCAATAATTCGATGGCATGGGACGATCAATGGAAAAGGATTGGCCCCCAATGCCTGTCCAACCGCACGCGAAGAATTGGGGGACCCAAGCAACCTGGCTAGTTGCCCATATGACACTGTGGATCCTGCGGCTATCTTGCTAGCTTGAGAATAGACACGCTGACGAAAAGCCGTCACAGTGGTCAAATCTAAATTGGAAATAGGTAATTCAAAAGATTGTCCGGACAGCATCTGAGCTATGTTTTTCTGAACTTTCTTAATAGTCGGACTGGCTAATGAAACATATGGGAAATCCTCAAAACCAGTCTTTAAGGCAGCCAGTGTTATTGCTTCGGACCGCTCAGGAAACTGTACTTTTACTATCCCTCGGTTATTCCAAACCAATCCACAGTGGCCAATTATCGTCTTAAAAAGCATCAACCCTTTTTTATCCATCACTAAATATCCCCCTCCAAGAAAAGTATTTTCTGCTTGTTTTGCAAGATAAGATAGATGTATTGTCTGGATCATTAAAAATATAGGAGTTATAAACACGTGATGTACCAACTGGACTCACAGAAAGTCACTGCTGATGCAGAACATTTCATCGCACCAAGTGCAACGGTATTAGGAAACGTCCATCTCAAAAAAAACGCTAGCGTATGGTTCGGCGCAGTATTGCGTGGTGATAATGACCTCATCACAGTTGGAGAAAATTCCAACATACAAGATCTATCAGTTTTACATACAGACCCTGGTTGCCCTTTAACCATAGGAGCTAACTGTACAATAGGACACAAAGTCATGCTTCATGGTTGCACGATTGGAGACAACACGTTGATTGGGATCAATGCTGTAGTTTTAAATGGTGCAAAAATAGGCTCAAACTGCCTTATCGGAGCGGGCGCTCTCATAACAGAAGGAAAAACTATCCCAGATGGTAGCCTTGTAATGGGTGTCCCCGGAAAAATCATAAAGAAGCTCACACCCGAACAGATTGAAGGGCTAACCGAATCTGCACAGGGGTATGTACAAAATTCTCAGCGCTTCAAGTTAGGCTTAAAACACCAAGAAAGTCCTACAAAACCCTAAAACCTCTCCGAATGATTAGCCTGTCTAATCAACTGAAACGTTTAATAATCTGCTTACCAAGCGCCATCATGTGAACCTGGTCCGGCCCATCAGCCTGACGACACCAGCGAGCATAGTTAAAGGCTTCAGCCATAAAGTAGTCACCTGTCAACCCACCAGCACCATGGATCTGCATACAACGGTCAATAACCTTCTGAGCCATGAGCGGAACAGTTATCTTAGCTGCCGCAATCATATCACTGGCCTCTCGGGCCCCTACTTCGTCCATACGAGATGCCGTTTTCATAGTAAGTAAACGAGCCTGCTCAATCTCGCAAAAGCTTACCGCAATATCCTCTCTAACGGACTGATGTTCAGCAAGCATTTTACCAAAAGTCGAACGAGAGACTGACCGCCGGCAAGCGTACTCTAGAGCACGTTGAGCAGCTCCAATAAGGCGCATACAATGATGTATCCGACCAGGGCCGAGTCTGCCTTGTGCTATTTCAAACCCGCGTCCCTCACCCAAAAGCATATTTTCAGCTGGAACTCTTACATCATCAAACACTACTTCAGCGTGGCCTTGAGGTGCGTCGTCATAACCTAAAGTGGTCAGTGGACGGGTGACTATCATACCAGGAGCCCCTTTCGGCACCAGAATTTGGCTTTGCTGTAAGTGTCGATTAGGGTTCTCTGGGTCAGACTTCCCCATAACAATAAAAATTCCTGTGCGCTCATTCATTGCGCCAGTAATAAACCATTTTTTTCCATTGATTACATATTCAGAGCCATCACGCATAATTGAAGTCTGGACATTAGTGGCATCGCTAGATGCCACGTCAGGCTCTGTCATCGCAAAAGATGAGCGAATATCTCCAGCCAAAAGAGGCTCCAACCATTGCTTCTTCTGCTCTTCAGTTCCATATTTCATGAACACTTCCATATTGCCAGTGTCCGGAGCATTGCAGTTGAAGACCTCAGCGCTCCAATAGACTCGACCCATGATTTCAGCCAGAGGAGCATAATGAGCATTACTTAACCCACCAAATTTCTCAGGGACAAAAAGATTCCACAAACCTTGCTCTTTTGCTTTTGCTTTTAGTTCTTCTACGACCGACATAGTAACGAAACGATCTTTTAAACCCGCTAACTCTTCGTGATACCGAGCCTCATTCGGATAGACATGCTCAGTCATAAACTGTTCAAGTTGCAGGTTCAGGTTTTCGGGACTCTCGTTGATATTTGCGTACATTTACTTATCCTAGATATTAGCTGTGAGGATCATTGTAACCGCTATGATGGCTTTTTAGACAGGTTGGCTTAATAGGTAATTTACATAGCGCACTAAAAATGGTGTCATATCGCAACAGGCTAAAAATAGTCAGTAACGAATAGGGCAAAAGAATACGAGGGAAGCATATATGCCGATACCAAAAAAACCCACCGCACTGCAGCAAAACTACGCCTTAATGGCAGTAGATGACTATGACATGAGAATGTATGTGGTCGATCACTTGAAAGATAAAGACAAAAGAAATGCGCTTATAGCAGAGCATGCGAAATTCCCTAGAGGAGGAGCGACTCAACCGGGAAGCCCCCCTCCACTCCAGAGCCCAACGTTAAAGAGACTAGTAGATAAGTTACGAATGGTGCCTCAAACCGGGAAACACACCATCGTAGAAACAATTCCATGGAAGGAATATGCCATCGGCATCTTACCTGGCGCCCGCGGGAAACCAGTAAAAATAACTAGCGAAAAATATAACTCTAGAGATGATGCCAACCACGCTATTTTTTGTAAACGATTAAAGGCTTTGTGCGCTCATTACGACATCCGCATGTAGTTCAGAGGAAAACCATGAAACAAGACTCAATGTTACGCATAACCGGCTATTCCGATAAATGCTCAGTTACACCAGGAGATGAGATCACATTTTATGTTCATAGTGAATTTGGTGAGTCGTACCAATCTGATATCGTAAGACTTATCAACGGAGACACCAATCCTGAAGGCCCTGGATTCAAGGAAAAACTATTCCGAACCAGTGTTAATGCAAAGTACAAAGGTGAGAACCAGCCTTTAATGGCAGGAAGTTACCTGCTTGCCCCACAAAGTGATCATTTTGACCTAGAAAGCCTAACGCTGTGTGCCTATATTTACCCCACAACTCCAACGGTCGATACAGAAGGAGTTGCGGTCGGAGAACAAGCACTGCTCTCGAAATGGGATGCAGATAAGAAAAAAGGGTACGGATTATTCATCAATAAAGAAGGTGAGCTTGAATTTCGTTTAGGGAATGGCAGAGGAAAAGTAGAAAGCTTTAGCACCCGTAAACCCATGATGAGAAAAATTTGGTACAAAGTCATGGTCAGTTTCGATGCGTCTACTGGAAAAGGGCTCATCTGCCAGATCCCTTATCTGACTGCGACTAATGGCGGTCATGGACCAAGTATGCTCCATCCCCGCTCTGACACGGAAGCTGAACGTAAATTTACCGCTAAAAACGGCGCAGCCAAAACACATGAAAGCCCCTTCACGATGGCCGCTAGCTGCAAGTCTTCGGAATGTGATCGGCAGGTGTTTGACGGACATTACAACCATCTGGAACAGCCTTGGGATATCCCCGAGCATACTGAAAAATACAATGGGAAAATCGATAGACCACGAGTCGCAAATCGCGCGCTAAATAGAGCTGAAATAGAGCTGATTCTAGGTGCACCTAGAATGGAGGCCATACCAACAGAACTAAGGTCTTCTATCGTAGCTGCTTGGGATTTTAGCGCTAATATTTCAGAAAATGCTGCGTCCACGCACATTGTAGATGCGGGTCCCCATCGACTACATGCTGTTGGAATAAATCTCCCAGTCCGGGGAACACCAGGTCATAACTGGTCCTCCCACTTCATGAGCTTCATCCATGGGCCTCAAGAGTACGGCGCAATACATTTTCACGATGAAACTGTGGATGATGCGCGTTGGAAGCCAACATTTACGCTAAAAATCCCCGAACGCATGGTCAGTGGAGTCTATGCTGCTCGCCTCAGGGTCAAAGGGAAATCAACTCCAGATCATGAAGACTATATCCCATTTTTCGTACGTCCACCTAAGGGCACAACGACTGCGAAAATTGCTCTAGTCATGCCGACTCACAGTTACATGGCCTACGCGAACGATAACTTAAGCGTTAACTCCGTAGTAGCACAATTATTAACAGGACAGGTGCCACTCCTGCAACCAAGCGACTTATTACTTAATCAAGAGCGCGGATACGGACTAGGGACGTATGCGTCCTATCGAGACGGCTGGGGAGTCAACGTGTCTTCTCGTCTGCGTCCGATCCTCAACATGAGGCCTAAGTATCTGCATGTGCTCTCGCCATCGCTTTGGCAGTTCAACGCAGATTTACATCTCGTTGACTGGTTGCATGAACTTAAGTATGACGTAGATATTATTACTGACGAAGACGTGCAAAGAGAAGGTGTGACGCTTCTAAACCAATATCCCATAGTCTTAACAGGGCACCATCCGGAGTATGTCTCTGAAGAGGCAATGGACGCCTATCATGACTACCAGCTGCAAGGCGGTCGTTTTCTATATCTGGCAGCTAATGGCTTCTATTGGATCACTGTGCCGCACCCCGAAAATCCCAACATCATCGAGGTAAGAAAAGGGGATAACGGGACTCGAGCATGGACTATTAACCCTGGCGAATACTGTAATGCCTTCGATGGAAAGCATGGCGGCTTATGGCGAGTCCGAGGACGAGCTATGAGCAAGCTACTCGGCGTCACTTTCACTTCTTTTGGCCTCACATATTCTTCCTACTATCGCCGCGCGCCGGATAGCAATCTGCCTGAGTGCCAATGGATAATGAAAGGCTTAAGTGCTGACGAGCCTATTGGAAACTTTGGCTTAGTAGGTGGAGGTGCTGCAGGTCTTGAACTCGATCGATACGATCTAGAACTGGGCACGCCTCACAGAGCGTATCTATTAGCTCACTCTGAGGGGCATAACGATATCTTTGTATCAGTAACTGAAGAATCGACGTTTAATGCCAGAGGCTATACCCAAGGAGGAACGGGCGACAACAATCCTTGGACACGCGCAGATATCGTCTACTATAAGACACCGAACGACGGGGCAGTTTTTTCTGTCGGTTCGATGTCATGGTGTGGCTCATTGCAGCACAATGATTACGACAACAATGTCTCTCAAATCATGCAAAATGTTCTCAATGGTTTTCTAAAACCAGGCACATTGCCATGAGTGAAGTAAATGACGAGGTTCCTCTTGATCGGGATCACTTTTGGTGGATACACCCTGCGCTTCGAGGCCAGCAGTCGCTAGACGGCTCTGCGGCTGGAGCATTGCCTTGGAGATGGGAGAAATCCGCAACTGCCAGTGATGCTGATCCCGTTGAAACAATCGATCCAGCAGGACCTTATGCAGATTTTGCCAAGCTACTCTATAAACTCAATGGATATAAACCTGGACCAGTTACTGGTTGGTATATTGTCCTGTCCCCAGAAAAAGACAAGTTTGCAGTCGGACAGCTATGTGTCGATCCCAATATCCCAGTTGTCTTGTTTGAAGATAATGTCTATTCAACTGAAGCCGAAGCGAGAAAAGTTGCCACTGAGTTAAAAAAAGTAAACCCTGGCCTTATACATACAAGTTAGTTAGCCTTGATTCTCTATCAGACCACAACTCTTTTGGCGGCGACGATTAAATGAATATTTCTAAGCGTCTTCTGGCGATGGTGGCACTGGTGGTTGCCGGTGAAATGATATTCAGTCTACCATTCCATCTACCCCGATACCTCCGCCCTTCAGTACTTGAGGGGTTTAATCTAACCAACTCTGAGTTAGGCGACATATTTGCAGTGTATGGCGTCACAGCGATGCTGGCATACTTCCCCGGCGGATTAATAGCCGACAAATTCAACCCAAAAATCCTGATCATTATTTCACTTGTAGCTACAGCGATTGGTGGTATCTATCTCGCCACCTTCCCTGGTGTTGTAGGACTCGCAATTCTCTATGCGTACTGGGGAATAACTACCATTTTCCTATTCTGGGCGGGCTTGATGAAATCTACCCGAGAGTGGGGCGGTGATGAAGCTCAGGGGAGAGCATTTGGATTCCTAGAAGGGGGCAGAGGGTTAGCTGCAGCCATTTTTGCATCAATCGCGGTCTGGCTATTCGCACAAGGAATCCCAACTCTGGAACTAATCAATCAAGAAGATAGGCGGCAGGCATTATCGAGTGTTATATTTTTATACACTGGTCTTACATTCCTTGCCGCAATTAGCGTCGCTATTTGGCTGCCTAATAATGAAAAAAAAGACACTTATAAGCCGCTAAAGACAAGTGTCTTGAAAATGCTACTGAAGCTCGAAATATGGCTGATTGCCGTTGTCATCACTTGTGCATACTGCGGCTATAAAGGATTAGACAATTACGCTTTATATGCTCACCAAGTGCTAGGAATGAGCGAAGTCGAATCAGCTTCCTTCATTTCTAAAACTGCCTATTTACGGATCTTTGCCGCCGTATCTGCAGGTCTGCTGGCGGATAGAATTCAAGCTAATAAAACTCTAATCTTATTATTTTTCACTCTCTTCCTGAGCTATAGCTTTTTAGGGATCTGGGGCGGACCTGAAGAGCTAATGTACTTTATTATCATTAACGTAATTATTACTCTATTGGCCGTTTTTGCGCTCCGTGGGGTATATTTTGCGATGCTTGAAGAAACCAAAATACCGGCGAGGAATACGGGATCTGCTGTCGGATTAGTATCAGTAGTGGGCTATACCCCAGACATTTTTCTGGCACCTATTGGGGGCCGAATTCTGGATGCTTCGCCAGGCGCAGAAGGTCACTTAAATTATTTCTGGCTGCTTTCAGCCATTTCTCTTATAGGAGTCATTGCTGCAGTCGCTTTATACTTCTGTAACAAGAATTTAACTAGGGGAAAAGAATGAGAAAAAAAGTATGCCTTATAGTGGGGGCAGGACAGGGACTAGGAAGAGCTCTGGCCCAGAAATTTGCGAACGAAGGCTATCATCTTAACTTAGTGTCGCGGACTCTAAGTGGAAGTGAGCTAGCGCTAAAGGCCGCACATTCGGCATTCCTAGGGGGGACCATCGTCATGTAACCGCTGACGCTGCTAAGCCGGAGGAATTAGAAAAAACTCTAGCTGAAGCAGTTGCTTCGCATGGCACTCCCGAAATTTTTATTTATAACCCTCGTGGCCGATACCAATTAAGAGATCCTTTGCAGATATCCTACGCAGAAATCAGCGATACCCTCAACCTAGAAGTGGTAGGGGCCCTCGCGTCGGCAAAGGCCATAATTCCAAGGATGCTAGACAACAAAAAAGGAACCATTATTTTTTCAAGTGCGACAGCTGCTTTTAGAGGATCAGGAACCAATCCACTATATTCTATCGGAAAGTTCGGACTTCGCGGATTGTCTCAAAGTCTCGCCAAAGCATACAGTGCTAAAGGGCTACATGTTGCACATGTTCGGCTCGACTGCACTTTAGACGTCCCTGATATCAGAGACTGGATGGGGGATACCTTCAAAATTGAAGAAACGAGCAATGTAGATGACGTAGCACAGTCTTACTGGTGGCTTCACCAACAACCAGGATCCGCATGGAGTAATGAATTGGAACTCAGACCTTATAGTGAGAACTGGACATTTTAGAGTCAAAAATTCACTATCAACGCACTTCGATAAAAATACGACAGCTATATAAGTGCAACTGATAAAAAGGAAAAAAATTGGTTCAAAATTTTGAGAATAAGTTAGTGCTAATTACTGGTGCCAGCCGCGGCATCGGGAAATCAATAGCTCTAGCCTTAGCAAAGGATGGCGCTCATGTAATCTGCGCCGCAACCGAGGCATGCAACTCGGGCAAAGTTGTGACCGAAATACAAACAGCTGGAGGCAAAGCAACAGCTATCGGTTGCCTTGTAGAGAGCCCTCTTGCTGTCAAAAGAATGTTTGCGGAAGTGCTTGATCAGGCAGGACCTGTTGACGTCCTGATCAATAATGCGGGTATATCAAAACCGATGCTTACTATGGAGATGACTGAAGAAAACTGGGACCAGCACATGAATATCAACTGTAAATCCATATTTCTGTGTTCTCAAGCTGCCGCGCTCCAAATGAAAATGAACAATGGCGGATCCATTATTAATATTGGATCAATCTTGGGCCGCAATGCCTTCCCTGCAACGCTAGGATATTGCGCCTCCAAGGCCGCAGTCGATCAGATGACAAAAGTAATGGCAATAGAATGGGCGCGATATGGAATCCGCGTGAACTGCATCGCACCAGGCTATATTCGTACTGAGCTAATTGACCAACTGGCGGTTGATGGAAAAGTAAAACTTGAAGATCTGGAAAGGCGGACTCCTCAGAGAAGATTGGGAACAGGTGATGACATTGCTAACGCAGTAAGATATGTTGCCAGCGAAGGTGCAGCTTTTATGACGGGGGAAACGTTGGTTGTTGATGGTGGGTGGACCGCTTTCGGCTACTATCAAACATAATTTAATGAGATAAAGGAAGAACGATGCAGATCGGTATCTCTATCAACAATATGGGGCCTCTATCTACAAAGGAAGTGATCACCCGGCAGGCTCTTAAAGCTGAACAATCGGGGTTAGATCATATATGGGTACTCGATCATATCGCTATTCCTCCTGATCAATCAGAAGGATCTGGAGGACGATACGTAGATCCCTTGGCTACACTCGCGTTTCTAAGCGGCATTACAAGCACAATAAAATTAGGCACTTCTGTTTTAGTGCTCCCCTATCGTCCCGCATTAGCTACTGCTAAATGGGTCGCTTCTATCCAAGAGCTCTCTTCAGGAAGATTAATTCTTGGTGTAGGTGTTGGATGGATGGAAGCTGAATTCATTGTGACTGATGCATCACTGAAGACCAGAGGCTCTGTAACTAATGAAACCATTGAGTTCTTCATGGAGTGCTTCGCAAATGATATTGTTTCATACAAAGACCAACAGTTTATTTTTAGTCCGCGCCCAAAGCGACCTCCAATTTTGATTGGGGGAAATCAGAATGCCGCAATCCAACGGGTAATGAATTACGGAGACGGTTGGATGCCTATGATAAAGGATCATGATTCACTCATAAGCGAATGCCAAGATTTACAGCGAATGAGAAGAGAAGAAGGTAAAGGCAAAGCAATTATCATCCCTTTACTGGCTTTAGATTTCTCTGATCTTTCAAAAGTCGTGGATCAGTTGAGCGCGCTCAAAGAGGCGGGATGCACGGGTATAGAACATTTTCAGTCGTCCAAAACAGAATACGACTTTAATTTAACGGTAGATTATCTCTCAGAGATTAAAAGTAAATTGTAGAAAATATTATGAATTTAATAAAAAAAATAGTAGGTAAGAACAAGGACCATGCCGCTTGGCGTCAAATAATACACGCACATCCGGAGCTTGCTTATCAAGAGCATGTCACAGCGCAATTTGTTGCTGACAAACTAGAATCTTTTGGCATCGCTATCGTAAAAGGCCTCGGAAAAACGGGTGTAGTTGGCACGATAAAATCTGGGTCCAGTGACAGGTCAATCGGGCTACGGGCAGACATGGATGCTTTACCTCTAACAGAGATGAACACTTTTAGTCATCGTTCAAAGAATATGGGAGTAATGCATGCATGCGGACATGATGGGCACACCGCAATGCTTCTAGCGGCTGCACAGCACCTATCAGCACACCAAGACTTTGATGGCACAGTCCACTTTATTTTTCAGCCTGCTGAAGAAGGAGAGGCCGGTGCAAAAGCCATGATGGATGATGGACTTTTTACAGATTTTCCTATGGAAGCTGTTTATGGAATTCATAATTGGCCGGGACTTCCCGTTGGGGAAATGGCAATGAGAAAAGGCCCCATAATGGCTGCGATGGATCTGTTTGAAATTAAGGTTATCGGGAAAGGTGGTCATGCAGCTTTACCACATTTAGTGATTGACCCTATACAAGTTGGGACACAAATCGTACAGGCTTGGCAAACGATTGTATCCCGTAACGTAAAACCAACCGACCCTGCCGTACTTTCGGTCACACAGTTCCATGGAGGAGATACAGATGCATGGGCGGTAGTTCCTGAGGAAATAACAATAAGAGGAACAGTTAGAACATTCTCAACGGACACAAAAGAGCTTATAAAATCGCGTATGGAGAAGATCGCACTTGGAATCTGTCAGGCACATGACTGCAAGTTAGAATGGTGGTATGACGAGCGATTTCCACCGACTGTCAATTCAGACGAGGAAACTGACGTGGCAGCACAAGCCGCTATCTCAATTTGTGGTGCTGAAAACGTCAATACAAATGTCGAAATGGTTACCGGATCAGAAGATTTCGGGTATATGCTTGAAGAAAAACCAGGGTGCTATGCATTCATAGGTAACGGACTCGGAGATGGCGGATGCCTACTCCATAGTCCTCATTTTGATTTTAACGATGAAGTAATTCCCGTAGGTGCCAGTTACTGGGTGGAGCTAGTGAATCAAGTATTAAAGAAATAAGTGACATCACAACAAGCAAAGGACATAACTATGGATACACATCAGAAACTCATAACAGCTGGATTTAAGGCACTAGGAGAAGGGGACCACGAGCCACTCATGGGGCTGTTTGACAAAAATGTCCAGTGGACCATCATAGGTAACACTCGATTTTCTGGTACTTACAATGGGATGGAAGAAGTAGCGACTAAGCTGCTGGCTCCTCTAGGCGAACTTATCGATGGCCATCTTCACATTACCGTTGATAATTTAATATCTGATGGCGACTATTTGGCTTGTCAGGGGCGTGGAGAATCTAAAACCAAAGCTGGTGGGACATACAACAATACTTATTGCTGGGTATATCGCTGGTCCGGAGACAATATTGTCTCAGTTACCGAGTATTTAGATACAGAAGTCTTAACAGCGTCTTTTGGAGCATAACCACTCAATGGGGGACCGACTGTACTGATTGATCAAACATTAAATCGAAAATGCATCACGTCCCCGTCTTTGACAACATATTCTTTACCTTCAACGCGCAATTTACCTAATTCTCGAGCCTTAGACTCTCCCTTGTGCTCAATAAAATCATGATAGGCAATAACTTCTGCGCGGATGAATCCTCTCTCAAAGTCAGTATGTATCACTCCAGCCGCCTCTGGCGCTAACGAGCCAACAGAAATCGTCCAAGCACGAGACTCTTTAGGGCCGGCAGTAAAATAGCTTTGCAGTCCTAGTAACCGATGGCCTGCCCTTATAACCTGATCTAAACCTGACTCCTCTATTCCTATATCACTCAGAAATTCAGCTCTTTCATCCTCAGGTAAGGCAGCAATCTCAGCTTCAATCGATGCGCAAAGCACAATACATTCTGCCCCTACTTTTGCAGCATACGCGACTACTGCCGTTGCCTCATCACAACCTTGTAGTTCATCTTCTGCAACATTAGCCACAAACAGTAAGGGCTTTGCAGTCAGTAATGCCATCTCTTGCGCGAGAAGTGCAGGAGCACCATCATCTTCTAAGTTACCCGCCCTGATAGCGGTTCCTGCCTCGAGCAAGTCCAAAAGCACTTTGAATGACTCCGTACGTAATTTTTGATCTTTATCACCAGATTTCGCCTGCTTTTCAGCCCGTTCTAATCCCCGAGTACAAGACTCGAGATCCGCTAAAGCAAGCTCGGTCTCAATAATCTCTATATCTGAAATGGGATCGACAGTACCAGACACGTGGGTAATATTATCGTCATGAAAACATCTTACAACGTGCGCAATTGCCGCTGTTTCTCTAATATGAGCAAGAAATTTATTACCTAACCCTTCGCCTTTAGAAGCGCCCGCAACTAGTCCAGCAATATCTACAAATTCCATACTCGAGGGAATCACTTTTTTGGAGCAAGCTATATTTGCAATCGCGCTTAATCGCTTATCAGGGACAATAACTATTCCTATATTTGGCTCTATAGTGCAAAAAGGATAATTTTCCGCAGCAATCCCTGCGCTTGTTAGCGCGTTAAACAAAGAAGATTTCCCTACGTTAGGCAATCCAACAATTCCGCACTTAAAACCCATTAAATACCCTCGGCTTTTTTCTTTTCTCGAGTGTTCAAACGATTCATCACCTGCGCAAATTCTCCCGCACGGATGTCTTCCAAGGAGTCCACTACCCTATCTATAGCTACACAAATTTCATCGCACTCACCTGGTTTAGCCGAGCCTAGGACATAGTTAGTAACATCCCAACCTTCAGGAGGTCGCCCTATCCCGATCCGCGCTCGCCTATAACCATCTGTCCCGAGTTCTTGAGTAATACTGCGCAAACCATTATGTCCCCCATGACCACCCCCGTGCTTTAACCGCACGGAACCAACCGGCAGGTCCAAATCATCGTGAACCACGAGGATTTGACTTGGTTTAACCTTATAGTATCTAGCAAAGGCAGCGACGCTACGTCCACTCAAGTTCATGTAAGTAGTTGGTTTCAAACCATACATTCCCGCGGCCCCTTTTGCTAAAAGGCCGTGGAAACGAGCTTCCTTTGAAAAGTCAGTCCTTGTCTTCAATGCCCATTCGTCTAACAGCCAGAAGCCGACGTTATGACGGCTTTTTTCGTGCTCGCTGCCAGGGTTGCCTAGTCCGACAACCAGTTCGATTGAGTCAACTGCAACCATGAAAAAAGCTCAGAATGCAAACATCTGAGATGACTTTTCTTTTAATCAGGGGTATCAGTGCTTTCATCAGTCTCTGAGGCATCTTCTTCTGGTACATCAGCTTCCTGAGTCGGCTCTTCCTCTTCTAGGCGCGGAGCATTAACCTGAACTATGGCAGCTGCACCATCTCCACCATAAAGCATTGCAGTGATTTCAACGCCTTCAGGCATAGACATATCAAACATATGCAGAACATCACCTAAATTTAAGGCCTCGACATCGACCTCGACAAATTCTGGGATACTGGCAGGTAAACAGGTCACTTCGATATCAGCCGCTAAATGCGCAATTACACCACCATCTTGTTTGACACCAATACATAAATCTTCGTTCACAAAATGTATTGGCACTCTGATATTTAGCGTCTCTGATTCGTTTATCCTATTGAAGTCCATATGCATTATCACTGGTTTCCATGGGTGCCGTTGCATATCTTTAATTACAACTTTCTCCTTCTTACCTTCAATAGACAAACCCAGAACCTGCGAGTAAAAGCTTTCGTTAGAAGTCGCTTTTAACATGTCGGAGTGTGACAGTTGAATCGAAACTGCATCTTTTTTACCACCATAGACTATACCCAAGACTTTACCGGCTTTGCGAAGGCGGCGGCTCGCACCCTTGCCCATCTCGCTGCGAATTTCCGCATTTAAAATAATATCTTCCATTTCGTATTCTCCAAGTAACTATTAATTTCCGTCATCCTTCATCCGCGACCAAATGAAAAATAACCCTCTAATCAACAAACATCGAGCTCAACGATTGGCTCGAATTAATTCTACGGATACTCTCCGCCAACAAACCTGCAACTGATAGCTGTCTTATCTTCCCGCATGCAATGGCATCCTCGGTTAATGGAATTGTATCAGTAACCACCAACTCGTCTAATGGCGAATTAGTCAAATTAGCTATCGCCTTGCCCGAAAGAACGGCATGTGTGCAATAAGCCACTACCTTTTTAGCACCATTCTCTTTTAGAGCAAATGCTGCACTGCATAAAGTGCCTGCAGTGTCGACCATGTCATCAACCATCACACAAGTGCGATCCGCTACATCGCCTATTATATTCATAACTCGTGTCTCATTGGCTTTGGGGCGGCGTTTATCGATAATAGCTAAATCGGCATCATCAAGCCTCTTCGCAATAGCGCGAGCGCGGACCACTCCTCCGACGTCGGGCGAAACCACCATCAGATCGGGATATTCATGCTTCCAAATATCTCCGAGAAGCACGGGCGAAGCATAAACATTGTCCATAGGTATATCAAAAAATCCTTGGATTTGCTCAGCATGTAAATCAACTGTGAGCAATCTCGTAGTGCCGACATTCGATATCATATTAGCAACAACTTTAGCGGTAACTGGTACGCGTGCTGAACGCGGCCGCCGGTCTTGTCGAGCATAACCAAGATAAGGTACGACTGCAGTAATGCTTTGAGCCGATGCCCGCCTAAGAGCATCGATTAAAATCAACAGTTCCATAAAGTTATCATTGGTTGGCGCGCAAGTAGGTTGAATTACTATAGCGTCCCGACCTCGAACATTTTCCGAGATTTCTACCATAGTTTCTCCGTCACTAAACGAACCAACTACAACTTTCCCTAAGGGCACATTAAGGTGGCGTGCCACAGCCGATGCTAGTGAAGGATTAGCATTGCCAGTACACAGCATCATTGAATCTTCATTCATTACCGTCGCAACCTCTTCACATAAATATTTAGATTAAGCAGCCCATATGATTCGTTATTAGCGTAGCTTTGTGATTCCGCCACATCTTATACTAAGCGGAGAATATTAGCTTTATGAAGCTACAAAATTGGCTGGGCTGACAGGATTCGAACCTGTGAATGCTGGGATCAAAACCCAGTGCCTTACCGCTTGGCGACAGCCCAATTGTTTAAATTTATTCCTTCATCGTTTCTCTATGAAGCCTAC
This sequence comes from uncultured Gammaproteobacteria bacterium, assembly GCA_938082545.1. Lineage (GTDB taxonomy): Bacteria > Pseudomonadota > Gammaproteobacteria > UBA4457. The sequence continues at coordinate 72,381 of CALKCL010000005.1, forward strand.
TTAACAGCGGGGATTGATTCATCCGTTCCCCAAAATGCCCTTGCCAGTGCTTAGGCAGTGCCTTGAATACACGTTCAGCCTTCGAATGACTTTCAGCACATATAAACACGGCGGCTCCAGTACCACTCATCTTCGCAGCTCCGTATCCAGATAACCAAAAGAGAACGTCAGCCACCTCTGGATATAAACGACAAGTTACTGGCTCACAGTCATTATGGCTTAGGTCCAAAGAAAAGTCGTGCATTTTGATTGCCTTGGTATCACGTGTCAACTCTAAATCAGCGAATATTTGTGCTGTCGCAACACTTACTTTAGGAGTAACAACAACAATTGGCCCAAAGTCGGGGTCGCAAAAGGATAATTTTTCTCCCACTCCCTCAGCCCAAGCTGCCTGTCCATGAATAAAGATCGGCACGTCTGCACCTAGTCTCAGTCCTAACTCGGCCAGCTCCTCAGTCGGAAGCTCCAAACCCCAAAGATAATTCAACGCAACCAAAACAGTTGCGGCATCTGAGCTGCCGCCTCCTAACCCAGCGCCCATTGGAATATTCTTTTTAACCGATATGTCTACGCCGCTTTTGACTGCACAGTGTTTTTGTAGCGATTTAGCTGCCAATACCACCAGATCATCACTCGCATCTACCCCAAGTAACTGAGTTTGTCTGGTAATTACGCCATCATCACGAATCATAAAGTCAAGCTGATCATGCAGATCTATGAACTGAAATAGAGTTTGGATATCGTGATAGTTATCAGGACGGCGTCCTATAATATGGAGAAACAAATTTATTTTTGCAGGCGCTGGCCAGCTAGCGGATATCTTCAATGACCTACCTCCCAATCTCTAAATGCTATGCGTGACTCCCTCTCTCCACAGACCACAAAAACCCTCCTCGGTAAATTAGGCTTCCTGATCTCATAATACCCCGAAATATCTACATTACATCCGGCTTGAGAGAATCTTACCCACCGACCAACAGAATCAAATACCCTATTAGTAATGCCCTCTGATAGCCTTCGATCGGGAATACCCAGCATCCAATAACGGAAGTGTGAAATAGGCACAGTCCAACCAAACTGAGACTTCATAAGCGACTCAGGCGTCTTAGCTAAAACTGATTGCCCATCAGAAGTGATCAGCTTCACAACTTTAGTATTTCCTTTTATAACTAGACTACCTGTACCAAATGGACCCGAGAACTCTAAGGTAAAAGTATCCCCCTGCTGACTCCACTTCAGGTCGCCGCTAAATGAGCCTTCATCGGACTTTAGCGAAAAACGGGATGCAAAACTCCAACGGTTCAATGTTGCAACAGCCTCGGCATGCTCGCCTGACAAGTTATTCACTTCGTACGGAGTTACTCGTGAATAGAACATGGAAGTCGAACATGAGCATATTGCACAAAGGCCAACTCCCATTAAACTGGTTCGGATAAAGCCTGTTTTTTTATACAAATCCATACCTTCTTTAACTTCGCTGCCCATAGGTCCCGCTAACCCTAACTCTCTAGCGTCTATTGTCCAACAAATACAGGAACCAGGTCGAGAAATTTTCCCTCAGCCTCTATTCGCTATGGGTACCAACCATATCCGCACAAAAAAGCACTACGAACATCAAAGTAGGCTAGGGATACGTGATTGAACTATAATCCAGAGTAAACAGGTTGGCTTAAAGAACAAAGGCCTAATTTAAATCAACCTGCTGAATCAAATATTTTTGAGTTCACTTCGCGCTAGAACAGGTACTTATTATAACACTATGCTTCTGATTATATTGGGTTTATCCCACAAAACTGCACCTCTACAGATCAGAGAAAAAGTAGTGTTCGACGATGGCAATTTGCCGGAAGCACTTGCAGAGTTGGCTAATCAGCCAGGAATATCAGAAGCTATGATTCTTTCAACCTGTAATAGAACAGAGATTTATTGCTATGCTGAGGGCCTCACTAAAAATGCCCTAGTAACATGGCTTGCTAAGTTGAAAGGGCTAGAAGCAAACATTATCCTGGAGCACATGTATAGCCTTACTAATCACGATGCTGTGCAACACTTACTTAGAGTTGCTAGTGGCCTTGATTCTCTAGTAATTGGTGAGCCTCAAATACTAGGGCAGCTCAAAAAAGCTTATAGAACTGCCTTCGAGGTTGGAACGCTTGGAAAATTTTTAAATAGGTTACTACAGTTTTCTTTTTCCTCGGCCAAAGAAACTAGGACCGAAACAAAAATCAATAATGCTCCTGTTTCAATTGCTTACGCAGCTGTAAAACTTTCACAGCAGATCCATGGAGATCTTAGTAAAAAAACTGCTCTTTTGGTGGGGGCTGGAGAAACTATCTCACTAGTGGCTAGTCATTTAGTAAGCTCAGGGCTACAAAATCTTATAGTCGCGAATCGCTCTTTTGCTAAAGCCTCAGTTCTTGCCAACAAATATGCTGGCGAAGCAATAACCTTAAGCTTGATTCCAAATAGACTCCATGAGGCCGATATAGTGGTGTCGTGCACAGCCAGCCGCTCTCCCATCATCACTGCGAAATCAGTTCAGCTGTCAATTGATAAACGGGAGGGGAAACCAATCTTCATGGTAGATCTAGCCGTCCCCCGAGATGTTGAGCCTGAGGTAGATAATCTGCAGAATACTTTTCTATATACTGTGGATGATTTTGAATCCGTGATCTCGGAAAACCTCAAATTAAGAAAAGATGCTGCTGCAGTCGGAGAAGAAATGATCCATATGCAGGTGCAAGAATATATGGGGTGGCTAGAGTCTCAAACAGCGTCCGAAACAATCAGAGAGTTCAGGGAGTATGCGCAAAACCTTAAGGAGGAAGCCTTGGAGCAAGCTCGCTCCAGTCTAAACAGTAAGCCAGCCGACAAAGTAATAGAACAGTTAGCTACGACTCTTACGAATAAGTTGATACACCGACCTACAATAGCGCTTCGAGAAGCAAACCTGCAAACCGATGACCTTCAGGTTGCTAGGAAAATTCTTGGGCTAAATGAAAACTAACAATCATTATGAAAAAATCCTTACTCCAGAAACTAGAAAGTGTATCCGATCGGAAAGTTGAGGTAGAGGAGATGCTAGCTACTCCTCATATCATTAAAGATCAAGCGCAATTTAAAGCGCTCTCAAAAGAACATGCCGAAATAGTCCCTCTTGCAGGCTGGTTTGAGAAATACACGGATATGCAAGCCCAAGTAACCAGCGCATTAGAGCTTGCACAAGAAGAAGATGCAGAAATGCGCGAAATGGCAAACGAAGAACTGGTAAAGGCAAAAGCAGCATTAGCTACCATTGAGCAAGAGGCTCAAACTTTACTTATCCCAAAAGACCCAAATGATGAAGCTAGCGTATATCTTGAAATCCGCGCAGGCACTGGTGGAAATGAGGCTGGGATATTTGTAGGAAATCTTCTACGCATGTATTTACGCTATGCAGAGAAACAACGATGGCAAACCGAAATTGTTAGCGCTAGTGAGTCAGAAGCTGGAGGCTATAAGGAAGTCGTAGCTCTGATTGATGGGAAAAACGTATTCTCCAAACTAAAATTTGAGTCAGGGGCCCACAGAGTTCAGCGTGTACCAGAAACTGAGTCTCAGGGCAGAATCCATACATCAGCGTGTACAGTTGCAATTATGGCACAAGTTGATGAAGCGGAAATTGAAATCAACTCTAGTGACTTGAGGATAGACACGTTTAGAGCATCTGGAGCAGGGGGGCAACACATAAACAAAACCGATTCGGCTATCCGAATAACCCACCTCCCAACCAACGTCGTAGTTGAGTGTCAGGATGAACGCTCCCAGCACAAAAATCGTGCGCGCGCACTTAGTCTGCTGCAATCGAGACTGCTACAAGCAGAGCGGGACAGGATAGACTCGGAACAAGCGTCTACCCGGAAGAGATTAGTAGGCAGTGGGGACCGCTCAGAGAGAATAAGAACCTATAACTATCCTCAAGGGCGTGTTACGGATCACAGAATCAATCTCACAATATATAAACTTGAGGAAGTTTTAATCGGCGATCTAGACTTGGTAATTGCCCCCTTGGTTAGGGAACATCAAGCGGAACTAATTGCAGGAATGCAAGCAGAATAAATGCAGCAAACCAACAACATAGCTACGCTGTTGCGGCAAAGTACACATCTGCTGACCAAGAGCTCGACTCCGCGATTAGATGCTGAAATCATATTAGCCTCAGCTCTAAAAACTAATAGAACTTGGCTGTATGCCAACAGCGATTCCATAGTATCCCCCGAAGAAACAGCTGCTTACCTAGTAAAAGTAAAAGAAAGGGACAAAGGTGTGCCAGTACCCTATATAACTGGATGCTGCGAATTTTGGTCATTACCTCTAACCATAACACCCGATGTTCTGATCCCTAGACCAGAAACAGAGCTTTTAGTAGCGATGACCCTAGACATCATAAAACGTTCACCATCTCAACTTTCAATGGCAGATCTTGGAACAGGAAGTGGCGCGGTGGCGCTTGCCGTTGCTAGCGAGACGGACCAAGTAATGATCGCTGCCACCGATCTTTCTCTCTCTGCACTGCGAGTAGCAAAGCGCAACCTACATCAACTAGATTACAAAAACGTAATGGTGTTAGCCGGTTCTTGGCTAAAACCTTTCGGGCGCAAAAGTCTGGACATTATAGCCGCAAACCCTCCGTATATAGGGTTTGAAGAAAGCCATCTGACTGATGCTGCTGTTAAGTTTGAACCGGCAACAGCACTTTTTGCAAAAAATGACGGCATGGAAGAAATCGACTGTATAATCGTTCAAGCAACTAAGTGCCTTAAGAAAGATGGTTGGATTTTACTAGAGCATGGGTTCCAGCAAGGAACAAAAGTCCGGAGTAGTTTAGAAAACAATGGCTATTCTCAAATACATACAGAAAAAGATCTTAATCAATGCGAGCGGATAACACGAGCCCGTATAAGCTAATGGATTTATCTAATGGATGATGATTTACTACTCCGTTATAGTCGACAAATACTCCTGCCAGAAATTGATATTAATGGTCAGAGCCTTCTAGCGGAGTCTACAGTAGTGATTATAGGAATTGGCGGTCTGGGATCACCTATCTCAATGTATCTAGCCGCGGCAGGCGTGGGAAACTTAGTGCTTGTCGATCACGACTTAGTCGAACTATCCAACTTACAACGACAAATAGTGCATTCCACTCCAGATCTAGGGAAAAAGAAAGTCGTGTCGGCTAAAGATAGGCTACTGGCTCTTAACCCTAACGTGAAAGTCAAAATTATTCCCAAAATGTTAGAGACAGCCGATTTCAATAAACTATTTCCTAGCGTAGATGCAGTAGTCGATGCGACCGATAACTTTGAGTCTAGATTTGAAATCAACAGGCAGTGTGTCAAACACGGTAAACCATTAATATCCGGCGCCGCAATTCGTTTTGAGGGACAGGTGACAGTTTTTCAGACAAGTATCAATAGTCCTTGTTATCGATGTTTATATAATGATGACATCACTACCGCCGAAAACTGCATCGAAACTGGGGTGATCGCGCCTTTACTCGGAATTATAGGGAGCATACAAGCCCTGGAGACTTTAAAAGTACTCACAAATACAGGAGCCTCACTAGAGGGCAGATTGCTATTGCTCGATGCTCTTGGAATGGAGTGGCAAACAATGAAGTTTAAGAAGGATCCTAAATGTCCTGTATGCTCGACCAGAAGCTCATCATCCACCTAACTGAATAACGCGATTAAATATGAGTAAATTTAGTTTCTTAATCTGCGCAGTCATAATGACTCTGCCACTGCAAAAATTATTTTCAGCAGATAGAGCCTATGTCATCGACAAGCTACTAGTTGGTATCTATGAGACAGAAGATCTAAATAGCACAATCGTAAAAATCATATCTACTGGTACTGAATTAGAAGTGATACAAAAAACAGATCAGCTCGCACTAGTCATCGACCCTACGGGCGCAAAGGGATGGATAGATAAATCCTACCTAATGGCTGAACCAACCTCAGAAATCATCTTAAACAAACTGATAAAAGAAAATACAAAAAATGTTACGTCGAATCCAAAAACGGTAGACTCAGGAGAGACCTTAGCTACGTTGAAAAAAAGTAACACCCAATTAAAAGCTAAGCTTGCAGCGGTGATGCCTGAAGCAAAGAAATGTGAATCTAAGCTATCTATTCTAGAAAAAGAATCTATTCAAATGCGAGAAGAACTAAGCACAGAGTGCTCTAGTGATGAATCTTCTGCCACGCGGAATAAAAACGATTATGTGGCGATTGAATACGCACTCGAAAAAGCCAATATGCAGATAAAGAAACAGAAGTTAATAAAAGATGCAAAAATAAACTTAGAGTTGGTTCTTATAGTTATGCAGCATTACTGGATACTATTATTGATCCTGGTAATGCTGATAATAGCAGCTGCTTTTGGTGCAGGAGCTTATATGTTTGACGTGATATCTCGCAAACGACATGGGGGCTATCGCCTTTAATGAAAATTGCTACATGGAATGTGAACTCTATTCGGGCTCGTCTTGATCAAATCACAGATTGGCTCACAATCAATGATATTGACATACTAGCCATTCAAGAAACCAAAGTACAAGACAAGGATTTTCCCTTAGATGCGCTCAGCAAACTTGGTTACAATTGTTCATTCTATGGTCAAAAATCGTATAATGGAGTCGCATTCTTGGCGAATTCAAACATCGAGCTGCTTGCGAAAAACATCCCCACCTTTGAAGATCCTCAATGCCGCGCTTTAGCGGCAAATATTGGTGGCGTTACCCTTGTTAATTTGTATGTCCCTAATGGCTCAGAAGTAGGATCGGAAAAGTACAGCTACAAAATCTCATGGCTGAACGCGTTAAACGTCTGGCTATCAGAACTTTTAAAGTCTCACTCAAACGTAATAGTTCTCGGAGATTTCAATATAGCCCCAACAGATGATGACGTACACGATCCTTCTGGATGGAAAGGAAAAATATTATGCAGTGACGAGGAACGCTCCCAACTAGAAGCCATTACTCGGTTAGGCCTGAAAGACTCGTTTAGAAGCTTCCCCCAGGAGCCAGAAATTTTTTCTTGGTGGGATTACCGCGCGGGTGGCTTCCAACGAAACAGAGGACTTAGGATAGATCTTATATTAAATAGCCAAAGTCTTAATGATAGGCTGGTAGCCTGTTCGATTGATCCCACCCCTCGTAGAAATACTAGACCCTCAGACCACGCCCCAGTTATTTTGGAAATAAAGTAAATATGCTCCTATATTTATCTATCAGAGCGATTAGCTTCCTCAAAACCTATACGCTAATTTAAAGATAAGGTTGCAATCTATGACATCCGAAACTAAACTTCCGGAACCAATAATGTCTCGTTGAGAAAAAAATGAAAGAAGCAATACACCCTAATTACCACACGATAAGCGTCACTTGCAGTTGTGGCAGCACTTTCGAAACGCAGTCGACCTACTCTGAGGAAAAATTACATCTAGACGTCTGCTCGTCATGTCACCCCTTTTACACAGGGCAACAGAAGATCGTCGACACTGCTGGCAGAGTCGACAAATTCAACAAGCGCTACGGGAAGGGTGCAAAATAATAAGCTCAGCTAGGCGTTATTCTTAGCGGAGTTAAACAACCATTTCTCTATCGTGCACCAAGCACTCTCGATACCCTGATGCTTCGTAGCAGAAAATAACTGAGCCGAAATCACTTCAGAAGACTCAGAAATCCTGCGGTTTACCTTACCTAAAACATTAAGGCCCTCTCCACGACTCACCTTGTCGGATTTGTTAATCAAAATTAACATCGAAACGTCACATGACGAACACCACTCGATTAGGACCTCTTCCTGAGGCTTTAAAGGGTGTCGTACATCCATTAACATGACTAGGCCTGCCAAAGATTTTCTAGTCTCAAGGTAGTCTGGAAGTTCTTGTTCCCAATGAGATCTCAGACTTTTAGCCACCTTTGCATACCCAAAACCTGGAAGATCCATCAAGCGTCTCTGAGAATCGAGGTTAAAAACCACCAGATGTTGAGTGCGACCTGGCGTTCTACTAGTGCGCGCTAAATTTTTTTGCCCGCAGAGCACATTTAGTGCACTAGATTTACCACTATTTGACCGACCGGCAAAAGCCACCTCATAACCTTCATCGATCGGGAGCAAACTGCATCTAGGCACGCTCATCTGGAAAGATGCCTGTTGCAATAGGGCTCTAGTTTTTGAAAAAGCTTCTGTGTCTATGTGAATGCTCTCTTTTTTAGTGAATTATAACATCGGAAGTAAATATTATTTAGATCATCCGATGATCCACGTATATAATGGTTCGCTAATAATCAACCGAGAGTTATTCGAATGTACCAAAGGAAAACTTTCCTTAGCCTTTTAGCTATATTTCTATTTGCTGCCGTACAAAACGCCTACGCAGATGGAGCCGAAAAAGCTGCAGTTTGTGGAGCATGCCATGGCGCTGACGGAAATAGCTTAAATCCAATTTGGCCAAGCCTTGCTGGCCAGGGAGTAGATTATACCGTTAAGCAACTAAAGGCTTTTAGGTCTGGACAACGTCAAAATGGACTTATGTCCCCAATGGCAATGAGCTTAAGCGACGAGGATATGTTAGATATTGCATTATATTATGAAAAACAGCCCCTCATAATAAAATCCGTGGCCGCAGACGAGATAGCAGATGCCGAAAAATTGTATCGAGGTGGGGACAAGGCTAGAGGTATCCCAGCCTGTATGTCCTGTCACGGACCAAATGGTGCTGGAAATCCTGCCGCCAAGTATCCTGCGATTCGCGGCCAACACGCCGAATACATAGCGGCTCAATTGCAACAGTATGCGAACAAGTCACGCACCACTGATCAACAACAAATGATGAGAATGGTAGCAAAAAAACTTACTGAAGAAGAGATGCGTCAATTAGCGAGTTACGTGTCCGCTCTCCACTAGGCTTGAATAAAAATATGCGCCCTGAAAACATGTTAATGCTCTCACGAACTTTAGGTGCATTCTTGCTGGTAGTAGTCGTCGCCTCAACAACATCAGCTACCGAAAAATTTGTTGTTGGTAAAGACTTTGAACAAATTTCTCCTATTGTAAAAACCCAAACTAAAAATGGAAAGGTAGAAGTTGTCGAGTTATTTTGGTACGGATGCTCCCACTGCTTTGCATTCGAAACCGAAATCTCAGTATGGGAAAAACAAAAATCAGAATTTATAGAATTTCAGCGAGTACCAGCAATTTTCGACAGAAAATGGGTTAGTCATGCGCGAGCTTACTATACTGCTGAAAAACTGGGAGTTACAAAAATTGTGCACCCGAAACTGTTCGAGGCCTTGCACACAAAGAAGCAAACAATCTATACAGAAACCGAGCTCGCTGATTTCTTTGAAAGCGTAGGTGTGGGGAAAAAAGATTTTACCGCTGCCTACAATTCTTTCGAGGTAGATACCCTTACTAGAAAAGCAATGGCGCTAACAAGAAGCTATGGCATCGGAGGCGTACCCTCTATGATTGTTGCCGGAAAATTTCGTTCAAGCGTAAGACATGCGGGATCTTCTAAAAACCTGCTAAATGTAATCGACTTTCTAGCTCAACGAGAGCTAAAGATGGACACCAATTTGTCACCCTAGCTAATGTATGACACTTCCTCTTCTGAACGAGACATTGTCGTGATAGAAAATTCATCAAACTGTCATGTAGCGAACGCATACTCGTTCTTCCTTTAACCAATTTTTTTATATTCCTACTTGGAGGTTTTGTCTAATGATTAAACGTCTTCTCTCGACTACTGTAGCCGCACTAATATTGTCTAGCTCAGCCAATGCGCTCGAAGTAGATTCCGGTATAAAGAGCTACCAAAGGGAGTCTGGCGTATCAGGAAACCTAAATAGTGTAGGTTCAGACACCCTGGCCAACCTTATGACCCTTTGGGCAGAAGGTTTCAGAGTATTCTACCCAAATGTTAATATTCAAATCCAAGCTGCAGGATCCTCAACTGCGCCTCCCGCACTGACTGAAGGCACGGCAAATACTGGTCCGATGAGCCGAAAAATGAAGTCAAAGGAAATAGCAGCTTTCGAAACTAGACACGGCTACAAGCCTACAGCTATACCTGTAGCGATTGACTCTCTTGCTATCTTCGTAAACAAGGACAACCCTATTAAAGGGATGAGCATCGTACAGGCAGATGCTATCTTTTCTGCGACCAGAAGATGTGGTGGCACTAAGGATATTAAAACTTGGGGCGACATTGGGTTGACTGGTGATTGGGCAAACAGAAATATCCAGATATATGGTCGTAACTCTGTCGCAGGTACCTATGGCTATTTCAAAAAGAAGGCTCTTTGCAAAGGCGACTTTAAGGACAGTGTAAACGAGCAACCCGGCTCTGCTTCTGTTGTTCAAGGGATCACAAAATCTCTCAATGGGATCGGATACAGTGGCATCGGGTACCGAACATCTGGAGTCAAAGCCATCTCTTTGTCGAAAAAAGGAACGAAGTACATTGAACCTACATCTGATAACGCTATAGCAGGGATTTATCCGCTTGCGCGCTTCCTATACGTATATGTAAACAAAGCGCCTAATAAACCTCTTCCTCCTCTTGAAAGAGCATTCATGAAAATGATACTCAGCAAAGAAGGACAAGAAGTTGTTATAAAAGATGGATACATTCCTTTGCCTGCAAAAGTTATTAACAAATATCTTGTAGGTGGACCGCTAGCCAAATAAAAAAATTAGTCGCGTTTCGGCGCGGAGTAGTCGCGGCTTTTTACATGAGCATTCCTTAAACTTATTAGCTACACTGCATTGAATTAGCAGCCTGGATGTGAGTACCAATGGATCTAAAGTACGATGTAGTGATAGTGGGCGCAGGAGCAGCTGGGTCGATTTGTGCCAGCGAAGCTGGAGGGCGAGGACGTCGTGTAAGATTAATTGATCATTCAAAAAAATTCGGGGAAAAAATCAGAATCTCCGGTGGCGGACGCTGTAATTTCACCAATATTCACTGTGGACCTGAAAATTTTATTTCGTCGAACCCACACTTTTGTAAATCCGCTCTAACGCAATTTGCATCAAAACACTTTACCGATATTTTAGATACTGCCGAAATCCCTTATCACGAAAAGCACTCTGGCCAATTATTTTGCGACAATAGCTCACGAGATATTCTAAATCTTCTGCTTCAAAAAATTACTGAAAACAAAGTAGAGCTTTCACTAGGGGAATCGGTCACTAAAATCGAAAAGACTAATGATAGGTACCGCATATATACGGATATAGCCTGTTATTCATGTACCTCGCTAGTTATAGCAACTGGTGGACTTTCAATCCCAAAGATTGGCGCAACTAAGTTTGGTCATGAAATCGCCTTGCAATTTGGTCACTCTCTTGTCTCCACAAAACCTGGTTTAGTTCCGCTTACATTCGATACGGCGTTATTGAAGCATTGTGCAGATCTGTCTGGCATAGCTGTTGAAGCAATAGTCAGCTGCGAAGGATACTCTTTTTCTGGTGGTCTACTTTTCACGCACCGAGGACTCAGTGGGCCATCCGTTCTACAAGTATCTTCATATTGGCAGTCCAACAAACCTGTCACAATAAACCTAGCGCCACTGCGCAGTGACAGTCAGAAATTAAATTTACACAACCTATCAAAGTCAAATAAATTGGTGAAAAATATCTTGGGGCAGTTAATTCCTCAAAGACTTGCGACGTCTATCTGTGCACAAATGAATTTAGATAAGAAATTAGGAGAAGCTACTGAAACTTTAATTGGATCGCTAGATGAAAGAGTGTGCGCTTGGACTATTTGTCCTACAGGTACTGAAGGTTATCGTACTGCGGAAGTTACGGTCGGTGGTGTAGATACAGCTAATCTATCGTCGAAAACCATGGAGTCGTCGATACACCAAGGACTTTACTTTATTGGAGAAGTCATCGACGTCACTGGCCATCTAGGGGGGCATAACTTTCAATGGGCATGGTCTTCGGGTTGGGTAGCCGGTCAAAATGCCTGATCTGGATAAGTGTTCAGAAGCCATCTCAATAATAACGAAATATCGATTGGACAGCATACTCTATCAAGATTTTCCAGTCATCCCACGACTGAAGAGCTGTAACGTCATGAGCATGATGTGCCACTGCATAGATAATAAATCCCCTGGGGGAAAGACAGGGAACAGCACGGGCCTACCTTCATTACGGCATGACACATTGCCTGTGAAAGCGTTCTTAATTCTAGCCGCAACAAAAATTTCATAAGGCCTATAGTCCTTGGAAATTTTTCGTTATAATACGACTTGATCAATTAGCCAATCTTTTGAGAGTATCTAATGAACAATAATGAAGACGAAATATTCGTTCGCAATTTTTCTCTGGTTTTAGCGGGGCTTATAATAATCGGATTGATGGCTTTTATATTAGCTAATGTGGTAACTGAAAAATTTGCCGGCACATCAGGCGACAGTGCAATTATCGCGGAGCGAATCTCTCCTGTGGGCGCTCCGAATACGAACGAGGCCACAATAGTTTTCGAAACTTCCAAAAAAGCAGATGCAGGATCGCCAAACACCCCTAAAGAATCTACGGCAGAAGTGGAAGGCGGAAAAGTAGTTTACGAGAAAGTTTGCGCCGTCTGTCATGCCCAAGGAATTGCAGGGGCACCAAAATTTGCCGATACATCTGCTTGGTCAAGCAGACTAGCCAAAGGAAAACAGGCTTTATATGCAAATGCTATCAATGGTTATATGGGCGATGCAGGATATATGCCGGCCAAAGGCGGTGACATGAAACTACACGATGACTCCGTTCGCGCCGCAGTAGACTATATGTTAACAAGCTTGGAAAACTAATTATTAAGCTCTCGTAAAATTGACTGGTAAGACTGCTCTGTAGCTTTGTTAAAACTGGCACGGCGGGCTCTGAATTCTGTATACGAATTCAGTACTTTCATGAACTTCTCATCCTTTTCCGCCTCTTCGCGTAGCACCTCACCGGTCAGCTTTGCTAGATGCAGAGTAACTTCCTTCGGAAATTCGAGAACTTGAATATGGCCTTTGTTTTTTAGTGAGTTAAAAGCATCCATATTTCCCACTTCTGACAAGCCATACATATAAAGACTAGCTGATGCAGCTGCGGCTTCAACGATTGTCTTTAAGTCTGCGGGCAAATCAGCCCACGCATTAGAATTTATGATTAGCTCCAGTTGAGTCCCGGGCTCATGCCAACCAGGGTAATAGTAATATTTCGCGGCACGGTCAAGTCCAAACCTCAGATCATGGAGAGGTCCTACCCACTCGGTCGCATCTATCGTCCCTCTTTCTAAAGCCGTATATATTTCCGCTGCGGATAAAAGGACCGGATTACCACCCGCTTTGGCTAAAACTTTCCCTCCCAACCCAGGGATTCTCATTTTAAGCCCTTTGAGATCCTCGATGGTGTTAATTTCTCTGTTGAACCATCCACCCATCTGTATGCCTGTATTTCCTAAAGGGAAAGGCACAATTCCAAAAGGCTCGTAAAGTTCTCGCCAAAGCTCAAGGCCTTCGCCACCATAAATCCAAGCCCATGCCCCATTTTGCATCATGCCAAAAGGTACTGTGCTTAAGAACTGGGCAGCAGGAACTTTCCCTGCCCAATAATAAGAAGCTCCGTGTCCCATCTCTACGGCCCCCTGAGATACTGCATCAAAAGTCTGCAAGGCAGGGACCAACTCACCCCCTGCGTAAACTTTAATCCTCAGACGGCCACGACTCATTAACTCTACATCACGAGAAAATTTATGAACCGTATCTTGATTAATCGGTAAATTAGGAGGCCAGGCGGTCACCATCTTCCAATTGAAAACTCTATTGTCTTCTGCGTCCTCTGCAGCTGTGGTGCTTTCAGACTCAACCCCACATCCGCTCAGGACAAGAGCCAAAACAAAGCTCAGAGAAAACAGTATTTTTTGCATCTTACCCATAAACAGCACCTTTCCTATATTTTTTTTAGCCCCGCATAACCTAACACTAGCCACTTTACCCCTTTGTCTTGAAAGTTAACCTGCACTCGAGCATGTTCACCTTGGCCCTCAACTTGAAGGACAACCCCTTCTCCAAATGCTTTATGGAGGACAGGCTGTCCTAAGCAAAAATTAGGGTCGTGCGGAGTTTTTCCAGATTTTAAGACGGGTTTCATCTTCTGTGTTGCGTAGAAATTTCCACCAACTCTTATATTTTCAATGACCTCTAACGGAAGTTCACTAATGAATCTAGAAGGCTGAGGATAATAATCAGCACCATGCAATCGACGGGACTGTGCGTTGGTAATGACTAACTTTGTCATTGCGCGAGTAATTCCAACGTAGCAAAGTCGTCGTTCTTCTTCAAGCTGGGCCGGGTCTGCCGAAGAACGCTGATGTGGAAACAAGCCTTCTTCAACACCAACAAGAAAAACTAACGGGAATTCCAGGCCTTTTGCGGAATGTAATGTCATTAATTGAACGCAGTCGGCATCCTTAGATGCCTGATTCTCTCCTGACTCTAGTGCCGCCTTAGATAAAAATGCATCCAGTAAAGAAAGTCCTTGATCCTCGGCGCTAGGGACAAAATCTCTGGCCGCCTCAACCAATTCGTCAAGATTCTCAACCCGATCGAAACCTCGCTCACCTTTTTCTTTTTTATAGTGCTCAACGAGCCCACTTAGAGTTATGACGGGCTCTAACAAAGCAGGCAAATCGACATCGGAGAATGTTGAACTCATCCGGTCAATCAGGTCTCTAAATCGCTGAAAGCTTGCTAAAGCTCTAGGCGAAAAAAGATTTGCATCAATTTGGCGCTGCATAGCTTCCCACATAGTAATTTCGCTGCTTCTCGCAATCAAGCGAAGTTCATCTAATGTACGCTGACCTATTCCTCGTGGCGGAAAATTTACTATTCGCTCAAATGCAGCATCGTCACTACGAGAGTTGGCTAGACGCACATAAGCTAATGCATCTTTTATCTCTGCACGCTCATAAAACTTAAAGCCTCCGTATACTCTATAAGGTAAATCTGTTTGTCGCAGCGAATCTTCAAGTACGCGCGATTGAGCGCTCACGCGATAGAGAATAGCGCAATCAGAGAGCTTCCCATATTTGTCGCACCACTGGCTAATCTTTTCTATTACGAATCTAGATTCATCCACTTCGTTATAAGCCATATACAGCGATATACTTTCGCCAGCTGCATCTTCGGTCCATAACTCTTTACCGATTCGGGAAGGGTTATTGCTTATCAAAGCATTTGCCGCATCAAGGATATTGCGAGTGGAGCGATAATTTTGCTCAAGCCGAATCATTTCATGCTTAGCGAAGTCTCGTCGAAATCGTTGCATGTTTTCAACCTCAGCACCACGCCAACTATAAATTGATTGATCGTCGTCACCAACTGCATAAAACTGACTCTCTTCCCCCGCGAGCTGTCGAAGCCATGCATATTGAATAGCATTGGTGTCCTGAAATTCATCAACCAAAATATGTCGGAATCGCATTTTATAATGCTGCAACAAACTAGGCGCGTTAACCCACAGCTCATTAGCCCTCAAAAGCAGCTCAGCAAAGTCAACTAAGCCTGACCTCTCACATGAAACCTCATACGCTTCATAAATTTTAACCATTGTCCTCGTGGAGCTATCACCATAGTCATCAACGTACTTCGGGCGCTCTCCTCGATCTTTACATCCGTTAATAAACCATTGCACTTCTTTCGCAGGATATTCTTTGTCGTTTAAACGAAGATCTTTAATCATTCTTTTTACCAGACGTAATTGATCGTCCGAATCGATGATTTGAAATTTTTCCGCTAACTTCGCTTCCTTCCAATGAAGCCTAAGTAGTCTGTGAGCGATACTATGGAAAGTCCCTACCCAAATCGATGCGACTTCAAACTGCGTCAACCCTGCTATTCGAGAACGCATTTCTGCTGCCGCTTTATTAGTAAACGTCACAGCAAGAATGCTTCTAGGGGATGCCAAACCTGTTTCTAGGCACCAAGCTACCCGGTGCACTAGTACTTTAGTTTTGCCACTGCCTGCACCAGCTAAAACCAACAGCTGAGGCGCCTCAGATGTAACGGCATCTCTCTGTTTTTCGTTCAATACGTCTAAGATCGGATCATTTGCCATCATTAAGCCAATAAATTTAATAAACTGGAGCCTCTATAAACCCTATAGGCAAATCGAGGCGGTTAAGATCAAATACGATTTAGCATCCGAATGCCAGAAAGGTTACGATAGGATACATGTATTTTAACAAAAATCAGAACTTTAATAACCCTGATGTTTTAAGCGAAGTCGCAGAAAAAGTGCTTCACATTGCTAAACAAAAAGGATTAACCGAAATTGAAATCTCTCTATTTGGAGGGGAAGGTATTGAAACCTCCGTGCGGGATAATACCTGTGAGTCAATTGAGCATCAAAAAGACAAAAGCATTGCTATCACTGTTTATCAGAGTGGAAGAAAAGGCACCGCAAAAAGCTCTGATTTTTCTATTGGCTCAATTACTAGCACAATCGAGTCGGCCGCGACTATAGCAGGGTATAGCGAAGCCGACCCCTATGCGGGACTTATAGAAAAAAAATACTTGTGTAAGAAAGCAATCAATCTAGATCTAGATTATCCCTGGGATATAGAAATAGACGAAATGGTTCAAATTGCCGCGCGAGCTGAAATCTCTGCCCTAGATGCCAGTGCACAGACTCTTAGGTCGGATGGGGCGCATGTAAGTAAATATCGTGGAGCAAAAGTCTACGCTAATAGTTTGGGGTTCAATCAGGGCTACCAAAGTACGCGGCATAGTCTTAGTGCCATCATGATTGCCGAGAACGGGCCTGATGAAAAACAAAAAGGGTATTGGTCTTCGTCACACAGAGATCCGATAAAACTCATGAGCCCTGAAGAAATTGGAGCTTTATCCTGTCGACGCGCGGAAGGAAAACTAAACGCCAAAAAAATACCAACCGGCCAATATGCAATCCTGTTTGAACCTCGCGTCAGCGCAGGTATTTTTGGTCATGTGCTCAGTGCGCTCTCGGGGAAAGCCCAGTATGAAAAAAACTCTTTTTTAGCAGATTCTCTAGGAAAAATAGTGCTCCCGACTTTCATCTCTATCTCCGAAGACCCACATTTGCAAACAGGCCCAAGCAGTGCTCCTTTTGACAGCGACGGAATGGGTACGATGCAAAAAGATTTTGTCCGCCACGGGTGTGTGAAAAATTACGCATTAGGCGGCTACGCTGCCAGAAAACTGAAAATGGAGCCAACAGGAAATTCTGGAGGATGCTTTAACATTGCGATTAATGGAGGAGAGTATAACCAAAAAGAACTCATCCAGGCTACCAGGTCTGGCCTTCTTATCACCGACTTGATGGGGTTCGGGGTTAACCTACTGACAGGGGACTATTCAAGAGGCGCTTCCGGCTACCTTATAGAGAATGGGGAGCTTGTCCATGCAGTGGAAGAAATCACGATTGCCGGGAATCTCAAAGAAATGCTAATGGGAATTACTCAAATAGGAAATGATGAAGACTTAGAGGCATCGATAAAAGTCGGCACTCTTTGTATCGACAGCATGACGGTTGCCGGAGGGTAAAGCTCAGCGTAGAACGCATTATTTATCCTTCAAATTCGTAATGCGTACTATACAAATGAGAGTAAACCCCTTTTTTACTTAGTAACTCATCATGTGTTCCAGTTTCTAAAATGGTTCCTTTATCTATCACAACTATACGATCAGCTTCAATTACTGTTGATAATCTGTGCGCCACCACGAGGTTTGTGCGTCCATACCTTAGGCTCTTCAAGGCCTGTTGGATAAGACTTTCTGCCTCATTATCAAGGGCGGCTGTCGCCTCATCCATAATTAAAATAGGAGCATCTTTGAGGAACGCTCTAGCTATTGCTATCCGCTGCTTTTGTCCTCCCGAAAGACGAGACCCATTTTCTCCGACAGCTGTTTGCATCCCATCGGAAAACTGACCAGCAAATGCTAAAACTTGCGCTTTTTCTGCCGCATATAATATCTGCTCTTCAGAAGCCGCACAGTTCGCCCCATATGCAATATTGTTATGTATTGTATCGTTAAACAGCACGATATTTTGGCTCACATATCCTATATTTGATCGCAAACTGTCCAAAGAAAAATCTTCTATGTTTACCCCATCAAGACTAATGACTCCATTTGAAGGCGAATAGAATCTTGGCAAGAGATTCACCAGCGTCGACTTCCCACCTCCAGATTTACCAACAAATGCTACGGTCTCCCCAGGCCGAATAGTCAGAGAAATTTTTGTAAGTACTTCTTGCCCATCATAACGAGCAGAAATGTCTGCAAACTCGATTTGCCCTTGAACTTTTCCACAGACTCGCCCCGCGTTGTTTTCAACTGGCGTATCAATCAACGTAAATACCGACTTCGCAGCGGCCATTCCTCGTTGCAAAAATTCGTTGGCTCCCGCCAACCGTTTAATGGGCGGCAAAAGTAGAGCCGTCGCGGTTACGAAAGAAACGAAATCTCCTCGTGTCATTGCCGAATCAGTGGCTTCTTTTAAAGCAAGCATGATTAAAATCGAGATTCCGGTTGCTACTATTAGCTGGATCAAAGGCACGACCATGGCACTAGAGCGGACCACTTTCATCTGAAATTTTCGAGCATGGTGAACGGCACGTAAAAACCGGCTGCCTTCATGTGAATAACCACTGTAAATTTTTATTTCGAGGTGACCTTTAATAGCTTCTCCAGCGACTCCATTTAATTCGCCTATCGAGCCTTGCAGACGAGAGCTCATATTACGCATCTTTTTTGAAACACGACGGACAACAATAGCTATCAAAGGAGCGAAAAAAATCAGGAATATCGCTAGCCGCCAATTCAAATAAGTCAGGTAGCCCAACAAAACCAAAACTACTGCAGAATCTTTTACAGCAACCGTTATGACTCTCGTTGAAGCCTCAGCAACTTGCGTCACATCAAAAGTAAACTTCGATATCAAGTTGCCAGTTCCTGATTTGTCATAAAAACCTGCAGGTTGCCTGATTAGCGCATCGAACATCCGCATTCTTAAATCACAAATAGTTGTCTGTGCGACCCAGTTTAAACTAACCGTCGCGATGTAGCTTAATACCCCACGAACAAAAAAAAGCGTTATCAATACTAACGGGATGTGAAGAGCCAAAGAGCCTTGAGTCTCACCAAAGTCACCGTCAATTAAAGGCTTCACGAGGGCCGGCAAAATCCACTCAGTGGAGGCTAGCCCAATCATTGCGGCTATAGATAAGGCGAACACCTTCCAATGTGGTTTAACAAAAGCAAGAAGCCGAACATATATTTTAGACGTGTCTGAATGGAATGCCTGCATTTACGAGCCCTACCCCTAACGGTTTTTGTACGAACCTATCATGTCTAGACGCTTTTTGCCGCCCATTCTTTTATTGTCGACACAACATGCGCATCAGAAAACTCTTTCACAACTATTGGCATCAAAGAGAACCCTGACAATGCGATCTCAGCTGCTAGCCTAGATCCTAAAACCAGCGTCTGCACATCGAAAAGCCAGGTAAGATCCTCTGCTATTATTTTACTTACAAGAATATCTAGAGCTTGTTTACTGGCAATTATAAGAAGATCTGGAGCAGCGCTAGAATCTAGCTTTTGAAGCAGGCCTCCCTGGATCTCACGCCTGACATAACAGCTCAAGTACTCGACTGTATATCCTCGGCTCTCTAAACCTCTGCATAGCAACTCGCGACCTCCGTTTCCACGGAAAATGACCACCGTCTTAGGAATGCAGGTGCGTTGCAACTCTAATAACTCAAGCAATCCTTCAGAATTATAAGAAGTCCTAGGTATGATACAACCGCTTACACCCATGTTTTTAAGGGTCTTTTTCGTGGCAGGCCCTATTCCAAGAACGGAAATATTGACCGAATTCTTCGATGCCTCTAAGAATGCTCTAGCGCCGAATCTCGCAGCATTTTTACTAACAAATATTGCGATTTGAAAGCGAGGCATGAGATCGCAATCTGACTGGGATGTATTAGCTTCTATTTCAAACATAGGCACGTTTACTACTATAGCTCTTTCTTTTTGCAGTAAATGAGACAAAGCTTTGGACTCACTCTCTGGGCGAGTCAGCAAGACAGACAGGGAGGACAATGACACTTAAATTATACCTCTAGTCAAACTGCCGATAAAATCTTATCAGCGCCGGCCTCTCTAAGTCTATTTGCAAGAGTTTCTCCAAGCCGTTCCGCATCGCTCTTAGGAGCCTCTAATCGGCGATTAATCAATAGTTGGCCGTCACTACTTGCTACCACTCCAGTCAAAATGAGTTTATCATTTTTTATAACTGCGTGACCCCCAATCGGAACTTGGCAACTTCCGTTCAAAATTCTATTCATCGAGCGCTCTGCTTTAACGCAGTTAGCAGAACTCTCACAGTTTAAAGGAGCTACAAGAGATTGGATATCGGTCCGAGCCGTGCATACCTCGACTCCTATCGCACCCTGCCCTACAGCTGGCACCAATTCGTCTAGACCGAAATATCCGCATTTCGTAGAGATCAAACCTAATCTCTTTAGTCCTGCAGCAGCTAGTACGATCGCATCATACTGACCACTTTGTTGCTTTTCCAAGCGAGTTGTTACGTTACCCCTTAAATCACGAATATTAAGATCTCTGCGAAGTGCCAATATCTGACTTCGTCTCCTCAAACTCGATGTGCCAACTGTTGCGCCAGCAGGCAGAGTAGTCAAATCGTATCCATTACTGGTTACTAGCACGTCTCTAGCATCTTCTCGTCCAAGAATAGACGCTATACAAAACTCGGGACTTATAGCGTTGGGCAAGTCTTTCATGGAGTGGACAGCCAAATCGGCTCTACTCTCTAACAGAGCGACCTCAAGCTCTTTTATAAATAAACCTTTCCCTCCAATCTTAGATAGAGACATATCTAAGACTCTATCTCCCTCGGTAGTTATTTCAACAAATTCAATTCTTAAGTCTGGATTCAAAGCTATAAGTTTGCTCGCTACAAAACGACTCTGCCAAAGAGCCAACTGGCTAGCTCGAGTTGCGATACGTATTACGCTTTCTTTTTTCAAGAAGTTATTCCCACGCTTTTATAACTGTATAATGACAATATATCTTAATAATATGAATTAGAGTCGCTGGTTGGGTCTTTTAAAATAGGTTTACATATCATGAAGAAACGCCTCGGAGTCATTATGGACCCTATTACAGGGATAAAACCGTACAAGGACACCACCCTCGCACTACTGCTTGCTGCGCAGAAATTTAACTACGACATCTATTATATGGAAATGAGCAACTTGTCACTAGTAGACGGAGCTGCTTTCGGTAAAGCCAGCAGAATAGAAGTCTACGACTCCAACGATCGTTGGTTTCAATATCTAGATAATGAGCCCACCAAGAATTATCCTTTATCTGATTTTGACTGCATCTTAATGCGAAAAGATCCGCCTTTCGATATGGAATACGTTATAGCAACATATATCTTGGAAAAAGCTCAACTTGGTGGCGCGTTAGTCGTCAATGACCCTCGATCAATCCGAGACTGCAATGAAAAGCTTTTTACTTCTTGGTTCCCCGACTTATGTCCTCCAACACTAGTGACAAGAAGCAAAGATCAACTGCAACAGTTTATGGAGATCCACCAAGATATCGTGATTAAGCCTCTCGATGGTATGGGTGGGACGTCTGTGTTCCGCATCCGACCTAATGATAGTAACGCAAACGTAATTTTCGAGACACTGACAAAACTTGAATCAAACTACTGTATGGCACAAAGATACCTCCCTCAGATAGAAAATGGGGACAAAAGAGTAATAGTGGTTAATGGCCAACCTATTGAATATGCTCTCGCACGCATCCCTGCGAAGGGGGAACTCCGAGGAAATTTAGCAGCAGGCGGACGGGGAGTCCCTCAGCCGCTTTCAGAAGCCGACCTTCATATCTGTAGGCGGGTAGGACCCGAATTAGTGAAAAGAGGGTTACTATTTGTTGGGTTAGACATTATTGGCGACAAGTTAACAGAAATCAACGTGACAAGCCCCACATGTGCTCGAGAAATTGATACCTTTGGTGAAATACAAGTTGGGGAGATTCTTATGGCAGCATTAGAAGAAATTCTCGTGGCATCGAAGCGCTCATAACCAAAGACAATGACACTAGATAGACAATTTTCGGTAATCTCCCCTCGAAACCGTCTTGCATTCACGTTAATCATAGCTTTTCTTTTCCATTCAATGCTTGCTCTGGGTTTTAAAAACCCAAGGGTACAACCTGTAGAATATTTTGGAGAGTCTATTATTGAAGTCAGTATTTCTGTGCAAAACCAAACCAAAAAAGTTAGCAAAACACCTTCCTCAATGACACAAAACTCCTTATCAGCCCCACCCGAAAAAATGCCAGAACTTATTACAGAGGATGAATCGACAAGCGCTGACAGCGTAACTGGTATTGTAAAAACCTTACCCTCCAACCAAGAAGATAAAGAAGCGTCAAAAAAGAAATTGACCGCTGACAAGCTCCTACCAACAGCAAAGCAGCTTATCAGTAGATCTCTAGCAATGGCTAACTTACACGGGGAAATTCAGGATAGTCTTAAAAGAAGAGATAGCGAAGTGCGCCATAAATATATATCAGCAAACACAAAAGAGCATAATTATGCAGCATATATGGAGGCGTGGCGCGCAAAAGTCGAGAGAATAGGAAATATGAACTACCCAAATAGAGCGCGAGAAAAAGGCTTATCTGGAAGCTTGTTGCTTGATGTCGCTATCAGATCAGATGGATCAGTTAAAGAAATAATTATACGGCGCTCCTCTGGTCATGACTTACTCGACTCTGGCGCTGTTAAAATTGTTAAACTCGCTGCGCCTTTCGCTCCCTTCCCCGAAAAGATAAAGGGCGAAGTAGATATTCTTCATGTGACTCGAAACTGGAAATTTGTAAATGATCAACGCCCAACTGACTAAAGGTGGCAGCAATGTTACTTGTTAAAAAAAAGTTCCTTTATGATTAAATGGCGTCGTATTTAGTGAAGCTTATTACCGCCATGGCTTTCGACTACGGCACAAAAAGGATCGGGGTAGCTATTGGGCAAACAATATCTCTCACCGCTGAACCGTTGCAAGTAATAAAAATAAAAAATAAACAAGCAACTTGGGATGAAATAAACTATTTAGTTAAAGAATGGGCTCCTGATGTCTTTGTCTTGGGATATCCAACAATGGCCGACAAATCACCTCATTTCCTTATTCCTAAAATAGAGAAATTTTCCAGACAGCTTTCTAGTCGCTATAGCAAAGAGGTAAATTTCGTAGATGAAAGACTTTCTTCTCATGCAACTGTAGACTATGCAATGGAAGTAAGAAAAATCGGCCTGGATGCGGTTGCCGCAAAACTTATTTTAGAAACTTGGTTATCTGAGCTAGAAGTTTAAATTATGACTATCCATGAAACTTTAGACACTACGAAACTGCTCAACGAAGTGTGTGAACAGTTAAAGGGCCTTATACGACATATAGATCCAAACAAACTTGGATTTATTGGTATTCATACAGGCGGAGTATGGGTTGCAAAAAAAGTTGCTGAAGAACTCCAGCTAAAAACGAATGTAGGCGAATTAAACATTGCGTTCTACAGGGATGACTTTAGCAAAATCGGTGTCCATCCAACGGTAAAGCCCTCACAATTGCCGTTCGAAGTTAGCGACCGCCATCTGATCCTCGTAGACGATATTTTACATACTGGTCGAACGGTGCGTGCCGCAATGAATGAAATATTTGACTATGGTCGCCCACTATCTATAAGTTTAGTAGTCCTTATTGCGAGAAGCGGGAGAGAGCTTCCGATACATGCGGACGTCTGCGGAGCAGACATCAATTTGTCCAAAGGGGAACATGTTAAACTAAGAGGACCTGAACCACTGCGACTAGAAATATGCCGAGACAGTTAACAAAAAATATTGTTCCTAAGGAACCAATAATGTTTAAACTGCTGTTAATCCAGCTCCCGCTATATATGCTGGCCAATACATGATGGTAAAGAAAAATATTCAACTCGATGCAGCCGGACGTCTCAAACACTTTCTGTCGATAGAAGGTCTGTCGAAAACAATTTTAGTCAACATCCTAGATCATGCTGAGACCTTCACCTCTGTTGGAGAACGAGCCGCAAAAAAAGTACCCCTTCTAAGAGGAAAAACAGTAGTGAATCTATTTTTTGAGGCAAGCACGCGGACACGGACAACTTTCGAACTAGCAGCAAAAAGACTCTCTGCAGATGTGATGAATATAAATATTGACGCTAGCGCGACCAGCAAAGGGGAAAGCCTAGCTGATACACTGCGCACATTGGAGGCGATGCAGGCTGATATGTTCATCGTACGACATCAGGACAGCGGTGCGCCCGAATTTATAGCTAGGCAAGTTTCATCAGGTGTTAGCGTAATTAATGCAGGTGATGGAAGACATGCTCATCCTACGCAAGCAATGCTAGATATGTTCACCATTCGCAGGCACAAACCAATTTTTGAAAACCTCACTGTCGCCATAGTGGGGGACATTAAGCACTCTCGCGTGGCCCGCTCCGAAATTCATGCGCTTAAGATTCTTGGCGTACCTGAAATCCGTGTAGTTGCTCCAAAAACGCTGATCCCTGCAGAAATCGAGAAACTAGGTGTTAGTGTTCACCATGACATCCAGCAGGGTATCAGAGATGCAGATGTAGTTATCATGCTTAGACTACAAAAAGAGCGCATGAGTAGTGCTTTACTACCTAGTGGAAGTGAATTCTTCAACACCTACGGCTTAACTAGCAAAAATCTAACAGCAGCAAAACCTGATGCGATCGTTATGCACCCAGGACCAATCAATAGAGGGATCGAAATTGACTCTGCTATAGCGGACTCAAAGCAATCGCTTATATTAGAGCAAGTCGCCAACGGAATTGCAGTTAGAATGGCCACCATGTCGCTCGTCGTTGGGAATGCCTCCCTATGAAGCTATTAATTAAAAACGGCCACGTTATTGACCCAGTAAATGGGCTTAACAACATATTGAATATTTGGATTGAAGGATCGAAAATTGTTGGGGTGGGAAAAAAGCCCAATGGTTTTATAATGAGTAGAGAAATGGACGCCTCTGGTCTTGTTGTCTGCCCTGGCTTCGTCGACATGGGGACCCACCTTCGAGAACCCGGATTAGAACAAAAAGGGACCATAGCAAGTGAGGCGACAGCAGCAGCAGCAGCAGGATTCACAACTCTTTGCTGCACACCAGATACTACTCCGGTTATTGATACGCCGGCTGTTGTAGAGTTGATCAATCAGAGAGCTCGCGACGTACCAGTGCGAATCAAATGCATAGGGGCACTCACAGCTGGACTACAGGGAGAGGTACTAGCAGAAATGCATGCACTCAAGGCGATCGGCTGCGTTGGAGTATCAAATGGCGGGAATGCTATCAAAGATACAGCAGTCTTTCGAAATGCGCTCGAATATGCGGCTACGCTAGGCCTTACGGTATTTTTAAGACCTGAGGATCACTGGCTCGCAACAGAAGGACTGATCCATGAAGGCCTCATTAGCACGAAAAAAGGCCTAGCAGGAATTCCTGCCTCGGCAGAGCTTATAGATTTGGCGAAAAGTATCATACTAATTGAACAAACTGGGGCTAGAGCCCACTTTCAATGTTTATCTGTTGCTCGGTCAAAGCATTACCTTCTTCAAGGGCGCAAGCGAGGGTTACCAATTACCTCTGATATCAGCATCTCACACGCATCTCTATGCGATGAAGACATTCTAGACTTTGATACTAACTTTCACGTTCGCCCGCCATTAAGAAGCCGAAGTGATAGGAGAAGTCTAGTTGCCTCGGTAGCTAAGGGCGACATAGATGTAATCACTGCTCACCATGAGCCTCACGATAGAGACTCTAAAGCCACAACCTTTGCTTCAAGCTCTCCTGGAATATCCTCGCTCGATACTTTCTTACCTCTAATCCTCTCGCTAGTCGAAAAGGGAGAAATAAATCTAATGAAGGCCATTGACAGCATTTCCATCCAGCCAGCTCTGGCTCTTGGGCAGAAGCACAATGGAATATCCAAAGGTGCAGTCGCCGATCTTTGCTGCTTCGACCCGAAAAAAGAATGGCTAGTTACAGCGCGCACTATGAAAAGCCTCGGAAAAAATTCGCCTTTTATTAATCAAGTAATGAAAGGGAAGGTAATGTCCACAATTGTCGCTGGGAAACTTGTTTACTCCGAAAAAGCGCATCAATGAATACTAGACGGCATAGAGGCACAATAAAAAGTGTATCCGGTACAGTTTTAAGTATTGATCATTTAGCAGCGGAACAGCACGTAATAAGAATTGAGTGCCCTGAGATAGTCAACAGTGCTCTTCCTGGAAATTTTGTACACTTACGCTGTAACCGAGAGCTGGCAATGCGACGACCAATGTCTATTATGCGCGTATCCAAAAACCAAGGCTGGTTTGATATGCTATTCAAGACCGTTGGGGTGGGAACAGACTTGCTGTCACAGCAAAGTGTTGGTGATGAAATAAGTGTACTAGGACCTATCGGCGTCCCGTTCAAGCTAGAGGGCTATCGAAAAAGACCTCTACTTATTGGTGGGGGCGTAGGAATCCCACCAATGATATATCTTGCTGAACATATTAAAGATCAAACGACATCGTCCCAACCCATTGTTTTAATGGGCTCGGAAGTCCCTTTTCCTTTTCAAACCAGACCGTCACAGATCATGAGTACTCAATGCCCTCCTGAGGTCCTCGCTTGTATGCCTCTTTTAGAGGATTGGAAAGTCTTATCACGCCTCGCAACCAACCAAGGATACTCTGGCTGCTTTAATGGATTCGTAACAGATTTGGCTAAATATATCCTTAACATGAACCGGTCATCCCTTGACGAGTTTGAAATTTTCGCATGCGGGCCTAATACTATGCTTGAAGCCGTAAAAGCTCTTGCGAATGAATTCTCCCTCCCGTGTCAAATTTCTTTAGAAGAACATATGGCGTGTGCAGTCGGGGGTTGTGCAGGATGTGCTGTCGAAATTCAGGAAGGGCAAAATATCGCTATGAAAAGAGTCTGCGTCGATGGCCCGGTTTTTGAAGCTGAAACAGTTATATTCCCATCCAAATAAGTACCACTCGCGCCTATTAGTCAGTATCCTTTATCCTAGCACTCCTCCAACGGACGCACAGAAACCGATTGCTTGATTTCTATAAACAGCCCGTGATCAGGAAGATCAGTGGTGCGCAAACAAATCAAGGCTACCTTCTGGCTTACCCACCGAACAGATATATTTTGATCTGTAAAAGGAACGCCGTCATTTTCGAGCTTACTAGTAAAGATTTGCTCGGACCGAGAATTATTTTTTGTTTCTAGATAGATCGTGACATATGAAGGCCCCTGAGGCATTCGAGATTCTGCAACTTTGACTATCAACATGTGGTTATTATCTGGAGACAGATATTCAGAAAATAACTTCTCCTGACCGGCCCCACAGCTGGTTAACGACAACGCAAAAAAACCATAAAGAACATAGGGAAGACGACAATTTTTAAAAAACATCTACTTAGTACGTCCAAAAAGTTGATCTGCAGTCGCAATCCATTCGGCCCACCGAGAGCTATCGGAGGGATACTTTGGGTGATTAAATCTTGCCAAAACTAATGTCTCATCGCCGGACATATAATCTACTGCCGCGACAAAGATCAGTCCCGCTTTATACGCATCTTTTTGATCCTCTTTAATCATAGAAGCCCCTCCCTCCAACCACAAAGCTCTTGTTCTTAAGTCATCAATCAAGATATCAGCAAGACTATTGTTACAAGCTATGTAAAGACTGCCATTCTTGGGATCAGCCGAGTCAAATTTAAGGTCAAAAGAATTAACTAGGGTGTGCGTATTATATTTCATAAAGTAAGGACTCTTAATGTTAGAGAAGCTCTATCTCCACAAAGGAAATATCAAAATCATTACCATTAATTACGTTGTGCTCTATCCCTTTTGGCCGAGAATATGATTGTCCTGGCAATAAATCAGCTGATACGAGCCCTTCTTTCGTTTCTAGAGTGAGGGCTCCGACAGTTAGAGGCACCACAACATAGTCATGTTGATGTTTATGCCATCCGGTTTCCTCTCCCGGCGCAAACTTCCATTCGGTTACAACAACTGATCGGTTACTAATCTGTGTTATTGCGCTGGCTTTGAGCCTAGCTGTAGTCATAACATTCTCCTGATTCACGACAGTATTTCCATTTTAATTTACTATAACTGTTAACGTCCTCCAGAGGAACTAATGCTCCTCTGACGTCAAATCCTTCCGGTCAATGGGCCTATGGAATTTAATGGATGCTAAATACCCTGCTTTTAAAAATTCTGGCCCAGGCTTCCCAATAGCCACGTTAGAGTATTTATGAGAATCACGTTGCCACAGAAAATCAATAATTGTTTCTTTTACAAGAAGCATCCCTTGATCAAACTCATGCGCTTTATATGAAGGCAAATGCTTCATATACCAATCAATGACAGTCTTCTCAGTCGCTTTTGTTACAAAGGTGATTGCGCCCAGTTCGGACCAGCCATCTCTCATCTCACACTTTGGAGCCAAAGCTCCCCAGTCTAAACCCACCACAAACGCTTTTGGGAAAATAGGATACTTAGACAGTTCCTTTTCTGGTAAACACCGTGATTTTCTTAACTGTTGCAGCTTGATTACATGGCTATCCGTAAGGCCTTCTAATGGGATCCAGCTTGCCATCGGTTCTGCAACTACAATAGGATTTAGACTTATAATGAATAGAGTAATAAATAGCCGTTTCAACAAAGGACATATCCTGATAATACAATTACTTTTTCTTGCTCGCGAAATTTCTATAGCTTAGTTACTACAGTAACTATAGCAAGCATAGCGCAATAAAAATGATAAGATTGTGCTGTTCCTCTCACATAAAATTAAACCATTAAAACCGACGGCGAAAAATAAGCATGGCCATTGTAAACAATCTCCAAATTGTCGAGTGTAAAGTAAGAGAATACGAAAAAGAATATTCTCGAAAGGAGAACGCCGTAAGTCTGGTGGCCGTGAGTAAAAAAAGGCCCAGAGAAGCTATCGAATTACTTTATCATCAAGGTCACCGACACTTCGGAGAAAATTACCTTCAGGAGGCTTTGCCAAAAATACAAAACTTGGCTGAACTCGAAGTAATATGGCACTTTATTGGCAAAATCCAGGCAAACAAAACCGCGGAAATAGCCATAAACTTTGACTGGGTGCAAACACTTGATAGGCCAAAAATCGCTATGCGACTAAATGCTCAAAGGCCTTTACACAAAGAACCTCTCAATATTTTAATTCAAATCAATAGCAGCGGTGAAGACAGCAAAAGTGGCATAAATATAGAAGAGTTGCCTGCTCTGGTTAAACTGGTAGACTCCCTTCCTAGGCTCAAATTACAAGGTGTTATGGCAATGCCTGCGCCCCATACGAACTTTGATCAGCAAAGGATGTCGTTTTCAAAGATAATGTCTGTCTTACAAACATTTAGTTACGATTTACCAGTAATCTCATTTGGTACGAGCGGTGATTTTGAAGCGGCAATTGCAGAGGGCTCTACTATGGTTAGGCTCGGCAATGCAATTTTCGGACCTAGGGAGGCTTAATGACTAATAAATATGCCTTCATCGGCGGAGGCAATATGGGGCAAGCCATCATCAGTGGGTTAGTTAGCACCAAGAGAACGGATGTCTCGAATATTATCGTTGCCGATCCCAGTCAGGAAGTCCGAAATCATTGCGCAAAAAATTTAGGCATTCAAACATGTCCAAACAACCAAGATGCAATATTAGATGCTGATGTCGTAATCTTTGCCGTTAAGCCCCAGCATATGCATTCTGTCATATCAGAGTTAAAGTTTAAAAAAAGATCTACATGCTTATTCATCTCAATAGCCGCAGGAATAAGACTGAATCACTTGGAAAGACTGCTTGGGAAAAATCAAGCGGTAGTTCGTTGCATGCCAAACACTCCTGCTCTAGTTCATAGCGGTATCAGTGTTCTTGTGGCAACGAAGAAGACCTCGGCCTCACAACGCTCACAGGCTGAAACACTACTTCAATCTGTTGGTAAGACTATTTGGATAGAAGACGAGGCATTAATGGATTCTGTGACAGCCGTATCTGGCAGTGGCCCAGCCTATTTTTTTCTCCTTATAGAACTCATCCAAAAAGCGGGTATGCAGCTAGGTCTCCCAAGCAACCTCGCTGAAACATTAGCGGTAGAGACTGCCGTCGGAGCAGCAAAACTCGCCCAACAATCACCAGATACACCATCTGAACTTAGGAAAAAAGTCACGTCACCTCAAGGAACTACTGAGGCGGCCCTAAATGTATTCTCTAATTCTGGCCTCGAAGACATAGTGAATCTGGCAATCACTGCAGCACGCGATCGATCAATCGCTCTATCAAAGGAAAACTAACCTTCTATGGAAAACAATTATTTCTCGGACGCAACGATATACTTAGCCAACGTCGTTCTAGGATCATACGGTTTCATCATAATGATCCGGCTTGTTCTACAGTTGGTGGAAGCTGATTTTTATAACCCTATCTGCAAAGCGATACACTCTATTACCAACCCCGTCCTAAAACCTGTAAGAGCATTCTTGCCTCACTTCAAAAGAATCGATAGCGCATCCTTATTAATGGTGATTGTTTTCGAAATTATTGCTGTCTGGGTTACACTAAAGCTGAAAAGCTCAATGAACCCTAGTTTATTGGGCTTAATCGTTCTATCCCTCGGCTCTACCTTAGGCGAATTCGTTCGTATTTTTACTTGGTCTATTATTATTCAAGCATTTTTAAGCTGGATAGCACCCGACCCTCGCAATCCAATTGTTAGCGTATTGCAATCTATAACCGCGCCGATACTCTCTAAAGCCCGAACAGTTTTGCCCTCAACACCGGGAGTCGATTTTTCTCCTATTATTGCGCTAGTAGCTCTTCAGCTGACACTTATGTTGATAGTGAATCCCCTAAATGATGCGGGGAAAATGCTTCTTTTTTAGTCATGAATACAAATCAGGCAGAAAAAAGTATCGGCATAGTGAACTCTAAAACTCTAGGTTTCGACCAACCGCTTTTGCTAGATAGCGGGGTAACACTAGAAAGCTATGAGATATGCTATGAAACCTACGGCACATTAAACCAAGACAAGACTAATGCAATCCTCATTTGTCACGCTTTGTCTGGCGACCATCATGCAGCGGGATACTACGATTTAAAAGACAAAAAGCCAGGCTGGTGGGACAACTGCATCGGCCCAGGGAAGCCAGTCGATACCAATAAATTTTTCGTAGTCTGTCCCAACAACCTAGGTGGTTGCGGGGGATCTACTGGCCCGCTATCACATAACCCTTTGTCCGGTCGCTCATATGGACCAGATTTTCCGATAGTAACGGTACGTGACTGGGTCGAGAGTCAGGCGCGCCTAGCCGACAAACTTGAAATAAAGGTATGGGCGGCTGTTATGGGTGGCAGCTTAGGTGGAATGCAGGCACTACAATGGTCTATAGATTATCCTAAAAGAGTCTACCACGCGATTGTGATAGCAGCGGCTCCGAAACTATCGACACAAAATATCGCTTTTAACGAAATATCCAGGCAAGCGATCATGGCTGACAAGGACTTCCATGAAGGACGATACACTGAGCACAATATTGTACCGTCTCATGGCCTAAAACTCGCCAGGATGATCGGGCACGTCACATATTTATCTGATGGTGGATTGCACGCCCGATTTGGGAGGGAACGACTGGAAAATAATGCGCGCTTCGGGTTTAACGTGGAATTTGAAATCGAATCCTACTTAAGGTACCAGGCTGAATCCTTTGTAGAGCGATTTGATGCCAATACTTATTTATTGATGACGCGTTCACTTGATTATTTCGATCCAGCGCAAAGCAACAACAATGATTTGAAGCTAACTCTTGCACAAACATCAGCAAAATTTTTAGTAATTTCGTTCTCCAGTGATTGGCGCTTCGCCCCTTCTCGATCACAAGAAATAGTTCGCGCATTAACTGATTGTGAAAAAGACGTGACATCTTCGGAAATAAAATCTGAATTTGGCCATGATTCGTTTCTTTTGCCAATCCCAGACTATCATCGCCTACTCCACGCCTATCTTGGAAAGATTTAAATAATTATGCTGATAAAAAATCTTCGACGAGAACATATTCTTGTCGCTAATTGGATAAAGAAAGGCTCGCGCGTACTTGACCTAGGTTGTGGCGACGGCTCATTCCTAGCCGCGCTGAGAACAGAAAAGCAAGTCTCCGGCTATGGAATAGAAATTGATCCCGCCAATATAGAGGCATGTATTAGAAATTCGGTGAATGTCCTTCAGACAAATCTAGATAATGGACTTCATGACTTTGAAAACGATTCTTTTGATTACGTTGTCATGAGTCAGACCATTCAGGCCATCAACAAACCTTATGAGGTGATCGATGAAATGTTAAGGATAGGAAAAGAAGTCATAGTTACTTTTCCTAATATGGGCCATTGGAAGTGTCGATTACAATTTTTGATGGGGAAAATGCCTGTAACTACTCACCTTCCCAACACTTGGTATAGCACTCCGAACATCCATATGTGTACGGTACGTGATTTTAACAATCTCTGCGGAGAGAAAAATATCAATATCAAATCGAGGACATTCCTCGACACACATCATAATCAAGTCATTGGCATGCAATTGCTTCCAAATCTATTAGCAGAAATTGCAATTTATAGACTAAACCAGCCGCTTGATAGTCAGAAGTCAGATAGCTCTTTCGCATAGTCAATGATTAGTGGGGAGTGGTCAGAAAATCGCTTATCTTTATAAATTCTGGCCTTTCGAAGCAATGGCTCAAGACCAGAGCTGACTATCTGATAATCTATACGCCACCCTACATTATTCTCCCAGGAATTCCCTCGGTTAGACCACCATGTATACTGATCTGGCCTACTATCTAAGCTACGAAAACTATCCACATAACGATAGCGATCAAACACCATGTCCATCCACGCCCGTTCTTCAGGTAAAAATCCTGAATTTTTTCTATTACTCTTCCAGTTCCGCAAGTCAATTTCCCTGTGCGCGATATTCCAATCTCCAGAAAAAACATAAGAGCGCCCATCGCCCTGAAAAGATTTTAACCGTTCTTCAAACACCTTGAGAAATCTAAATTTTGCCTGCTGTCTTAGGTCACCTGAAGATCCCGAAGGGAAGTAGACTGAAATAACAGAAAGCTTCCCATAATCTGCCTGAATATAACGACCCTCTTTATCAAATTCCGACGTTCCAAGGCCGAAAGTTACCCTATCTGGCTTCTGCTTAGAAAATATAGCGACCCCGCTGTACCCTTTTTTCTCGGCATCACAATAAAAAGTATGCCATGAGCCAGGGGAGGCTACTTCCTCAGTCAGCTGAGCTAACTGAGCTTTAGTTTCTTGAATACAAACCACATCAGCTTTTTGTCGAGCCAGCCAAACATAAAAGCCTTTTCTATGAGCAGCCCTGATTCCATTTAAGTTCACGCTGATTATTCTCATGATCTAGACTCTTTCCTTACTTCTCTAACCATAAGATAATAACATCATCTTTAAATCAAAAAATTTAAACGCAGCAAAGTAATATGCATAAATATCAGGAACGCTTTATCAAATTTTCGCTAGAAAATGGAGCGCTAAAATTTGGAAAATACACTTTAAAATCTGGACGAGTTAGCCCTTATTTTTTCAATACTGGTGCATTTAATTCAGGGTCATCTATCTGGGAGCTTGCAAAAGCGTATGCCGACACGATTGTGACATCTAATATAGATTTCGACATGATTTTTGGGCCTGCATATAAAGGGATCCCCCTTGGTACATCAATCGCAGTCGCACTCCAGGTAAAACACAATATCGACGTGCCGGTCAGCTTCAATCGTAAAAAAGAAAAAGATCATGGGGAAGGCGGCAAAACTCTTGGTGCGCCACTTAAAGGTAAAATACTCATAGTTGACGACGTGATTTCGGCGGGAACATCGGTCAATGAGTCACATACCCTTATAAGAGTGCACCAAGCAAGCCTGGTCGGAGTGGTAATCGCACTAGACCGGCAAGAACGTGGTCATGGTGTGCTATCAGCGATACAAGAAGTTGAAGCGGCGCATGACGCGCAAGTTTTAAGTATCATTGATTTAGGCGATATCGTAGAATATATCAGCAACATAGGTGGTTTTTCGGAACAAATAGCCGCAATTAGAAAGTACAGCTCCGAGTATGGAACAACTATTTAGCTTGCGCCACTGAAAAACTTAACACCGTCCAAACAACCCTTTGTTCAACATCTCCCATTGAGGTGGCCAATTGATGGCAGGGGACTGCTTGAAGTTATCGCCAACAAACCGTCCAAACCGACCAAGAACAATACTTAGTAGCAATTGGGCGCCATTTGCGATTTCCTCTTGGCTAACTTCACCGACTTCAGTTAAATTTCTTTCTCGCAAAACTTGCTTAAATTGAGTTTCAATTCGATCAAAAAACCTTGTCGCCCTCATCCGCAGTCGCTCGTCTTCACCTACTAAAATATCTCCTACTAGCACTCGTATTATTCCAGGGTTTCGCTCTGCAAACCGCAATAAAACCGAAACCAGTTGATAGCACCGATCTTCCGGTTTTTTCTCAACTCTTATTATTTGAGCAAATAGGTTAAATATCGCATCCTCAGCGAATTCTATCAGAGCCTCAAACATCTGAGCCTTACTCGCGAAATGTCGATAAAGTGCAGCTTCAGAAACGCCAACTGCTGCTGCTAAACCAGCCGTAGTAATTCGTGCACCAGACTTCATTTGCAGCTCCGATGCTAAAGTTTCCAGAATTTGCTGTCGCCGATTATTTTTATTACTCATTCGATTAACGTCCCTACACCCTCGTCCGTAAATAACTCCAACAACAACGCATGATCTACACGCCCATCTATAATATGAACTCTATTTACGCCAGCGGCGACGGCCTCTAGTGCGCTAGATATCTTAGGAAGCATTCCTCCACTTATAGTTCCGTCTTTAATCAGCTCATCCACAAACCCCGCATTCAAGCCGGTCAGCAGCATGCCATCCTTATCAAGAAGACCGATCGTGTTTGTTAAAAATATTAGTTTTTCTGCCTGCATAACCTCAGCAACACGGCTTGCCACTAAATCAGCGTTTATATTGTAAGATGTTCCGTCTTCGCCAACGCCAATCGGAGCAATAACTGGGATGTAGTTTTTGTCCGATAAAAATCGCAGTACCTCGCTATTAATAGCTGTTACTTTACCGACATGTCCTAAATCTTTATTGCCTTCAGTTACCAATTTCTCAGCTTTAATTAAAGACGCGTCTTTACCTGTAAGCCCCATAGCTTTACCTCCATGGCTGTTCAAGCGGCTAACGATCTCTTTATTCACAGAGCCTCCTAGAACCATCTCTACTATATCCATAGTCTCATCATCGGTAACTCGCATGCCATCAATAAAGTGGGATTCTTTCCCGACGCGACTGAGCAACTCTCCAATTTGAGGTCCGCCACCATGTACTATAATGGGTTTAATGCCTACAAGATTCATAAGCACCAAATCCCTAGCAAAGCTAGATTTAAGCTGATTGTCCAGCATAGCGTTACCACCATATTTGATGACAATCGTTTTGCCTTGGTAACGCTGAATATAAGGAAGGGCAGCTGTTAATATATCTGCTACCAAGTGAATATTTCTATCGCTCATAGACCAAACCTGCCAGATTATTTTATATAAGTAAGTACTTGCTACTATTTAAAAGCATTGCAATATAGTTGTCCATCCTAAATTAAAATGGTTTACCTTGAACTCGCGAACAAATCATATCGAATGGCCACTAGCTTCACTAGCTCCCGAGCGAGCTGCTGCTTTGACTGGCGCTCTAGCTTTTTGACACCTTTATCCCAAAAAACTGTCAACTCATTATCATCAGAATCAAAACCTGTTCCAGGTTCCCCTACTAAATTTGCAGCAATCATATCTATTTTTTTTCGTTTTAATTTTTCAGCTGCAAAAAGTTCTAGTTTTTCTGTTTCAGCAGCGAAACCAACTGTAAAAGGAGCATCATTTAAAGCGGCAACTTCGGCCAAAATATCAACATTGGGTACCAAGCGCATATTCAAAACATCAGTGCCGCGCTTAACTTTACTTAGAGCACTTTTTTCTGGGCGATAATCAGCTACAGCAGCTGTAGCTATGAAGATGTCGGCTGACTTTATGTTGGAAGAGACAGCATCTCTCATTTCTCCAGAAGACACCACATTTATTGTTTTTATTCCTGGCAGGGGATCAAGCGTTGTTGGTCCACTGACCAGCACAACGCGAGCTCCGGCTTCCCTCGCTGCACGAGCTAACGCAAAACCCATCTTGCCAGAGCTATGGTTCGTAATATACCTAACTGGATCAATGTACTCCCTAGTTGGTCCTGCAGTCACCATAACTTCTAAACCAGCTAATATGCCCCGCTCAAACAACGCGCTCACCGCTGAAACTATTACTTCGGCCTCGACTAGCCGACCTAACCCAATATCCCCACAAGCTTGAAGGCCGCTACCAGGGCCAATCACCGACATACCTCTGGACTTCAGAACCTCCAGATTCTCGCCTACTGATGGATCAGTCCACATTTTTTGATTCATCGCAGGAGCTATTAATACCGGGGCCTCTGACGCTAAACATATCGCGCTTCCCAAATCATTAGCATGGCCTATTCTAAGTTTAGCAATATAGTCAGCGGTCGCTGGCGACACTACGATAGCATCGGCCCATCTGGCTAGCTCAATGTGCCCCATCGCGGCTTCTGCCTTAACATCGAACATATCTGATCGAACTTCAAAGCCTGAAACAGCTTGTAATGTGAGTGCTGTTACAAACTGCTCCGCAGAGCTCGTCATAACAACTCTGACGCTACCACCAACCTCTATTATCCTGCGAACGAGCTCGGGAGTTTTATAGGCAGCAATACTGCCCGTAACAATCAAAAGACAGTTTTTCTGTTCTAATCTCTTCATTTGCAGCCCAAATAATTTCAAATATGATACATATGATGGCATCGAATATAATAAAAACAACGGGTTTTGAGCTTTTCCAAGCTGCTCCCCATTCTTATTTCTATGTTATTTATATTTTTGTCAGTCAGTTTAATCAGTTATTAGGCGCGGCAGTTGGCACAGGAGAAGAAAACCGTTAGAATTGCCAGCCAATTTCAGGGCACTAGAGGAATTTTATCATGGCTCGCGTATGCCAAGTAACTGGAAAACGTCCGGTAGCGGGTAATAACGTGTCTAAGGCGAAAAACAGAACGCGTAGACGCTTTTTACCAAATTTACATTTTCATCGCTTTTGGGTTGAAAGCGAAAACCGATGGATCCGACTCCGAATCAGCGCAAAAGGGCTGAGAGTAGTTGACAAAAACGGAATCGATAGTGTTCTGAAAGATCTCAGGATGCGTGGCGAAAAAATTTAGAGAGCAACGGAAATGCAAGAAAAAATAAAATTAGTATCTTCTGCAGGAACAGGTCATTACTACACGACCACGAAGAACAAGAGAACTCATCCTGAAAAGCTAGAGCGTAAAAAGTTTGATCCCACCATACGTCAATACGTGAGCTATAAAGAAGCAAAAATAAAATAATCTTTTCTTCTAGACTGATAAGACCTGCAACTAAGCTATGGTATATCCCTTTAGTCGCGCAGCAAATTCTTCAAGTGCCTCAATGCCGCTTTCTTCCGCATTAGCACACCAGTCTTTCAATAAGAGCAATACAGAATCAGCACTGGCGCTCCTCTCCTTGTACAAAGCCTCTAAAGATTTATGAAGGTCAAATACAACTTTTAACCTGTTACTAATGTCGAGCGAGGCCTCTAACTTAGAGTACTCATAGCCGTTTAAGTTCCCTGCTGCTCGAGAAAGTAAGCCTTTTATTCCTTTCAATTGAGTTCTAAGCTCCCCTCTAGCAAGCTTTAACTCTTCTTTATAAACCCGTTTCACCACCAAACGTCTAAAGTCAGCCATGATATGCAGGCGATTGGCCGTAACTACTTTCGTTGTATCAATATCAATCTGGTCTTTATTAGGATTAAATCTAGGCTGTTCTGGATAAATACTATTTACTTTAGCTAATCCAAAGACAGACATTGCTTTAATATACAGCCATCCCAGATCAACCTCCCAAGGGCGAATTGAGAACTTAGCGGACATTGCAAATGCGTGGTGGTTGTTGTGCAGCTCCTCTCCCCCAATCAAGATTCCCCACGGAATAATGTTCGTAGACGCATCGGCCGTATGGAAATTGCGATAGCCTTTCCAGTGTCCTACACCATTAATGATGCCAGCAGCAAACACAGGAAGCCACATCAGCTGAATCGCCCAAATAGTAATTCCAAGTAGCCCAAACAAAGTAAAATTTATTATCAGCAAAAAAGTCATACCGACCCACGAATGTGGCGTATAAACTTTTCTCTCGATCCAATCCTCTGGCGTTCCAAACCCATACTGGGCGACCAAATCAAGATCGTGTGCACCTTCTCTGTAGAGCTCCGTACCCGTAAAAACAACTTTTTTTATTCCATGCACAACCGGACTATGCGGATCGCCATCCGTCTCAACTGAAATATGGTGTTTTCTATGCACCGCAGCCCATTCCCGCGTATTCATACCACTAGTAAGCCAGAGCCAAAATCTGAAAAAATGAGAGGCTATAGGATGTAAGCCCACCGCCCGATGAGCCTGGTTACGATGCAGATAGACAGTCACTGATACAATGGTCAAATGGGTATACACAAAGGTAACCAACACGTAGCCCCACCAAGGGAGCTCTAATAAACCGTATAAAATTATATAATCCTCAAAATGCTATAAAGGCAGTCAACGCGTTATTTAGTCCGAACAATATTCTAATAGCAAATTCGCATTGCTGTCTAATCCAACAGACCATTTCTCAGCAACGTAAACTGTTGCCCCCTCATCTAGAACAACCAACGGGCCTGGCTGGCGGTCAATAAGTGAAAGATTATGCCAGGCCAACACGGTAATTTGGGTGTCGGTGTAAGATATCGAGTCCTGGGACTCTAAACCTAGTTTGTAATTAGGAATAGCGCTTTGCAAGTCTACTGAGACTCGAAGATTTACCAATTCTATTGCTCTATCAAGCTTATGACCAAAACGTTTTTCATGCAGTTCCTCAAATGCCCTGTATGTTGCTTTAGCAGGACTCCATGGCAAATTTAAAGTCGCCGACTGACCAGAGTACCTGAGATCCGCACTAACCGTGCTGCACAATTCTGGTTTACTGTGCCCGTCCTTTAGCAGCTGCTCTTCTCCCAAGAGGTACATTTCCGTTATCGTTCCACTCAGCTCTTTTTCGTTGCATTCATCTTCCAAAATACCGATGGCCCTACTGTATCGGCGGCCTGGAGTCGCGACAGCCATACCAATAGCTGACAGTACACCAGAGCATTTTGGTACGAGAATCTTTTTCATTCCCATAGCTTCAGCTAAGGCACAGCAGTGGAGACCACCTGATCCGCCAAAAGCCAGCATAACAAACTCTCGAGGGTCAATTCCTCGCTCCAGAGAAACTTCTTTTAATGCTTGTAGCATATTTTCGTTGACTACATCTATAACTCCAAGTGCAACCTTTTCCAAATCAGGCTCTCCAAGATCGAAAGATAAACGAGAGAAAGCTGCTTTAGTTGCCTCTATATTTAGCTCAATATGCCCACCAAGCTTTATACCTGCTGGCAGGCGCCCTAACAAAACATTAGCGTCTGTTACGGTAATCTGAGTGCCACCACGAAAATAACAGGCTGGACCGGGCCGAGCGCCTGCTGACTGAGGCCCTACATGTAGTAACCCTCCTTCATCAACCCATGCCAAGGATCCCCCACCTGCACCTATAGTTTCCAGCTCGACCATTGGCACTCCCACAGGGTAGGGCCCGATTACTCCTTCAGATGTAAGAGTGATTTCTCCATCTACTGCCGATACATCAGTCGATGTTCCTCCCATATCAAACGTTATAACTCGTGGATATCCAGAGACATTAGCTACGTTAGCAGCTCCTATAAGTCCGGCTGCCGGGCCCGACAACAATAAGTTCACAGGATGAGTGGTTGCAAATTCTGTTGAACACGTAACCCCAGAACTTTGCATTATCGATAACGGCACCTTTTTAAGAAACGCCTCCAGCCGATTCAGATATGCTTTCATTACCGGCCCTGTAGACGCGTTGACCCAAGTAGCGAGACCCCGCTCGTACTCTTTATATTCAGGCAAAACCTCATGGGAACAACTAACGAAAATTTCTGGAGTGATGCTCTCCGAAATTAGTTGCTCAAATCTAGGGTCAATAAAAGAAAATAGTAAATTAATGGCAACAGCCTCTGGCTTTATTGCAGCTATAGCATCAACGATTTCTTTTACGTCACATGCAGTTAACGGGTCAAGCACCTCACCTGAAGCAGTTATCCGACCTCCAGTTTCTAGAACCAAAGCACGATCCACTAATGGCTTACAGTATTTTGGAGTTAAATTATAAAGCTGATCCCGCGCCTGCCTGCCGATGGTCATTAAATCACCAAACCCGCGATTAGTAATAAACAATGTTTTTGCAACTCTCCCTTCCAAAACAGCGTTAGTCGCGACCGTTGATCCATGAACAACTTGAAAAGCGCTGTCATCAAGGCCCAATACGCGAAGTCCGCTAATAATTGCTTTCTCGGGTTTTTCTGGCGTTGAAGGCTCCTTGTGCAAAAACAACTTACCTTCGTCTATTAAAGCGAAATCGGTAAATGTTCCCCCGGTATCTACGCCTACTATCCTCATTTAAAAGTACGCCCCCAAAATAAGTCTCTAGGCAAAAACTAAACTAGAGATCATAAATAATTCTAAACGGGATAGAATGTTAGAGCTATAAGTCAGACTAACATAATAAAAGATTAATCCGATGCCTGAACTACCTGAAGTAGAAACCACAAAAACTGGTATATCGCGTTTGTTAAAAGGGCGCCAGGTAACCGCGGTAAAAGTCCATAACAGAAAGCTACGGCTCCCTATTCCTAGTGACATCATCACTACTTTAAGTGGCCAAACCTTATTGGGAATCACCCGTCGAGCGAAATACCTGCTGTTTAAATTTGATGATGGGTTCCTTATTGTCCACTTAGGTATGTCAGGTAGCCTTAGAGTGGTCTCTTCGCTTATTCCCAAACAGAAGCACGACCATATCGAAATTGAGTTTGGTCGCACTCATTGCCTTCGTTTTCGAGACCCTAGACGGTTCGGGTTAGTCGTCTGGACCAGCGCTAACCCAGCAACACATAAACTGTTATCGCGGTGTGGGCCAGAACCTCTTTCTGATGACTTTAGTGGAAAATACCTCCATAGTTTGTCAAGAAAGCGACGCGTTAGCGTAAAAAGTCTTATCATGAATGGTCAGATTGTGGTCGGCGTAGGCAATATATATGCCAGCGAAGCTTTGTTTAGAGCGGGAATAAACCCGAACCGTCAAGCAGGGAAAATCGGCTTAGGTAGATACTTAAAGCTAGGCATCGATATTAAGACTGTTCTAGCTGAAGCAATAGCTGCCGGTGGGACAACTCTGAAAGATTATGTGCACGACGATGGAAAGCCAGGATATTTTCGCCAAAAACTACAAGTTTACGGGAGGAAAGGAGAGCCTTGCAGTGTTTGTGGCGCGCTAATCAAACACAAGGTAATTGCTCAAAGATCGAGCT
Source organism: uncultured Gammaproteobacteria bacterium (assembly GCA_938082545.1). Lineage (GTDB taxonomy): Bacteria > Pseudomonadota > Gammaproteobacteria > UBA4457. The sequence goes on from CALKCL010000005.1 coordinate 114,286, forward strand.
TTTATTGTACAACGTGTCAGTCCTAACGTTAGAATTTACTTGTCGACAGTTGCCTGCCCCTCTCCCCTTGGATCGCTTGCTGCTGCGATTTTTCCGCTCTTTTTTTCCCATGTCACCACTTGCATATTCCCATAATTACGGCTGCTTTCTTTCAATTGATGCCCTTTTCCCCGCAGATTGGAGGCTTCACTGCTCGTAAACCCGCCTTTCTCATAATTGATTTGATCGGGCAAATATTGATGGTGGTAACGTTTCGCGACAACCATACTTTCCGCATCGCCACCTCGCAAAAATTCAAGAGCACTTAGTAGCACCATTGATATTATTCTGCTGCCACCTGGGGTACCTAGGACGGCAACCCTATCGTTACTTTCTATAAACGTTGGAGTCATGCTGGAAAGAGGTCGTTTGCGAGGGGCAATTGAGTTCGCACCAGCCCCAACAAGTCCATATGTGTTTGGCGTCAGACGCCGGGCAGAAAAATCATCCATTTCATTATTTAAAACCACGCCTGTTCCTTTCGGCACTACCCCCGATCCAAAAGGCGTGTTAATGCTCAAAGTTGCTGCAACTAAATTCCCTTCAGCGTCAATAATTGAGAAATGGGTCGTATCACTGCCTTCAACTTTAGACTCCAATGGCGCCAAATCTGAGCTCGCCGAAGCTTTCGTAGTAGAGATATTCTCCGCAATGCTGTCGGCGTAACTCTTCGACAATAGCCTTTCCAAAGGGATATCAATAAAGTCTGGATCTCCCAGAAAATCTGCGCGATCGCGATAACCTCTGCGCATAGCTTCAACTACGAGATGAACCCTATCAATATCAGTTTCCACCGACAAGTCGTATCTCTCGAGAATATTTAAGGCTTCAATTAAAACTATTCCTCCTGAAGACGGCGGGGGAGCTGACACGATTTTCGAGCCGCGATAGGTCGTTGTCACCGGAGAACGCAATTCAACCGTGTAGTCGGCCAAGTCATCAAGCGACCAAATACCACCTGTAGCAAGCACTCCCGAGACTAGTCGTTCTGCAATTTCACCCTTATAGAAGGCATGTCCGTTAGTCTGAGCTATCAACTCTAGCGTTCTCGCGAGTTCCTGTTGGAAAATACGAAAGCCTGATTTTGGCGCGAACCCATTATCTAGAAATAACTCAGCCGACCCAGGAAAATTATTCAGATCCTCAGTCCGATAACTTGCCATCGCATTGTACCGCTTGCCGGTCAGAAAGCCTTCTTTCGCTAACCGGATAGCTTCAGCCATGTTGGTCGTGAGCTTCAATCTTCCAAAATTTTCACTCAGATAGACGAGACCGGCTGGCATACCTGGGATGCCCGCGGCTAAACCACCAGTTAAGGACTTACTGCGTAAAAATTCTCCTTCATCATCTAAGTACATATCGACAGAGGCAGCTTTAGGGGCAGTTTCACGAGCGTCAATAAAAATATTTGAGCTGTCTTTCGCTACATGTAAAAGAAAAAATCCACCACCTCCGACACCAGAGCTGTATGGCTCTACAACCGCTAAAGTTGACGCCACAGCTATAGCAGCATCAAATGCATTACCGCCGGCTTTTAATATTTTAATTCCGGCTCTGGTTGCCTGGGGGTGGGCAGAAGAAACTGCAAAGCCATCTGGGTGTGATGTCGCTGAACCAGCAGCCATAGCCGCGGAGAAGAAAAAAAGACAGCAACAAAGTGCTCGTAAAATAAACATTAACTATTTACACCTCATTATTTTCACCCGAAAGACGCTTAAATTTTTGTTTTAATTCTTGCTGGGACTCGTTGTATTTTGGATCTTTAGGAATGCAGTCCACGGGGCACACCACAACACACTGCGGTTCATCAAAGTGTCCCACGCACTCAGTACATTTGTTGGGGTTTATTAAATAATGTAGACCCCCATCAAAGATGGCATCATTAGGGCATGCCGGCTCACACACATCGCAATTAATACATTCAGCCGTAATTTTTAATGCCATTAAGCAGTATAGCCTCTATCTAAGTTCTACTAACTTTGTGCAGCTAATTTTTTTATCAGCACTTCTTTGACTCCCGGAGGGACAAATTCTCCAATGTCTCCACCATACTTCGCAATCTCGCGCACTAATGAAGAAGAAATATAGGTAAATTTCTCCGAAGTCGGTAAAAAGACAGTATCTGCTTCTGGCATTAACTTTCGATTCATTCCCGCAAGCTGAAACTCATATTCGAAGTCACTGACCGCCCTCAGTCCTCGCAATATAATCGACGCCCCATTTTTCTTTGCGAAATCGACCATAAGTCCTTCAAACTTCATAATTCGTACGTTTGGAAATCGGCTTAACACGTTAGTAGCTAGTTCGACACGCTCATCTGCAGAGAAAACTGTATTCTTGGACGTGCTGCCAGCAACAGCAAGAATTAACTCACCGAACATAGGCGCTGCTCGAGACACGATATCCACATGACCTAAAGTTATCGGATCAAACGTTCCCGGATAAATTGCAGTAATACTCAATCAAGGACTCCTAGCGTTAAGGATGAAGGCCAATTTATAACATTTTCAGCCTTCAATTGTCTCAGGCTTTTTTTTCAAGAGCATATAGACAACCTCTTTCGTCTGGCTCGACTTAAGAATTATCCAATTCTTAAGTTCTATCGGCGACAATTTTGGACACTCGATATACACCAAGGCTTTATCCGACAATCCTTGTACTGACAGAACATCCAAACAAGAATTAACTAAGGTTGAGTCAAACGGTGGATCGAGAAAAACAATATCAAATTGTAGCTTGGACATACTTAGCCATCCCAACCCGTCAGCCTGGACTGCCTCAATCTTGTTAGTTCCCAGCCTTTCCAAAGCCTCATCTATTTCATGCACCAAAAGCTCGTTACATTCTACAAGGGTTGCACTTAGAGCGCCTCGAGAGATCGCTTCTATACCCAAAGCACCACTGCCGGCAAACAAATCTAGACAGTTGGCGCCCCTAAGGTGGGTCGAAAGCCAGTTAAATAGAGTCTCTTTTACCCTGTCCGCAGTAGGCCGAAAGCCTTTCGTATCTGCTACTTCTAGCTTGGTTCCGCGCCACTTCCCTCCAATAACCCGAACCTTGCCAAGCTTGTTCTTCATTAATCAGCTACAGGTGTGTCGGGGCCTACGATCACGGTCAAAAGGCTATCTTTTTTGAAATACTGTCTCAGAGCAGCTCCAACGTCCTCCGAAGTGACGGCCGCAATACTTTTCTGGAAAGTCTCTAAATAGTCAGTCGGTAGTCCGTAGAACGCTATCATAGAGATATAATTTACGATCTCAGCATTGGTATCGAGCTTCAATGGAAACCCGTTTATTAGGTTCAGCTTTGCCGCTGTAATATCCTCCTCAGACAAGCCATTCTTGGCTACCGATTCCAAAGTGTCCCGCATCACTTGCAAAGCCTGCTCCTCCTGAGAGCGATCTGTTTGCATCCCCGCGACAAAAGCGCCGGATATAGCCATGGGAGCTAAATAACTATATGCGGAATAAGCCAAGCCTCGCTCCTCTCGAACTCGCCTAAACAAAAGAGAAACTAGGCCATTTCCACCTAACGCGTGGTTACCAACAACAAGAGGAAAGTAATGAGGATGAGTCCTCTCCACCCCCAACCCACCCATTCGGACATGGCTCTGGATAGAAGAGAACTGAACGCGATCAAGCACTGCTTTAGTCTGTTTCTTCACAAGCGGAAGCTTTTTAGCCTTAGTGCCTAAAGGAATGATGTCGCCCAGCCCGTTAGCAAGCTCTGCGGCTTTCTCGCGGCTTACATTACCAACAATTACTATCACCATATTTCGGCGAACGTAATAGGTCTCATAGTAACTAACTGCATCGTCTCTAGTTATATTTCGTATGGTGGCCTCGTCGCCGAGAGGCCTGCTAGAATAAGGATGTCCATCATATAATAGCGATGCGAACCGATCTGATGCTCTGCTACCGGGAGACTGCGCGCGATACTGAAGTTCGACCGCAACACGAGCCTTAGTGCGCTCAATAGATTTACTATCGAATCTAGGTCGACTAATAACATCTCTCAGTAGATTAAAAGCAGGTTGCAATTTATCTACGTCGACTAAGCTGCGCATGCTTATACTTGCTTTATCCTTAGATGAGTCCACTGAAATATATGCCCCAGTCAAACCCAATGTCCGGTTAAATGCTTCCACATCTAGATCCTCTGTACCCTCAAGCAACATCTGGTTGACAAGATTAGAGATCCCTTTCGAACTTCCATCCCGAGCACTCCCAGCATCGAAAGTAACCTCTATATCGATCATTTCGATTTCCGGAAGATTAGAAAAATAAACAGGCACGCCATGTTCCGACTGCCATGAATGAATTGCTGGAGCAGCCCAAGCCGGGCCTGAAATGAAAAAGGTGAGAACCAATGGCCATAAGCCAATCATAAGTCTTGCTCCGGCATCAAATAGGTTATGGTTAAAGCCTCTTTTCGGAGATGTTTCTGAGCGGCAGCCACTAAACCAGCACTGCTTACAGCATTTATCTCTTGCAAATACGTATCTTTAAGACGCCAATCTAAACCTACCGAGTCCAAAGAACCTATCATGGTCGCCTGAGAGGCCATAGAGTCTTGCGAGTAGACTCTTGACGCGGCTACCTGCGTTTTAACTCGCTGCAGCTCTTCATCGGTCGGCGGATTTACTGATAAAAGATTGATTTCTTCTATAAGGTATTCCTCAAGAGTCTTTAAATCTACCCCGTCTCGCGGAATCGCGGTTACAGTTAACACAGTTTCTAACCTCGCTGTAGGGGAATAGCTAACAAAAACATGAGACGCAACCTCTTTCTCTCTTACCAAGCGTGCCTGCAATCGTGAACTTAGATCCCCGTCTAATATTTCACACAAGACATCTAGCGCATAAACCTCTGCCAAGGACCCTCCTGATTGTAAAGCGTATGGTAACGAGGGAGCTTTATAACTCAAGATAACGAATGGCACGCGCGCCTTGTCGCTTGAGACCGATACTCGTTTTAATCCTTTTTGAGCCACTTCTGGTCTTTTCTTTTGCGCCGGCAATGCCACTCGAGAAAGCTTCCCAAAGTGCTTCTTAGCAAGATTGTAAACTTCTGCCGCCACTACATCGCCCACCACAACGAGTGTGGCATTATTCGGAGAATACCATTTCACGTACCAGTCCGTTAAATCATCGACTGACATCCCCTTAATATCCGCTTCCCAACCAATAATAGGATAACGATAAGGGCTTGTCTGGAAGGTAGTTGCACGAGCTATCTCAGAGGCTAAGGCTTGGGGGTTGTCATCCGTTCTGAGTCGTCGTTCCTCTAAAACTACGTTGATCTCCTTGGAAAACTCCTCACTGTTTAAAGTAAGGTTTTTCATTCGATCAGACTCAAGTTCGAAGCTCTTTTCAATATTTGTTGCAGCCCACTGTTGGTAATAAGCAGTGTAGTCATAGCTCGTAAATGCATTTTCGAGGCCGCCTCTAGAAGACACTATTTCTGAAAACATTCCATCGGGATATGTTGGCGTTCCTTTGAACATCATATGTTCTAACGCATGCGAAACCCCGGTGATTCCATCATATTCGTATGACGATCCGACGCGATACCATGTTTGAACAACAGCCACCGGTGACCGATGGTCCTCTTGTACGATTAGCTTCAATCCATTTTCAAATTTGAATTCTTGACTTTTTTGTGCCGCGCTCGCCGCGCTAGCGAAAAGTAACCAGACACCTACTAAACAAAAAACTTTTAATCCCATAATCTAAGCTCCTTCTGAAAACAGTAATCTAAAAATTCTGCTACAAATGCTATGCTATTGTAGTCGACTCAAACCCAGAAAATGAGTCTTATTAATTAAATATGTTTCACATATAACCAAAATTTCACATTAGAAGTAGCCACATGTTTAAATTTCTTACCGAACGTCTGAGCGATGCCTTTAAATTAAACAAAAAATTAGATTTGGCCTTGCTGGAAGAAGCAGAAAATCTGTTATTAGCCAGTGATGTCGGTTTTTCTGCCACCGAAAAGATTATCCGAAAAATCAAAAATACTACGTCTAAGGATCAAGCGATCAAAGCCATGCGAACAGAGATGATCAGGATTCTGGCGCCAGCTGAGGGTAGTTTAGATCCTCGAGCAGAAGAGGAAAAGACTAAGGTTGTCTTACTAGTTGGAGTCAATGGAGCGGGTAAAACTACTACTATCTCTAAAATCGCATTGCAAATGAAGAATAAAGGCCTAGCAACGATATTAGCAGCCGGTGACACTTTCCGGGCTGCTGCATCTGAACAACTAGAGTCCTGGGGGAAATCTATAGGAGTGCAAGTAATTACCGCCAAAGAAAACGGTGACCCTTCTTCTCTAGCTTATGAGGCCCACAACAGAGCACTAAGGGAAAAAGCAGACATATTATTGGTTGATACCGCGGGCAGACTGCACACACAGCCCGACCTCATGGCAGAGCTAGCAAAAATAAAGCGTGTGTTAGCCAAGCAGGACGTATCAGCGCCCCACGAAACATTGCTCGTTCTCGATGGCACAACCGGTCAAAATGCAATCAACCAAGCTCAGATTTTTATAGAAAAAATCGGGATAACTGGAATAGTCATTACGAAACTAGATGGCACCGCAAAAGGAGGTGTTGTTTTTGATTTAGTAGAACGATTCAAGTTGCCTATAAAATATATCGGAGTTGGAGAAAGCGCTGAAAGTCTTTTGGAATTCACAGCCGAAAGATACGTTAACACCTTACTGAACGAGTTTTAAGCGGAAGGACCGCACCAAAAACAAAATTCTTGGCACTCAACCTCCTTGAGTGCTAAAATACTTCAATGCTTATTGGAGGATCTAATGATGAACAGCAACTTAAGTCCTAACTTAGTTTCCAGTGCAGGCTCACTAGAAACCTATATATCATCTGTAAACAAAATTCCAATGCTAACTTTCGCGGAAGAACAAACGTTGGCATTTCAACTGATGGATGACGGCAATGTTGAGGCTGCTCGAAAGTTAGTACTCGCTCACCTAAAATTCGTCGTTAAAATTACACGCCAATATAACGGCTACGGGTTAGCTCAAAATGACCTAATCCAAGAAGGTAATATCGGCCTAATGCAGGCAGTGAAAAAATTTGATCCCCGTGTAGGGACACGCCTGGCAGCCTTTGCAGCCCATTGGATAAAGGCAAGTATTAGTGAGTTCATACTAAAAAATTGGCGAATAGTAAAAATGGCCACAACAAAAGCTCAAAGGAAACTTTTTTTTAACCTGAGAAGCCTGAAAAAAAGTCTAAGCTGGTTATCTACGGCTGAAAAAGCCGAAATCGCCTCCGACTTAGATGTAGAGGAAAATGATGTTGCAGGCATGGAACTGCGACTCAGCGCGAGTGACCTTCCGTTCGCTAGCACGACCGAAACAGATGAAGACTTCTCTCCTGAAAGCTTCATAGAAGACATGCGGTTCGAACCCAGTACAGGAATAGAAAAAAACGAAAGAGCTCATCTTGGAAAACAAAGCCTAGGTAAAGCATTAATGTGTCTGGACGAAAGAAGTCGTGACATAGTCGTTAGCCGCTGGTTAAGAGACCCTAAAAACACACTGCGTGAGTTGGCATCTAGATACAGCATATCTGCTGAAAGAGTCCGTCAGCTGGAAAAAAATGCCTTTATGGCCATAAAAAAATCGTTACCCAAGCCAGAAGACTTAATCTTATAGAAAGCTAAGTACTATTCCGAATAAAGAAGCTCAAGTCGCTCCAATAGTGGTCGGCAAAGAAAAAGCAAAACAAAAGAGTGAGATATACAATCGAGTAGCGAAACACTGTCATTGCAAGCTCATCTGAATGGTCAAATTGCATCTTTACTACATAGAATAGCAACACTATATTCAACACAATAGCTCCTGCGAGATATATAAGTCCGCTCATATAAGTCAAGTAGGGAAGAATGGTAACTATCACTAAAATAATCGAGTAAAAAAGGATCTGCTGACGCGTATAAGTAACTCCATGTGTGATAGGAAGCATAGGGATCAAGGCTTTTGCATAGTCCGCTCTGCGATAAATTGCCAAAGCCCAAAAGTGGGGTGGAGTCCATACGAAAATTATCAAAAAGAGCAAAAGCGCATGAGGGTCGACTGTCCCTGTCACAGCAGTCCAACCAAGCACGGGAGGTGCAGCTCCAGCAGCTCCACCTATAACAATATTTTGCGGCGTGGCATGCTTCAAATACATCGTATAGATCACTGCATAACCTATAAGAGACGCAAACGTTAGAGCGGCTGTAAGAGCGTTTACAAATACAATTAATATATACATCGCCACCGCGCCCATCGTGATAGCAAAAAATAGTGCATGTCGCCGAGTTAAACCGCCTTGGGGTAGAGGGCGGTTTCGCGTTCGCTCCATAAGAGCATCAGCACGACTATCTATCACATGGTTCAAGGCGGCAGCAGAGGTTGCCGCCAATCCAATACCCACTGTCGCGGCAATTAACAAGAAAATATCAACGCCTTCTGGAGTCGACAGAAACATGCCAATAACGGCAGTAAAAACAATCAGCCCAACTACCCGCGGCTTGCACAGAGCCGCATAATCACTCCAGTGGGCAAAAGTAAATGATGTAGGGTTTTCAAAGGCCATGAGCATCTCGACGGGAAGTAAAATAAATAAGCGACACTATAGTAAGTAATAGCAATCCAGCACCACCATTATGTCCTACTGCAACAAATATCGGCAGCCCACCCAGTACATTCGCAATGCCTAATGACAATTGTAAAAGCAGTGCCGAGCCTATCGCCAGGCCAATTTTTCGGACTTGGGATAGTTCACACCTTAGGGTTCTCCAAACTAAGAAGCCTAAAAATAATGTCACAACAACTGCTCCAATGCGATGAACAACATGTATCGAGACTCGAGCAGGTGTGTCAAGAACACCAAATTCATAATTTACACCGAGCCCTCTCCACAGAACAAATGCGCTATCTAGCTGCTCAAGTGGCAGCCAAAGTCCATGGCACCGGGGCAATTCAGTGCAAGCTAAAGCCGCATAGTTTGTGCTAGTCCAGCCCCCTAGAAATACCTGACTAACTACTATGAATAGACCGAACCAAGCCAAAATATTTAATTTTTTATCTTGTGGCACAACAGCCACTGCGTAACGACATGACAGGAAATACCAATATAAAATCGACAAAGTTGCCAATCCTCCTAAAAGATGGGCGGTGACCACTAGCGGCTTCAAAAGCAGCGTCACTGTCCACATTCCTAAGACCCCTTGAAAAACAACAAGAGGCAGCAAAATATAGGGAACTTTACTACTGTACCGGTTTTTTCGACGTACGGTCCAAGTTAGTAAAGCTAAAACAAGAATGCCAAAACCAAGAGCGCTCGCCAAATACCGATGTATCATTTCCCGCCACGCTTTTCCAATCTCCACTGCGTCAAAAACTAAGGGGCTATCTTCTACAACGGTAGGTTTATCAGGGCTTGGCGCTGTTAATTGACCGTAACAGCCGGGCCAATCCGGGCAGCCGAGGCCAGCATCTGTAAGCCGAACATAAGCACCATATAAAATAACAACCACAGCCAATAACAATAGCACTAAGCCTAAATTTTTACATAAACTACTCATTCATCAATCCAACTTAGACGCACGTAATAAGCGCTTAATATCTTTCTTGATATCGGCGGGGTCAGCGTTCTCTGGAAAATAGCTAACTATTTGTCCGCGCCAGTCTAGAAAAAATATCCCAGATGTAACTGTCGCAATCTCTGTACGGACGGCAAGCTCAGTTGACAGGCTTGTCAAAGCATCACTATCGTTTAAATAGCCCAATTGTTCTGCATTTCCAGAGGCAAACAGTCCATTTATCTGGACTCTCGTCCCAGAATGACCTAGAAGGATACGAATTGTGCTCAATAAATTGAGTGTTTCTAAACAATTATCCTCACAGCGCGAATCAGTAAAATAAACAATAGCCCATTCTCCTGGAGCTATCTCTAAGTCGCGTAATGCTCCATATCGCTCTGATAGTCGAATATCAATAGGCGGTGACACCAAGGCTCCCCTGTTAAGCAATCCCATATCAGAAAGCAAGCTTGGAGTCCGGACCATCCACCACGCCATCAATATCGGCGCGACAAAAGCCGCAACTACTAAAAAGCCAATTAAACGAGATGAAAAGACACCCGATTTTGAAAACAACGCTTATCTCCTTCGAAAATTAATCAGACCAATGATTGCTAATACAATCGCCATACAGAACCATTGCACTGCATATGCTTGGTGCTTATCTGCACCCGAACCGGGTGTTTTACGTTCAATTTTTAACGCGCCGGGGCCTCCGGCATCGATATAAATAATAAAAGGTTTGAGAGAAACACCTTCCAGAACAGCTCCAATCTCAGACCAATTAATATGCTGAACACGAAAGCTCTGAGCGGACAACCTTTCAATATTCGACACGCTCTCATGAAAAGCAATACCACTAGCAGGGATAGGACCAAAATAACCTGCAAGATTGACCTCGCCTCGAGGCAAAGGTAGCTTAGGCAATATGGAACGATCTCCACCATTGGAAGACCAACCTCGATTAATTAAAACTGTGCCGTATTCTTTTATGTCGAAAAGGCTAAATACCTCATATCCGGCCTTAGTGTTCAACACACGATTATCTAAAAGAACATTAATGCCCAAATATGTACCAGTTAACATTACCGGCCTCCAAGTTACATCAGAAGCACTCACCAACTCACTCATTTCAACCCGCGCACTTTTAAGCCGCTCTGTGAAAAGCGCATACCTCTCGGTTTTCAACTCAGCCCTTTTTAGCTGCCAAACTCCGAGACCGCACAGAGCAGAGAATCCGAGCAAAAAAAGCAAGATCAATATTGTCTGTCTCAAGATCAAAGTTGGATTTCCTAAGTGGATTAGCCAATAATGAGGCAATTAAATTGGAATCCCTCATATGTCTGACACGTTACTCATAAAATGCATCATCATTGGCGCATTTCTTCTCATATTAGTCGCCCTAGGGGCAGCAGGTCTGAACCTTTTTCGAGGGAAAAACCCTAAAGGGACCAGCACCGTGAAAGCGCTCACTGTGCGTGTAGCCTTATCATTTGGACTGATAATTATGCTTCTGGTTCTAAACCAATTAGGATTAATCGCGCCAAATGGTTAGAACGCCTATATCCAATATACAAATATAAACAACCCAATCCAAACTACATCAACAAAGTGCCAATACCAAGCACATGCTTCAAAACCAAAATGTCGCTCATGTGTGAAGTGACCTTTGATGCATCTTCCTAAAATCGTCGCCAACATTATCGTGCCCATAGTGACGTGGAAACCATGAAAACCCGTCAACAGAAAAAATGTAGCCCCATAAATTCCCGAGTTCAGTGTTAAACCAAGCTCATTGTAGGCGTGTCCATACTCCACAGCTTGCATTATCACGAAGATAATTCCCAGCGCGACAGTAACAGACAAACCCGCAATCAAATGCTTTCTACTGCCGATCTTTAGGCCCCAATGCGCCCATGTACAAGTCGCGCCACTGGTCAGCAATATCATAGTGTTGTAAAACGGAACACCCCACGCACCTATCGTTTCTTTAAATGTGGAAAAAGCATAAGCCTCCGGCAATTGAAGCAGGGGCCAGGCAGTAGCAAATTCTGGCCAGAGAAACTGATTAGTTGCAGCACCAGATCCTTCCCCTCCCAACCAGGGGACTGAATACATTCTAGCGTAGTAAAGTGCCCCAAAAAATGCGGCAAAAAACATCACTTCAGAAAAGATAAACCATCCCATACCCATTCTAAAGCTAATATCCACTTGCCCATTAAACGTTCCGGCTTCACTCTCTCCGATAACTGTCCCAAACCAACCAAATAACATGTAAACAAATAAGGCAAGTCCTATAGCCAAAATATAAACACCGACTTCTCCGCCGTTTAAAAAACTTGCCCCTCCTACAAACATAGTAAATATCGCGACTGTTGCGGTAATAGGCCAATGACTAGAATGGGGGACGTAATAATCTGCGTTTGTATTCGACATAGTTCCAGTATCTCTCATTGTCAGTTGATATAAGTATGTTCGGGTGGATATAAGCCGGCCGTATCTAAGGCCTCAAAAAAGGTGTAGCCTAATGTTAGCAAGGACACGCCTCTGGGTATATCAGGGTCCACAACAAACCTCACAGGCATTTTCCTAGATTCACCTGCCTTTAAGGACTGCTTCGTAAAACAAAAGCACTCTGTCTTACTAAAGTACTTCGCTGCCTCATTAGGCGCCACACTGGGCACAGCGTTTCCAGTGACTGCATATTGCGCATTATTTACTACCATAAAGTCTACTTGCGTCTCTACACCAGGGACTACACTGATTTTTGCTACCAGTGGATAAAATTTCCACGGCAAATCAGCACCAACACTGGCAACAAACTCAACCTCTACTAGCCGCGACTCATCAGGAGCCATTTGCGAAACTTCCTGAGAGCTCAGCCTGCCTGTTTTTCCATTTAACCCTGTTACTTCACAAAAAACATCATAGAGAGGAATTAAAGCATATCCAAAGAAGAACATCGTGGTCGTCGCTAAGACCAACTTTATCGCAGTTTTTCGATTCGCTCTTTTTAGTTCTGAATTACTCATGAATTTTTAGAGATAAGACAATATCCCCCATGCATAGACGACGATAACCACAAGCGATAGAAAAAGAGCCGTTTTAAGGACTCGTTTCCGTCGAAAACTTAAATCGTTGTCTTTTTGACTCACAATCTCTATCGATTCCCACCAGTTATAGAACTAGGATCTGGAGCCTCAGTAAAACTGTGTAACGGTGGTGGAGAGGGCAATGTCCATTCCAGGCCCTGAGCTCCTTCCCAAACTTGATCGGTCGCTTTCTTTCCGCCACGAATACATTTAACGACCACGACTACAAACAGAATTTGCGAGGCCCCGTAAATAAAACCGCCAATACTAGAAACCATATTAAAATCAGAGAACTGCACTGCGTAGTCTGGGATTCGCCGCGGCATTCCTGATAAACCCAGAAAATGCTGCGGGAAAAACAACACATTTACAGAAATAGTAGATAACCAAAAGTGCCATTTGCCTAGTGTTTCGTTATACATGTGTCCCGTCCACTTAGGCAGCCAAAAATATGTCCCTGCCATCAGAGCAAAGACGGCGCCAGTAACCAAGACATAATGAAAATGAGCTACGACGAAGTAGGTATCATGGTATTGAAAGTCTACCGGCGTAACGCCTAACATCAGTCCCGAAAAACCACCTATAGTAAATAAAACTACGAAAGCTAAGGCAAAGAGCATGGGGGTCTCAAAAGTCATTGAGCCACGCCACATAGTGGCTACCCAATTAAAAATTTTCACGCCAGTTGGGACCGCAATCAGCACCGTCGTGTACATAAAGAAGAGCTCTCCTGCCAAGGGCATCCCAACAGTGAACATATGATGCGCCCAAACAATAAAAGATAGGAAAGCAATCGCGCCGGTCGCATAAACCATAGAGCTATAGCCAAAAAGCGGCTTTCTAGCAAAAGTAGGAATAATCGCAGAAACAATACCGAAGGCCGGCAAGATTAGAATATACACTTCCGGATGGCCAAAAAACCAAAAAATATGCTGAAACATCACAGGGTCTCCGCCACCTGCCGCACTAAAAAATGCTGTTCCAAAATACTTATCCGTCAGCAGCATAGTCACTGCTCCGGCTAGAACTGGAATGGATGCTATCAATAAGAAAGCAGTGATGATCCAAGTCCAAACAAATAGCGGCAATTTCATTAAGGTCATACCAGGGGCGCGCATATTAAAAACAGTCGCAATTACATTGATTGCCCCTGCAATTGAAGACGCTCCCAAGAAATGGATCGCAAAAATTAAATAAGGAAATGCATCGCCCGTTTGCAAAACCAAAGGAGGGTACATTGTCCAACCTCCTGCAGGAGCGCCACCAGGCATGAATAACGTACTCAGCAACATCAAAAAGGCAAAAGGAAGAATCCAGAAGCTCCAGTTATTTAATCGAGGCAACGCCATGTCAGGCGCGCCGATCATGATCGGGATCATCCAGTTAGCAAAACCAGTCCACGCAGGCATGACTGCCCCAAAGATCATAATCAGCGCATGCATGGTGGTCATTGAATTATAAAATTGCGGGTCAACAAACTGCAGGCCAGGCTGAAACAGCTCAAGCCTAATAACCATTGCCATGGAACCGCCGATAAAAAACATCGTAAGAGAGAATAGTAAATATAGCGTTCCGATGTCTTTATGGTTTGTTGTCGTTAACCAACGCATTAATCCGGTGGATTGTGCGTCGTGGTGGTCGTGCGCCGCGGCCTCACTCATGATCTAACCTCTAAATTAGTTTCTGTTGTAGTGAAAAATTTTTTTTTCATTCTAGGCTACCTTCACTGATCAGTTCGCGTTCTAGCCAAAATATTTCTCGAATTCTTTTGCTCGCTTGCAAGGGCCCTTGCCTGTGATTGTTGCTCGACCCAGGCAATGTATTCGCCCTCAGGCACGGCTCTAACCACAATCGGCATAAACCCATGATCCTTCCCGCAAAGCTCAGCGCATTGTCCACGATATACTCCGGGTTCTTTTATGAATGCCCAAGATTCGTTTATAAATCCGGGAATTGCATCTCTCTTCCAGCCGAGCGCAGGTACCCACCAAGCATGTATTACGTCTCCTGCTGTGGTTAAGAACCTTATTTTTTTATTTGTGGGAACGACAACATAGTTGTCTACATCGCGCAAATAATGCTCTACTTCAAAAGGATCGATGTTGGAGCCACGTCGTCGAGCGCTGTTTGATTTTTCTTCAATCGTGCTAAAAAAGTCCACTTCTGTGCCAATGTAATCATAGTGCCATTTCCACTGATAACCCGTGACCTTAATGGTCATATCTGCATCGCCCACATCTTCCATCATTATCAAAGAGCGCGTTGCAGGAACAGCGACTGCTATAAGTATGACGAAAGGTATAACTGTCCAAACAATCTCTACTTGTGTGCTGTGATGCCAATTTGCCGCTTTGGCCCCACGAGACTTCCGATGCACCAGTATCGAATAGAACATGGCGCCGAAAACGACAACTCCTATAGCACACATAATCCAGAGCACATACATATGGAGATCGTAAATCTCTTGACTAAAAGGAGTCACCCCCCTGGGTAAGTTCAGCCCCCAATCAGCAAAAACTGAAAGAGGAAAGACACTGAAGGATAAAAACGCATAAGAAGCATATTTCTTTAAAAAGTTCATTTAGTTCCGTCTCCGCACCATTTGGCTCAACCAAGGCACGCAAGTTTATGTTGAGGATGCCCTATTTAATCTGTTTTAGAGTCGCTATTCTACATTAAGTATTACGCTAGCTTCTCAATAAATTTTACGCTGAAGATCTCCGCAGGGATCATCAGCGAGGTCCATGTTACCTTCTTTTTATTCTCGCGTTAACCACAAAATGTGGTTTATCTCTCTCCCGAGCAAGAAGCCACTATAAAGTTGCGCCTCTATGAAGACTCTCTATAAAAAAGGAGGCCTTCCCATACGACTGCTCAAGAGGAACCCCCCACCTTGTGCGAAAAAGAAGAGGCGCCTCGATGCTTTGGCTTAAAAAACTCACCACATCGTCTGCCGCATACAGATCTAATTCTGTTTGATTAGCAACCCACCCCACAAAAGGAACGCCCGAATCAACAATTGATTCCGCCGCTAAAACCGCATGGTTAATACAACCTAACTTAACTCCTACGACCAACACCACGGGCAACTTCAAAAACAAAGCTAAATCTTCCACAAACAAACCTTGGCCGAGCGGCACCTTCCATCCGCCGACTCCCTCGACTACAACTACATCAGCTTCCGATGCACATTTTTTATAGGCTTCTTCTATCTTGGGGAAAGATATAATCTTTCCCACCTGACTTGAGGCGATATGTGGAGAGCAGGGCGGCTCAAAAGAATAAACCGCTCTGTCTTTAAGAGGCATTTTTACGGAAGACGCTACTAACAACTTAGCAACGTCCTCGTTCTCGCCCTGCTGTGAACCAGTAGCGACAGGCTTCATACCGCATGCGCTGTAACCCGAAAAAATCGCTGCTCTGAGTAAAAGGCCGCTAATGTAGGTTTTGCCACAGCCAGTATCCGTCCCTGTAACAAAAACAGTCACCGGCGGCGTCTTAATTTATCTAGAGGAAAAGTATGCTCTTGCTGTCCCTTCCCGTGGGAATTATCTAGAGCCCAAGCGTGGCCGATTATTACTTCATAGGTTGCCGGTAGCTTATCTTTGCGTCTAAACAACTCATACTCCTTCTCTAATTTTACTAATTTTTGCTTGCCCAGTAATCCTCGGCTTCTTTGCTGGGACACATTGGATGCGCCTATCCCCTTTAAATCCCTCATTAAACTTCGTAAGTCGTCATACTCAACCGTTATTCGATCCGCTTCTAGTACAGGATCACTAAAACCATTCGATGACAAAAGGTTCCCCACATCATGTATATCCAGAAAGCCGTTAACATGTGGGGTATCTGAAATAGCTGCAAAAGACTGCCGTAACTCTCGCAAAGTGTCAGGCCCCAACGTAGAAAACAAGAAAAGTCCTCCTGGATTCATTACTCGGCGTACCTCTCGAAAGCAAAGATCGGGCTGCATCCCCCACTGGAGGGCCAGACTAGAAAAAGCCAAGTCGAAGGACCTATCAGCTATAGGCAAGTTCTCGATATCTCCACAAACCATCCGCTTTTTTTGAAACCAACGATTTGGAAATTTGGCTTGTGCTCTTGCATAATTAAGCATAGAAAGAGCGATATCTAATTGGAAAATATGGGCTTTTTTAAATTTTTTACTCAGCGCTTTAGAGCCCGTTCCTGTTCCAGATCCAAGGTCAATAATATTTCCGGGTGTTATCCGGAGGTAATCCAACTGCTGAAGGGTTCTTAAAACAACTTCTTTCTGAAGGAAATCGTGTTGGCTATAAGTCACTGCCGCGCGGTTAAAACGTGCTTTCATTGCCAGCTTATCTATCTTATTAGTCTCTAAGGTAGTCATCTTGCAAAAACAGCCTTTAATTTCTCGCATAACAAGAAAATGTGTTGTTTGCTATGCGCCGCTGTGAGAGTGACGCGAATTCGGGCAGTCCCTTTCGGGACCGTAGGAAAGCGTATGGCCTTGACGTAAAAGCCATCAATCAAGAGCTGCTCAGCGACCTGAAGTGCGACTAATTCGTCGCCAACTAAAATCGGCTGTATTGGCGTTTCGCTCTGCATAACTGGAAAATTTGAGGTCTTTGCCAGAGCACGAAAATACTCGATATTTGCGTATAGCTTGTTACGCAGTGCCGCTTTATTTGCTATGACGTCTAGGGCCGCCAAGGCGGCTGCACAACAAACGGGGGGCAATGCCGTATCATAAATAAAAGTTCTAGCTTTTTGCACAAGCAAGTTAATAACCTCTTTAGGGCCGACAATAGCCGCCCCCAAAGAACCCAGCGATTTCCCAAAAGCTACCATGCCGATGGTCATTGAGCCTTCAGCGCGATAATCTATGATTCCTCCCGCCCCTTTGCCTTGTCCAATAACCCCAAAGCCGTGGGCATCATCAATATAAAAAACCCCATAAATAGAACTGACTGTTTTCGAAAGAGCCGCAAGATCTGCGACATCTCCATCCATACTAAAGACTGACTCAGACAGAAGGAATGGAACTCCGTCAGTATTGTTGCCCATATCGGGGATCTTTGGAATCGAGCAATGCGGATAACGCTTGTGCTTTGCACCGCTCGCTATAACAGCATCGATAAGTGAGGCATGGTTTAATTTATCATGAAAAATCATATCCTTAGCACCCGTAAGCGCCTGAATAGCTCCTAAGTTTGCCATGTACCCAGACGAAAACAAAAGCGCTGATTCTGCTCCTACGAATGCTGATAGTCTAACCTCTAATTCTTCATGCAGAGAAGAACGGCCAGATAATAGCGCGGCAGATCCTGAACCAAAACCGTAAACAGGCAGTTCCTGACTAACACGGTCAATAACGGAAGGGTCCGAAGCCAGTCCTAGATAATCATTGCTAGTGAAGTTGACGACTTTTTGATGATTTATAATCGTTTCTGCCGCTTGCATAGATTGCCGACAATCCAGCTCTCTTAGCAAAAGACGAGCACGAGCGTCCTCTATTTGAGATTGCACTCGGTTAAGGAACCTGTCTGTCACGTGGATTTTAGAATCAACTATGAGTGTTTGCTGATGCCTTCAGTCCCAATGTTTCAAATAGCTTGTTGTCCGCAGCTACTAATGGGTTGTCTGTCGTTAACAACTCATCACCATAAAAAATGGAATTTGCACCGGCAAAAAAAGACAATGCTTGAGTCTCATCAGTCATATTCGTTCGGCCAGCAGATAATCTTACGAAAGAAGACGGCATTAATATCCTGGCAACAGCTATTGTTTTAACAAAATCCAAGGGATGTACTTCAGCAGCATTTGCAAGCGGTGTACCCTCAACCTTCACAAGAAGGTTTATAGGTACTGATTCTGGGGGCACAGGAAGGTTCGCAAGTTGCCGCAGAAGCTCTGCTCGGTCTTCAACACTTTCGCCTAAGCCAACAATTCCGCCACAACAAACATTAATATTTGCGTCTCTGACGTTCTCTAATGTGTCAAGCCTATCTTGGTAGGTCCTTGTAGTAATCACCTTGCCATAGAATTCAGGAGAGGTATCCAGATTATGGTTGTAATAGTCCAAACCGGCGTTAGCCAGCCTTTTTGCTTGCATTTCATTAAGCATTCCTAATGTCACACAAGTCTCAAGACCTAAGCCTCTAACGCCTTCAATCAAAGGGATGACCGCATCTAAATCTTTATCTTTAGGGCTACGCCAAGCCGCGCCCATGCAAAAGCGGGTCGCTCCTGCGGCTTTTGCCGCTACTGCAGACGCTAAAACAGTGTCAAGGTCAAGCACAGGGGTCACATCGACGTCGGTGTTAAATCGTGCGCTTTGAGGGCAGTAAGCGCAATCTTCAGGACACTTTCCGCTTTTTATATTCATTAATGTGCTTAACTGAATTTCGTTCGGATCAAAGAACTCTCGGTGTGTCGTTTGAGCCTTAAAAACCAAGTCGTTGAATGGTAGGGTGAAAAGTTCTTGTACCTCATCCCGAGACCACTCTTTTTTTAAAGGGGAGGGTTTTTGCTTAACCGTATTTAGAACTGCGGACATTTGGATGGAACTCCTTCACTATAGCAAGCCAACATATTGAAGACTGCTTATGCTTGTAAAGAAAATAGATTACCAAAAAGTGTACCTTCGAGCCATGACTATTTTTAATTCAGCCCGTGATGCTAAAAAAGTAAGTAGTCACTTTTGTTAAAACCCTATATATCGACGTTCCTTGCCATTTCCGTATGCTTTTCAATAAAGTCGCGCCTTGGCTCAACTTCGTCTCCCATCAAATCACTAAATATTTTATTTGCCGTGTCAAAAGAGTTTACGGTCACTTGTAGTAATCGCCTTGTTTCGTTGTTCATTGTCGTTTCCCATAGCTGATCAGGATTCATTTCACCCAATCCTTTATAGCGCTGAACATAGACCCCTCGCTGCGCAGCAGACAATAACTTATCAAAAGCATCTGTTAAAGAACTGATCGGGTTTTGGGTACCGTCATTTTTTGAAATATAAGACCCCTCTCCAAGTTCGCTGTCAAAATCAGCGCTTAGTCGACTAATTTGCTGGTAGTCAGAACCAAATAGAAAATCTTGCTTTACTTCTTTGTGAACTAGCGAACCATTTTGTATAAACGCAAAGTTTATCGAGAAACTAGTGCTGCTTTCATACTGAACTACTGCATCGACAGCTCTCTCTGTATTAAGGTTCTTTTGAATAATGGTTTTCATCTCTTCACTCCAAGAAACCACTTTTTCTTCGCTATTGTCATTTATAAAGTCGGGGTTTTTGGCGGTTTTTACTGCATCGAGCATAATACTGGAAAGATTATGCTCAAGTTTGGCTATAATTTTTTTCAGCAACAAATATTTTTTACTTTCTTCTAGAAGCTCGTCTTTAGATAGCAAGCCTGTAGGCAGCTGCAATGCAATATCAGCTGTTGCCGAAGACATAAAATAGTCATCAAGCTCTGCATCGTCTTTTAAATAGCGCTCCTGCTTCCCTTTTTTAACCTTATATAATGGGGGTTGAGCAATATATATATGCCCTCTAGTAATTAACTCTCGGTAATGTCGATATAGAAAAGTAAGTAGCAGTGTTCGGATGTGCGAGCCGTCCACATCAGCATCTGTCATAATTATTACTTTATGATATCTAAGCGCATCAATATTATATTCGTCTAATATTCCGCAACCCAAAGCCGTAATTAGATTCCCAATTTCAACCGACGCCAACATTTTGTCGGCTCTAGCTTTTTCAACATTTAATATTTTCCCTTTTAGAGGAAGTATCGCTTGATTCTTTCTGTCTCGTCCTTGTTTTGCAGACCCTCCAGCTGAGTCTCCTTCGACAATAAAAATTTCACACTTCTCTGGGTTTTTTTCTGAACAATCAGCCAATTTCCCGGGAAGCCCTGCTATATCAAGCGCTGTTTTCCTCCGAGTAAGCTCCCGAGCTTTTCGAGCGGCTTCTCTTGCTCTAGCTGCCTCGATTACTTTCCCCATGACAATTTTAGCATCTTGAGGGTTTTCCTGAAGAAAATCGTTCAGCCTATCCGCCACTACAAACTCAACGACTCCTTTGACTTCGCTGGACACCAGCTTATCTTTCGTTTGGGACGAAAATTTAGGATCAGGCACTTTTACAGATAATATAGCTGTCAGACCCTCTCTAACATCATCACCGGTTACCGACACTTTGTTTTTTGTCGCAAGACCTAGCTTGTCAATGTACTGATTTAACGTTCTTGTTAGTGCGGCACGAAGACCAGAGAGGTGCGTTCCACCGTCTTTCTGTGGGATATTATTTGTAAAACACGAAATATTCTCATGGTAATTAGGCGTCCACTGCAAAGCTAATTCGACCGTGATTTCATCTTTTTCTGAGGTAATGTAAATAACATCCTCATGCAACGCCGTAACGCCCCTATTAAGATGTTTTACAAAGATGGCAATCCCACCTTCATATTGAAATGTTTCGCTTTTGCCTGTTCTTGCGTCAGTTAGCGATATTTTCAACCCAGAGTTCAAGAATGCGAGCTCCCTTAGTCGATGCTCTAGCGGCTCATAAACAAACAAAACATTAGTAAACGTTTTCTCGCTTGGAAGAAACTGGATCATTGTCCCTGTTTTATCGGATTCTCCTACAGCTTGTAAGTCAGCAAGAGGATCGCCTTCAGAATATTTTTGCTCCCAGACTTTCCCGCCTCGATAAATTGTTAATGTAAGCGCCGAGGAAAGTGCATTGACCACCGAAACCCCGACTCCATGCAATCCCCCAGAGACTTTGTAGGAGTTCGGATCAAACTTCCCGCCAGCATGAAGTGTGGTCATGATCACTTCAGCTGCAGATCGCTGCTCTTCTTCATGGAAATCAACAGGAATTCCCCTGCCGTCGTCCACGACTGTCACAGATCCATCAACATTTATAGTTACATCGACTGAGGAACAGTGACCTGCTAAAGCTTCATCGACGCTATTATCTACGACTTCAAACACCATGTGGTGCAAACCTGTCCCGTCATCAGTATCCCCGATATACATGCCAGGTCGTTTCTTAACCGCATCAAGTCCTTTGAGTACCTTAATGTTAGATGCATCGTAGGTCATGCTATTCTCCAGTTAGTGTGGACATCTTTTATGAAGTTGTTCCGCGTGAAACACTTTTTCTATATCATGAGAAAACCCTAAAAGCTCTTCTTCTCGTATCGCCGTAAAAACAGTTTGCCCTTTTTGTTTTCCAAAACCTTCCATGGCCAACTGTATTAATCTATCATCAAGCTCTGCCGCTAGGTCATCTACCAATATTACCGGATTTTTTGCTGTTTTACTTGTAATAAAATCCGCCAATGACAACAAAACTCCACACACCAAGAATTTAGCCTGCCCTCGCGACAGCTCCGGTGCTATCGCTCCGTGTGGAGCATGAAACGACACATCTGCACGGTGAACGCCTACTGAGGTGTACCCTAAATTCTGGTCTCTTTCTCTTGACGCACACAGATGCGCCCGATAACCTGTTTCTTTTGACCACCCTGGAAAATATTTCAACATTAAAGGGCCAAAGACCTCTTTTAGGGCGTCTCCAGCTAAAGACTTGTTTATTTCAGAAACTATCTCTTGGCGACTGCGGTCAATACTGCTTCCCAGCTCCACCAACAGCTCATCCCATTCCCCGTGGAGTTTCCCAAAGCGACCGTTTCTTAATGATTCATTCCTCTGGCGCAACGCCCTGCTATAAGCCTTCCACACAGTCACATATTCTGGTTCCACGTGGAACATGGTTCTGTCAATTAAAGCTCTTCGGTTGCTAGGACCTTCCGTTAATAGATTTGCTGCTCTTGAATTAACGATTACGGTAGGTATTCTTTGTGCCAAAAAAGAAGCTTTTTTACACACCTGCTGATCTATTAAAATCTCCGTAGATTTTTTTGTTTTACGCACAATAATTGTCGACTCGTCTAAACCTTCGTCTTCAATAATTGCTTTAATCGATACTCCCAGAGCACCTTTTTTTACGATATCTTGCGTTTTGTTAGAAATAAAGGATTTTCCTAACGCTGCTAGGCTAAGAGCTTCTAGAAGAGTTGTTTTCCCTGTACCGTTTCCTCCCCAAATTAACGTCGTCTTAGGCCCTAACGTCAGCTCTATTTGCTCAAAACACCGCAAATTATTGATTGTTAGTTGCTTAAATCGCATCTTATAACTTCAACTAAAGTCGCATCGGCATTACCACGTATTGTGTTTTAAGATTTTCAGGATCACGGACTAGACAGCTATGGTTTGCATCAATAATATCCAATCTCACTATATCAGATCGTATAATACCCAAGACGTCGAGTAGATAAGCTACATTGAAACCAACCTCTAATTCTCCCCCATCGTATTCTATTGAAAACTCCTCTTCTGCTTCTTCCTTTTCTGGATTATGAGCAATAGCCACAATAGAATTTTTAGTCAAATTAAGTCTAATCCCTCGAAATTTCTCATTGGAGAGTATAGATGTTCTTGTCAGCACTCCTTTTAAGTTATTCCTATCCGCAAGGATGAAATCACCCGCATCTGGCGGAATTACACGCTTATAATCAGGGAAATTACCTTCTAACAGCTTGGTTTTCATTCGTTGAGAACCAATGTGTACGCTTAAATGGCTTTTATTAATCCGCACCTCTAGTTCGTCTTCTTCACTGTTTTGTAGGAGACGAAGTAACTCCAAAATTCCCTTTCTAGGGACAATTACAGACAGATCCTCTGCGATTTCTATTTCAGCTTCCTTCTCACTCAACGCCAAACGATGACCATCAGTAGCTACAGCTCTTATTTGTTTTGCATTGAACTCAAGCAATAATCCGTTTAAGTAATAACGGACATCTTGGGACGCCATTGAAAAAGTAGTTTCTTCAAACAACTGGATTAGAACCCTTTTTTGCATATTAAATTTTAAAGTAGGACTTATTTCACTGGTTGCCGGGTATTCTTCTGCTGGTAGTTTCATGAGAGTGAATTTACTACGACCAGAAGTTAGTTTTGCTTGATTTTTAAAGTCTTCAATAAGAATACTAGCGTCGTTCGGAAGTGCCTTACAGATCTCTAGTAATTTCCTGGCCGGTAAAACCATACTTCCAGTTTCTAGAGCCGAATAACCTAACTCACTGACTAATTCTACTTCTAGATCGGTTGCCGTTATCCGCAACTGCTCTGCTTCCGCCACAAACAAAAGATTGGCTAAAATAGATTGGCTCTGCTTCCGCTCAACAAACAAATTACTCGACTGGAGTATTGGTAATAATATATCTTTAGAGATCTGTATTTTCATATTATTATTGTTATTAGGGGTCAGTTTAGCGGGGATAAGTTTTTAATGCCTGTGTATCAATAGCTTAGTCTTGATCTTAGGGTGTTAATAATCCTCACATTATGTGTATAACCTGAGGATAAAAAAAACTATTTTTTTTCTTTTCGCTTACATTCCCTTTTTATAACAAGTTATCCTCATGAAGTTAGTGTTCTTTCTAAATTGCTGTAATCTTCTTTAATCTTATTATCAAGAAGACGTAATTCAGCAATTTTTTTGTTTGCGTGAATTACTGTAGAGTGATCTCGACCGCCAAAAGCATCTCCTATTTCAGGGAGGCTATGACTAGTAAGATCCTTTGACAAAGTCATGGCCATTTGACGAGGCCTAGCTATAGATCTACTCCTTCTTTTAGACAACAGATCCGACACCCTTATTTTATAATATTCAGCGACCGTTTTCTGAATATTTTCCATAGTCACCAATCTGTCTTGCATCGCTAAAAGGTCTCGTAAAGCTTCTTTTGCAAAATCTATATTAATAGGATTTCCAGTGAAGTGAGCGTTCGCTATCACTCTATGTAGCGCTCCTTCAAGCTCTCTTATATTAGATCTAAAACGTTTTCCTATAAAAAACGCAACTTCGTGAGGAAGGTTGATGTTGCCCAATTGAGCTTTTTTCATGAGGATTGCGACACGAGTCTCTAATTCTGGAGGCTCGACCGCAACGGTTAAGCCCCAGCCAAATCTTGATTTAAGTCGCTCCTCTACACCATCAACTTCTCGAGGGTATCTATCGCAGGTAAGTACTATTTGTTGGTCCCCTTCAAGCAAGGCATTAAAGGTATGGAAAAATTCCTCTTGTGAGCGCTCCTTCCCTGAGAAAAACTGAATATCATCAATTAATAAAGCATCGACTGAACGATAGTATCTCTTAAATTCGTTAATTTTATTATGCTGTAGAGCCTTAACCATGTCTGCTACAAACCTTTCCGAATGCAGATAAACAGCAGTGAGTGGCTTTTTTGTATTTGATTTAATTAAGTTTCCCACCGCATGCATTAGATGCGTCTTTCCTAGACCGACACCTCCGCAAATAAATAGCGGGTTGTATGCTTTTCCGGGGTTGCTCGCGACCTGCAAGGACGCTGCCCGAGCCAGTTGATTAGATTTTCCTTCAACAAAAGAATCAAAACTTAGTTCATTCCTTAAGCCGCGGCTTCGGTTTATTGTTTTAATCTGCTTGGGTTTCTCAGCAGCGCTGGCGTCAGTGTATTTAGCAGGGAAAGCCAAGTTTTTTTGGGTACTGCTGCCAACATTAAGTGAGATAGCTATACTTGTGCTGGAAATAGAGGAAACAATCGCTTTTATCTGATTGAGATGATTATTTTGAACCCAATCGTAAACGAAGCGGTTAGGCGCAAAGAGCTCAAGGATTTGATCGTGGATCTCTGCCTGTAAAGGGCAGATCCAAGTATTAAACTGCTGTGAAGACAGTTCTTTTTCTAGCTGTATTAAACATTTATCCCAAAGTTCATTTGTCACGGTAGTTTTTTATCCAGAAGTCACGAAGTTCATACCACTAAGGCTTTGAGTGTATACGCGTTCTTTAAACTTATCCACAAGCAGGAGAGTAACTAATGCGCTTTCTTATATTTGACATTTAGGGCTCTTTCTGACTACTATTCGCGCCCTTTTATGGATTTAATTAAAGATGAAACATACATTTCAACCAAACACTTTAAAGCGTTCCAAGAAACATGGGTTCCGAGCGCGAATGAAGACTAAGGGTGGTAGGCGAATAATTGCTGCACGCCGAGCCAAGGGACGGCATCAGCTAACAGCGTAAGTAGCTTTGTTAATGCCAACACCTCCTTTCGATAACGTCTTTCCTCGGAAGATGAAAATGACATCCGGCAACGACTTCAAAAGAATTTTGAGAAAAGGGCAATGTCAAAAAACGAAAGCATTTAACCTTTACTATTATGCCAATGATTTAGGGTATCCTCGCTTAGGCCTGTCGGTTAGTAAGCGCGTTTCAAACAAAGCAACGGTCCGCAACAAAATTAAAAGAGTAATCCGAGAAGCGTTCAGGTGTAATGCAACTCTCCTTTCTCCGGCGGATTATTTCTTTAATGTGAAGCCTAATTCGAACATGAAAGGCTTTGGGGTAATAAAAAGTGCAGTCGCTTACTCTCTTGATAAAAAAACAATTTGCAATATTAATATGAACAATCAGGGTAAAAACTAATGGAAAATGTGCGTTTTTTTCTGATTTTAGCGGTAAGTTTCCTCGGGCTATTGATTTACCAGAAATGGCAGGAAGACTATATGGTAAATGTGTCACCACAGGCGGTGAATGGCGTTCCTCAGTTGCAAGAATTTAATTCACAAACAGGGGGCTCAGTCCCCTTCATAGACCCACAATTTCAGGCTGATTCTGAGTCTCCTATTCCCTCCTTCGAACCCGAAGCAGACTCCGAAATTACAGTAGAGACTGATTTATTGTCAGTTGTTATTTCAAGTAAAGGGGGGACCTTAGATAGCATTACTTTGAAGGATTATCCGATTGATCCAAAGATACCAGACGACGCAGTGGAACTGTTGGCTAATAAAACAAGCCGCACCTTTATCCATCAAGGGGGGTTAGCCGGTAGCAAGGGTTTGCCTACGCACAATGACATCTACTCTTTCGAGAGAACCGCTTATAAATTTAATAGAGATGAAGACGAATTAGTCGTTCCGTTGTATTGGACGAATAAACAGGGGATTACTCTTCAAAAAAACTATATTTTCAAAAGAGGTAGTTACTTAATAGATATTGAATATAAAGTATTCAACAAGTCACCTGACAGCCTTAAAGTTCACCAGTATGCGCAATTGAAACGGAACAAAGAGTCATCAAGACAAGGAATGTTATATCTGTTTAGTGGCGCCGCCCTTTCTACTCCGGAGAAAAGATATGAAAAGTATGACTATGGTGACTTAGAAAAAGCACCAATTAATGTAAGTGCGAAAGAGTCTTGGATTGCAGTAATGGAACATTATTTTGTTGCTGCATTGATACCTGAGAAAGAATCGGAGAATCAGTATTACTCCAAAACAAACACGGCAGAAGTATTTACTGTTGGGTTTTATAGTCAAGCTAAAACTATAGGGGTAAACGAACAAGGTTCCTTGCTTAGTAGCTTTTATGCCGGACCTAAAAGGCACGAGCTGCTTGAACCTTTGGCCACGGGGCTTCAATTAACAGTAGATTATGGAATGTTATGGTTTATAGCTAAACCCTTATTCATTGTTCTGAATTTTATTAATGACAAGCTGGACAACTGGGGCTGGGCAATCATTATATTAACTATTCTGCTTAAGCTTTTATTTTATCCTCTGGCAGCTGCCGGCTATAGATCAATGGCAAATATGAGACGTGTCCAACCGAAGCTTTTGGCCCTAAAAGAGCGGTATTCAGATGATAAAGCTCAATTAAATAAAGATATGATGAAACTCTATAAAGAAGAGCGCATCAATCCCCTTGGTGGTTGTCTTCCTATGCTTGTTCAGATACCTTTTTTCATAGCGCTATACTGGGTCTTATTGGAAAGTGTCGAGATGAGACAAGCTCCGTTTATCTTGTGGATCACTGATTTGTCGAGCATGGATCCGTTTTATGTTCTGCCCTTGCTTATGGGGGTTAGTATGTGGTTCCAACAGAAGCTAAACCCAGCTCCAATTGACCCCACACAAGCTAAGGTTATGAAAATTCTACCTTTTGTGTTTACAGGTTTCTTCGCTTTTTTCCCTTCCGGCCTAGTGTTATATTGGTTGGTAAATAACTTGTTATCGATTGCTCAGCAATGGCGCATTACTCGAATGATAGAAAATTCTCACGGCACTTGATTTACGTGTAAATATATTGAGCACAGATGAAACGATTGTTGCGGTTTCAACGCCACCAGGTCGAGGTGGAATAGGGATTGTGCGTGTTTCGGGGCAGGAAGCATTCACTATATCCAAAATAATCTGTAAAACTCCTCCCAGTAAAGTGAGACATGCAACTCTGTCGGCTTTCATTAATAACTCAGGCAGTAAAATTGACACTGGGATTGTTCTTTATTATGCAGGTCCTCATTCATATACGGGAGAGGATCTGGTTGAGATTCAAGCTCACGGGAACCCACTTATATTAGACGAGCTCGTTAGGGCATTTTGTTGTCACCAGGCAAGGATCGCACGGCCCGGAGAATTTACAGAAAGGGCCTTTCGAAACAACAAAATAGATCTGTCTCAAGCAGAGGCTGTAGCAGATGTGATAAATTCACAAACGATCAGGGCGGTTAAGTCCGCGCAGAGATCTATGAGTGGAGAATTTGGTGCAATTGTCCAACAGTTAATACAACAAATACAAATGACTAGGGCCGAGTTAGAGGCCGCGATTGATTTTTCGGATGAGGTCGTTTCGAATGACGTACTAAAGGGGCAGAAGAACAAGAACAAATGTTTAATTTCTGCCTTGGTAAAATTAGAAAAACGATCTCTGCTCGGTGCCCGCTTAACCGAAGGTCTGAAGGTGGTGATTGCAGGTGCTCCAAATGCTGGAAAATCGTCACTTTTAAATAAATTAGCAGACTCAGATCGAGCTATTGTATCGGATATTCCTGGGACAACCAGAGATACTGTTGAATTTGATACAAATATAGAAGGTGTGCCCGTACGAATTTGCGATACTGCAGGGATACACGAGAGCAATGATGTTATAGAAAAAGAGGGGATAAGGCGGACAATACAAATCTTGGACACCGCTGATATCATAATCCATCTAATGGGCGCGGGAGTTTCGGAGCCTTATGTTGGAGAGGAGATAGGTTTAAAAGCGCCGGTTGGTTGTAAAACAGTAAGAGTATTCAATAAGATAGACCAGTATCCAGAGGTGAAATTAAAGTACGCTAGTCAGGAACAAACCCCAGTATTTGTCTCAGCTCTCACTGGTGAGGGCATAGATGATCTTCGGCGTGCAATTCTATCGGCATCCGATACAGCCGAGATCTCTGAAAATGAAATTACGGCTCGTTCTCGGCATGTAGTGGCGCTAAAAAAAGCTTTAGTGCATTTGCGCTCGATTTCACAAGACTCCTTTCTGAAAAGTCCCGAGTTAGTCTCCGAAAATTACAGAAATGCCATTCAAGCACTCGACGTAATTTCAGGGCGTTATAGTACTGAAGACATGTTGGGCGATATTTTTTCTAAATTTTGTATCGGTAAATGAGACAGCAACGGCCCCTCCAATGTTTGATCGGATACTGGTAGTAACCCTAAGCAATATCGGTGATGCAGCGATGACTACGCCTGTATTCGAGACTTTGCATCAGCTATACCCAAATTCTGTAATTGATATTGTCGGAGACGAAAGGTCTTCGGGGATTTTTCTAGGTGCCCCTTATTTGGGGGTAACTTATCATCGTAGGAAAAAAGCCTCCCTGTGGGAAAACATGCGGTTAGTCGGAAGGCTAAGGCGGCAAAAATATGACCTTATTGTTGATTTAAGAACAAACCTTATACCAATACTTTTGCGTGGGAAAAGACGTTTTTATAAGAGATCTCGAAGTGGTGTTTCCCAGCACTCCGTGGAAGAGCATATGAGTGCGATTTTATCTTTACTCAATAAAGAGTTTAAAACGCCACCGTGTAAAATTTATATTGATAAAGAAGAAGCTCGAAAAGCACGAGCCGCGGTGTCTACTATTCCACAAGGGCGATGGCTGGCCGTGGCACCGGGTGCAAATTGGCCAGGGAAAAAATGGGCAGCCGCCCGGTATCGTGAGTTAATATTTAAATTAGATGGTCAATTTGATGCAGTTTTACTGCTTGGAATAGAAGGTGATAGCCTGGAAGAAATAGAAACAAGTATGACACCCATCTTTGACTTTACGGGGAAAACCAATCTCAGTTTAGTTAAAGTTCTGCTGTCTAAATCTTCTTTTTTCATTGGCAATGATTCTGGCTTAGGGCATCTGGCTGCTTCGCTTAGCGTGCCAACACTTACACTTTTTGGCTCAGGAAATCCAGATCGTTACAGGCCGATCAGTATGACGTCATCTGTGTTAGTGGCGCCAGAAAATGATTTGGGTAAGCTGACACCGGATTTTGTTTTTGAAGCGATGTTGCCCCACCTCAAAAAGGGGAGATAAAATGAAGATAGTACAGGTAATGCTGGCACGGGGGTTTGGTGGAGCAGAACGAAGCTTTCTTGATATAACACTGGATCTTGTTTCTAGAGGTCATGAAGTCCTTACCATAGTTGATATGCGCGGATTTCTTTACCCCAAGCTAAAAGAAAACAACATGTTCAGAACTGTCGGAGTAACGTGTTTAGGATCCTGGGACTGGCGGATTGTAAAAGTGATCTCGAAAGAGACAGAAAAGTTCAGTGGTGTAATCATTCACGCGCACCTCGCTAGAGCTGCACTGTTAGCTGGGAAGGCATCAAAAAAAGATCGGATTCCACTCTTAGTAAAAACCCACAATCTGGTTAACTTGAAATATTATAAAAACGTAAACTGTTTCGTCCCCACGACAAAGGCACAGGAGGCTTATTTGATCGCTGGGGGCATACCAAGCACGAATATATGTAAGATTCCGAATTTTAGTTCTATTGCCATAGCTTCTGTTCAAAGGAAGCGGCGTCAGCCGGCCGTATTCAAAATAAAAGCGTTGGGCCGTTTTGTACATAAAAAAGGTTTTGATTTGTTGTTAGAGGCTATTAATCTGGTTCGAAAAAGCGGCCAGGCGGTCACATTAGACTTAGGGGGCGGTGGACCAGAACAAAAACAACTCGTTAAATTAATAGATCGGTTAGGGCTTACCGAGGTCGTTAATTTGGTTGGATGGGTAGACGATGTCTCTCAGTTTCTTAAGGATGGCGATCTCTTTATCTTGCCTTCAAGAGATGAGCCTTTTGGGATCGTTGTTTTAGAGGCGATGGCATCTGGGATTCCGATTTTGTCTAGTAAAACGCAGGGGCCGCTGGAGATATTAGATTCCGATATGGGCTATTTTACTAATCTACAAAGCTCTACCAGTTTAGCTGAAGATATCCTTGATACTATCCGATCTGAGGAGAGACATTTGAAAGCTGCAAAAGCTTTGGAGTGCTTCAAACAGAACTATTCGGCTTCATCTGTTGTTGCTGAATATGAGTCTTTGTACGAGCGTTTATTACAAAAATAGTTTTGACGAGATTGCCTCAATTACGGTTTCAACTGAAAGTTTCGCTAGGCTTGTTTCGTTCGGTTTCGCACATATTGTTGCGATAACGTTATCCTCTTGCCCCAACGCATGGTTTCGGCTCCAGTCCGTGGGGCCAAATATACCGAAGATAGGAATATTTGCAGCTGCTAAAATATGCATAGGCCCTGAGTCATTAGTTACAGCAAACCTTGCTCTTCTGCCGAGCTCTGCCAACTCGAATATATCAAAAGCCATTGAGGCATTGACTCCAGTCACTTCACTTAATGCAAGATTAAGACTCTCGTCATCTATAGCTCCGACCCATACTGTAGTTATCTTCTT
Organism: uncultured Gammaproteobacteria bacterium; assembly: GCA_938082545.1. Lineage (GTDB taxonomy): Bacteria > Pseudomonadota > Gammaproteobacteria > UBA4457. The sequence goes on from CALKCL010000005.1 coordinate 145,852, forward strand.
TGATTGGAAATATAGGGCAAGCGCTGAAAAATAAGGCCAACGTTTTTCCGGTTTAAGTGGGCTTGAGCCAGCATGCATAATGACATAAGAGTCGGTATCTAAACTGTGTGATTCAAGCCACGAGGAAATTTTGTTTTCTATGACCTTAGATGCCTTTAGAATAGGCCGGCGTTGATGGACATTGATGTCGCAGGTTTTTAGTAAAAGACACATCCTATCAAAAATATGTTGTTGTCCTTTCCATGGAGCTGCAGGGAAATGAGTATAGCTGAGCGCATTGTGGTTTCCTGCTCGGAATGCGGCTCTAGACATAAGGGTAAGTATGCCAGTTCGTCTCGAACCCTGAAGATCATAGATATGGGTAAAATTGTTTGATCTGATCCACATCGCGATTTCTAACGTTCGATATAGGCTGTGACGATCGAAAGTCTTAATCGAAATCCCATCAAAATTTTCAAAGACATAACTAAATTGTATTGCTGTTAATAAGACCGTCTGGCTCCGTTGATGATGCTTTTTTATGGCACAAACTAATGGAGTAGACATCACAATATCTCCTAAAGCCCCTAGTTTTATTATTAGTACTTTATCTGACATTTTTAGAAATCAGGATTTTTGTTGTTGAGCGCTCGTATAAACGAAGGGTTGCGAGTTCCATTCTTCCAACGGTATAGGGATGACTTTCAGTAATTAATGGGTGGTTTGCTAGAACCTCTATAGTCCGATTAATTACTGCGTTGATGTCATTCAAAGCAACCTTTCCACGCGGAAAGACATTGTCTAGTATTTCTGATGTTCCCCCGTGGTCGTAGCCGATAACGGGCGTTCCAAGGGCAAGTGCTTCGATTGTAGTTCGGCCAAAAGCCTCTGGCTTTTTGGCTAGAGAATAAGCGCAGTCAGAGATTGAAAATATCTCCATGAGATCAGATCTCGATCCTAAAAAGAGGAGGTACGGAGTGACCCCGTATGTTTGCGCAGAAATTTTGAGCTCATCCTCATAAGCTTTATTGTTTTTATGTGCAGAACCCACGATTAGTCCAAATGCATTCACACCTCTTTTTCTAAGTCCAGCCAGTATTAGGATAAAATCTAATTGACCTTTCCACCGTGTCAATCGTCCAGCGATCGTCAAAATTTTTGCATCAGCATTGTGCTTGAGTTGCTGTTGCCAGTTGTCCATCCAGGCATCAGAAGGACGAAAGCTTCTGCGGTAAAGATCTTTTTCGATGCCTCGAGGTATAACGGTGATATCTTTCTCATGAGCTTTGCTATAGTTTTTTTTGATGTAACGTTCTATGAAATGCGATACAGCTATGACGTGATCTCCCTTTATCATAATACTGCTGTATGCGTTAACACTATATGGTCCATGCACGGTTGTGATCCAAACAGGCCGCTTGTTTATAGAAAGAAAATTAAGTGCAATCCACACCAGCCAAGAAGGCAGCCTAGATCGGGAATGAACAATATCTATCTTCTTATTTAAAAAAGTGCGCACTAGTTTATAAATTAAGAAAACAGATGATAGTTTTTTAGCTCCAACAGGGAGTTCTATATGTTCAACTCCTAATGCATTAAGTTCTTTGACAAGACGCCCTCCCCCTGACATTACAATCGCCGTGTGGCCTCGGTTGACAAGCGCTCTACTTATTTGAACGGTGCCGCGTTCTACTCCACCTACCTCAAGTTCAGGTAGGATTTGGATGATGTTTAATTTCTTGGTCATGGAAGGGAAGAATTTGAATTAGCTGTCATGAGAGAAGGCCAGCGTTTTAGTATTGTCACTGCGCAACGATCTGCTTCGTTAAGGTTCGGTCGATGAATATCGGGAGTTGCATCTCCGTGATAGACCCAGCCCAGTTTCTGTAAGTTAGGGGCAATAGTATTGATTCGGTCTGAGCGTTTAGCAGGCACGTCTATAATACCTACTTTGGCTTTTGTGCTAAGAGCTTCAAAAATCATGGACACGCTATCCGCAGTGACCCAGATCCGACCGCAAGACTCTATCTTCTGGTCGATCCAGTTCAACGGGAGGTCGTCTATTTGGAAGAACTTATCTTTAAGTATAGGGTCGTTCATGATCAGATTGGCAGTGCCTGACGGAGTTCGGCGCGAATTAGCAATTGTCCAAGTAGTGTGACTATCATCTTCTATTATAGTTCGTATTTGCGAGACAAGGTCGTTAGCGTCCCAGTTATGATGTCGGGAAGGGCCGCCGATTAAAACCACTCCATTATTTAAGGGCGGCGCTATTTTTGATACGACTGGATTTAGAACCCCCTTCGTTTCTATTGTATTTTGGCGACGAGAGACCTCGTCATGCTCAGGAATTATGCAGAGGTCAAACCACGCTCTCGGCAATGATGGTTTCATAAGACAAATTGACAGACCACCAGCTGTTTTTTTTGCTTTGATGAGAGCATTTTGACATTGGTGTCCGGCTCCAATTATCAAATGTGGAAGTGGAAGTTCTTGAGGTGGAGAGAATCCGCGGCGCAGTAGGTTGAGCAGCTTAAAGCTCTCAACAGTGACTATATGAGTTTCCGCCGTTATCAGCTTAGATAGAGCGTTTGATAGGCCAAGTGATTGCCGGTCGTGCCCGCGTCTTTTGTCAGAGAGTTGCCAAATTACAATGGGAAGGTTTTTCACAATGACAGGTTAAGCAATAGGTGTCAGCCAATTAGAGACGTCTTTGCGTTTCCCCGTAACGAGCTTCAGGTAAGCATCTTGTAGTCTTCGGGTTATCGGCCCTCGAGAACCAGAGCCTATGGTTCTATTATCCATTTGCCAGATGGGGGTAACTTCTGCGGCCGTGCCAGTGAAAAAAGCTTCGTCAGAGATATAGATTTCGTCTCGGGTAATGCGTTTTTCAACGACCTTTAAGCCTTCGTCATCAGCAAGTTTTAAAATTGTTGCACGGGTTATCCCCTCCAAAGAAGAACCGATTTGAGGAGTGAAGATTACACCATCTCGAACGATGAAAATATTTTCCCCAGACCCTTCGGCGACCATTCCTTCATTATCCAACAGTAAGGCTTCGTCATACCCGTCTCTGGCAGCCTCTTGGTGAGCGAGAACAGAGTTTATATAGTTGCCGGTTGCTTTTGCCCGACACATGACGCTGTTTACTAAATGCCTAGTGTACGAAGATGTTTTTATCCGAATGCCTTTTTCTAGAGCTTCCTCCCCAAGGTAAGCGCCCCAGAACCAAGTCGCGATGGCGACGTGCACAGACAAACCTTGAACACCAAGCCCTACTGACTCCGATCCATAATAGACCAATGGCCGGATATAGGCTGAAGTGAGTTTATTCAGTTTAACAGCCTGTATGCAGGCGTTTTCGATTACTTGCTTTTCATAAGGTATCGCCATTTCTAGGATATGAGCTGAGTCATAAAGTCTTTTGATATGTTCTTTGAGGCGGAAGATAGCGGTCCCAGTACTTGTTTCGTAAGCTCGGATCCCTTCGAAAGCACCTACACCATAGTGAAGTGAATGAGTAAGCACATGTACGTTTGCATCTCGCCACGGAACCATTTGCCCATCCATCCATATGACACCGTCTCGATCCTTGTAGTCCATCCTAATAAGCTCCTTAGTTTCTGCCTTTGGTGTATTGCTCAAATGTGGTCAGTGTAACCGCTCTTTGTTGAATTGCATCACAATTTGAGACTTAGTAGTACTGTAACCATAGATTCTTTCAAACATTATTTTTATGTTTAGCCTGCGAAAAACACAGCGTATAATTGTAAAATGAATTTTATAAGCAAGTTGCCTGATGTGGGTACTACTATTTTTACCATTATGTCCCAGATGGCGGAAGATTATAAAGCTATAAACCTATCTCAGGGCTATCCAGATTACGACCCTCCTCTAGCGCTTAAAGAAAGGTTAAATTGGCATGTCAATAACGGACATAATCAGTATGCCCCTCTTGCAGGGATTGCAGCCTTGCGACAGCAATGTGCTTTCAAGATAAAAGAATATTATGACCGTGATGTAAACTGGGATACTGACGTAACGATTACGCCTGGAGCCACGGAAGCAATTTATTGCGCTATTACAGCAATTGTTCAACCGGGCGATGAAGTTATTATGTTTGATCCGGTTTACGACTGCTATGATCCAGCTGTGCGGCTCTCCGGCGGTGTTCCGATACATTTAAAGCTTTGTTCCCCTGAGTATTCAATTGATTGGCGGCAGGTTGAGCGCGCCATAAGCTCAAAGAGTAAGGTCATAATAGTTAACTTCCCACATAATCCAACGGGCTCAACTATGTCAGATGATGATATGATGCAGCTTGAAGAAATCGCTGTTAAATATGATCTAGTCGTAATTTCTGATGAAGTGTATGAGCACTTTGTGTTTGATGGAAAAAAGCACAAGAGTGTCTTATCTAGTCCTAAATTAGCGGCCCGCTCATTCGCGGTATTCTCCTTTGGTAAATCCTTCCATGCGACCGGATGGAAAACTGGGTATGTGGTGGCTTCAGCATTACTTACTAAAGAACTCAGAGTGGTCCATCAATTCGTAACTTTTGTAGCATTTACACCGGTGCAATTCGCGCTAGCTGATTATATGGCCTCCAATCCGGAGCATTTACAAAGCTTGCCGAGTTTCTACGAGAAGAAAAGAGATATTTTTTGTTCTGCACTGAAGAAGTCGCGCTTTATTATCAAGCCCAGCAAAGGTACTTTTTTTCAATTAGCAGACTACTCACGGATTGCGGACGTCCCAGATAAGGTGTTTGTGGAATATTTGACTCAAGAAGTAGGGGTTGCGGCAATTCCGATCTCGGTCTTCTTTGATGATCCGGACAGCGAAAGTAGTCGGGTAGTAAGATTTTGCTTTTGTAAAGAAGATGACACTTTGGCCAGTGCGGCAAAACTATTGTGTGCTCTATAGTCTAGTCATCTTCAACTTTGTAGTTCCCTTCTATTGTGTGGGTAGTAGTCGAAGAATTACCCGCCGGCTGATTGTGACGGCCAAATTTGCTGGCGAAATGCATGCATGCCCTTTGCCGGAGGAATGGAGACAGAAATATAAAGCCAATAACGTCAGTGATAAAACCCGGGGTCAATAAAAATAGTCCCGAAATCAGTAGAATAAAGGCTTCTAAAACGGCAACTGTAGGAGCTTCTCTGTTTAGAAAAGACGCATTGATCTTTGCCAAGACGGACACGCCCTCTCTTCTAACTAAAATCACGCCCAGTCCGGCTGTAAATAGAGCTAGCATTATTGTGGGAATAGCCCCGATAACATGACCAATTTTGATCAGTAAGAATAGCTCGCTTAATGGAACAGCAATGAACAACAAGAGAATAAAAAGCAAAGGATTCATGAAAAGTTTTCTGCTAAATTTACTAGACACCTATACTATCTCCTTTTCTTTTAGAAATACGAAGCATATGCGAGCTAAAAAATCGAATTTATTTTCTGTCTTACTAGATACAATTGTGGGGTTGGTATTAGTTAGTTTGGTTAATGTGTCTTTTGCAGCGGAATTAAAACTGCCGTTTCAAGAGGAAAAAAAGTCTGTGCGTAAGTTTTTGCCTCCGGAGCAGGCTTTTGGATTGATAGTTAAACAGTCTAACAGCCAGACCTCATCGCTACACTTTGAAATTGCACCTGGATACTACATATACAAACAAAAAATCGGTGTAAATCCATTAAATAAAAAAATAGAACTTTTAAGCCTTCAGCTCCCTTTAGGCGAATTAAAGGAAGATGAATTTTTCGGTGAATCTGAAATTTATCGCAAAAGCTTAGCTTTTAGTCCAACTTTTTCTAATTCCACTCTCGAAGATACTTTTGAGGCGGAAATTTCTTATCAGGGATGCGCTGAAAATGGGATTTGCTACCCTCCTACAAAGAGGATGGTTTTATTGAAAACTAGCGGCAATAGTGTCGCTCAAATGGAGAAGAGCTCTTCAATAACGCAGAGGATTGTGACGCAACTACATCAGAAATCATTTTTTTATGTTTTGTTTGCTTTTTTTGTGTTTGGCCTATTGTTGTCTTTTACCCCCTGTGTTTTGCCTATGATTCCTATTTTGTCGGGTATCATAGTTGGGCGGACGCGCTCGGGTGAAGACAGTAAGGCCTTACCTTTGTCCATTTTTTACGTTTTGGGTATGGCATCGATGTATTCTCTCATCGGGGTGGCTGCAGGATTTTTAGGGTACAGCTTTCATTTATCTTTTCAAAAGCCTTTGGTTGTGATTCTTTTTTCGTTAGTGTTCGTTATTCTGGCATGCTCCATGTTTGGGCTGTTTAGACTGCAAGTCCCTTCTTTTATTAGTCGTCGGCTTGACGCGGCAAGTCGGAAACAAACTTCAGGGACTTACTTTGGAGTTTTCATGATGGGATTGATCTCCGCATTAATCGCAGGACCGTGTTTGGCGCCGCCGTTAGCTGCAGCAATGACTTTTATTAGCCAAACAGGGTCACCAATCACAGGTGGGGCTGTTCTCTTTGTGATGGGGCTTGGGATGGGTGTGCCACTTATTGCCATAGGAGCCTCGGCCGGCTATATACTGCCAAGAGTGGGTGGGTGGATGGAGCGAATAAATCAGCTTTTTGGTTTTATTTTTATATCTGTGGCTATAGTATTTTTAGAAAGAGTTGCCCACCCCAGCATACTATTTTCTTTGTGGTTTTTGTTGCTGTTGGCATTTCTGATATGGTTTGGATTGATAATTCATAAAACTCGTTTAATGTCTCGCCGTCCACAACTTAAATGGCTGGTGATGTCGTGTTACGTAATGATTTGCGGATTTAGCCTTTATTTTTACTCGAACGGATCGCCTAGCCTCACTTCTTCATCAGATCTTGTGGAGAGCGAGCGAAATCAGGTACGTTATCTGTCTGTTTACGAACTAACTCAATTACAAGCAGCTATTGATGCTTCAGTTGACACCGATCAAATTGTGATTTTGGATGTCTATGCCGATTGGTGTGTGGAGTGTCGGCACTTAGAAAAGAAAACATTTGAGCAGCCGCTGGTGCGCACTTGGTTGAACGAAAATCAACTATTGAGATTTGATGTGACAGACAACAATCAGATGGATAGGAAATTTTTGTCTCAATTTACGTTGTATGGACCTCCGGCAGTGCTCTTCTTTAAAGATGGTAAAGAGGTAAGTGAATCAAGGATAATAGGCTTCGTAGATGCTAATGAATTTTTAGAAATTATAAAACAGGTTGAGAGAAGTGAGAATTAAGCACTGTTTTTTGCTAGGATTTTTGGCAGGTCTGTTTGGCCTTGCTGGTTATCTTATATCGTCAGATCAGCTTCCAAGCATAGATGACCGCGAGGAAATCCAGACGTCTTCTCGAGAAGAGCGCCAGATCTTAGAGTGGGAATTTCAAGATCTGAAGGGAGATAAGAGGCCGCTGTTATCATGGGTAAACGATGTTGTAGTTATTAACTTTTGGGCTACTTGGTGCCCTCCTTGCTTGAGAGAGATCCCCCTATTTACCATGCTTCAGGAGAAGTATAGGAAAAATGGCCTACAATTTATTGGCGTTGCATTAGACTCTGAGGTCGCTGTGCGAGAATTTAAAGAAACAACAGACGTCAACTACCCATTGCTCATTGGCGATGCCGATGTGGTGCGTTTCATGGAAGTTTTAGGGAACGAGATAGGCGCGCTTCCTTTTACAGTGGTCTTGTCTCGAGATGGTGGGTTGCTTTACAGTCATATGGGTGAGTGGGAACAGCTTGATGCAGAAAAAGAGCTAGTGAAAATAATGGAAAATCTGCAAATAAGTCGCTAACTTAGTCTATATTCTATAAACGTGTTTTTCAAGGTCAGTAGAGTATGCTAATATATGCTACTTTCAAGACCAGATTGTAGAGGGAGTTTTTTTTGCATAGGGTGCTGTTTTTAAATGGACCGAATTTAAATCTACTGGGGCAAAGAGAGCCTGAGGTATATGGGCAGTTGTCACTTAGCGACCTGAATGATCTTGTGGCAGATAAAGCTAGTAGGTTGGGCTTAGTCCTAACAACTTACCAAAGTAACATTGAAGGTGAATTAGTTAACCGTGTGCATCAGGCTAAGTTAGATGGCGTTGATTTTATTGTCATTAACCCTGGGGCTTATACGCACACAAGTGTTGCGATAAGAGATGCATTTTTAGGAACAGAAATCCCGTTCATAGAAGTGCATTTATCTAATATTTTTTCGCGTGAATCTTTTCGCCACCAGTCTTATCTTTCTGATATAGCTGTTGGTGTTATTTCTGGCTTCGGTGCTCATGGATACGAACTAGCGCTGCAAGCGGCTGTTGAGCAGCTCAGTTAGAGCGAGTGGATGGTTATATATACGTAAATATTTTGAGTTGAGTTATAGCGAGGATCAAGTGGATATTAGGAAAGTAAAAAAGTTAATAGAGTTGCTCGAGGAATCGGGAATAGCAGAGATTGAGATTCATGAAGGTGAAGAGTCTGTTAGGATCAGCAGAGGTCAAACAGCTAATGTTCAGACAGCTGTCTTAGCGCCTCCCCCGATGTCTGCAGCACCTGCGGTTAATGCTCAGACATCGCCTCAATCGTTACCCACTGAGTCTTCAAACCATATCACCTCCCCGATGGTTGGTACTTTTTACGCTGCGGCGTCTCCTGAATCAGGGCCATTCGTTGCTGTTGGCCAGACTATTAATATTGGGGACACTCTTTGTATTATTGAAGCGATGAAGATAATGAACCCGATAGAGGCTGAAGTAGCTGGCACAGTTGTCGCTATTATCGCTCAGAACGGTTCTCCTGTTGAATACGGACAACCATTATTTTTGATTTCTTAAACGGTATTTTAACGAATGTTTAACAAAGTATTAATTGCTAATCGTGGAGAGATCGCGCTCAGAATCCTTAGGGTATGCAGTGAATTAGGTATTAAAACTGTGGCGGTTCATTCGGACGTGGATCGAGATTTGCAGCACGTCCGTTTGGCAGACGAGTCTGTTTGTATTGGTCCAGCGGCGCCTAATTTGAGCTACTTGAATGCACCTGGTGTGATTGCAGCAGCTGAATTAGCTGATGTTGATGCCATTCATCCTGGTTATGGGTTTTTATCTGAAAATGCTGACTTCGCGGAGCAAGTGGAGCGCAGTGGTTTTGTCTTCATTGGACCGAAAGCCGAGACAATGAGAATTATGGGCGACAAGCTGTCAGCGATTGAAGCAATGAAGGAGGCGGGTGTCCCTTGTGTCCCTGGCTCAGGGTGTGCGCTAGGCGATGATCCGGATGAAAATCTAGCGATGGGACGAGAGATAGGGTATCCAATAATGATTAAGGCTTCCGGTGGTGGTGGTGGGAGAGGCATGCGTCCTGTGTTTGAAGAAAAGTCGCTTTTGGAGTCTATTGCTCTAACGCGTGCAGAGGCCGGTGCTGCTTTTAATAATGATAGTGTCTACTTAGAAAAATATTTAGAGCACCCTCGTCATATTGAGATCCAAGTTCTTGCGGATAATTTTAGTAATGCCATCCATCTTGGAGAAAGGGATTGCTCGATGCAGCGCCGGAACCAGAAAATAATAGAAGAGGCGCCAGCCCCAGGAATATCTAAAGAAATGCGGAACGAATTAGGAGCTCTTTGCGCTGAGGCCTGTAAACGTATTGACTATAGAGGAGCGGGCACCTTTGAGTTTCTCTACGAACACGGCAATTTTTATTTTATTGAAATGAATACGCGAATACAGGTCGAACATCCTGTAACAGAAATGGTTACGGGTATCGATTTAGTAAAACAGCAGCTTTTGATTGCCGCGGGTCAGCCTCTGGCATATGAGCAAAAGGATATCACGTTAGTGGGACACGCTATTGAGTGCAGGATAAATGCAGAGGATCCTTATACTTTTCTCCCTTCTCCAGGCAAGATTGAATCCTACCATGCAGCAGGAGGGCGGGGGGTTCGGGTTGACTCACATATTTATTCTGGCTATGCCGTTCCCCCAAACTATGATTCGCTAATCGGGAAACTAATTTGCTATGGTGACGATCGACTTGAAACAATAGCTAGAACTGACAGCGCTCTGAGGGAATTTGTTTTTGAGGGGATAAAAACGAACATACCTCTCCATCAAGATCTGCTTTCGAATGAGCATTTCCGAAAGGGTGGAACTGACATCCACTACTTAGAAAGACTTCTTGATAAGGGTTAATAGAAGTGTATGAAATCAGTTTCGAACTAGAGACTGATGCCTATGGGCTAATAGAACGAAGTTTGTTGGCACTTGGGGCTGTCTCCATCACGCAGTCTGATGGTGATAGTGAAATGTTCGATGAGCCAGGAATTTCTAATATCAAGTCTTGGACAAATAGTGTCGTAAGAGCCCTTTTTGAATCGGTCGAGTCCTCTGCACTGGCGGTAACTGAATTACGAAAATTGAAAGGCCTTACTAACATCGTTGAAACAAAGGTCACAGACTCGGGCTGGCTTGACCGTTGGAAGTCTTCGTGGGTTCCTATGAGGTTTTCTGGTGGGCTCTGTGTTTGTCCAAGCTGGTTGGAGGCTCCTGCTGACGTTCGACACCTCCTTACCATTGATCCTGGACAAGCCTTTGGTACGGGTACTCATGAGACTACGGCATTATGCCTAAATTGGCTGGGGAGCCATGCCTCCCTCTCGAATCTCACCGTTGTCGACTATGGTTGTGGCTCAGGTATTTTAAGCATGGCGGCGGCGCTTTTTGGTGCTCAGATTGTGACTGCGATCGATATTGATCCGTTAGCTCTGTCTGTCTCTAGTAGTAATATTTGCGACAATAAACTACAAGATAGAGTATTTTGCGTAAGCGATGTCGTCCATATCCCTAGCGGTGCCGACTTACTTATTGCCAATATTTTAATGCAGCCTCTAATAGAGCTAGAAAGTTCTTTTGCGGCATTAATTAAACCTGGTGGTGAGATTGTTTTGTCAGGGTTGCTGCGAACGCAGGTAGAGGTAATAAAGGAGGTGTACTCAAATAACTTTCGATTATCATCGTGCTCTGAACAAAATGGTTGGGCCCTTTTAGCAGGAGTAAGGAAATGATCGCTTAGGACATTGTCTTCTTGGCGATTAAAAACACATTAATGGTCCTATTCCTATTTCAGGCAGACTGTTTTATGGCTATCATCGTGACTGATCGAGTCAAGGGGCTTTGTTGTGGATTGCGGTAAAGGTATTGATGTTCAAAAAATTGGGTTCCTGTTTAGTAACAATGAAAATGATTAAGTCACATTTAAAAAATGCTATTGCTTTAGCGCCAATGGCGGGTATTACAGATAAGCCATTTCGAAAAATCTGCCGTAAACTAGGTGCAGATTACGCTGTTTCTGAGATGGTGGCTTCTAAATTAGAGCTATGGGATCGGCCTAATACTCGTGCTAGGTTAAATATGGATGGCGAGGCTTCTCCTCGAGTGATTCAGTTGGTGGGCTCTGATCCGGAAGTCATGGCTAAGGCTGCTTGCATTGCGCAAGATAACGGCGCGGATGTAATTGACATTAATATGGGTTGCCCGGCTAAGAAAGTTTGCGGAAAAGCGGCTGGATCCGCATTGATGAGAGATACTAAGAAAGTGACCTCAATCCTTTCACGAGTGGTTAACTCTGTTCAAGTTCCTGTAACGTTGAAAATCCGGACTGGATGGAGCTTAGAAAATAAAAATGCCGTTGATATTGCGCGTATAGCTGAGTCTGAAGGTATAACAGGTCTCGTGGTTCATGGCAGAACACGTGCTTGTAAGTTCAACGGGACCGCTGAGCATGAGACGGCAGCCACTATAAAACAAGCTGTTTTCATCCCTGTGGTTGCAAATGGAGACATCACGTCAGGAGCCGTTGCGAAAAATTTGCTTGATAATTTTGGTATAGACGGTCTTATGATCGGGAGGGCGGCTAGAGGGAATCCTTGGTTGTTTGCGTCGGTAAAAGCATGTCTCAACGACCTTCCCTGGGCGGCACCCACTCTTGAGGAGCGTGTTGTGGTAATGAGTGACCATCTTCAGGCGATCCATGAATATTATGGGCAGCAAAAAGGTTTGTTAATGGCGCGAAAGCATATTGGGTGGTACTTAGATGCCTTTCCTAATGCGCCTACTTTGCGGAAGATGTTTAACACAATACTGAATGTTGCCGAACAACAGGCTTTTTTGCACAGAATTTTTAATCATGTATACGCGGAGGTCGCAGCGTGAAAGAGACATCTCCAATACCATTTCGAGAGATGGTTACGATGGCATTAGATCAATATTTCAAAGACTTAAACGGTGAAACTCCTGTCGACTTGTATGAAATGGTGTTGGTTGAGGTGGAAAAGCCGTTGCTTGAAATAGTTCTGCGAGAATCAAAAGGTAATTTGTCCCTGGCGGCAAAGACATTAGGTATAAATAGAGGAACGCTGAGAACGCGTCTCCAAAAATATGGTTTGAAAAATAAATGAGTAAGACTAATCGGAATTGGGCGTTGATCAGTGTTTCTGACAAAACGGGGATTGAAGAATTTGCACGAA
>CALKCL010000006.1 GCA_938082545.1 uncultured Gammaproteobacteria bacterium
CTATCGGTTTCATGAGGTAGGGCGTGGTCAGCGTTGCATCCACAACAAGTGGCAAACCAAATTCATGAGCCACTGAGGCCAGCCGAGGAATGTCTGCTACGGAACAATCAGGATTAGAAACAGTCTCAGTAAAAAGCATGACCGTATTAGGTTTAATAGCGCGGGCAAAAGCATCAGGATCACTGGTGTCGACGAATGATGTAGTTATTCCAAACCGTGGAAGCGTATATGAAAGGAGATTATGCGTCCCTCCATAGAGTGTCTTTGAAGCAACAATGTGACTACCTGCACTAGCAAGCGTAACAATTGCTAGATGGATCGCAGCCATTCCGCTAGCCGTAGCCACAGCACCAATACCGCCTTCCAACATAGCCAACCGCTCTTCCAAGACAGCGACTGTAGGGTTAGCAATACGTGAGTATGCGTAACCAGAACGCGCAATATCAAAACGAGATGAAGCCTCGTCTTCGCTTTCGAACGAAAAAGCTACAGACTGGTATATAGGAACTGCGCGGCTACCTGTAACTGAGTCGGGTCGCTGCCCGCCATGCAGGCCTATTGTATCGAACTCTAAGTACTTTGGTCCCGACATCACATAACCTCAAGGCAACTAAATTTGAACAGTGCTAAGGCGTTATATACTAACACTAAACCCGTCTTTGGTTGAACGTCTCAGGTCGCTAGCCGGAAAAGTTTTGCTCGCACTGTTTTTCTATAGGTTAGAGGCGTAACGGAGAGCTCGCGCTGGAATAATCTGGAGAAATAGCTTGCATCTCCATAACCAACTCGCCAGGAAATTTCGCCGATAGACAAGTTGGTGTCGCCAAGCAACTCTTTAGCAAAGACTATCCTTTCCTTCTGCCAGTACTGCCTCACGCTGCTGCCTGTAGCGACCTTGAACCTGCGATTTAACGTTCTTAATGCGACTCCTAAATGAGCCGCTAAATCTGCAATGTTCATCTGTGTCGACAAATTTTGAGAAATCCACCCCTGCGCTTCTAAGGCTATCTCATCGTCCAGTGGCGTGCGCCCACCGTCGAGATACCTATACTCATCATAAGTTCTTCTTATCTCATGGGAGAAATTTGTCTCGACATGTCTGGCTGCGGCCTTATCAATAAAACGCTCCATGAGATGCACCGTAACATCCGCCAAAGAATTAATGCTCGCGGCACAATATAAGGTGCCCGACTGAGTGATAAAAAAATTACGTTTCAAATGTATATCTGGAAAATCTCTTTCAAATTGGTCAAAGTAGTGCCAATGAGTGGTCGCAACACGACCGTTTAAAAGACCGGATTTGGCTAAAAGTGCAACACCTGACCCAACCGCGGCTATTTGGGTACCGTTACCATGCCTGTGGACTAATGCGTCATAAAAACTCTGTCCAAGCTGATCAATCACTACTCTAGGGTTGCGCCATAGTGCAGGTAAATAAAGTATATCTAATTGCGGGCATGACTGAAAATCGCAATTAGGTTTCAAAGAAAGTGGGCCAGGTAACGAGTTTGATACGCTTATCAAATAAAGCTTTACTTCTGTGCCGCCCCTTCTCACTTTGACAGCTTCTAAAGCTGCAGACCACATCTCGTACGGTAGTGCTGTACCCGTGATTAGCATTCCTGGCGTAAGTATAAATCCAACTTTTAATACTTTCGTTATCTTCTGATTCACCACAATTATCCCATATGTGCCTTATTTGACACCTAATATGGCCTATTTGTCTGGTTATGGCTATTTAGTGTCAGATAAAATATCTGACACTAAATTAAGGGAGCACAGCTTTATGACAGCTTTACCAGTTATAGTAGGTTTTGGGGGCGTAGGGGCGGCCGGCCGCTCCTCATTCCATCACGCTTACCATAGAACGATTTTTGAAACGCTCAACGAAAAATTACAAGAGGAAACAGTCGCATCGCTAGCTTCAATGATGGGCCTAGCTCATCTTAAAGACAATGTGCTGGTCGACACTAACGGCCATCCGCTGTCTAAAAAACAGTATTTAAACCTCCAAAAAGATGTACTCAATGGGACGCTGATAAGACGTTTAGAACAAAACATTTTCGACCCAAATCGGGTCCACGGACACTTGAATCTGGAAGTAAGAAATAATTCTAAGACAATGACGAAAATTTCAATATCCGCTGATGATGTGCCGGAGCGGCTTCCAGATGGGTGGCGAGTGGTGTCATCTGAGGACGGACTCGCTACCATCCAGATAGGCGACGGTGGAGCGTTGCATACTTCATCGACTCGAAAACTTTCCGTTCAGGCCGCTGGTCAACTTCCCACCGGTTTTAACCCGGCAGCCTTGTATAATTCTCGCTTCCATCCCAGAGGCCTTCAATTAGCGATAATCGGTGCATCTGATGCCGTCAAATCAATGGGCATTGATTGGCAGACGATAACAAATAATGTCTATGCGGACGAGATTGCCGTCTACGCCTCCAGTGCAATGTCCCAACTAGACAAAGACGGGACTGGTGGTATGTTGCAGGCTAGACTGAAAGGCTCAAGGGTCAGTGCAAAGCAGTTGCCTTTGGGACTGAACACCATGCCGGCTGACTTTATTAATGCATATGTTCTAGGCAGTATCGGCGCAACTGGCGCACATGTTGGAGCATGCGCATCTTTCCTGTACAACCTAAGAGCTGCGGTCGAAGACATCCAAAGCGGAAGACGAAAAGTTGTAGTCGTTGGTAATGCAGAGGCTCCTCTCGTGCCAGAAGCTATCGAAGGATATATGGCCATGAGCGCTCTAGCTACGGACGACAAGTTATGCAAGTTGGATGGTGTGACGACACCAAACTATAGACGTGCTAGTCGGCCTTTTGGTGATAACTGTGGATTCACCTTAGGCGAGTCAGGCCAATATTTTGTCCTAATGGAAGATAACTTAGCGATAGAGCTTGGTGCACAAGTATATGGCGCCGTTACAGATGTGTTTGTAAATGCTGATGGCTTCAAAAAATCTATTTCTGCTCCAGGACCAGGCAACTATGTCACCCTGGGGAAAGCCGTTTCTGCGGCCACTTCACTCCTAGGAGACAGAGCTGTCCGAGAACATAGCTTTGTGCAAGCGCACGGTTCAAGCACGCCACAAAACAGAACTACCGAAACCCAAGTACTAGACAAAGTTGCTGAGGCCTTTGGTATCAACGGCTGGCCTATTACGGCTATAAAAGCGTTTGTCGGTCATTCTTTAGCACCGGCCAGTGCAGATCAATTGGTCAGCTCCCTCGGCGTGTTAAGCCACGGAGTTCTTCCAGGCATCAAAACTATCGACAAAGTTGCCGAAGATCTTTATGACCAGCGTCTAGCTATTGCGCTCGAAGACACTAATTTAGGATCAGAATTAGAAGTTGCCTTTCTAAACTCCAAAGGTTTTGGCGGGAACAATGCTACAGGCGTTGTTTTATCTCCTCGCCGGACGAACGATATGCTTGCGAAGAGATTCGGAGCAAAGAAAATGAGCAAATATTCTTCAAAACGAGAAAAAACAGAGTCACTGGCCCGGGAATACGACGAACAATGCTTACAGGGTGACATGGTCCCTATATACAAATTTGGCACTGACCTTATAGACGATGACGAGGTTGTTTTTACTGACCAAAATCTTAAAATCCCAGGTTTCAAAAAAGGCGTCAATCTAAAAGTAAAAAGTCTTTATGAGGATATGACATAGCGTGAAAAATATAGATGCCCCAGTCCGAAACGACGCAATGAACTGCTTCGTCTGCGGAACTAACAACGCAATTGGCCTAAAGATAGAATTCATTTTGTCTAAAAAAGGGTGTACTGGAAATTTCACGCCAAAAAAAGAGCACTCAGGTTTTGACAATGTAACCCATGGAGGAATTGTCTTTTCGATATTAGACGATGCTATGGCTAACTGGTTTTACCTCCAGGGAGCTAGCGGGTTTACTGCTAAATCCGAAATACGTTACCGAAACGCTATGCCAATCGGAGTCGCGGTAGCTATAAAGTGCCAATTTGTGAAGAAAAAAGGCAAATTAGTTCAGCTAAAATCCCATGCCTCAGATATGGTATCTAACATTGTATATGCGGAATCAGAAGCTAGCTTTATTCTGACCGATGAAGGAAACTTGAAAATATAAAAGTAATGCGGCTCAGCCAAACTATTTAAGGTAGAAACTAAATCTTTGATCTAGCATCGTTGCCTAATAAAGCTCTCACAGGATAGAAGCTATGCTTAAGCGCTCTAATAACAAATCTAGCTCGCTCGCCGCATCAGCGTATAAATCCCTTCAATATGGATTAGTCGCTCTAACAATTTGCATGTTGATTTCATGTACAACAGCTACTAAAAAACCTTTAGTAGAGAAAACTAAAACACAAACCACTGAACTAACTGACAAAAAGAATCCGCAAGAAAAGAAAAACAAGGATTCCATGACTAAAAAACCTACTTTCTCTCCTCCCGTAAAAAATGCCGCTTTTGTTGAAGTAGAAGAAATATCTACAGAGAAAGACGCAAGTCGCAAACCTGCAAACGATAGAATGGGAGAGAAACGAGACCGTGAACAATCTCGGCGGGCAAGAACCACCTCTCAGGATTCCTCGGAAAGAAAAGATCTGGCAACGGAAAACTCTAACCCTCAAAACACCAATAACTTGAAAGCGAGTCTATTTTCTCCCACCAAAGGTAGACGCATGCAAGCCAAAAAATCCACAGGCGGTATCAAGGTCAACATTGGGCTACAAAAATCTCACAAGAATTCTATGAATCAGTTGCTGATGACGGAAAAAGCAACGGAAAAAGAAAGCTTAGGAGCTCCTGCTGAAGAGGATAGTGGGATGAGCGACGCCCAAATAATTTACTCTGGTGGGGGTTCGGCAGCGCCTGAAGTCTCCTCGGGTGATGCACGCAGCAACAAAGGCTCAACTTACGGTGCTCCTAACAGAGTTGTAGAATCTGAACCGGAAAGTCCTTCACTCCTGGAAAAAGATGACGATATCGTAGCCCGTCAATTACGAGAGGCCGCCGAATCGGAAAAAGACGCAGAACTCTCCAAGAAACTGTGGCAGGAATATAAGCGCTATAAGTCAGGTCTATAAGCTTTACTATAAACGAGGATTCATCAAAACTGTCTTGCCTTAGCTTCCAGGGCAACTGCTATTTGGCTGGATCCGCGTTTCAGTAGCATTGGTCTGAATCATCACCGCAGCACCCGGCTTAAATTCACAACTAGATCCGACTTGAGAAGAACTATAGGTTTTATCGTTCTGTATAAAAGTTATCGTAACACCTTCAACAAGAACGGTGTTTTCGCTGGTGGATGCGACAGCAACGCCCGCAGCACCTCCAAGAAGACCTCCCGCCACAGTGTTGCGCCCTCCAACAGCGTTTCCAATGGCCGCTCCACTCGCTGCCCCCAAGATTGCACCAAGAAGCGCCCTATTTGTCTGGGCTTCACTATTATCGACTGCGATCTGAGCGGGCAGAATAGCGAGAATATCTATCACTTCCGCAGCCTGCTTCTGGTTTACTTGCGAAACTTGGTAAGAGTTGGACCGATATTTCTCCCCGGTCGAATTTAAAATACACCCGTTAAGTACTAGCGCAGAAATTGTGCTCAAAATGAGAACCAGACAGTGTTTTTTCATCGACTTACTCCGCACATCATTATGTGCTTTTTTTAACGGCTAAACAGTTGATATTATAAGCAAAAAAGAATACAGGATCACAGTCCTAACAAGAAGTTAATTTTTTTTCATATTGCTAATATGCCACGATTTATTAGAAACGTTATCGCTCTTCCCAAGACTAATCATAACAATCTGATATGATTAGTTTTTCGTATAAACCGACTCTGCGGGAAAACACATAACTGAGCCTGAGAACGCATATCGACATCAAGCCAACCCAGTTCGTCACGAACAAACCTGACTCTCATTTACCAGCGCCTAAAGGCACCAAACGGTCACGCGCAAGGAAAGCCCTGATTGCGATAATTATATTCGCTTCTGCAAGCTCGATATTCTTTTTATCTAAGTTGATATTGTTTTCTGACAATTCTCATCAAGAAGTAGTGAGTGAGCCTTTAGATATCAACAATGTAGAGGTAGACGTTGATAAGAAAGAACTTGCTCGCCTCAGAGCTCAAACACTGCTGGCTCAAGTACTGACGCTATCAGATCAAATACGTCGTCTAAACCCAGATAGATGGACAAAGACAGCTTTCTTCAAGATTGAGGAGACCCTCGCTACTGGTGAAAAAAACTATCGGCAAGGACAGTACATATCAGC
>CALKCL010000007.1 GCA_938082545.1 uncultured Gammaproteobacteria bacterium
TTTCTCTATTGCTTATGACGAAATGATAGGCAGCTTGTTGGGGGACGGGGAGCTGGAAGATCTTAGATGGGTTAAGCTCGACCAGTCAGAAGGTTTAGAAATGATGTTAGTGCAAAAAATGATTATGGAAACGCTTCAACTTCGTTTACAAGGAAAGACAGCGCCTGCGCAAAAACTATTTTTCTCATGGGGAAGAATCAACATCGTAGACAGCTAAAAAATCTCAAAACGGATACGTCGTACTAGTTCGAACTGTCACCGTGTAAATTACTAGAAGGCGAGCCTTTTAGCTCGATACGATTCCCTTCAGGGTCCGTAAGGTAGAGTGAAGGACCAAACCCGTCTGCCCCATATACTTGGGAAATTAGATCAACCTGAATATTAAAGCGATTCAAGTGTGCCCTGATTTCCCTCTCATCAAAGGGCTCAACTCTTATACAAAAATGGTCCATATTCCTCCCTTCATCAGGTTTTGATCCACCTAGTCTCCCTAGAGGGCTATCAAACGGAATAATATCAATTAGAATGTCCCCAATTCGTAGCTGGAATAATCCAGCATCCAGTTGTCGTTCAATATGAGCACCAAAAACCTCAGAATAAAAGCGCACCAGAACGCTGGCATCTCTCGCCCGCAATACAACGTGGTCCAACCACATTCTTTCAAACAATTTCTTCCTCATTTTTTAAAGTCTCGTCAACATAGCGGTATATAATAAAACTGGATGTAACGCCGACGCACCCTGTCATCAAAGCGGCAGCAGGCAACGAAGCGACAAAGATCATACCGCTGATTAGCATCGGTCCTGAAACGTTACCAAAGTCGGTTATCAAACGCCAGAACCCGAGAAACTCTGCTCTTTTATCTTCTGGCGCGTGATCAGCTCCCAGCGTCATTACTATCCCTGTCGACAATCCATTTCCAACACCTGCTGCGATAGCAGCAACCAATAACCCTAAGAAAGTTTCACACAATGAAATAGCTCCCAGTGATAATGCAAATATAATAGAGCTGGGAATAGCTGTGAAACGGCGCCCCCAGCGATCCATGACGATGCCTGCAGGATAAAAGAGCACTAAATCTATAGCTGCTGAAATAGATACGACTAAACCTACCGTCGTTAAATCGAGAGCTAAATAAGCTCCCATCAAAGGAATCAAAACAGTTCTAGCCGATCGCATAAGCATGAACCCAAATGCAGCCAAACCCGCTGTTAGAAATACGTGCTTATATTCGCGCAGGAAACGTGGAATTGCCGACAATTTGAGTGGCTGTCCTTTAGAAAGGTTTTCAGTTAGGAAACTGAAGCTACAAAAACTTGCTAGGAGAGCTAGAGCCCCACAGATCTGAAAAGTGATCGCGAAACCGTATCTGGCGGCACATAAACTAGCAATGAGTGGCCCAATAAGGGCAGACAACCGCAGTACTCCTGCGATCATTGCGATCACTCTACCTCGCTCACTACTGGAAAAAGAAGAGGATATAAATGTCATCCTTCCCAACAAGAAAGTACTACTCGCAAGTCCGTGCACGAATGCGATGATATAAAGCGAGCTTAGCGAATCACATAAACTGTAAGACAAAAAAGAAAGAACAATCAACACGCTGGAGCATGTGATAACTTTACGATAACCATATTTCGTAGTAAACCAACCGGCTGGAACACCCATCACTAACATACCGGCACCCCGGAATCCTATTACTGCGGCCGCCGCTGCTACGGAGCCCCCAATGTCTAAGACATATAAAGGAAGTAGCAAAAATAAAGCCTGGCCTGGGATTCCTACCAATAGACCGGGAACATACAATGATGCCAAAGCACGCCGGTGCATTGAGCCCCTAGAAACCATTTAGGAAACGTTTGCGCTCTTGTATCGCACAGAAGTCACAAGAACGAAAAACAGGCATAAACAGGCACCAATTGTAAAACAAGTCTGTATCGCCTCAGTCAGTTCAGCGTAGATAATCGGTTCTATTTTCCTTGATCCAATAACTAACGTAAAGACTAAAGTAACTAGCGCCATACTACTCATCTGACCAAATACGCGCATAACCGCAATAGCGCTTCCAGCACGACCATAGTTTTCCCGTCCGATTGCGCCCATTATCGAATTTGCATTTGGGGAAGAAAACAAACTGAAGCCCACACCATTTAAAACCATACAGATGCCTATCAATTCCATAGACGAAGTACTATCTATCGTCGATAAAATGCCATGGCTGAAGCCTGTTACTACCATTCCTGTCATAGCCAAAATTCGCGGATCTATTCGGTCGGATAATCGTCCCGCAATAGGAGAAACGACTGTCATAATGACCGGCTGCAACATCAATAGGCACCCTACCATTATCGGACCGATGTCTTTTAAATACTGAAGAAACAAACTAAGTAAAACAACATTTGCAAATGTCGTTGTATACATGATCATTGAAGCAAAACACGCAATTGAAAATACTCGGCTGGTGTGAAAAAGCCGCACATCGAAAACAGGATGATGCTCCTGCAGCTCATGCCTATAAAACCAAATTAATCCCAAAATACCAATTAAAATCAAAAAGCCCCCCACCTTGCTGGGCAATAACGACAGTCCAACAATCAGGCTCACTACGGATATTCCGTAACTTGCAGCACCTAAACTATCAAATTTTCCCAAGTGTTCTCCTCGCCACTCCATAGGAACGTGTCTGAGACCTATATACAAAACGATTAAAGCCAATGGCACATGTAGAAAAAATGTGCCCCGCCAACTCACGTGCTCTACAAGGAAACCTGCCAAAACTGGTCCTAATGCCAAACCTAGGTAGATAGCCGACACCGTATATCCGATTACCGCTCCTCTCTGCTTTGGTGAAACGACGGAAGAGATCACTGCGACATTTGTAGCGTATAACATTGCTGCAAAAACACCCTGTAGTAAGCGACCACCGATCAGTTGGGTAGCATTCTCAGAAAATGCAGCTAAGACAGAGGTAATAATTACACCTGCTGTTCCCAACAAATAAATACGCTTACGGCCATACATGTCCGCGAGTCTGCCGAAAGTTAAAACGCAAGCAGCACTTGCCATCAAATAACTCATCGGGATCCACGTTAAAACTATCGCATCGATAGAAAGCTCAGTCGCAATATTAGGCAACGCCACATTGACACCGGTCAGCATCATCGCTGTGCTAACAGAATTAAGCATAACCATAACTAGTGTGGCTCTGTATACTTTGGCATTCCCTTCTTCAGAAGGCGTACTCAATTGTTACCCTTCCCTATGAGGGTAATTCGGGGGAAGCAAACGACTGTCTGTCACTTTAGCTGGAGGCAACTTCGCGATCGCGAAGTTCTATTCGGCGTATTTTTCCGCTGACAGTTTTCGGTAGATTTTCGACAAATTCTATTTTCCTAGGGTACTTATAAGGAGCTGTCACATTCTTGACGTGTTCCTTTAGCTCATTCACTAATTCAGAACTACCTTTGAAGCCCGGAGCAAGAACAACGAATGCTTTCACCACAGCACCTCGCGTCGGATCTGGACTCGCGACTACAGCAGACTCTGCAACACAAGGATGTTCAATAAGCGCACTCTCAACTTCGAATGGTCCAATACGGTATCCTGCTGAAAGAATGACGTCATCAGCCCTGCTCACAAACCAATAGTATCCATCTTTATCTACGTAACCTCTGTCTCCGGTAATGTACCAATCCCCAACAAAGCAGGAATCATATCGATCGGCATCACCTCGATAGTCAACAAAAAGGCCGGGTGCTCTTTTATTGGTGACTTTAATCGCAATGTCACCTTCGATATCGACCGGCAAGAGTTTTCCAGCATTATCTACAATACCCATTTCAATACCTGGCATAGGCTTCCCCATAGATCCAAACCGTGGCTCTAAAAATGGGAAGTTCCCGCAGACTAAAACTGTTTCAGTTTGCCCGTAGCCATCACGAACAGTTATTCCAGTAGCTTTTTTCCATGTTTCAATGACCTCTGGATTCAAAGGCTCTCCTGCACCTACACAATGTCGTAAGCTAGGAAAAGAGTATGACGTCAAATCTTGTTGCACTAACATTCTATATATCGTCGGCGCGCCACACATAGTAGTCACAGGGTTATCAGCCAAAAGTTTAAGACTTTGAATTGGATCAAAAGTAGTCGAGTGATGAACAAAAAGGGTTGCACCTTGGTTCCAAGGACCAAAGTAGCTCGAATAGGCAGCCTTTGCCCAACCAGTGTCACTAATATTCCAATGTAGGTCCTCTGGCGACAAATCAAGCCAATATTTCCCGGTGATCTGATGCGCATAACCATAACCGTGATTATGAATAGTCATCTTAGGGTAGCCAGTAGTACCTGAGGTAAAATAACAGAGAGCATCTTCCTCAAAAAGGGTATCAACCGTTTCGAAGCTATCGTTCTGTCCCTCGACTATTTTTTCATAACCTAGCCACCCATTCTTTTCGCCATCAACGAGAATTCTCGCTCGCATCGTCGGACACTCATGAGCTACTTTTTCCATTTTTTCTGAATTTTCTACATCACTGATAAAACAAGTCGCCCCAGCAGCATTCATCCGATAGGAAAGATCTTTAGGTGACAATTGTGTGGTCCCGGGAGAGCAAATAACTCCCATACGGATACAGGCAGTCAAAATCTCCCACCACTCTAGATTTCGTCCAAGAACTAAGACAGCTGTGTCTCCGCGTTTGATCCCCGCTGCTTCAAAAGCGTTACATAGGCGTCGAGATCGAGCAGAGAGCTGAGCAAAAGTAAGATCTTGGCGATGACCAAAGTCGTCTACCCACTTGATGGCCAATTTCTCAGGATCTTCTGCCCATTTGTCGATGACATCTCTCGCAAAGTTATAGCGCTCGGGAGGAGACCATAGAAGATCTTTCTGTGCTTCTTCATAGTTCTTGATTTCAGATGTATAGCCCATCACATATCCCCAAATTTAGTAAAAGTTAAGCAAGTTAAAACCAGTTGTTTTCCATCTGCACGCAGGTCGTGTCAATTCTCTCAAGGAACTCTAACCTCTCTATAGCTTTAGGGAGCTCGTATCGAAAAAAATATTCTGCGGCTTTCATCTTACCGTGGTAAAAATCGGATTCCGATCCCATCAAATTTTTGACAGCCACTTCTATTTGTCTAAGCCACATCCAACTTATCACTATATGACCAAAAGCATCTAAATAAATCGTAGCATTTGCAGTTCGGTCTAAAATACTTCCCGACTCTGGGGAGGCTAAAGTACTGGTTACACCCTCAAGTTTTTGTATTGCAGAGGAAAATAACTCAACGTAAAAATTCAATTCGTCGTTCTTCTTAGCGCTTTCAATTGTACCTCGATAAGCTGACAACAAAGCCTTGAATGCCGCACCATCTTGCATGACAACTTTTCTACCCAGCAAGTCTAGTCCTTGTATGCCGTGAGTGCCTTCGTGTATTGGGTTCAAACGATTATCTCGGTAAAATCGTTCCAACGGAAAGTCTCGCGTATAACCGTAGCCACCCAGAATTTGAATGGCGTGCTTATTAGCTTCTAGACAGAACTCAGATGGCCAAGATTTCGCAATTGGCGTTAAAATTTCCAACAGCAATGATAGCTCATTTTTCTCACTCTCAGTCTTACTGATTTTTAACCGATCTAAAAGAGAAGAACAGTATAAAACCAGAAAAAAAGAAGCTTCTACGGCCGATTTTTGAGCCAGCAACAATCTTTTAATATCTGCATGTTCAATGATTTCAACCTGTGGCGAGGTGGGGTTTTTTTGATCTATGGCTCTCCCCTGAGGCCGTTTACGAGCATAGTCAAGAGAGTGTAGATAGCCACTATATCCTAATACTGTGGCTGTCATACCAACGCCGATTCGAGCTTCATTCATCATATCGAACATATAAAAAAGTCCCTGATGCTCCTCACCCACTAAAAATCCCTGACATTCTCCATGTTCCCCGAAATTCAAAACAGTATTGGTAGTCCCTCGAAACCCCATTTTATGATTCAGACCCGCAAGCTCAATATTATTTCTATCCCCGATCTTACCGTCATCATTGACGCGATATTTGGGCACAATAAAAAGTGATATACCTCGGACTCCCGGGGGCGCACCTGGGATTTTTGCGAGTACCAAATGAACTATGTTCTCCGACAACTCATGCTCGCCAGCTGAAATCCACATTTTAGTGCCAGAAATAGAGTAGTGCTCCTCATTGGTCTTCTCCGCTTTCAATTTAATATCTGAAAGAGATGACCCAGCCTGCGGCTCAGACAGACACATAGTGCCAAAAAACCGACCCTCGATTAAAGGCTTCAGATATTTTTCTTTCTGAGGCTTGGAACCATAGGTGGAGAGTACATTTATTCCCGCATGCGTTAAAAACGGATATGCATTGGCTGAGACATCAGCGGCTGCAATATAAGCGCATGCTGCTTGCGCTATAACCCATGGCAACTGCATGCCACCATCCTCTGCATCGGCGGCAATACCCATGAACCCAGCTTCAACATAGGCATCTAAAGCCTCTTTAACTTCGGGAATAATATGCACCACATTTCCATCAAACGTTGGCTCGTTAGCATCCAGCTTCGCCGCAAAAGGCTCAAACTTATCTTCTGCCAACTTTTTTGCGGTATCAATGACAGCATTGAACGTATCGCGGTCTAAATCAGCGTAAATATCCGACTGAGTAAGATGCTCAGCATCCAGCAACTCATATAAGACAAAATCCATATCTCGTGGATTTATCAATAAACTCATAAAATACCTCCAAATAACAATTTCGAAATCCGCATCTTTTTTGTTTAACTCAGAAAACGTGCTGCCTTATGATATGAAAACATAGTCACCATGTCAGGGTTCTGACTGTTGGCCGTGACTTTAAGAACTACGCCAAGTAACCCCCGTCAACTACGATGGAAGAGCCGGTAGTATAGCTACTGCTGTCAGAGGTCAGATAAAGAACCGCTGAAACCATCTCATCTGGAACTCCGGCACGACCTAGCGGTGTTCGAGGGAGATGATATGACATGAATTCTTCATCGTCATGCAACGCTTGGGCAAACTGTGTTCGAGTCAAACCAGGAACCAAGCTATTCACACGAATTCCAAACTCTCCACATTCTTTTGCAAATGCCTTAGTCATATTAATGATTCCAGCTTTAGTGATCGAATAGATTGCTTGTTTATCGCCCGGAGTCACTCCATTTACGGAAGCCACGTTAACTATAGAACCTCGGCCGTTGGACTTCATCCGCTTCGCGCCTTCCAGACACATAAAAAAATAGCCACGCAAGTTCACATCAATTGTTTTTTCAAAAGATACAATGTCTGTGTCTAAAATATGACCATAATACGGATTTGCAGCAGCATTATTAACTAAAATATCTAGTTTCCCATGATTTTCGTCGACCTGTTTATAGACTTTATCTATATCATCCATTCTCCCAATGTGGCAAGCGATCCCTTCGGCTGAACCTCCACTTTCACAGATTGATTTTATGGTTTCTGCACAGCCACCTTCCCCTCGACTAAGAGCTACAACATGCGCGCCATGCTCTCCTAATGCTATTGCTATAGCCTGTCCAATGCCTCGACTGGCGCCCGCAACTAATGCTACCTTCCCTTTCAAATCAAAATAATTCTGTGCCATTAGCTACTCCTCAACAAATTCGTTTATATGCTATCAGAACGAGTCGCCCATTGTTCAAAAGAGGGCTTTTGAATTATATTAGTGCTACTTATTGCTGGGTCGCAAACCTTTCGTTGGGCTGACTAGATCTTTGCGGAGAATATTAAGGAATTGAGAATGACATATAAAACCATAATTATTGAAAGCGAAGGCGCAATAGATTGGCTCACCCTGAACAGGCCAGATCATTTAAATACTATTACTCCAGAAATGTGTGAAGAGTTGCAAGACTACTTTGGAAAACTTCAGTTCAACCATGAAACCAGAATTGTCATTCTCAAGGGTGCAGGGAGAGCTTTCTGTGCTGGTTATGATCTGAAAGCAGCGAGCGGCGTCAGTGCTGGGCCAATCACAGGACTAAGGTTTCAAAGGCAAGTCAGTGAAATATACGTTCGAATGAGACGCTGTCCCCAGCCTATTATCTGTCTAGCTCACGGTGCTACAACTGGAGGTGGGCTAGCTTTTGCTCTAGCATCCGACGTTCGCATCATCTCCGATGATGCAAAAATAAACGTTGCGATGGTTAAGGTAGGGCTCACCGGCTGTGACGTTGGTATCAGCTACTTCTTGCCCCGATCTGTGGGTCAATCTGTTGCAGCAGAGCTCATGATGACTGGTCGATTCATTACTCCTGATAGAGCGCTGAGTTTGGGCTTAGTGTCAGTAGTTGTAAGTCAAGACCATCTAAAAGAAGAGGGGCTTAGGATGGCGGAAGACATGCTCAAGACATCACCGCTTGGCCTCAGATTAACGAAAGAAGGTCTCGGGATATCTATCGACTCTTCTAGCCTAGATGCTACAGTTGCATTCGAAGATAGAGGACAAATTCTCTGCGCAAGTGCCGGTTTATTCGAAGAAGGAATTAGCGCCTTCCTCGAAAAAAGACCAAGTAACTATCCTGACAATTAGTGGTGTATTTCTGCAATAAGTTCTGACCAATTTCTGAACTCAACATTCGCTCCCATAGTATACTGATACACAGACACACGGTCCAAGATCCCTGTATAACGTTCTTTTAGTAGGGAACCGATCTGGTTTGGCTTTCCGATCACCGCTATTTCGCTGATTAAATTTTCCGGAATTGCGTCAGCCATTTCTTTAGTTTTGCCCTCTCTCATCAAACCATTCAATTTAGAACTCAAATCATTGTATCCATGATGTTCTAAAACAGCTGCATAGCTTGGAGTAGAACCATAAAAAGACACTTGCTGCCGGACAGCTTGCTCCATTGCATCTATTTCATACTGCGTATCTCCGGTGATCACAAAAACTGGCGCATACAAGCTGATGTCTTCGATTTTTCTGCCTGTAGACTCCGCCCCGGCACGAATAGCCGGTCGTACCACATCTTGTAAATAACTTTTTGAATGTACCGGATGAACATGCATACCATTAGCCACCTCTCCGGCCGCACGACACATTCTCGGATTTACCCCCGCTAAATAAATTGGAATCGAAGGATGAGAAATGGGGCCTGGATCAAAAAACGGATTCATGAGCTTAAACTTATAATAAGGCCCTTCAAAGTTTGGCCTAGTTCCATTTTGGAAAGAATCCCAAATAGCGCGAACGCAATTAATGTAATCTGTAACTCTGGCAGCTGGATGATCAAATTGCGCAGAAAATCGACGTTCTATGTGCGCACGCACTTGAGTACCTAAACCTAAATGAAATCGACCTCCAGAGTCGCGTTGCAGATCCCAAGCGATCTGCGCCATAGAAAAAGGAGAACGGGCAAATGCTACGGCTATGTTAGTCCCTATCTCAAGCTTTTCAGTAGCTGCTGCGGCATGGGCAAGAGGCAAAAACGGATCGCTCATCGCCTCAAATGTCCAGGCACAGTCAAAACCATTCTGCTCCATTTCCACAGCTTCTTTTGCAATATTGCTCGGCGAACTAGGCATAAGCATCGTATCGATTTTCATAAAAAACTCTCTTTAAAAAACATTAACTACCCATTAAGTATTGCTTAAACAGCAATCCACAAGACGTTTGGAAGCACTCTCGACCTAGCGGCCGTCAATCGCTAGGCACATGATGCAGAGCACACCACCCCAGCATACCTCCAGTCAGATTAGCAACCTGCGAAAATCCACCTTCCTTCAAGGTTAAAGAGGCTCGTGCAGAGCGACTACCAGCCCTGCAAACAGCCACTAATGGTTTATCTTTAGGGATCTCCCTTAACCTACTCTCGAGTTGACCCAGAGGTATTAATATCGACCCGGTGATAAAGCCAAGGGGCCCATCCCGCTCTTCTATTTCTCTCACGTCTAAAACACATACTTTATCTAGGTTTTCTTGCAGCCAATAAGCCTCAATCTCCCAAAATCCAGCAAAAGTATATCTCAGCGGGCCCCATTGTTTTTCATCGAAAGGATCTTTCTTGTTTTCAGGCTCTCCAGAGAACAAATTCGCGGGAACAGAGAAATCAATGTTTGATGGGTAGGGTAAATTCAAGTTATTCATGTAGCCGACAAAGTCCGTCTCGCTAATTTTACCACCAAGGCGAGGATTATGTTGTTGTTCCTCCCCAACGCTCGTTGCAGTCAGACCTCGATAATCATGTGCAGGGTAGATTTCTGTATGGGAAGGCAACGTGAAAATCTTATCTCGAACCGAACGGAAAAGCTCTACTGAACTGCCTTCTTGGAAATCGGTTCTCCCGCATCCCCTAATAAGCAAAGTATCACCGGTAAAAATTTTAGAATGACTCTCTAAAAAATAGCTGGTGCACCCATTGGTGTGCCCAGGAGTGGAGAGGGCTTTCAATGCATATTGACCAAAACAGACACATTCACCGTCTGTCAGATATAGATTAGCTCCAGAAACTCCCGACCCTAGACCTACCGCCACATCGCAGTCAGTTCGCTGTTTGAGTAGCCATGCCGCTGTTACGTGATCCGCATGGCAGTGGGTATCGAGTACTGCTTTTAAACTAAGGCAAAGCTCATGTATCAGTGCCAAGTCCCGGTTCACTTGCTCAAAAACCGGATCAATTAAAACAGCATCTCCTGTCTCTCTATCCCCCAGAAGATAAGTATAAGTAGACGAGCGTTCGTCAAATAATTGTCTGAAAATCAACATATAGTCCTCTCCCTATTATTCAGCTTCGGTTTGGCACCACTAAAAATCTATATCTAAAACAGCACTTAGATCGGATATCGCTTGACCCTCACTAATTACTTTAATCGTGCTCATCCCCATATCACGTGCTGGTTTAAGATTAACCCCAAGATCGTCCAAATAGACCACTTCCCTAGGATCAACTTGCATCCTATCGCATGCCAAACTGTAAATAGCTCGATCTGGCTTCCTAATACCTTCTTTGCTTGATTCAATTACTTCGTCAAATAACTCTATCACGTCAGAAACCTCTCTGGCATAGTCCTCCGAACCAGACATTGCTAGGCCCTTGCCTGTCCGAGCGTTATTAGTTAAACAGACATTCATGAAACTTTCTTTACAGATTCTCAAAACGTCGACCATCCTAGGTCTGACAGTCTGTCTCCCAATAAGAGAAAGCACTTCGGCCCCGCGAATGGCGTGGCCCCGTGCATGGCTTTCCGCAAAAAAAAGCTCATCGAATGTTTCTGCATCAATTAAACTAGACTCGAGCTGAGCCCATGCATTATCTTGATGATTGACAGCATTTACTCCCCGAATAAAATCCAACGGTATTTTTTTTTCTCGTTCGAAGTCATTAAAAGAATCGAACGGAGATGTTGTCAAGACCCCACCAAAATCCCATAGTATTGCCTTAAAAACCATCCATACTTCCTTCATTATAATTTATAATCTATTCTCTCAGGTTTTGTGCCAGTTACGCTACATATAAAGAGACTCTATACACATGAGAAAAATTACTATTCAATCCATCTATGTTGGAAAATGTAAGCTCATCGGAGAAAGAGGCAATAGGACAGGCATGTACAAAGAGGCGGTGAGAAAGCCAGTTAGACTTTCTAAACGAGGTCTTCTGAATGACTTTATCGGTGATAAAACTATACATGGTGGCGTAACAAAAGCTTTACATCATTTCCCCAGCGAGCATTACGCCACTCTCTCCCAAAACTTTCCTTCTCTAAAACCTGTTTTTTGTCCAGGAAGCATCGGCGAAAACATCAGTTCCAGCGGCGTAACCGAGAGAAATATTTATCTAGGGGATGTTTTCAGTTTAGGCTCTGCTAAGGTGCAGCTTTCTGAGCCTAGAAAGCCATGCTGGAAAATTGATACTCGATATGCTCAGCAAGGTATTGCTGCATTCATGTTTACGAACAGTATCTCAGGTTGGTACTATTCTGTTCTAGAAGAAGGAGAGATAGGTCCCGGAGATGAACTTAAACTCGAACATAGAGTAGAAGGAAATCCATCTCTACTAGAATATCAAGAAGTTATAACTGCCTTGCGCCCAAACCCAATGACTCTAAGAAAATTCTCTCAGATTGATTCACTGCCTAAGGATGTTGTGCGAAGACTAATAGAACGAGCAGAATGGCTCTCAAGAAATTCACAGAGCAAATAAAAAACAATATAGAAGGAAAGTTATAGTGCCAAAGCTCTCAAAATTATCGAGCGAAGAAGTAATAAACTCTGCCAAAAAAGAGCTCGAAGGACATGGCTATATAGCGAGCGATGAAATAGCTACTGCGCTGTACTTAGCTCAGGCACTCATCAAGCCAATTCTAATTGAAGGACCACCAGGTGTCGGAAAAACCGAGCTTGCTATAGCCACTTCTAAACTTCTTGGTAAGCCTCTTATTAGACTGCAATGTTATGAAGGGTTGGATGAATCCAAGGCCCTATATGAATGGAAGTACGGGAAACAACTATTGTACACGCAAGTTTTAAAAGAAAAGCTATCGGATATATTAGAAGATGCTGGAGACCTAAGTCAGGCAGTAGAGAAGCTACATGCGTTTGATGATGTTTTTTTTAGTGAAGATTTTGTAGAGCCGCGGCCTTTGTTGAAAGCATTATGGGAAAAAAATGGAGCGGTCTTACTCATCGATGAAATAGATAAGTCAGATCAAGAGTTCGAGGCATTTCTTTTAGAAATATTACAAGACTACCAAATTTCAATTCCAGAAATAGGAACGGTACGGGCGAAAGTACCTCCGGTAGTTTTTTTAACCTCCAACAACACTAGAGAAATTGGAGATGCACTAAAACGTCGTTGTTTGCACCTGTATATTCCATTTCCAGAACACAAGCTCGAGCAGAAAATCATACGGACTCAAATGCCTGATGTCCCGCAATCTCTTTCCAAACAAATTGTTAACTTTGTACAGTCACTCAGAGGAATGGACCTCAAAAAGTTACCTTCAATTAGCGAGACCTTGGATTGGACTAGGGCATTGGTACTACTAAATGCAACAGAACTAGAACCTCATTTAGTGAGGAGCACACTCAATTTGCTTCTTAAATTTCAGGATGACATAGAACACACGAACCCTGAAATCCCGACCTTAATTCGTAACGCTATTAAGGACTCTTAAAGAAAAATATTCATGCTTTCAGACTTCATAAAAGCTTTAAGATCCTCAAACGTAACAGTATCCACTGCAGAGAGCATAGATGCCAACAAAGTGCTGGCAACAGTAGGAATTGAGAACAAGCTGCTGCTAAAGCATGCCCTCTCGATGGCGTTGGCGAAAGGGATAGATGATAAAAAAAATTTCAATAAGTGCTTTGATCTTTTCTTTGACCAAAATATGCGCCTTGATGAAACAAAGGACCATGACCGCCAGCTCTCTGTTGAATCCGAGGATGAACATACCAAGGCTGCGGACGTTCTCAATTCTTTAGAAGGTGAAACGCTACTTAGTATTCTAGAGTCTGGCGATCAGATTGCATTGCAGCAGTTGCTGGCGGCGGCTGTCCAAGACGTCCAACTGCAGAATATCCGTATCTTCACACAACGTGGTGTCTATATGAGAAGAATTCTCGAAAAAATCGGGATCGACACAGTTGATGAACGCTTATATACCCCCACGGATAATGATGATGCTGAAAAATCAGACTTCGACACACTGAAAAATCTTAAAGCCTTGCTCATTGAGGATGTAGCTAACATTGTGGACAAAAATCTTTTACTCTATACCGCAAATGGAGCTAATAATTTACGGCAAGAAATCTTACAAAAAACCCCACTAGCGCGAATAGAAGTTCGAGACTTCAAAGTGATGAAGCAATTAGTCTCAAAGTTAGCAAAGAAACTAACTTCGATTCACTCTAGACGACGCCGAAAAGCCAAACGAGGCTATCTAGATGTCCGTCAGACAATTCGAAAAAATATCCAATATGACGGAATCATGTTTGATACGATCTGGAAGCGGGTTCAAATTGACAGACCCAAAGTAATTGCAATTTGCGATGTTTCCGGCTCAGTGTCTCAAGTCGCACGCTTTCTACTGCTTTTTCTTTACAGTGTGAGTGAAATTATTCCTAAAGTCAGAAGCTTTGCTTTTTCGAATGTCCTAGGTGAAGTAACTGAACTTTTTGAAAATAACTCCGCTGAAGTGGCGTTAGCCGAAACCATAAAAAAATGGGGATCTGGCTCTACGGACTATGGAGGAGCACTATCTGAGCTTGAAAGAGTAGTTGGACATGAAATCGACCATAGAACTACTGTCCTAATATTAGGAGATGCACGGTCCAATTACGGAGATCCAGGCCACCTCGCTTTGCGGAGAATCCATAATCGTGCAAAAAAGGTTATCTGGTTGAACCCTGAACCCCGTAGCTTTTGGGACACAGGTGACTCAGAGATGCAAAAGCTCGGAGCATGTTGCGATAGAGTCGAGCCTTGTCGCACACTAAACCACCTAGAGAGAATTATCAGCGACATTGCTCGTACCGCCGCCTAAGAAGACTTTTTATTTAAATTTTGAACAGTTACGGATATAAAAGCCGAGCACTCCAGACACCCTGATCTTTCCAATAGTAGTTCCGTTTATGAAGGCGACTCTCGCCTTCCTCCCAAAACTCTATATTATCAGGACAAACTCTGTAACCTGACCAGAATTCCGGCCGAGGGATAAGGGTGTCGCCAAATTTCTTAGTATAGTAAGCTACCTGTGCTTCTAAAATTTGACTGCTTCCTAACACATCTGACTGTCGAGACGCCCACGCCCCGATCTGAGAACCGCGCTCTCTAGACGCGAAGTATTTATCAGCTTCCTCGTCGGAGACCATGGAAGCGGTTCCCTGAACTCTTATCTGTCTGCGTAGCTGTTTCCAATGAAAACCAAGCGCAACGTTATTATTGCGGCCAATATCTTGTGCTTTACTGCTTGCTAAATTGGTATAAAAAACGAACCCTTGCTCATCAAAACCTCTCAACAAAACCAGTCTGATAGAAGGTCTATTTAATTCGTCAACAGTCGCTACTGACATCGCTTCTGGAACGCTGGTCTCAGTTTCCTGACCATCGGCTAGCCACTGCTTCACCAGTTCAAAAGGATCGCTTTTCATAAAGCCATGATCATATTCGATATCACTCAAAAGGATGTCTCAAAACAATAGTCTCTGACCGCTCAGGGCCAGTCGATATTATGTCAACTGAAGTGCCAGCCACCTCTTCTACTCTTGATATATAGGCCTGGGCATTTTTCGGAAGGTCTTCCCATGAGGTAATCCCGGAAGTTGATTGTGCCCATCCTGGATGATGCTCGTAGACAGGTGTCATACGTCCCACTTCGTCTCCTCCCGCCGGCATTGTGTCGTAGACTTGACCCGAGCACTCATAACCTACGCATATAGCGATACTTTCAAGGCCATCTAATACATCCAATTTGGTCAAACAGAGTCCTGATAAGCTATTTAATTGTTTCGCGCGTCTCAAAG
The DNA here is from genome assembly GCA_938082545.1 of uncultured Gammaproteobacteria bacterium. Lineage (GTDB taxonomy): Bacteria > Pseudomonadota > Gammaproteobacteria > UBA4457. The sequence goes on from CALKCL010000007.1 coordinate 15,529, forward strand.
CAACCCCATCTAGCCAACCACAACGCCGAGCTCTTCCTGTAGTCGCTCCAAATTCATGGCCTTTCTCCGCTAAATGGCGCCCCACCTCATCAGACAGCTCTGTTGGAAATGGTCCCGCTCCAACCCGTGTTGTGTAAGCCTTAGTGATCCCCAGGACATAATCGAAGATACATGGCCCCACACCAGCTCCAGATGCTGCAAATCCCGAAGTCGTATTCGATGAAGTAACAAAAGGGTAGGTCCCGTGGTCTATATCAAGAAACGTTCCTTGCGCACCTTCGAAAAGAATATTACCTCCGCGGCTATCTTCCTGTTCGATGATATTACTAACATCACCAACAAGTGGAATTATCTGCTCCGCAAGTGACATTTGCTCATCAAGAAGAGCATTGAAATCTATAGGTGCCAGAGAGTGATAATGCTCAAGCACAAAATTATGGTAATCTAATGTTCGCTTCAATTTCTCTGCAAACCGTTTCCCGCCTAGCAAGTCTCCTACCCGTAAACCACGCCTTGCAACTTTGTCCTCATAAGCAGGGCCGATACCTCGGCCAGTAGTCCCTATAGCATTACTGCCGGAGGCTTTTTCTCTCGCCTTGTCAAGAGCCACATGGTAGGAAAGAATGAGCGGACATGAAGGGCTAACAGTAATTCTCTTTCTAGCTGGGACATTGCTAGCTTCTAACATCAAAATCTCTTCTATTAGCGCTTCTTGCGACACCACAACTCCGTTGCCTATAAGACATTTAACGTTCTCTCGTAACACCCCAGAAGGGACAAGATGTAAGACAGTTTTTTCATCGTTAATGATCACCGTGTGTCCAGCATTATGACCGCCCTGAAAGCGAACGACCGCAGTTGCCCGATCAGTCAACATGTCAACTATTTTGCCTTTGCCTTCGTCACCCCATTGAGTGCCAACAATTACAATTGATTTTCCCAAACCTAGTCCTTTTTTACGCTTTTGAATTAAACTGAAACTAATCTAGTCAGAGATTACCTTGATTTCCCATAGGTCGTTTATTTTGACAAAATGCTTATTACAACCTGCGTTCGCTGCGCCACCAACTTGATTAGGCAGTTCTTGAACTACAATCGACCCTCTTTTCCTACAGTCATTCATCGCCTTCAAAAGATCTTTATCATAGCCTTCAGGCGCATAAACAATATCAGTATCGCTAACTCCCTTCGATAAAAGACCCTCTAGAACTTTTAAATCAGTACTAAAGCCGGTAGCACCTCTTTCTCTACCCAGAAGCTTTCCAGTATTATCATATCTACCACCCCATGCAATCGCTCGGCCAGCGGCAGCTGTATATGCCGCAAACATGATCCCCGTGTGGTACCGATAGCCACGCATTTCCGCAAGATCTATGTGTAAATCAAGATATGGAATTGTTGTTGTGAGAATATCGGATAGTTGAGAAAGTTCCTCAAGGGCAGACTGCACTCCACTCGACGCGCTTGCCAGTTTAGCTTTTGCATCTTTTAACACAGAAATTCCGCCGTTTAATTCAAGTAGAGCCGTAAGATGGATTAAGACTTCTTCGCTTGCATCAGCTTGCTCTAACAACTCACAAAGAGTTGCCTTATCTTTCTTCGATAAAGCTTCTAATATCTTCTGTTCGCAGCCCAGATCGAAATTCTGGCCGGCACAAATCCCGTGAAATATCTCCATATGTGCCACTTCTAGCGTGATCTTAGGGATACCCGCGGCGGAAAGGCACTCAAGAAGCAAAGAAATGACTTCAACATCACTCTCTATCCCTTTATGACCAAAGATTTCAGCACCAATTTGCAGAGGGTTACGAGAGCCCGCGAATTTTTCTGGCTGGGTGTGAACTACCGGTCCAACATAACAAAACCGTTGAGGATCATCAGAAGGTAGACGATGGGCGTCAATCCGCGCTATCTGTGGAGTGATATCTGCTCTCACTCCCATCGCCCGACCACTCCTTTGATCAGTTAATTTAAAAGTCTGCAAGTCCAAGTCTTCGCCCATACCAGCTAACAATGATTCTAGGTACTCAATCATGGGTGGAATTACTAACCGGTAACCCCAACTTGATAAAACATCTATTATCATTCGCCGAAGATTTTCGATGCGCAAGGCTTCCTCGGGAAGAGATTCATCTACGCCGTCAGGCAGCAGCCAGTTATTATTGTCTTTCAATTTCCACCTCTATCATCATGAGGAACCTAAACCGCCCGATAAGCCCTCATTCTGATGCAATACGCTATCTTTTAGCCATAAAGACTTTATTAAATAAGTACGGTTATTCTAGCAAGGTTGTAACCGGAGCGGTATACCTCACCCAAGGGGATGGGTGGCCTCTTAACCTCGGAATACAGTTCTATCTCCTAGCGTTACTTACTAAGGCTAGGTTTCACAAAGTACTTAAAGAACTCAGTATCTGGATTAAGAAGCAATACATCGTTCTTACTGTTGAAAGCGGATTTATATGCGTCTAGACTTCGGTAGAAGTCATAAAATTCCGGATCAGAATTGTATGCTTTTGCATAGATTTCTGCAGCTCCTGCATCGCCGAATCCTCGCATTTCTTGCGCATCTTTATATGCCTCGGCTGATATGACCGTTCGTTGTCTATCCGCATCAGCGCGGATGGTCATAGATTCTTTATCGCCTCTCGCTCGAAATTCTCTAGCAACTCTAGACCTTTCTGACCTCATCCTCTCGTAGACATTACTGCTCACTTCAGTAGGCAAATCAATTCTTTTCAATCTGACATCTAACACTTCCATGCCTAAATCAAGACCCCGTTCGTTGGCAATGCGAGTAACACTTTTCATTATCGCTCCACGATCCCCAGACACTACTTCTTGTACCGTCCTTTTACCAAATTCACTTCTCAAGCTATCGTTGATTTTTTGCGACAACAAGAAACCTGCCCTACGAGGATCGCCATCACTGGATTTATAAAACTGGACAACATCATTTATTCTCCATCTCGCGAAAGAGTCCACAATTACATCTTTCTTCTCGCCAGTTAAGAACCTTTGTGGTTCAGCGTCCAGAGTCTGCAATCGAAGATCAAACGTTCTCACATTCTGGACAAAAGGCAGCTTGAAGTGGAGTCCAGGTTTAAGATCAGAACGCTCGATCTTTCCTAACTGGAATAGTATCGCATGCTGATATTCGTAAACTCGAAACGTGCATATGTAGAATCCGATAAGAAAAAGAACTCCAATTAATCCAGATATTTGTTTAGCCATCACTTACAAACCTATTTGGTTATATGTCATCAAATAATAACTCGTTAAAGTTATCGGTTTTCTATCTATTAATTCGAGGTGCGCGTCTTTGACGAGTCGATTCCTCGGTAGCAGGCTGATATATGCCTGGGTCAATACTATCGACATCTCGAGCTTTCTTGTTAGTCTGCTCGAGAAGTTTATCAAGAGGCAGGTACATCAGATTCGATGAGCCTTCATTGTCCATTACGACTTTAGATGAACTACTCATCACTTGTTCCATGGCATCTAAGTAAAGTCTGTTCCTGGTCACTACTGGTGCTTTTTCATATTCAGTATAGAGCTGGCTAAACCGACTTGCCTCGCCTTCAGCCTGAGAAATAACACTCTTCTGGTAGCCCTCGGCGTCTAGGCGGATTCGAGCCGCTTCACCTGCCGATCTTTCAACAACTTCGTTCCGGTAGGCTTCTGCTTCATTAATTTTACGTTGTTCATCTTCTCGTGCTTTTATTGCATCGTCAAAAGACGCTTTCACTTGTTCTGGTGGCTTCGCTGGCTGCATGTTTACACTGGTAACGTCAATCCCAGATGAATAGTTATCAAGTATTTCCTGAATCAGGATCTGAGCGTTGGTAGCAATCTCAGCTCTTCCTTCAGTAATTACAAAAGATAGCGTGCTACCTCCAATAATGTCTCTAATTGCAGATTCGGTCACCCTTCTCACGGAAACATCAGGATCAGCAATAGCAAAGAGGTAATTCTTTACATCTTTAATCCGGTACTGTATCGCCACTTCAACATCAACGATATTCTCGTCTCCGGTAAGCATCGCTGAATCAGAGGTTAACGTCTGGATTCTCTCAACGTTGACTTTCACCACTTGTTCAATAGGTCTAGGGAACCTTATATGGGGTCCAGGCTGCAGTACCGAAATATACTGTCCGAAACGCATTACGACACCTCTTTCTGCCGGATCAATACGATAAACCATTTCCCAAGCCAGCAGCCCGAGTAGAATAATAGATACCACCAAAAACGTTCCGCCGTTGCCTGCGTTTCCAGAGCCTTTACCTTTACCTTTACCGCCGCCACCGAAAATACTGCTAAGCTTCTCCTGCATTCGTCGCACAACTTCGTCAAGGTCAGGTGGGCCTTGGTTGTTCCCTTTGTTTTTCCAGGGATCTTGATCGTTTCCGTTAGAATCGTTCCAGGACATACTTATCAAACTCTCTTTAAGTTAAGTGATTACATTAACAGGCTTTAAGATTGTAATAGCCTGCAATCGCTTGTTCAATCAATAATAGCACCAAAATCAATGTTGAAGTGTGATTAATAGAATGCCGGATGCGAATTCGATGAATTTCTTCCTTCTACCGAAACACAATCGCTATAGTCCTCGTTACTAGTAAAAATTTGCCATCTAGTTTTTGATAACACAATTTCTAAAACCCACTCCCCTTCTGAGCCCAACGTCTCATTGGTCACAGCGCCCCACTCATAAAGCATCGCTCTTAATTTACCGCCACTCTCCCACTTTATTGTTACTCTCTCGGCGACTTTCTCGTCATTAACCTGTTCAGAAATTGCATCCAGCAATAGGTCGAGTCCGATCTCCCGTTCTGCGGAGATCCAAACCCTCTGCACTTTTAGATCACTTTTATAGTCGACGTGCGGCACACAATCAGAAACTTTATCGATTTTGTTATACACCTCAATCACAGGCACTTCGGATGCGCCAATGCTTTGCAGAACGTCGTTAACCTGTTCAATACGTTCTGTTCTAGCCGGATCGCTTGCATCTATAATGTGAAGAAGGAGTTTTGCTTCGCGTGTTTCGTCTAGCGTGGCGGCAAAAGCCTCTACGAGATTATGCGGCAAGCTTTTAACGAAGCCAACAGTATCGCTAAGTAATATAGGATTTTCACCGTTAATTACTAATGATCCAATCGTCGTGTCTAACGTCGCAAACAATTGGTCTGCGCAATACACACTATTACCAGTTAACTTGTTAAAAAGAGTTGATTTACCGGCATTTGTATAACCAACTAAAGCTACTGTGGAAAGTAACGCTTTTTTACGTGATTGACCATTCTGGAAACGCTGTTTTTTAACTTTATTTAAGCGTGACTTAATTTGTTTTATCCTACCACCTATCAATCTCCTGTCAGTCTCTAACTGTGTTTCTCCTGGCCCACGCAAACCAATTCCGCCCTTTTGACGCTCCAGATGGGACCAACCACGTACCAACCGGCTTGACAAGTGTTCCAGTTGTGCCAACTCCACCTGCAGTTTTCCCTCAAAAGATCTGGCCCGTTGCGCGAAAATATCTAAGATCAACCCAGTTCTATCGATAACGGTGCAACAAACAAGCTTCTCAAGATTACGCTGTTGCACTGGAGACAGATCCTTACTGCAAATAACTAGTTGAACGTCATTCTCTTTCACAAAAAGAGCGACTTCCTCAGCCTTCCCTTTACCAACGTAGAATTTTGAATCTGGAGCTGTACGCTTAGACAAAATCTCACCGACTACTATTAGTCCCGCGGCCACCACCAATTCAGATAGCTCGCTAGTGTCCGCCGACGATTCCGCCGACAATTGAATATTAAGTAACAATGCGCTTTCTTCTGCTGCTGACATTTAAATTAACAATTACCTTAACTGGATGCGTTTGAAATATTTATCAATACTCATTGATAAAATCGAAATACCGTTCAAGCGATTACACTTCGCTCAGCTAGATATTTGAGCACACTCTTAATGTTTTTATCTGGCTGCGACCACTCATACCAAACCGACCGATCTTCTCGATTCAGCCACGTCAACTGACGCTTAGCAAGCTGACGCGTCGCGATAATAGCTTTTTCAATCATTTCTTGATGGCTAATTTGCCCATCTAAAAATTCTCCTACTTGTTTGTATCCTACACTGTAGAGAGCAGAATAATCCCGAAACATCTTATTAGAGCGACGAAGTTCGCTCACTTCGTTAATAAACCCTTGTTCCAACATCAACAGGAACCTCAATGAAACTCGCTCGTGTATTTTCGCTCTTTCTCGTAAAGTGAGAACAAGCTTAACGGGCGGCATACTTAGAGGTTCCTGAGAGACTTGTATAAGGAGCGACATCTTGGTGCCGGAAACTCTGCATACCTCAATCGCTCTGATAATTCTCTGAGGGTCGTTTGGATTTATTCGCTCAGCAGATAGAGGATCTAACTTACTTAAAATAGAATGAAGGTGCTCTACTCCATTCCTCTTCAACAGCGATTGTAGATTTCTTCGAATTTCTGCGTTCGCTCTGGGAAGCGGTGCCATACCTCTCTCAAGCATACGAAAATACATTCCGGTTCCTCCAACTAAAACAGGAACTTTGCCTTTGGCCCGTATTTCTGAGATTGCTTTGATGGCATCAGATCGAAACCTAGCAGCAGAATAAGTATCGCTTAGATCGCAAAAACTAAGTAAGTGATGCGGAGTCGCTGTAAGAATTTTTTTATTTGGTTTTCCTGAGCCTATATTTAAACCCTTATATACAGAAGTCGAGTCAACGTTAATAACTTCAAGAGGGAAAAAATCAGACAGCCTACTGGCGAAATTACTTTTCCCCACCCCAGTTGGCCCCATAACAAAAACTAAAGGCCCTTCGTACCCGGTATCACAGGCCACTTTTATCGACCCTCTTGAGCGCAGTTGCATCTAAATCAAACATCCAGCCGGTCCAGTCGTAAGATAGGGAGCTCGCTGACAAAACAAGCTCTTCGAAAGTTGCCAGGTTTGGTTTATCAAACGTCCCATAATCAATCGCTGCGGTTATAGCACTTGAAATACTTTCTATAAGTTCATCCTCACGGAGAGACAGCGTACATAGGGTAGACAAAAATTTTTCAGCCGAGAATGACGGGCATACTACTGGTACTCTGCGTAACACCTCTCCCGCTATGCCTAAGTCGGAGAAATGAAAACCAATTTTTTCCATTCCGCTCTTTACAGTCAGTAAGGTCATTGCTTCTGATGTCTCAAGCCTCTGAGGCAACAACAAAGGTTTGCTATTAATGTTATTGGGAGAGCCCAATCGACGCTGTAACACAGTTTTCCAAGCTAGCTTTAAGTCTATCGCTCTTACTGCTTCTTCCCCAATAAGAATAAAAAACTGATTCCCAACAACAAATTTCGGTCTCCCAGAGTCATTGTAGGCGATAGGCTTCCTGATAGATGGTTGACTTTCCCTCACCACAGCGGGATAGCTGATAGTCATATTGGCCAAATCTTCCGATAGGCCATCAGAGTGTCCAAAAAGCGCGCCGTTAACTTCCGAATAGATAATGTCATGTAACTCGCGGATATTTTTTATCCTCACCTCAAGTTTTCGCGGATGAACATTGACATCTATAGAATCGAAAGGCACTAATAGAGCAAGGCCATAAGCAGGAAAGCGACCTGGAGGAATTGTATTAACAAAGCTCATCCTGATTGCATGAGAGATAGATTTGTCGTTGACGATACGATTATTGATAGATAAAAACTGGTTATCAGTGTTGCTGAGGGCTAGTTCAGGCCCCCCAATCCATCCTACTATCTTAACCTGAGAGCGCTCTGACTCGATTATCAACGCATCATCCTGGAAACGCTTGCCGAACAATCTGTCCCATCGATTATGACGCTCAGGAATTTTCGCTGCCATGAAATCCAAGCCTTTAAAGGAAGGATCTTTTAAAGAAAAGGACACTGAAGGAAATGCAAAAGCGAATTGTCTTACTAAAGATTTAATCTTAAGGTATTCACTTCTCGCCTGTTTCAAAAACCTTTTCCGAGCGGGAATGTTGTAAAACAAACTTGAAACCGAGATCCGCGTACCCCAATTACCTTCGGCAGGTTGAGGCCCTATTGGCTTACCACCTGCTTTGACAGCCAGAGACCAAGCATGCATTTCTTCGGCATGCCAACTGCAGATATCAACGTCAGCAACCGAACAAATACTTGCTAGCGCCTCGCCTCGAAACCCTAATGAGGACACATGTTGCAAATGCTCGACTGTTAATATTTTACTCGTCGAGTGCCGCTTGATAGCAGCCAGAAGGTACTTTGATAAAATACCTCGCCCATCGTCACTCACAACAATCTCGTCAAGACCCCCAGTCGTAAGAGAAATCACGATAGCCGTGCAACCTGCATCCAGGCTATTTTCAACCAACTCTTTCACCACCGCACTAGGGCCGTCTATAACTTCTCCTGCTGCAATTTGGTTGATCAATAAGTCAGACAACGGATTGATAGCTTGACGAAACGGCTCAATCAAACTCATGTGAACTCCAAAGACGGTATCTGGCTGCTTCTACCATGGAACTCTAATTATATCTCCCACATAGACTTTTTCAGTGCGAAGTCCATTAAACCTCTTTAGGCTGGCAACACTGACACCATAACGCACACCCAAGTCAGACAAGGTATCACCACTTATAATGCGGTGTTCCCGAAAGCTTCTTCCGCCTAAAGCCGGTATTTTAAGAGTATCACCTACAAACAAAAGATTACTGTCTAAATTATTCATTTTTTTCAGGTCCTCGATGGAGACCGAGTAGCGCGCGCCCAGTTCAGACAAATTATCCCCACGAACTACTTTATGCGTTCGAAAGACCATCCCAGATTTCTCAGAGCTCTCTCCGATAGAGTACTTTAATATCCCTTCATAGACTGCCAAGGCTAATTTTTTTTGGTATCCTGCGTTAGTCAAACGCTTCTCTTCTGATGGATTAGAAATAAAAGCCATCTCGATTAAAACAGAAGGAATGTCCGGTGATTTCAAAACAACAAATCCCGCTTTTTGGACTGTTTTCTTGTGCAAGGGCCCTATTTTTTTAAGTTCCTCCAGTACCGCTCTCCCTAACAAAGTGCTCGCTTCTATGGAAGCTGCCTGTGATAGATCGATCAAAACGCTACTGAGCAAACTATCTTTGTTATCTAAAGATATCCCACCAACCAATTGCTCTTTGTTGGCTTTATCAGCCAACCAGCGAGCTGCTTCGCCACTAGCCCCACTGCTAGATAAAATATAAACAGATGACCCTTTGACGCGAGGATCTCTAAATGCATCGGCATGGATAGAAACAAATACGTCTGCTTTGTGATTCCGAGCTATGGCAAGTCGCCTGCGGAGCTTGACATAAGAGTCTCCGCGGCGAGTGAGTATCGCATCCATACCAGAATTCGCGTTCACAAAAGACGCTAACTGCTCGGCAACAGCTAGGTTGATGTCTTTTTCATATGTCCCCGCCGCGCCAATCGCACCTACGTCCCTACCGCCGTGTCCAGCGTCAATCGCCACTACAATTCTTCTCTTTTTATAAGGCGTACTTACTATTTCTCCTTCGGCAGATCCTTTAGCCACTGACAGGACTTCCAACGGAAGAATATCAACTACAAGACGATAGCCAACTTCAGTAGTAGGCTGTAATAAAGTAGATAATATCTTCGCCTGTCCCCTCACCTCAAAGACAAACCGCTCGCTTTTTAGTCCCCGCAAACCATGTCGAAACCCTCTTATAAAAGAATTCTTTTTTATGTCTAAGTTATATGGTTTCCCGGAGCTCTTATGGCTGAAATCTACAACTATCCGTGCTGGATTATTTAATTGACTCACCGTGTAATTACTGTTCTGCGCCATATCAAAAACGACTCGTGCAGTATCAAACTGATTCGACATCCGAATGGCATTAACTCCGGCAAAGCTATCACCAAAGAATAGAATCAGACAAAGTGCGGTGACTGTCTTCAATAAAAAGAAAAGAGAAAAGGGGAAAAGCAGGTCTGTTTTTTTTGCGTCCAAAGTCATTACCTATCAGCTGCCCATCTTAAGCAAGATTTCGTCGCCAAACTTAGTTGCGCTAACCAAACCAACTTCTCTAGAATCCAACTGAGAACTGTAATCAAGCGAAATATATAAATCAGGCGTCGGTAAAAACTCTCCACCTTTCTCGGCCCATTCAACTATTATATTAGCCTCGCCAGCGAAATAGTCATCTATACCTATAAATTCTAATTCACACGGATCATTTAAGCGGTACAAGTCAAAGTGGTTAAGTACCATGCCTCCTACATCATAAGGTTCAACAAGAGTGAACGTGGGGCTTTTAACAGGGCCGATAAAACCTAGCTCACGGATATAGCCTCTAGCTAAGACCGTTTTCCCAGCCCCCAACGGACCATCTAAATAAAAGACACAAGAACTGCCTGCAGCACGCGCTATTTGAGCACCGAGCATTTCCATTTCGGCCTCACTCGCGATAACTTTCACAGTTGGTTTTTTCAAATCGTTTTTCATCACGGAATACCTAAAGATAGTCGCCTGTTAATTCCATCGACGCAGCTCGTGACTGCTTTCCAAATCAACTTATCACCCATAGACAGCACTCTTACTTTTGAGGGGCTCTTAGCAGTTGCTCACGATAATATTTTAACTCGCTAATTGAGTCCTGTACGTCTTGCATAGCTAGATGTGCACTGTGTTTTTGGAACACAGGCAGTTCAGGAAACCAGCGGACAGCAAGCTCCTTAAGCGTGCTGACATCTATGTTTCTGTAGTGAAAAAAAGTTGCTAGCAAAGGCATATATTTGTAAATGAATCTGCGGTCCTGACCTATACTGTTGCCACACATTGGTGATATGCCTAAAGGCACATATTCGTTCAAGAACTCAAGCGTGGCAGACTCAGCTGCACTGACACTTATCTGACTATTGACTACTCTTTCGACCAATCCAGAAGAATGGTGCTGTCTAGTGTTCCATTCATCCATACTTGCGAGCGCTTCCGAGGACTGATGGATCGCCAAAACTGGCCCTGCTACCTGTTCGCTTAAATCAAAGTTGGTAACTATCGTAGCTATTTCAATGATTAAATCTGTCTCCGGTTCAAGACCCGTCATTTCAAGATCAATCCAAATAAGATTGCCGTCAGAAAACTCCATTAATTACTCCGCTCACATTGTGTTACTTATTGTATTCAATCCATATTACGCAAAAAATTTAACATCCGAATCTGTTATATAGCGATCGTTCAAAACGACTGACGGTTAGTTAAAGCTCTTGATAAAGTAGAACTATCAACAAACTCCAGTTCCCCTCCGACAGGAACTCCATAAGCAATACGAGTAGCAGATACACCTCGTCGATTCGCCAGTTCTTTTAGGTAGTGCGATGTCGCTTCGCCCTCCATCGTAGTCCCGGTTGCGACGATCATTTCTTTTATTTGACCTTGGCTGAGTCTCGCGTCCAAAAAAGGAATACCGATACTTTCCGCAGAAATACCATCTAGTGGGGACAGGCGACCCATTAAAACAAAATAGTAACCTCTATAGCCGGGTGCCTGTTCTATGGCCAATATGTCTAATGGATTTTCAACAACACAGATCTGGGACTGATCTCGTGACATATCCTCGCATATCACACATGTATCGACTTCACTAAACGTGCGGCAGGAAAGACATCTACCAATTTCATTTGCTGCCCGTTCCATCGCCTTAGCAAGAGTTCGAGCTTTATCTCTATTTTGTTCCAGCAAATAAAATGCAATTCTTTGCGCTGACTTTGGCCCGATACCCGGCAAATACTGCAAACGCTGAACCAGGTCGGTAAGTAATGGGGAAAAATTCATAAATCAAATTCTACTAGAAAGGGAGCTTGATACCAGCAGGCAGTGCGATGCCTGAGGTAATCTGCGCCATCTTCTCGGCCGACAATTCTTCAACCCTCCGTATCGCATCGTTGACAGCTGCCGCAACAAGATCTTCTAACATAGCTTTATCTTCGGTAGTTGCTACAGATTCGATGTTTACGGCCACAACTTCTCGCTTGCCATTCATGGTCACTTTTACCATCCCCCCGCCGGACTCGCCATCAACACGACTCCCTGCTAATTCTTCTTGTACACGAGCCATTTCGCTTTGCATTTTTTCAGCTTGCTTCAACATATTTCCAAGGCCATTTTTCATGGTAAGTGATACTCCCTTTTTTAAGCTAGTAACGCCTGCGCTAGCTAGCAGCTAAGTCTTTCGTGACACTGTTGTCATTACCGCATCGAATTTTTCGCTGAGAGCAACTACGGTGGGATCTTCACGAGCTTTTTTCTCAGCAATCCTCTGTGCTTCCAGCTCATTTGCTAGGGTTTGTTCAGATAGCGATAAGGCCAAACTATCACCTTCGGCGACACTGACTGAAAGCGTGACTCCTTGTCCCAGATAGGAAGAAACCTGTTGTTCTAAAGTGTCAACTGCCCTCTTTTGCATTAGCTTGTCATGCTTCGATGCAACAGATAGTTTCAAAGAATTTTGATCCAGTTCTACAAATATAGCGTGTCTCGCCAATTCACGCGCAAGCCCGTTAATATCTAGGTTATTCACAACAGCATGCCAATCCTCATTACTGCAAAGTGCTACTTCTTTGGCCACTTCGACTTGAGCTTGGTCGGCTAGTTGCTCACTTTTTTTTTTAGAGACCTCTTCAATGGACTTTTCTTCAAGTTGGTTAGTAACCTCAGAAAAGTCTTTTTTTCTGAAGGCTAACATGCGCAGCAAATTCATTTCAAAACCTGATTCCGGATCAGGCGTGATCTCAAGATCTTTTCGACCGACTAGTGCAATTTGATAGAATAATTGACAGTCTTCAGCAGACATCTGTCGTGCAAGTTCGATAATTTCTTCATCATTTTCGATTTTTTGATTTGCTGAGCCAAGCGCCTGAACTGTCGCGACCCTAACTAAAACAGATAACATGTCGGTCAATACTGAGCTGTAATCAGGAGCAAATGCTCCAAAAGCTCTAGACGCTTTTATTAAATTGTGCCCGTCCCCATCAGCTAAACACTTCAACAGAGAAATAATATACGACTGGTCCACAGCTCCAAGCATTGCTAAAACATTATCCGTCTTAACTGCTCCACCCCCATGTGCTATTGCCTGATCAAGGAGACTCAGAGCATCACGCACGCTACCTCCAGCATTCTTTGCTATCGTGACGAGTCCATCTTCTTCGAACGGTATCCCTTCTAAATTCAATATTTTTGCTAGATAGTCAGAAATTTCTGTTTTCTCAACTTTAGAGAGATTCAACTGCAAGCACCGTGATAGAACAGTTACAGGCAACTTCTTAGGATCAGTAGTGGCGAGTAGAAATTTTACGTGAGGAGGAGGCTCCTCTAAAGTTTTTAAAAGAGCATTAAACGAATGATTAGAGAACATGTGGACTTCATCTATCAGATAAATCTTATATCGGCTAGAGCTAGGTAAATATTGAACGTTATCTAGCAAATCACGGGTCTCTTCGACTTTCGTCCTCGACGCCGCGTCTACCTCCACTAGATCGACGGAGTGGCCGCCGTCTATTTCTCTACAGGAACCACATGAGCCACAGGGCTTACTAGTCACGCCTTTCTCGCAGTTTAGTGCCCGAGCGAGCACTCTCGCCAGCGTTGTTTTTCCTACCCCTCTGGTACCAGAAAACAAATAGGCATGGTGCATCCTTCCGCTATCTAGCGCATTGACTAATGCGCGCAAAACGTGGGATTGCCCTATTACCTCATCGAAAGATGTTGGTCTCCATTTTCGCGCCAGCACTTCGTAGCTCATAATACGACATCTCGATATTACTTAATCTTGGGTCACCAAAGTAACGGCGGTGGCTATTTCTAGGGCTACCATGCATCCAGTTAATGCTACCGCTGCTCCCTTCCAGGCCTGACGGGGTTTACATCGCTAAACCATGGGCCTTCAAAATAGCCACCATTGAAAGAAATATTCTACAAGAAAAACAAGATCAATTGCTGAAATTTTTGATTGTCATTGAATATGAAAATAATTTCCTACGCTACTAGCCCTTTTCGATATCTGCTAGAGCAACATGTACTTATAATTTTCTTCCACAGCATTGATTTTGGATTTTCGCTGAAATAAATCCTCAAAAAAAGAACAGTATGGCTGAGAACTAGTTCAATATTGAGGGCTCGAAAAGGCAAAAGTAGCTTGCTTCCCTAACCTGGAATATTGTGATAGCTTGAGCCGCAATAGAGACATAAACCAAGCATTTAAATAGCTAAGCGAGAACTCAATGACTTATAGAATTTCCGTTGATACGGGTGGAACATTTACTGACGTCGTCGTGACAGACGAAACTGGACGCTTTACTGTAGGTAAGGCACTGACTGATAAAAAAAGAGCGTTCGCTAGCATCTCAGCTGCCTTAGAAGTGGCGTCAGATGAACTCAACTCATCAGTAAAAGATTTACTGCGGGACACCTCAGTATTCATCTACGGCACCACCCGAGCGACCAACGGAATAGTTGAAAGAAAAACAGCTCGCACAGCATTCATAAGCACTGAAGGCTTTCCTGATACGCTGCTCTTAAAGGAAGGGGGTAAATCAGAGACACATAATCTCCGTATGGAATATCCAGACCCTTATATCCCTAGAAGTCTGACGTTTGAGGTCCCTGAAAGGATAAGCGCCGAAGGTGATGTAGAAACTTCATTGGATGAAACGAAAGTTACGTCGTTAATAAAGACTTTTCCTGAAAAAGGAATAGAAGCTATCGCGGTATGTCTCCTTTGGTCTGTTGCAAACCCAGCGCACGAGAAGCTCATTGCAGCTTTGATCGAAAAGATTTTACCTGGTATCCCATATACTCTTTCAAGTGATATCAACCCTATTTTAAGAGAATACAAACGAGCATCATCTACCGCGATTGATGCCTCTCTGAAGCCTTTAATGCAAGAATACCTCCTCACTCTTGAAAAGGACTTAATAAATGCCGGCTATAAAAACGATGTGTTAGTAAGTACGTCTTTTGGCGGGGTAATGCATTTACAAGACGTAGTAGAAAAACCAATTTTCTTAGTGAAGTCTGGGCCTGCCATGGCACCTATTGCTGGGTTAGCTTATACCACCGCCGAGCAACTCAGCGACGATGTGATTGTCTGTGATGCTGGTGGAACAACCTTTGACGTCAGCCTAGTACGCGACGGACAGGTAGAATTCACGAGAGATACTTGGCTTGGTCCTCAATGGACCGGAGATAACTTGGGAATGGCATCTGTCGCCGTGCATAGTATTGGTGCAGGCGGAGGGTCAATAGCCTGGGTAGATAGCGGAGGTCTTCTTCAAGTAGGACCGCAGTCTGCAGGTTCAGAGCCTGGACCAGCTTCGTATAATCTGGGTGGTACCCAACCAACGGTGACTGACGCTGCTGTAGTCTTAGGCTATATCGACCCTGCACATTTCCTTGGCGGGAGAATGCAATTAAATGAAAAAGCTGCTATCACATCTATCAAACCGTTAGCAGAAACATTGCAACAAAATGTGCAGCAAACAGCTTTTGCAATCATGGCGGTTGCTAATGAAAATATGATTCAAGCGATCAAGGAGCTAACAGTAAATGAAGGGATTAACCCTGCCGACTCTACCTTGGTCGCCGGCGGTGGAGCTGGAGGACTGGGTATTGCTGCGATAGCAGCTGAACTAGGCTGTACAACTGTGCTCATTCCTCGAACAGCAGGTGCGTTAAGTGCTTCTGGAATGCAGTTTTCAGATATCATCACCGAAACGGGTGCCAGTAAATTAACAGTTACAGATATGTTCGATTATGACGGCGTCAATGAGGCGCTTGGTAAGATTAATCAAACCTTAGATGAGTTTGCAGAACGGCTCCAGTTGCGTGGATTCGATAAAATCAAAAAGCGATATTTTGTTGAAGCCCGATACCGGTTCCAAGTCTGGGAACTCGAAGTTGAAATTGAAACCGGACACTTTACTAATGAAAACGATGTCACTGCCCTCGTAGATGCCTTTCATAAAATGCATGATCGAGTGTTTGCAATAACAGATGTAGGACAAACTGTGGAATGTTTGAACTGGCGGGGTCGGCTGATAGCAGACGTAAACGCACCCTCTCTAGAACCAGGTAGAACAGACGGCAGTGAGGCGGTCAATGAAGACAGGCGCCGACCAGCCTACTTTGGAGGCGAGTCTCCAGTTGAGACGCCAATATTTTTAGGACAAAATTTAAATACAGGGGCTCTCGTAAAAGGACCAGCTATCATAGAAGAGCCAACATCGACGCTAGTGATAAACCCCGGCTCGACAGTCAAAGTGAGTGCCGGAGGAAGGTATATTTTAACACCATCAGAGCAAGGTCTAATATGAATACTGAGAAAGAAAATGCTGTTTCCTATGAGATGGATCCGGTCCACATGGCTGTCCTATCTAACCGTATTAATGCGATCGTAGCTGAGATGACCAATACGCTTCTCCGCACAGCCCGTTCTGCTGTCTTAGCTGTTGTGAGAGATTTTTCCTGCTCTATTATCACCGCTGACAATCAGCTTCTGTGTCCGGGAGATGGACTCCCTATCCATATATTTGGCAGTCCATTGCAAGGGGAGTCAATGACTACTTTGCATAAAAATCTCAAACCAGGCGATGCATTTCTAGATAACGATCCTTATGCTGGGAATACGCATGCAGCCGATCACATGGTGATGGTTCCAGTTGTAATTGATGGCGTTCATCTTTTTACCACTTGTGCCAAAGCTCATATGGCCGATTGCGGAAACTCAATACCTAGTACTTATCATGCTTACGCAAAAGACGTTTATGAGGAAGGTGCGCTGATATTTCCTTGCGTAAAGATTCAGAACGACTATCAGGACGTAGATGACATTATAAGGATGTGCAAAAGAAGAATCCGGGTACCTGAGCAATGGTACGGAGATTACCTTGCTCAAATCGGCTCCGCGCGAATTGGAGAAAGACGACTCATCAAGCTTGTTGAAAGATATGGCATTGAAACGATTCAGCAGTTCATGAAAGACTGGTTTTCCTACTCCGAACGCCGCATGACTTCGGCTATTAAAAAGATGCCTAGCGGAAAACTAACTAGCTGGGGGCATTTGGACCCACTCGGCACGGTACTGCCAGAGGGATTAGATATCAGAGTTGATGTAGATATAGACTCGGACAACGGAAAGATAGAAGTAGATCTTACCAAGAACGAGGACAACAAAGATTTTGGTCTCAACATGACTGTTGCAACCGCTACCAGTACCGCTATGGCCGGAGTGTTTAACTGTTTAGAAGCAGTGCCTGTTAACGGCGGTAGTTTCTCTCGTGTCAATGTTAAGCTAAGAGACGGTTGCATAACAGGCGCCCCAAAATTTCCACATAGCGCGTCTATGGCCACGACAAATGTTGCGGACCGCGTCCTAAATGCAACACAAGCGGCGTTTGCACAACTCAGTGATAATCACGGCCTCGCGGAAGGTGGTGTAGGTATGGGCGCTGCTGCAGGGGTAATATCTGGAAAAGACTGGCGCTCCAACGGCGGCGATTATATTAATCAGGAATGGTTAATAGTCAACGGTGGCCCAGCCAGCCCGACCTCTGATGGATGGCTTAATTATGGACTACCCGTTGCTGCGGGACGAATGTACAGAGGCAGTGTCGAAGTGGACGAGTCCAAATATCCGATACTATTTAAGTCTCTAAAAGTCATACCGGGTGGTGGTGGCGCGGGAAAATTTAGAGGAGGCCCCGGAGCAGAAGTTATCTATGGCCCAAGGAAAGATAAAATGACTGTTGTCGTGGCGTGCGATGGGCAGCATTTTCCGCCCCAAGGTGTCCGTGGAGGAGAAGCGGGTCCTCTCGCGACGAGCTGGCATATAGGGAAAACAGGATCTGAAGAAAAGCTTGCAGGCGTGGTCGAGATAACACTGGAGCCCGGAGAGTTTATAAGGGGGACAGACACAGGTGGAGGGGGATATGGAGCAGCTATAGAAAGGAACCCTGAAAAAGTGCTAAAAGACGTTGTCGAAAAATGGGAAACCATCAAGAGAGCTGAAGAGGTTTATGGCGTTGCTTTCCAAGGAAGAGTCGAAGACGGCACGTTGTCTGTGGATCTAGAAAAAACTTCTAGCCTACGTAGCAAACTTAAAAATAGTCAAAAGAGCTAGGGGAATTGCGCTTTAGGTTAGCAACCCCGAACACATGAAACTACAGATGAGCGACTCAGGCTCTCCCAGTAGCACCGCCGTCGACGGCAAGTACTGTGCCGGTGCAATATGATGATTCTTCACAGGCGAAAAACAGACTTGCGTAAGCCACTTCTTCTGGAGTGGCGGGCCGTCCCATAGGAGAAACTAACTTAGGGTTCGCATCTGAGAAAAGATCCGGAATAACGCTTTCCACCATCTGTGTCTGAACGAAGCCAGGCGCAACTACATTGCATCTAATCTTGTCGTCTACGTAAGCCACCGCCATAGACTTTGTCAAATTGATAATCGCCCCTTTAGTGGCTGTATAAGTATGTGCATCAGGCGCACCTCCCAACCCAAAGATACTGGAGATGTTCACTACAGACCCTTTTTGTTGCAGCTTCATCTGTTTAATGACAAGTCGAGATACATAGAAAACGCTATCCAGATTAGCGGCCATAACCTCTTTCCATTTATCAATAGGCGTCGTATCAATAGGATCCATAGATCCCTGACTACTTTCACGCAAGTTATAACCCACTCCCGCGGCATTCAGTAAGACATCAATACGTCCAAACGAGTGTAAACAATCATCTATAGCATTCTGTACCTCTTCCGGTTGCGATAGATCCGCACTATACGTCTTGCCACTTCCACCGGACGCTCGAACTAATGACATAGTTTTATCAAGGTTGCTCTGTGTTCTCGAAACACCAAAAACTGTTGCCCCTTCCTCGGCGAAAAGCTCCATGCATGCCCTGCCAATCCCCGTACCCGCTCCAGTAATGAGTGCAATTTTCCCTTCTAATCTAGCCATGAATGTAATCCTTTAAATTCTTTTATTCTTCTCTAACTCGGCCTAGGACTCTTAAAAGATCCTCGTGCATTTCGAACCATATGGTGTGGTAACTTTCTAACCGCGCATCACTTACCCATTGGATCTCTCCATCTTCCGCTTTCTCTAACGCTTCTATTAACTTGTCCTGATAAAAAGACAATCGCGGTAAAAGAGTTGTCATTATCTCTAAAATAGGTTGATAACGTTCGTGTAAATTACCGATCTTATCAATTATTTGGTTATCATAATCGGTATCAGAGTGATCATTACTGATCAGTTTGTCTGCAAGCTCAACCGTCTGCCATTGCGTAATTAGTAGCTTGAGATCTGTATTTATATATTCGAATTTTTTATAGGCATCTACAAAGCTCTGATCGGTTCGTATATGCGCATAGAATCTTGAATATTCGCTGTGCACAATCATTTGGCCTGAAGGCGTTAGTAAATAGCGGCCCTCTATTTCAACCAATCTGTCGCTCAACAAGGCATCCGACAATACTTTTGAAAACACTTCCTCCGAAAGCCCTACATGACTAGCAAGCATATTTCTGTCAGCATTCTTTTTCACAGCAGTAGAATGCATTATCGCGTGAATTGGGGTCACCATATCCGTTTCTCCTTTATGCTTTTTCTACTCGTGCGAGACGCATGTGCTCAATATCCTGACAAGTTAATCCAGCCCCGCGATCTTTTAGGTTTCTCGAGTTTTTTTGCTCAATCCTAAATAGCTCATCAGCAAGCTCGGTATCATAGTGATATTTGACCCAATCAGCGCATAACAGACGGTATTTTTCCTGGCAACACGTCATCGTAAATAAGCGACATTCCTTATTTAATTGTTCTTGCGTCATAAAGCCTTGTGAGGTGCGATAACGATCCACTTTAGCTGACAGATTAGTAACGCCTCCTGTAATCGGCCCCACCCCGGCGGTATAGGGTTCATCTTTTAGTATGGAGTAAGGGATGAAGCTGAGGCCCTTAGTCGGCTTATCAGTGTGTTGCGCCATCGTGTACCCGTGGGCCATCTGGCTCGGCTGTGTTATCATACCAACCAGTTCACCAAGAAATAAATTTCCGTACTCGTCATTTAGCAATGGTCGGAAACGCTCAGCGCGTTCATCAATCATCATCCAATCTTTCATTTCATAACAACCGGCGATGTGTGCAAGCTCTTTAGCACAGGCGAAATAATTCAGCGCACCGGCATCCATCTGCTGATCTCGGCTCCAACCGGCCATTTGAGTCCAAAGTTTAGAAGTTGCCTCCTTAACTTTCTCTGTCAGATTCTTGAAAGTAGCTGTCAATTCCTCAGGACTACCCATGCCAACGGGCAAATGACCATCTGTAAGATTGTCAGCAGTCCACAAGCCTATAGCTTTTATGTGCTCTGATTTAAGCTCCGGCTCTGCCTCAAAAGAACCCCAATCATCTAACAAAGTTATATGGGTATCCTCTACAACCATTGCTACAGTCAGATTATTATAATCAAGCTCATTTGCCACATCGTCTAACCAAGGAAAGTCATATTCTGAAAGTTCTCGGAAGTCACGAATTAACATCTCTCGATTATCAGAAATCTTATAAGGCCCATGATTATGTATAGTTAGCCGGCTCTCACATGAGACAAGAAAACCATACTGCGCAACAGTGGCCATAAATTCCTGTGCAGAAGTGTGCAAGTCGTCACCAACTTCGCACTCAAAAGCATCTGCATGAAACACCTGGAGTTTTTGCTCAGGAAATATCTGAGCTCTGTGTCCTCCTTGCTTATTAGTGAGTCCCCCATTATTTCGATGCCAAGAAAGTTGGAATCGCTTCCAGAAATCCATCACATAAACGACATCTTCCACTGCATCTGTTGGCTTTATAACTCCCCAGTTTATGAGCATCTCGCGCCCTAGCAAATAAAAACACGGAATTGTCCACGCGAGTATCTTGATTCCTGAGTTGCGCGCTCTATCTCCAACTTCTTCTGCAGACAGGTTAGCTTCAATTTTCTTCAGTAGCTCTGGAAACCTGTAAAAGCAGTTGAGATATGAAAATAAAATATATGCTGACACAGGGAATATTTTCGACTCTTGCACTGTGCGTGTCGCACATAGCCAGTATGTTTCATCAGAATTTTGCTGGATTAGATTATTAGTCTCCAATAATTGGCTGTATGTTATTTCCGGTTTTGACATTCAAGAATTCCTTTTTTCAATCGTGGGATCGCTAAGTTCTATAGCCGCCAAATTTTCGCTAACGTTAAAACTCCGCTCGCGTAATCATCTGCTGTTTTAGAACGAGCTGTCACTTCAACCTCAATACGATCGTTGCTTTTTATTCCATTCAATTTCACATTCATTAAGCACGGGATGTTGTATTCTCTCGTTAATATCGCCAAATGAGACCGAGTTGTGCCGCCTGCGCATAGCACTCCGGAGAACTGTTCCAATATCGGGGCTGTTAATGTTCCTCCTGAGTCATCAACTATGGCGATAGTGTTTTCAGGAACGCCGTCCGTAAGGTATTTAAGTACTTTATCGCTAGTACGAATGTACTGGGCAATGCCAGTCAGATTATTTTCGTGATTGACGACATTATCCCCTGCTCCTCTTAACGTTCGTCCAATATCATCAACATCCGCTGTCGGTGCATCTTCGTGCTCGAAAAAAAAATCCTCGTTAAATAGGCCTGAATCTTTGTATGCTTCTGGCCGTTCTTGACTAGATGACATCGCTGAGGGCTCGAACCTATGCCCAAAGGCTAGCAGCCGCGCCTCTATGGCACTTATATCAGCCTTTGTAACGAGAGACTCTTCGAGTTCAAATACAAAATCCTCCCAAGGGACGTCGCTATTTGAAAACTTTCTCCTTAGGAGATCTTTAACTGCAGAATTGTAAGCTTCTACAGGCGCAAACTCTGATTGATAACCATATTTATCAGTGTCGACATAAAGTTTTGACATTTTCTTCTCCCTCAAGCTGTATATAGTCTTCTTAATTCTGTCAGCCTTAGCTTATCTAATCCGAGGCCAGACTCTAAAAAATTATCCATAGAACCATAGACTAAATCGACAGTCTCAAAAGCGCTCTGTAAATACGACTCTCTCGTCTCCAGCAATGGCCAAATTAGTTTAACACCCTTCCCTTCTTCATTCGATACTCCATACTTTTCTAGTACTCGGTCGACTTCCAATTCCGCAGGAAAATAGATTTTTGACAACATGAAGTCATATAAAACCGTTTCTTGTGGCACACCTAGTGCCCTTAGCAACAATGCAACGCCGATTCCCGTCCGTTCTTTTCCTGCGGAGCAGTTAATAAGTAGAGCTCCTTTTGCGCTGTGATTTAATAACTCGTCAAAGAAATTCTTATAGCTCTGTAAATTGTCGCTTATTAAATACGACATCATAGTCCGCATTGCCACCACCACTTCTTCTACATGTGTTGCCTTTTGAAAAAGCTTGTGAAAATAGCGCGGGTCGCCTACCCCAGGCATTATCTCCAAAGTAATTAGCTCTGGATTATTAGGAAGCCTAGCATTCTCTTTCTCGCGCTCTTCTACCAACCTAAAATCGCAGACACGTCGGACATTAAGATTTTTAAAAAAATCTAAGTCACTTGCCGTTAAATTAGAGAGATGTCCCGATCTGAAAATTCTTGACCAGCTGACCCTGCGTCCGCCAGTTACTGCATACCCTCCGATATCTCTAAAATTAATCCCCCCACTAAAGCCCAGTGCTCTTTCAGCACAAACAATTGAAAATCCGATAGAATCCGAGAGCTTGAAGTAGAAACGCTTACTTCCATTAGGGGCGATGACAGGTGCACAGCCCTTCCTTTCAGCTTGCTTCGACACAACGATAGCGTCATCGTCAAAATTTTCAGCATTGTCACTAATCTGCACAAGCAGTGCACCTTTGAAAATACCGGCTCCCCATTCTAAAAGATATTGATCGACACCACTCTTTGTAATCTGTAGCTGACAAATACTGTCCATTTATACCTCCCCCGCAAAAACCATTAGTCAAAGTATCCCCAACCGACTTCATTGGTTATTATAAAATACGCTTTATGTTAATTTAAACCGATGAGAAATCAAGAATCGAGCCCCAACAACATTGTGAGACATTTAGAGGCTACACTTTCCTCTAAATGCGAAGGCATTCATGATATTGAGGTCGGAATACATGGAGGTATAAAAGGCCGATTTACCCTGTCTATTCCAGATAGTTATGCCCACAACACCCCGCGGCCGCTGGTCTGCATACTTCACTATGCCGGCCAACCCACACGTTTTTATGGACGGCCCCTTCTAGAGCAGCTGTACTTGTCGCCTCTTGAGCATTTGGAACCGATCATCTTCGCCCCCGAATCGCTCGGCGGACAGTGGCATTCTGCCGAAAATGAATCATTTGTTATGAATATCCTCAATGCTGCGCTAAAGTCTTTTATGATAGATAAAAGAAAAATTATGATCTCCGGATATAGTATGGGTGGAGTGGGAGTTTTCCATTATATAAACGCGTATCCCGACGTTTTTTCTAATGGAATCTCGCTGGCAGGCTGTCCATCTGGACGGTTGGAACCTAAGTCCCCCATCTTGATGCTGGCGAGTGTATCTGACGATATTTTTAGCTATGAACAGATTGACAAGGAATGCACAATCGCGAATAGAAAAGGCTACCCTGTAACCCTAACGTCAGTATCAGCTTCTAACCACTATGACGTACAGTCGTTCTCAGCAGCTATGCCACGGGCAATAGCCTGGCTAAATGCGCAATGGAGCCGTGAGCACTAGTTCAAGTTCTATTAGCTAGTAGTAAACCTCCAACAACGAGAGCTCCCCCTACTAGTAGGGAAACATCTGGTCGCTCTCCCAATGTAACTGCGGCTAAGGCTACCCCAAGAACAGGCACTAGGTTGAGATACATTGATGCTTTGGCAGTGCCTAGTATTTTTATACCTTCGTAGTACCATAAAAATCCTAACCCCATAGTCAGCACACCTTGAGACAGAAGAATGATAGGGATTTTAGGATCGGCCAGCAGAGCTTTAGTGGCAGGAAGATCAAAGAAAACAAAGGGGAGCATCAACATCCCTCCCGAGAGACACGTATACGCTGTCACAGTAATAGCAGGGTAATTAGCCAATAAAGGGCGACTTAAAACCGTGTATGCTGTCCAACCAGCAATAGCCACCAGAAACAGTCCTTCGCCAACACCCATACCATTTTCTAGAAAACCCATGAAATCTCCATGGGTCACCACCAGGCCCGTTCCTAATAAGCTTAAAGTAATTCCATATAGTGAAATACGAGAAACAGTTCGTCTAAACAAGAGATAATCAGCTAAGACAACCAAAGCAGGAATGACGCCATTAATAACCGCGCCCGTGCCTGCCTCAGTATATTCAAGTGCCTTAAACATAAAGAAATTGTGTATACAAAAACCGCACACTCCGAGCAAGATGAAATGCCAAAAAACCTCTCGGTTTATTTTTATAGCGAGCTGTCCTCTATAGTGCGCGATAGTGGCTAAAAAAATAAAAGCAATAATAGCCCTGCACGCGGTTATAGCTTGTGGCACCTCATACACAGATAGATATCTACCCAAAGGATATGAACTGGCCCAAAGCAATCCCATAGTAGTTAATTTAAGATGGATATTTAACACAAGCTCTGCTTTCGCCTCCAATCAAATCATGCCAGTATAGGTCAATACCCGCTATCAAAGGGGGCCACAATCATATCGACTAAGAGGGGAATGACAATGATATATTTACGCTTAATTGGTGCGCTAGCTCTACTTTTGATTGTTTGCGTAGTCCAAGCGAATAGTCATGTTCCTAAATCTGAATTTGGACCCGACGACGAAATTGGCGCTGCCAATCGCCTGAGCCCCGCGGCTGTAGTTCAAGCTGCAAAATTAGTTAAAACCGGAAAGACCTATGCTCTAGGAATAGAAACAGGACCAGACACGCCAGCATATGGTCCGCGGAAATTCCAAATGACAATCCTCCAGCTAGACGACGGGGTAGGTAAACCTGTTGGCACAAATCAAGCAACCGGTAATGATGACATGATGTATACCTATATGGGAATAGGCAGCCAAATAGATGGCTTAGGCCACTTAGGGGTAAACCACACCTATTACAATGGTGTCCATGCAAAAGATTTTGTAAAAGTAACTGGACTTACTAAATTTTCTACCTCCAATATTCCGCCAATAGTTTGCAGAGGCATCTTGTTAGATATGGCAGCTTATCTAGGAGAAGCGATACTCCCTGAAGGCACCGTTTTCAATGAAAAAGAAATTACCGGAGCGGCGAAAGCGCAAGGTGTCATGATACAAGAAGGAGACGTTGTTCTTTTTCATACAGGCTGGATGAACATATCAGAATCAGATCCAAAACGCTTTATGGCAGGCGAGCCAGGACTTGGGATGGGTGGTGCTCGCTTTCTAGCGAAGAAAAAAATTATTGCCGTAGGTTCTGATACTTATGGCCTTGAGGCCGTGCCTTTCGAGCAAGAAGGAGTCTTCTTCCCCGTTCACCAAGAGATGCTCACTAGAAACGGAATTTATTTGTTAGAAAATATGGACACGAGAAAATTAGCGGAAGATGAAGGTTGGGAGTTCCTTTTTGTTTTAGGCCAACCTCGTTTCTATGGATCGGTGCAATCTATTATTAATCCCATAGCAATTAGGTAGGCTTTCAATAGTTCAAAAATGCGAATAGAAGCGCCGAGCTTCTGGTCAATAGGACCAAAGGCTCGGATAATATATTTTGATTGTCAAATTGTTGTATAGCCGCCATCGACCGTCCAAGCTTGACCGTTAATATAGGAGGACTCATCGCTAGCCAAGTATACCGCGAGGCCTGCGACTTCATGGGGCTCCACCCATCTTCCTAAGGGCACCGAGCTAGTCATTTTTTCTGTTAATGCGGCAGGTGAAATACCCAACGCAGCCGCGTGGCCATCCATAAAACCTGCAGCCATATCCGTATTAACAATCCAAGGACATATGGCGTTTACAAGAACGTTGTGTGGCGCCATTTCTAAGGCCAAACAGCGAGTTATGCCAACTACAGCATGTTTTGAAGCGTTATATGCACTCTGATTCCGTGACCCCCATTTCCCCGCAGTAGAAGCAAGGTTAATTATTTTTCCTCCTCCTGCTGCTATCATTCCGGGTAACAATGCTTGGGTGACATGAAAAACGCTATACACATTACTTTCCATAACACTTTTAAATTCTTCAAACGTATAGCTAAGAAATGGTGCAGGAATATGTATGCCCGCATTATTGACAAGGACATCTATGGTCTTCCATTCGGAGGCTTCCTTTGCGATACGTTTTACGCTTTCTGCACGTGTCACGTCACCAGGCAGAGCAAGGACTTCCATTTCATATTCTGCTTTAATTTCTTCAGCAACATCGTCCAGCTTCTCTTGACCTCGTGCATTCAGCACGAGAGAAGCCCCTTCTTTGGCAAATGCCTTCGCCATCGCCAAGCCTATTCCCCTGCTGGCTCCAGTAATTAGTGCTGTTTTCCCTGACAAGCGATTGGTCATAAGCTGAACCCTATTTTTGATAATTTAATATACAATATTAATATCATAGTATCGCTTTTTTACTAATTAGAAACAGAGCTAGGATAGGAGAATGATGCGTTTATATCACTGTGTTGGCGCAAGATCGATGCGCTCGCTATGGTTGCTTTATGAGATGGGAGTTGAATTCGAGCTTGAAACCTTAGAGTTCAGTATGGAGTCTTTGCGCACACCAGATTATTTGTCAGTTTCACCCCTCGGAAGAGTTCCGTGTTTGGTAGACAAGGAAGTCACGTTGTTTGAATCTGGCGCGATTTGCCAATACCTATGCGAGCATTACGATGATGGTCGATTATATCGCGCACCAGGATCTAGGGACAGGATAAAGTGGCTACAGTGGATCCATTATGCAGAGACTATTGCAGTGCATGGAGCCGCATTGGTGCAACAGAAAGTCTTTATCGCCCCTGAAAAAAGATCAGACGTTGTACAAAAACTGGAGTCTCGCCGATTGTTTCTCTCAATAAAAATGTTAGAGCCGATTCTCTCTGAACAAAAATA
This sequence comes from uncultured Gammaproteobacteria bacterium, assembly GCA_938082545.1. Classification (GTDB taxonomy): domain Bacteria; phylum Pseudomonadota; class Gammaproteobacteria; genus UBA4457. The sequence continues at coordinate 42,693 of CALKCL010000007.1, forward strand.
CCTTCTCGGAGATATTTTTACGGCAGTAGATACCGGTATCGGCTACAGTATTCATCTAGCCAAACAGTTTATCGACACTTCAGCTCTAACAGCGGTCGAGGCTTATTACGAGCGCTTGATATCTCGAGATGCTTTTCGAAGGGCTTCTTTAGTAGATGCCTGACACCGGACTCTCCCCTGCGATTGTGGTGCGGTACATTAAGCGGTCATAACCTTCGTACCCGCCTTCAGCAAGATGAGCAACACATCGGTTATCCCAAAGCACCAGGGTGCCCGAAGCCCATCTATGTCGATAAATAAACTCCGTTTGAACTGATGCTGATAGAAGCTCATTTAATAATGCGTCACTCTCGCTCGAATTCAGCCCCTCTATACCAATCGTATAGACATGATTTACGTACAATGATTTTTTGGCAGAGGAAGGGTGTCTTCTCACCAAAGGATGAGTTACTTTCTCCTCAGCGGAAGAGGAAACAACGATCTTCATCGAACGTGTCTTATCATCATTCGAGAAAAGACCTTTTGGACTATAAGCCCGCGTCGCTGAATGGACCCCGTTTAAAGTCGCTATTCGACTTTTCACCTCATTAGCTAAAGACTCATACGCTCGATAGTTGTCCGCGAACAAGGTATCGCCCCCGTGGGGAGGAACATTGACCCCGTACAAGCAAGTGATACTTGGAGGTTCCTTTTGAAAACTCCAATCCGAATGCCATAAACTCCCAAAAATAGGCGCAGTTTCTCCAGCACCTCGCTTGACCTCGATTACATGGTTAAATCTCTCCATAGACCTTATATATGGATCCTCGCCAAAAGGTCCTAACTGAGCGCTAAATTTCTGCAGCTTATCCGCATCCAGCGCCTGTTCCGGAAAGCTCAGTACGCTGTGCTTCGTAAGAGCCCTCATAATTTCATGAATAACGTTAGCGGATACAGGTGGACTAAGATCTACTCCCGTAACAATGGCACCAAATCCCGAGACATTTGGTTCTACTTTAATATGAATGTATGACATCACTAATAACCAATAAAGCTGAACTAATAAAATAAGTGTTGTACGATCGACTAAATTGCACGATTTGAGCTAAATGTGCAGATGTTTTTGTATCACTATTTTTGATTGTTTGCACGTTAGAATTTTATAGCCTGATTGGGAGATATCAATATGACCTTCAAAGAACAAATACCTAGAATTTACCCTTCTGATGAGGAGATGAACTCGCGTAGCGTAAAGTTCTCAGACTTAAAAGGCTTCGACGGTGGCTTGCCCGATAGCTATATGCCGAGCGCCGAGCGGATACTATATAACGTTATAGGCTTTCAACCTCCAGCAGGTGAGGAATCCGGTGTTGTTTCGCCGGTCGGAGCCTCTGCCGCAAGAATGTCTGCTATAAAAATCAGTGAAGGTTTCAACCTAGGTTACTGTGAGGCGCTCCCGGGCAAAGGCCCCATGATGCATAATCACGACACTAATGAAACTTTTATCTGTATGACAGGTCGATGGAAGGCGAGCTGGGAAAATGCTGATGGCTCCGAAAATTTTAAAATGTTAGAGCCTCTAGATGTCATTTCCTTTCCGCCTGGAGCCGTTCGTCGGTTCGAAAATGTCACGGAAGGCCCGAAGGACCGTTACGCAGTTTTAATGTTTGTGATCGCGGGTAATGGCCCTGGTGCCGAGTTCACATCGCAAGCAATGAGTGAGATTGAAAACGCGGGATTGAATGAGAGTAAAATTTTAGAAGATGAGTCAGATAAATGGTCTAAGCCACATACTGATCCTCGAGGCTGGGAAAGTCGTTATTAAATCTTCAGGTTATACTCACTAAAAATGGATTTATCTTCACCAATTCATACCAATATAGTGCTTGTCGGCGGCGGACATGCACATCTTGCTGTGATAAAAAACTTCGGTATGCAGCCCGAGCCCGGTGTTCGCTTAACAGTTATCAGTAAAGAAGTTTTCACTGCATATTCAGGAATGATGCCCGGACTTGTAGCAGGACACTATGATTTCACCGATGCACACATAGATCTTGGTCCTCTGTGTAACTTTGCTAAGGCGCGACTTTTTCACGATGAGGTCATAAACATCGATCTTGAACGAAAGTTTGTTATCTGCCGAAATAGACCAAACGTTAAATTTGATTTGCTTAGCATCGACTGCGGTGCAATAGCGTCTCAGACTTCCGTTTTTGATGCTGGACAGGTTATTCCTGTAAAACCAATCAGTGAATTCAACAACCAGTGGGAAAATGCTAAGCGAACATTTCAGGACCGATCATCACCCCCCATAATATCGATAGTGGGTGGCGGACCAGCTGGGATAGAGCTTGCCATGTCGATAAAACATCGCCTTTCAATCGATGCGGTCAAGAATGAATTCCTCCATACTGCCGCATCAATTAAGATCCTGACCTCAGGGCCAGAAATATTGAGCTCCTACCCTAAAAACACTCAAAAAATATGTCGGAAAATTCTAGCCTCTGCGGGAATTGAAGTGTTAACTAATTGGCGTGTGGCAAAAGTAAAGAACAAACAATTAGAAAACGACACCGGGGAAAAGATCACGGTTGACGAAATCATATGGGCTACAGGTTCAGAGGCGCCTGGATGGCTAAAAACCAGCGGGCTTCCGACCTCTGAAAGAGGATTCATTCCAATTAATCACCACTTGCGCGTGATAGGTACTGAAACAGTTTTTGCAGCAGGTGATGTTGCAGACATGGAGTTTTCGCCGAGGCCAAAATCTGGTGTCTTTGCTGTGCGCCAAGGGCGCGTTTTGGCTCAGAATATTCGCCGTCTTTGTAGAGGTAGAAAATTAATCCGCTTCCAGCCACAACGATCTGTTCTTAGCCTCATAACAATGGGTGATAAGTACGTCGTGGGGAATAAAGGCCCATTGACTCTTTCCGGAAAATGGCTCTGGTATTTAAAGACCTATATCGACGAAAGTTTCGTTAAAAAATTTACCGTCTTCCCCGAGATGAAAAACGACATAATTATGGAAAGTAAGGGGGAGGGTTCGCAACAATTTGATCTAATGAGATGTGGTGGATGTGGTTCAAAAATTAACTCCCAAGTGCTACATAATGCCCTCAATAACTTAGGGATACCTGACGCACCGGAAGTCATCATCGGACTAAGCAGTCCAGACGATGCCGCGATTATAGAGCTGCCTAAACACACCGTAATGGTCCAGACAGTCGACGGATTCAGAACTTTCATCGACGATCCTTATATTTTAGGTCAAGTAACAGCATGCCATGCCCTAAGCGACATTTATGCGATGGGGGCAGTGGCCCAAACCGCGCTTGCTCTTGCCACCGTGCCTTTAGCAGCTGTCCATCTGATGCAAGAAGAGCTGACACAAATGATGACGGGTGCGCTATCAGTTCTGACCAAAGATGGAGTCACATTAGTCGGAGGGCATTCGAGCGAAGGGCCAGAAGCAAGCTTGGGATTTGCTATTAATGGCTATTGCGATAAGGAAAAAATCATACGCAAACAGGGAGCGAAAGAAAGTGACGTATTGATTTTATCAAAACCTATAGGAACAGGAGTTATTCTTGCCGCGCAGATGCAAGGGAAAGCTCGCTCAGATTTTTTACATACCGCTCTAAATATTATGGTGCAAAGTAACCAACAAGCATCAGAAATTTTTCTACGAAATGACGTCAATGCCATGACTGATATTACTGGGTTTGGTATTGCCGGCCACCTTCTTGAAATGATTGAAAAATCGTCACTTCAGGCCACGCTCAGGTCGAAACAAATCCCAATACTTCCTGGTGCGAAGCACTTATTCGAGCAGGGCCTATCTAGCTCGCTACAGTCCGATAATTTTCTTGCAACAGAAAAAATCTTCACACGAGACAGATCCCACAAATCAATACAGCTGAACCTTTTAGTCGATCCTCAAACGTCAGGAGGGTTACTTGCTGCTGTGCCTTCTAACAAAGCTGAGCAATGCCTTAATGACCTCCTAAAGTCAGGCTATACGGCCTCGATGATAGGAGAATTCTCCGTCTGTACAGGAAGCTTTCCTATTATTTTAGACTAGGGGAAAGCGAGCATTTTTTCTACTTAACGAGTCGCTTGAGTAGCTCCAATGTCGTAGATGGCTCAGGTCTTCGCGTGTAGTCAGGATCCGCGTTGACATTTAAAATTTTTCCATCTGATCCAACGATCACATTAGCGGGTATTGGCAGAGTCCAGCTTTGATCTCCGTTACAAGCTGGTAAGTCTATTCCGAAACCCAGGTAAATCGACCTGACTTGCTCAGGCACCTCAAATCTCAAACCCATCGCATGCGCATAGTCATTATTAGGGTCGGAAAGAATATCGAAGCCAAGATTGTTGGAGTTCACCATCTTTAGATTCAAATCAACACTTTGCGGGCTAAGAGCAACTACGGTGCACCCTGCCGCTGAAAATTCTGCATTAAGTTCCTGCAAAGCATACAGCTCCGCATTACAGTAGGGTCACCAATGTCCTCTAAAAACAGTAAGGATTAGTGAACCTTTCTCTAATATGGAGGCTGAAGATACGGGCTCATTGTTCTGATTTTGAAGCGTGAAATCAGGTAAAACCTGCCCTGCTTTCAGTACCTTTTTTAGTATTCCCGAACCCCGAAGCTCATCAGTCGCTTTTTGCAGCGTTGTTCTAATGCCTTCTGACATTTTTTCTGCCGAGGCGGCTCGAATACTTTCCAGCGCTTTTTCAAGTGACATACTGTTCCCCCTTAAGTGTTCTTCTGCATGACAAACTAACAGACCGCCAAACCAAAGCCAAGTGCATTTCCCTTTGTTTTCTGCCTAGAATAGGGACACAATAAGTTTCGAAGATAGGTGAATTCAAGGTAGCAATATGAAGCTTAGTTATTTCACGATGCCTCTCCATCCAAAAAATCGTAACTATCTTGAGACTCTTAACGAAGACAGAGAGGCATTCTTATTAGCAGATAGACTGGGCTATTATGAAGCCTTTGTGGGGGAACATGTTACAGATCAAGCGGAAACAGTAACCTCATCTCTCATGTTCCTCGCGAGTCTGGCGTATCAGACAAAAAACATAAAACTTGGCAGCGGAACAGTAAACTTGCCTAATGCTCATCCGGCCGCTGTAGCTGCTCAGGTTGCAATGATCGATCATATGCTTGAAGGAAGGTTCATCTTTGGCATTAGTCCCGGTGGACTGTTATCTGATGCCGAAGTATTTGGAAATCTTGATCGAGATAGAAAAGCCATGTTTGCCGAGTCGATACAACAAATCCTTCAGATCTGGAAAAATGATCCTCCTTATGATTTGAAAGGTGATTTCTGGGACATATCAACACAAAGAACATTAGATGAAGAAATTGGCCAAGGGATCTTCATTAAGCCTTATCAAAGACCGAGTCCCCCTATCATGGTTGCCTGTATGTCCCCTTTTTCGGAAAGCGTAAAAGCCGCTGCAATAAACGGGTGGTCTATAATCTCCGCAAATTTTCTACAGCCAATCTGGGTCGCATCCCACTGGGAAATGCTCTGTAAGGGCTGGAGCGAGGCTAACATGGAGTTTGTACCGCAAGACTGGCGTGTCGCAAAAAGTATTTTCGTTGCAGATGATGAAAAAATAGCCTTGAAATATGCAATGGACCCCAAAGGACCATATGGGCACTACTACTCTAGTTTAATGAAAAAACTAATTGGCAACGGGCGGCCTGATTTATTTAAAGACCGGCGAGACATGCCTGATAGTGACGTCACTCATGACTTTGTCATGAGGAAGTTAATTATTTACGGAACATCAGAACAAGTTGCAGAAAAAATAGTAAATTTTCGGAAAGAAGTCGGCAATTTTGAGACGCTTGTTTATGCAGGGCACGATTGGGGGAATCCGGAGCTGTCTAGGCGGTCAATGGAGTTAATGGCTCAAGAAGTAATGCCTCTGGTGAATAATGCTTTATATGCCGACCATAATATGACGGTTTAAATAACTAGCCGGCAGAAGTGATACTTTCATCTGAGACAGTAAATTTTGACCAAATAATTGCCCCCAAAGTCTCAGCTGTAAGGGGGTTTACCAATATAGCTGCACCTGTGGATTGATGCTGTGAAAAATCATCTAAGACTGCCGGTTTTGAGAACTCTAACTCTGTTCTCACGATTTGATTCATGGAAACACCGCCTGTGGTTTCTAATTCGCAGAGATTGCTAGGATCCATAGTTTCATGGAAAGCGGTAATCCGCGATTTTATTATTGCACCCCCTTGCAATACATGGACTACCTGACCAATTTTCGCATCAATTGCTGAGAACCAGCACATAATCCCGCACATGCGATCCTCTACAGACGGAGGAGTGCCAAAAGAGAGAACGTCTCCCCTAGATACATCGAGATCTTCTTCAAGAAATACTTGTGCATCCTGACCATGCTCAACCATAGAAACTGATTTTCCCCCAACCCATAGCTCTTTAATATGTGCCTCCACGTTCTCAGGAAACACTTTTATCTTATCTCCAATCGAAATGACCTTACCCGAAAAAGTCCCTGTAAGTCCTCGAACAATGTCGCCGGTGTCGTTATGAATACGATTCACCCATTGAACCGGAATACGCGAACCAAATGAAAAGTTCTGTGCAGACCGACTATTCTCTAGCTGCTCTAAAAGACTTGGTCCGTCGTACCAAGAAAAATTTGAACTATTAAGAACTACGCCATTACCATACAAAGCTGAAATAGGAACCGAAGAGAATGATGAAATTTTGAGTTTTTGCGCAAGCTTGAAACATTCTTCCTTTATCTCTAAATACCTGTACTCTTTCTCATAAACCAAATCTAATTTATTGATCGCAAATATTATGTTCTTGTGACCTAAAAGTTTAGCAATCAAGCTATGACGATGTGTCTGACGTTTCAGTCCTTCTACTGCATCAACTATTATAATACTAGCTGACGCGTTACTTGCCCCAGTAACCATATTTCTTGTGTACGACTCATGCCCCGGGGTATCAATGAGGACAAACCTACGTTTTGGAGTGGCAAAATAACGATACGCTACGTCAATAGTAATCCCTTGCTCACGTTCTTCCTTCAAACCATCTGTCACAGCGGCAAGGTCATATCCTGAGTTCATTCCCGATGCTTTTATTCGTGCAGTCTGATCGTCGAACAAAGCTTTCGTATCTAAAAGCAAACGTCCAATTAAGGTTGATTTTCCATCGTCTACCGAACCCGCTATTGCTACCCGTAATTCATCAACCACTAGAAATATCCTTCTCTTTTCTTGTCTTCCATAGAATTCGCCCCATGGTCAATCACGCGTGTAGACCTTTCGCTAATGCGAGCAATAGAAGTTTCGGCTATTATTTCATCAAGCGTTTTCGCCTCTGACTTAACCGCGGCAGTACAATGATAGCAACCCAAAGTACGATAACGAACCACCTCCTCATATACAGACCCTTGCTCTGCACTCTTTTCCATAGCTGGCATCAATTGATCATTGTTCCTGAAAACTAATCGCTTTTCTCCAAAGTATAAAGGGACCACTTCTATGCCTTCACGCTTTATGTATTCCCAGATATCTGCCTCAGTCCAATTTGAAAGAGGGAAAATACGCATAGACTCCCCTTCCTTGATTTGAGCATTGAAAATTCTCCACAACTCTGGCCGCTGACCTCTTGGCTCCCATTGTCCAAATGTATCTCTAAAAGAAAAAAACCGTTCTTTAGCCCTAGAAATTTCTTCATCACGCCGAGCGCCGCCTATAGCGGCGTCACAACCTTGTGCACCGAGAGCTTCTAGCAACGCTGCTGTTTTAAGTTGGCCGCAGCAACTGGCGATACCATCCCTGTAAGGATTGGTGGCATTATTAATAGCTTGCTCATTCCTATGGACGATAAGTTTGAACCCTAGTTCTTTGGCACGTCGGTCTCGAAACTCAATCATCTCTGGGAATTTGAACCCGGTGTCTATATGAAGTAACGGGATTCGAGGCTTAGACGGAGCAAATGATTTCATGATCAGGTGTAGCAACACGCTTGAATCTTTGCCCACAGAGTAAAGTGCCAATGGCTTCTTGAAAAGAGCATACGACTCTCTCAAAATCGCAATCGATTCACTCTCCAGCGTAGTCAGATGATCCATGAGTTTTTTCCTGATTAGATGAGCTGCCTAATGTAATCGGGAGAGCACAATTTGCGAAATACTGATTTTGTATATGTATAGAGACAAATAGTATTGGCCATAACTAATCCTCTACTACGATACTAGCGTCAAATTTCAAGGACGTGTAAATGTGGATTGACATTCTATCTGGCGGGCTGGTCGGGTTCGTTGTAGGGGCTACGGGAATTGGTGGTGGTGCCATAATGACTCCCCTCCTATTGATTGGCTATGGGATGCCCGTGGCTCACGCGATAGGTACAGACCTAATGTATGCAACTGGGACCAAGATCGCAGTCGCTTATAGCTATAACAAACATGGCTCCGTAGATTGGAAAATTACGTGCTTGCTTTCCGCAGGTTCGATACCAGCCACTCTATTGGTAATGTCATTCTGGCCCGTTGCACCAGAGCATCTAAACATCATAAGCAGTAGAGCGTTAGGGTGTGTCCTCTTAGCCACGGTAGTCGCTATCATATATCGTCCCAACAAAAGCATCTCTACTCCTGAGTCGATGGTTAAGCCTACTAGCAGCACCAAGCTTGTTATAAGCGGGATCTTAGTTGGCATTCTTGTGTCGATTAGTTCAATAGGTGCGGGAGTCATTGCCACAGTACTCTTAATGTATATGTTACCTCACTTCCCAATAACCAAAATCATAGGTACAGAACTCTCACACGCTGTCTTATTAACTGCAGTAGCGGGCTTGTGCCATGCCAAACTTGGCCATGTAGACTGGCAACTTGTAGGGAATTTACTAATCGGTTCTGTACCTGCTGCTTTCATAGGATCGAAATTTGCACACGGAAACTATTCCAAAATACTAAAACCTCTGATTTTAGGTTTATTAAGTATTTCTGGGATCCGCCTTATGCTGATAGGAGTTTAAAAATGTACCAATACACTGATTTTGATCAAACCATCGTCGAGCAAAGAGTCAGCCAATTCAGGGAACAAACCCAAAGATTTCTCAACGGGGACCTAGATGAAGACGTCTTTCACACTCTAAGACTACAAAACGGATTGTATATTCAAGAACATGCGCCGATGTTGCGGATTGCAATTCCTTACGGAACGTTGTCGTCTAAGCAGCTAAGAAAACTTGCAGACCTCTGCCGTAAGTATGATCGCGGATATGGTCATTTCACGACACGACAAAACATACAACTGAATTGGTTGAAATTAGAACAAGTCCCTGACTTGTTAGAAGAGCTTACAACTGTGCAGATGCATGCGATTCAAACCAGCGGCAACTGCATACGAAACATAACCACTGATCCTCTCGCAGGAACGGTTTTCGACGAAGCAATAGATCCTAGAGTGATTTGTGAAATCATCAGACAATGGGCTACGCTTCATCCAGAGTTTGCATACTTACCAAGGAAATTTAAAATCGCTGTGACAGCGACGGAAGAAGATCGTGCCGCAATTGAAGTACACGATATAGGTATCCGCATCAGGAAAGATTCGCCGTTAAAATTTGACTTGTGGGTTGGAGGCGGACTTGGGCGTACACCCTTTATAGGTCAAAAAATCGAAGACGAGCTACCTATAGCCGACATATTGATTTGGCTAAATGCCGTGCTTCGTGTCTACAACCTTTATGGCCGTCGTGACAACAAATATAAAGCACGAATTAAAATTCTGTTACAAAGCATGGGGTATGAAAAATTCAAAAGCAAAGTCAAAGAGTCTCTCGATTTTTCACGTCAACAAGTCGCACAAGTCAAGGTTCAGCAGATCACAGAGTTGGAGGTGATGTTCAATGAAAAACTCGTCTACAATGAATTAGATCCTCTTCCAGCAGGAGATGCTGAACTCGTTCGCTGGATCGAAACGAACACTCATTCACACAAAGAACCCGGTTATCGAAGTGTCGTTGTGCCATTAAAGAGAACGGGTACAGCTCCAGGAGATGTAACCTCCGAAGAAATGGATTATTTAGCAGGGCTATCAGATATTTTTTCTTTAGGGGAGCTGCGTACTACACATGATCAGAATTTAGTCTTTCCTCATGTGAAAAACTCCGATCTAGGAAAGCTACGTAATGATTTACAAAAAGCTGGATTAGCTGCATCTAATAGAGGGCTAATCACAGATACAATCGCATGCCCCGGATTGGATTTCTGTAAGCTCGCAAATGCACCAACCATCGTGTTAGCTCAAGAAATTCAAGATCTCTTTGGTTCTATAGAACTTCAACATGAAATAGGCCCACTTGAGATAAAGATGAGTGGATGTATGAATGCCTGCGGGCACCATCATATAGGTCATATCGGAATTCTTGGTGTTGATAAAAAAGGTACTCCTTGGTACCAAATTACCTTAGGAGGTAAAGATCAAAACGGGAGCAAGTTTGGAGATCGTCTTGGGCCCTCAATACCACTTGATGATGTGATCCCTTGCATAAAAAAAATTGTCGACAAGTATTTGTTAGATAGAAATCCTGATGAGTGGTTTGTTGATACAGTAAACAGACTCGGTGCTGCTCATTTCAAAGGAGCTGCATATGCCGTGGATTAATAAGGATGGAACGCAAGCATCCGTCCCTGAATCATTCATTATCGATGATTTTGAGGTAGATCAGGTTGCTGAGAATATGGGGCATCCAGTGATTGTCACTAATTTCGACTCCTACCAAGATGGTAGAGCCTTCTCTTGGTGTACCACCCTCAGGGCCCATGGATATCAAGGAAAAATTTTGGCAGGTGGTCAGGTTGGCATTGATCGCCTGGATCTGGTTTTCCGTGTTGGCTACACCGCTGCTTGGCTAACTGATCAAGAATACAGCTTGCTTCAACCTGGCCACTTAAAGCCTTTCATAGGTGAATATCAATCGCGCATAACTGGAGAAGGATAATGGGCGACATCGATCATTCAACAAAAGCTAAATTCACATCTCTTACGCAAAAGCTCGCAGAGCTATCAAAAAAGCATTCAAATATACAGACGGCTTTCAGCTTGGGAGCGGAAGATATGTTATTACTCCATACCATAGAATCTAATAAGCTACCGATAGAAATGTTTTTTTTAGACACTGGACGTATGCACGAAGAATCTTATTCGTTTTTACATGACACAGTTTCATCGTACCAGACTAAGATTAAGATCTATTGTCCTGAAGCATCAGCAATTGAAAACCTTATCAATGAAAATGGGCCCAATGGATTTTACCAGTCGGTAGATGCCAGAAAAAAGTGCTGCAAAGTACGAAAAGTATTCCCTCTCCAAAGAGCATTAAAGAACGCTGATTGTTGGATTACGGGTCAACGCAGAGAGCAATCCGTTACAAGGGCAAGCTTGTTAGAAGAAGAACTCGACACAGCCCATGGGATCATGAAGTTCAACCCATTAGCCCTCTGGACTAGCACGGAAATTTGGCACTGTTTAAACCAATTTAAAATAAAGACGCACCCTCTACACCAACAAAATATGCCAAGTATCGGATGTCAACCATGCACCCGTGCGATCACCCAAGGTGAAGATGAAAGAGCGGGACGTTGGTGGTGGGAAAACCCTGACGTCAAAGAATGCGGACTGCACCAATCATGATTGAAAAACCTCTCCCATTCCAACTTTCAATCACGGGCTTACCCGTCCTACTAATAGGGGATGGAGATGCGGCTAATGCAAAGAAAAAATTACTTTTAGAGCGTTCAGCAGTCATTACGCAAATAACCACCATACCCTCGGACAAATATCTTCTAGATCTAAGTACAACTCAGGTTAACCCAGAGACTCGGTTTTCATTAGTGATATTAGCAACAGATGGTCCTTTTGCCGAAACGATGTATCGATGGGCAAAGCTGGAAAGATTGCTAATTAATTATGTCGACAATCCATCTCAATCTGATGGTTACATCCCATCAATAGTGTCTAGAGGTCCCATACAGATTGGCATAGGCTCAGGAGGATTATCTCCAGTACTCACCAGAATACTACGGACAAAAATTGAAACGACACTTCCACAAAACTTAGAGAAGCTAGTCCACGTAGCTGTACGCTGGCAGAAAAAAGTTCGGGATACCCTTAAATCAATCCGCCAACGCCGTCTATTCTGGGAAGACACATTTGAAACCATCTTTAATCAAAGAAAAAATTTAGAAGATGAGATTGAATTTGACACGTGGTTCCTAAACAACCTCAGCCGCGCATCTCATGGTAAAAGAGCGATGTTTGTTTACCTAGTTGGGGCTGGTCCTGGAGATCCCTCTCTACTTACCATCAAAGCACTCCAAGCAATTCAGGAAGCAGATGTAATTTTATACGACAAGCTAGTATCCCCGGAAATCCTAAGTCTGGCGCGACGCGATGCAGTGCTCGAGGACGTTGGAAAAAGACGGGGGTCTTGCCCAGTACCCCAGGACGAAATCTGCGCACGGCTTGTTGAACTAGGCAAGCAAGGCCAAGTTATTTGTCGTCTCAAAGGTGGGGACCCTTATCTCTTCGGCAGAGGTGGGGAAGAAGCTATGGCGTTAGCCGATTCGGGCATAGAGCCAATCGTAATACCAGGAGTCACATCAGCAAGTGCAATAGCCGCAGCTACTGGCATCCCTTTGACACATAGAGAAATAGCCAGAAGTGTTCGTTTTATAACCGGACATCTAGCGCTACAGAAATATATTGATGATTGGCCTTCGCTGATTGCCGAGCATGAAACAGCTGTAATATATATGGGTTTCTCCCACATTAAAGACATTTCAAGATCGTTTTTAAAAGCGGGATCTGATGCAGCCACTCCTGTTGCAATCATACAAAATGGAACGTTGCCAGATCAAAAAGTGGTGATCACCACTCTAGAAAAAGTGCTAACTGAAGATATTTTCTTAGACTTAAAAGATGGTCCAATTCTTTTAATAATTGGAAAAGTTGTCACGCTTAGAAAGTCTATAAAAAACGACACAACGCTCTACAAAACCAACACAGAGAATGTTCTTAACGTTATCGAACCGTCAAAATTAATACATGAGGAGTACCCCAAAGAGGATCCACCGGAGGAAGAAAGAACTATTCCACTCTGATTTTTTCGAAAGAGGAAAATTACTAATACGTAAACGAGGCATATACGTTATAATTATGTCTTAGTAAAAATAAAGGCAATAAAAGAATAAAGAATGAAGCTCTTACAACTCCGTTACATATGGGAAATCAGTAAAAACAACTTCAACATATCTGCAACTGCGGAGAAACTATCAACTTCTCAACCAGGGATTAGCAAGCATGTAAGGCAACTGGAGGACGAGCTAGGAGTAGAAATTTTCGAACGGAAGGGGAAACAATTGATCCAGGCGACACCGATAGGTGCAGAGCTCATTAAATATGCAGGGTCAATTTTATCCGATGTTACTAATATTAAAAATATCGCTCTAGATTATCAAGACACAAGCCGAGGCTCATTAGTTCTAGCAACTACCCATACCCAAGCAAGATATGTGTTGCCTTCCATAATAAAGAAATTTAAATCTCTTTACCCCCATATAAAATTAAATATCCGTCAGGGAACTCCTAGTCAAATAGCTAAAATGGCAGCGAATAGAGAAGTCGATATCGCAATAGCAACAGAAGCGATGGAATTATTTGAGAACCTAGTAATGCTTCCTTGTTACCGTTGGAATCGTAGCATTATATTTCCGAAAAGCCATCCCTTAAACAATGAGAAGAGATTAACCTTAGACCAAATTGCCGAACATCCAATAGTCACGTATGACTTTGGTTTTACCGGGCGTTCAGCCTTAGACCGCGCATTCGCGACAAGTGAACTTGAGCCAAATATTGCTCTGACAGCTGTCGATACAGACGTTATTAAAACTTATGTAAGGCTGGGATTAGGAGTGGGAATAATAGCGTCGTTAGCTTACGGAGATAAAAATGACAGCGACCTTGTCGCGAGAGATGCCTCGCATTTATTCGACTATAGCATCACCAAAATTGGATTCTGCAGATCCGTTAACCTTCGAAAGTACACCTACGATTTCATCGAGATGTTCGCTACACATTTAGACCGAAACACGGTAGACACGTACGTTCAAAATAATGGCAAAGCATTAAAGATAGATTACGAAAGCTTACCAACGTTTTAATCAATTACTCCCTTAGAATAAGATTGAAGGCTACACAAGATCCTTCTTCGTTTTTACTCAATGGAAATGCTAAATCATCGTTAGCCGCGCGGACCGCATCCGTAGAAAGATACTCGTCGCCGCGAAAATAAATCTGTGTAGTTAACGTTTGGTAATCCTCATGTCTTACGATTACATGAAGGTGCGCTGGCCTCCAAGAGTGCCTCCCTATGGCTTTAAGTAAAATGCCCGTAGGTCCTTGGTCTGGAATAGTGTATTGGGCCGGCTTAACTGTCTGTAATAAAAAACTACCATCGGTTTTACTCTTGATCTTTCCGCGAAGGTTATATTGGGGTACCCCTTCATTAAAGCTTGAGTATCGGCCTTCCGCATCCGCTTGCCAAAAATCTAATTCAGCATTTTGTATTATTCCCCCCTCAGTGCTGAGTACGCTGCCTGAAACAGTTAGTCTCTCTCCCGCTTCATTGGGGCGAGCCAACTGACCATTATCAAGTAACGGCATATTAGGGAGATAAAAAGGACCTAAAACTTGCGCGGTTGTCCCTGTGGTTTTGGTTGGATCACTTGCTACGATATTTGCCTCCAGAAAAGCATCAAAAAGCAAAGATCTCTCACCTGCATCAATAGCTTCGCTGAAGAAATCGATCGCCTTTCGATACTCATCATGCGTTATGTTGTGCTTTTCACAAACTTTCCCTATAGCTTGTATAAGATCTGTGGTTATATCCCCCACTCTACTTTTAATCATTTCATCTTCCCCTAGAAATAGCTGTGACGTTGATTCATTATATTGGTTTACGTTTATATTACGCCATCTTCTTTCAATTTTTTCATTTCCTCTAATGACAATCCAAAAGATTTAAACACACGGAAATTATCAGCGCCTATGCTCGGTGCACCATTGCGTATTTTTGTTGGTGTCCGTGAAAACTTAGCTGCCGGACCTGTCAACGGAGCCTTTGAGCCATCTGATAACTCGACCTCTTGTAGCATGTCACGGCATTCTATCTGTGAATGCTCTCCAGCCTCCTGATAAGTGTTAACCCGCACGACGGCCAACCCGATTTCATTTAATCTCGACACGACTTCTTTCGTCTCTTTCATGCCACACCAATCAGCAAAAACTTTATCAATGAATTCACACCTTTTTTTTCGTTCTGTTCCATCTAATTGAGCCAAATCTGTTCTTTCAAGAAGGCGGCATAATGCTTTCCAATGTCGGTCTAACACGACAGCTAAATATACATTGCCATCTGCACATTGGTAGTTATTAACTGGCGCAGCCACAGACGATTGATTGCCCATTTTGGGCAAAGAGATACCTAACTTTCCAGAGGTTAGGCAACCATTACTTTGAAAAAGCAAACTGTCTACTAGAGCAACATCTACATGCTGTCCTTCACCAGTCCGATTGCGATGGGCTAGCGCGGCTAATATCCCTACTGCGCCATGCAAGCCACCCAAATCATCCGCCAAGAACGTCGGCGCTTTAGTAGCTCCTGCTTCAGGATCCCCGTTTAAGGAACTCCAACCAGAGAAATTCTGTGCCAAAGGATCATAACCTGGTCTATCGTTATAAGGTCCGAACTGTCCATACATACTTATAGATAGATATATTATATCGGGCCTCCGCTCACAAACGTCAGCGTATCCTAAGCCCCAAGCTTCTAGCGTCCCGGGTTTAAAGTTTTCAATCAAGATATCGCAGCTTTCGCACAATTTAAGAAAAAGCTTTTTCCCTGTCGTACTTTTTAAATTTAAAGAAATATTTTGTTTGTTTCGATTCACTGTTTCATGCGGGACAGTAAGTTTCGAGTTAGGAAGTAGTGGAGGCAAACTTCTAGAAATTTCTCCATCAGGGTGCTCTACCTTAATGACAGTGGCACCAAGATCTGCAAGTACACAACCTGCCATAGGACCAGCCCACATGGTGGTCGCCTCTACTACCTTGACACCCTCGAGGGGACCAAGTGTGCCCACGCGAGCATCTTGATAAAAAGCCGTTTTATCCATTCTATGTGCTTCTCCAACTATTCACCTGATAAGACAGAATCGATAGTAGTTACTTATGCTGCGTGGATGTTATATTTGGAGCGACATCATTAATAAAGCTTAATAAAGAACTTTTGCTTTGTTCGAAACTGAGTGAGCCCCAAGCGAAAGCTCCTGCTAGATAATTGATGTCACTCTCATCGACCAATTTCTGGATCTGCGCTAGAACCGTATCCGCTGACCCAATAAGAATAGTTTCAGAAGCTAGGCATGCCTCCCAACCAAACAAAGCATCAAAACTAGAATTAGCATTTTTATGCCAAAGCTCTGTAATCGATTCGTACCAATCCCGATAAGCTAGTTCTGCAACCCTGAGCGCTTCTTCGTCAGTTGGGCCAATAAAAATCTGTCTCATCGCTCCTATTTTCGGAGAATCCGAAACCAGAGAATGATCGGGTAATTCGCTTTGTTCTTTTCTATAAAGTGCTGCTAATGCTGCCACCAAAGCGGGAGGTCCTAACGTAAGGAAGTTATATCTATTTTTAGCAGCATAAATTGTCCCTGATTCACTAAATGTCGGATACCATAACGGAGGGTAAGGTTTTTGTAAGGGTTTTAATGAAATAGTGACATCTTTAAAGTTAAAATGTTCCCCGTTATGATTCAGAACAGTCTCAGTCATTCCTTTTTTAAAGACTTCAAGCGTCTCGGTAAAAACTTCTTGGGCAGAATTAGGATCTACGTCAAAACACTTTAGTTCATATGGAGACACCCCTTTACTTACCCCTAATTCAACTCGACCATTAGATAAGTGGTCGAGCATGCACACTTCTTCTACTAACCTTACTGGATGGTACATTGGAAGTAAAAATGCCATAGCACTAAACCTAATGTTCGTTGTTCTCTGTGCTAAAGCAGAGAAGAAAACACTTGGCGAAGGAGCTACACCTAAGCTAGTTCCGTGATGCTCAGCTAGATGGTATCCGTAAAAGTCAGCCTGATCTGCAAGTTCGGCAAGTTTGAGTCTTTCTTCGTAAAGCTCTCCAACCGCGACGGAGGATCTATCTATCCAATCAAAAAGACCGTACTGTATAGAATTACTCAAAAAAGGTCCCTCTTGTTTATCATTAGCGTTTTAAAATACCATAATTTTAATTGGCCTTAGCAATTAATTTCAGCAGAAAAAGGAATCGAAACATACATCATAGAAAGAACCGGGTGAGAGGACTCAAGAGAGAAGAGAGTAAGTTTTAGAGAGCTCATAGATTGGCACAGGCAACTCAAATTCCATCAAAACCCACCGATTCCCTTGAGCTTTTAAGCTAGCATCTTGTCACGTAATCGTTCAGCGGCACGCTGGGCTCCTTTCGCGGTTTTGAAAAGCTTCTTATCAAATAGCTTGATGGGTTTTGACCGATCGGCACAAAGCTGTCCTACGCACCAAAATTTCCCAGCCTCCACTTCAATCGCGACATAAAATCCCTTCATCGGGCCAACTTTATAGTTGTTAAAAGCAAAAAGTACTTCAGCAAGATCGCTCAATTTATCAGGATCAAGATCGGTAGTGATGGCATTCTCCAAGGGAGACAATTCTTCTCTGCGCGTAGGCACTACATGCTTCCCTGTTGGGGGAGTTATTAGTGGCATATAGGAACTACGATCCTTCATGGTCCCTAAGGCAATGGCCCTGATTTAAGAAAACCTTTGAGAACATTTTCCATCAATTTTGACACATTATTTTTATAATCGTTGTGCGATAAACTGCCGCACCAAGCCAGTGATCCTGGTGCAAAGAGAGCACCATCATTAGGCGTTTTATAGTAAATCATGTCTGCTCGCACCATGGGATTTTCATCACCACCACCGTAGTAACCGCGGACTGTAAAATGAATTTCTTCATTGACTTGCATCATTAAGTCACTATGACCCTCGGAACGCGCCAATAGGAAGGCCTGGTGGGGTGTACCAAACTCTAAGTCATACCGATCGATCTCTAACCCCGCAGCACCGCCTCCAACTAAGCCAAAGTCTCCTATAACTTCGTCCGCCCCAATGCCTTTGAACATCCAAGCGCACTCTTTGCGCTTCGAGTCTGGTTCTCGTCGGTAGTATGTTGATACATCAAACCCGTATGCAGTAAAAGTTAAACCGCAGACTTTAGTTGGCATGCGACCACGAGCTCTCCACATACCTCCATACTTCCCATCAAACGCATTATTGTATTCTCCGGGGTTTGCAGTCCAGGCTCGCGTGCCGGCTTCGCCTTTACGTACCTCAATGATATTTGAATTATCGGGATGGTATTGACTGACCCAGTAGAAGCCATTTGCACCCATGTACATCCACCTACCACCAGACTGTTGATAAGACTCATAAGCAACCAGCATATTCTCTGAGGAATATTCAGGATGACTTCCAGTTAGAACTACTCGGTAGCGATTCAGCAAATCTACCCCTTCACGATCAAGATCCTCATCCGTATGAACGTCATATTCAATACCTTTCTCTTCTAACCAATCAGTGAGATGAAGGTCTGCATTAAGTTGCCATAAAGAAGGAGACAGCCAATGCCGATATTTAGGCCGCATATTGAGTATCGGTCTCAGCCTAGTAGAATAACAAACTCCACTGCCATCAGAGTGACATGAATAGGTAGACAGGCCGTACTCTCTATGTTCATTAAGATAAAGGTCAGATGCTTGCATAATAGGAACACGGCCGGCTAGCAACTCGGCGACAACAGAATTCGTGGCTAAATTATCATTAGAATAAGCGAGATACGAGTTTGTTGGCACGATAAAACATACTTTTGCTGTTGCTGTGCCAGCAGGAGGCCTAACAAAGAATGGAACGTAATCTTCAGTTTCGGGAGATTCTTTCCCTTCGATCCTTAATCGCGCGCCGTATACTCCACTTTTCAGTTTCTTAGGTATCGTATAACTAAAGCTCTCATCCCAACGGGCATCATCGATGTCATCGTCATGGAAATGAATTGCACCATACTCATTGGGAGCATGGTGATAGACGATATCATCGCTAGTCCAGTTAAAACCAGTCATACCTCGTACAGGTAAATTAATTACAAATCCATCCAGCTTATTGGGCGAGGTATCAATTATTTGGCAGGATGCAATA
Source organism: uncultured Gammaproteobacteria bacterium (assembly GCA_938082545.1). Lineage (GTDB taxonomy): Bacteria > Pseudomonadota > Gammaproteobacteria > UBA4457. Next base: position 62,046 of record CALKCL010000007.1, read on the forward strand.
TTGTCAGAGATATTTGCATGGAAGTCCCATGCGGCGATAACTAGAGAGCGTAATTCCGCTGGACAAGTTGTAAACCCACGAGCCAAAGCATCGATACTATGCTTATCTAGTGCCACACTGGAAAAGCGTGGTCTGTCAATTTTCCCATTGTAGACTGCCTCTTGCTCGGGAAGAGGGAACTCACTCAAAGCTTCCTTGTAATGCCCTCCTTTGACGTACCGACCAGATGATAAACGCTTTGTGTTCGCAGCCATTAGTAATGGAGCATTATTCATTGCAGGCTTCACTTTAACTACTTGAGAGATCATCCCTGTAGTTTGAGAAGAAGGGTGCAGCATCGAAAGCCCGAGACCTCCATTAGTCGGGGTAACCACTGGCTCCTGGATAACTTTCACGCGCTTGGATTTAGCATCGTATGAAACAGCAGCCATATACCAGACTTTCCGAAGCAAAGGCTTGCCACTCGAAACTTTTACAACCTGTCCTTTTCCGTCCCCTATCCAACACGCCAAACAGCCATTCTCATCAATGAACATACCAAAGCCGCTCTGCTTTGGGCCTAGCCATTTTGTTATTATCCCTTGCACGCCTTTGTCAGGGGTAGTTGGAAAGATAAAAGCCTGCAGTGTGAAACTAGAAACATCCATTCTATGGTCGGGCTGTACACACGCATACGACCCTCCATGGATTTTTTGATTTTTACCCTTATATTTTTTATTACATGCCGCTCTAATTATTTTTTCCTTAAAGCCGGGCCCATCCGGATTAGTGTCACCATGTATTAGTCGTACGATATCCACCGAGTAGTTCTCGTTTTTCTCAGAATTCACATAAAACTTTACGTTATCACCCGGGCATACGGAATATTTGTCGCTATAACCTGTAATCCTTAACATCAAAGCTCCCCTCTTTAAAAATACTTTAGGCTAGATAATGCAGAAGTTCTCGAGCCCCTTTAATACTTCAATTGTATTTTTCTAAAATATCTTTAACCCGTTTTTTAAAAATAGCATGTTCGCAAGCATCTTCCGACTCATAGACCTTACTTAAAATTTTGACGGGAACACCCCTGATACCTGAGGTGATTCCGATCTTATATCCCGTATGAGGCACCACACAAATCCTGACATACTTACCTTCCATTCCTTGCCGGCGAAATTTATCAATCACGCGAGCCAAATCAGCACTATGACGACTCGCTGGATGACCTCCTTGGCCAGGCAAGCCTATGGGATTTAGTCGATGCTCTTCAATCAACTCTTGTCTTTTTTTCTTGTCTGTAAGTAGAGGGAGAACGTGCGTTCTCGTAATAAAGTCATCTGTTTGAGAATGACTTCGATTTTCTTGTACACCAGTTTTACGTGCCATAACCACCATCCTTAACTAAAGCTAAATAAGGCTGCAGGGGTTTCCTGGAACAGAAGGCATGAGGTTGCAAATACAAATTATGGTCATTACAGATAATGCTCCCCGTTCCTTTGTTTCATCAACAAAGAAACCACTAATCCACAGTCTGCAGGTAACAAAGCATTTTTGTCAATGACTTTAAAGGACTGCGAGACGACTCCATATTTTAGCTCTATTTATCCAGCCCAAAATAAACTAAAAAGCGGCAGATCAAAGGGTTGCGACTATGAAGATTCTTTTCAACCTAACTAGACAGCTTCACCGTAAACCAGGCTGTTGTAGTGCCTCAGAGATTCACGACTATTAAAATAGTCAAATCTTGGGAGGATAATTTGTTTATCCATATGGATAGTATAGACTTCCATCAAGGAACTACCGAGAAATTGACAGGGAAAGACAAAGACAATGAGTATGAAATTAGGCATCATTCAGTGGACGGAAGGTACGACTGGCGAAGAACTAGTTAAGAATGTCAAACGACTCGAGCAACTAGGCTACGAAGAGCTATGGATGCCTGAAGTATGCGGACGAGAGCCTTATGCTACCGCAGGTTATTTACTGGCACATACAGACCGAATGAGAATCTCAAGCGGGATAGCTAACGTTTTTGGTCATGATGCGGACGCATCTGCACAAGCTGCGAACACGCTTAGCGAGTTCTCTAATGGTCGATTCACCCTAGGACTAGGAGTGTCACACCCAGTATTGATCGAGCCTAGAGGACATACTTGGGTAATGCCTGTGCCAAAAATGAATGCATACTTGGATCGGATGAAAGAAGCACCTGTGCTCAGCCCAACAGCAGCGACTAAGGCTCCAGTAGTTATCGCAGGGCATGGTCCAGGTTTGATGAAAGTTGCCGCACATAAAGCGGACGGCTTATTCCTGTTTTTACAGACCGTAGAAACAGTTAAAAATGCACGGGCGGTGATTGGACCTGATAAGCAATTACCCGTAGTTGTCCGAACCGTTTTCGACAGCAACCCTGATACCGCAAGAGATTACGCCAGAAAAGCATGTGCCTGGTACATGTCCCAGGTCCCCTATCAAAAAATATGGTCTTCTCTTGGGTACAAAGAAAGCGATTGGACTAACGGTGGCAGCGATCGACTAATCGACGCAATTTGCGCGTGGGGAGATGCTGATATGATCATGGAGAAATTGCAGCCTTTTGCCGACGCTGGTGCTACTCAAGTAGTTATCTACCCATGCAATAAGGATGAGATCTACGACAGCGATTCGCCGATGTCTATAAATTGGAGTTGGGAGACTTTTGAAGCACTTGCTCCTTCTAAAACGTAGATACATTTTGATATGAGCACATTGGTTTTTCTTGCTGTTTTCGTGCACAATGAGGACTCATCAAGAACATTTGTTCTAGAAACTTAACATGTAGAAGTGACCATCTTTTTTTAAACAAGTGAATAAATACAACTAATAATTTTGAATCAAAAAACAGTGGGAGCGATATAGGGCGAACGCCAATCATCAGTGACTGGAACCTGTTGAGTTTATCCTTTCTCTTTTTAGAGGTCCCAACAATAAAGTTGGTTAACCTTATTCTTAGTGTAGATCAGCGTTTGATGATTTAGGAGTTAAACATGGAAAACCGTGCTAACGAAAATGGCAAGAGTACTGAGTCGATAACTCTCGATGCAGCTGTAATCGGGGCAGGTGTTGCCGGGCTGTATCAGCTCCATTTACTAAGAGCCCAAGGTTTGAAAGTGAAATTGTTTGACACTGCGTCGAGTGTAGGAGGCACATGGTATTGGAACAGGTATCCAGGGGCAAAATTCGACTCTGAAAGCTATATCTACCAGTATTTGTTCGATGAAAAGCTCTATAAAGACTGGAGTTGGTCTCAAAGATTTCCAGGTCAGCCGGAAATAGAACGTTGGATGAACTATGTAGCCGATCGCTTAGATTTGAGACGTAATATCCAATTCAACACCACAATAGCTTCATCTCATTGGAATGCAGAATCAAATCGATGGGGGCTTGAAACAAGCGATGGTCAACTGATAGACGCTCAATTTGTTGTTTGCTGCACTGGTATGCTTTCAGCACCACTGGAAGAACCATTTCCAGGAACAAAACAATTTAAAGGTAGGGTCTTTCATACCGCCCGATGGCCCAAAGAGAAGATTGATTTTACTGGCAAGCGTGTCGGCGTAGTAGGTAATGGAGCGACAGGGATCCAGGTGATTCAAACGATTGCGCCTGACTGCGAGGAACTGAAAGTCTTTATTCGGACCCCGCAATACACTAATGCTATGAACAATCCGCAGTACGGGCCGAAAGAGGTTGAAGAATATAAGTCTCGGTTTGAATGGTTTAAAGAGAATCTTCCTAAAACGTTTTCGGGTTTTGAGTTCAGTTGGCAAGATGGAGACTGGACAGACAACACACCCGAAGAAAGGTTAGAAGTTTTAGAAAGAATTTACGAGAATGGTTCTTTGGAATTATGGTTGTCGTCTTTTAAAGAAATATTCTTTGATGCAAAAATAAATAAAGAAGTTTCAGAGTTTGTCCGCCGTAAGATGAAGGAGCGACTGAAAGATCCTGCATTGTGTGATTTACTGATTCCTCAAGATTATGGCTTTGGTTTGCATCGGGTTCCGCTTGAAAGTGGCTATTTAGAGACTTTTCATTTACCTCATGTAAGTGGTATTAGCGTTAAAGAAAATCCTATAGTTGCCATCACGGAAGGTGGCATAAAACTTCGCGATGGAACAGAGTATGAGCTTGATGTGATTATTTTGGCGACTGGTTTTGATGCTGGCTCAGGTGCGCTCACGCGCATTGACATTCGCGGAAGAGAAGGTCGCTCACTTAAACACGAATGGGAAAAAGAAATCAGGACTACCATGGGACTTCAAGTCCACGGGTACCCTAATATGTTTACTACTGGAGCTCCATTGGCTCCTTCCGCCGCGTTATGCAACATGACAACCTGCCTTCAGCAGCAAGCCGAGTGGATAAACGACTGTATCGCACATGTTTGTAAATCTGGGAAAGGCGTTATTGAACCAAGCGAGACTGTTCAAGACGACTGGGTGCAACACCACGATGACACTGCTAATGCAACATTAGTCTCTAAAACTAATTCCTGGTATATGGGCTCAAACGTAGAAGGTAAACCTAGACGTTTGTTGTCTTATATCGGTGGTGTAGGCGCGTATAGAGACAAGTGTCGTGAGGTAGCTGAGTCGAATTACAAGGGATTTGAGTTAAAATAACCTTGATGCCTCGAGCATATCCGGACCGCTAAACCGATGGTCTTGTTCTATAGACTTCCATGTTGGAGCTGCTTGTCTCTAAGATTACCTTTTCTTGATAAATTAGAGACCAGTTACTGACTTGATTGAAACTGGCTCATAGATACCACCACCGGGCCTCAGGGGTAGCTCGCCCCCTCCCAAATCTACTTCGAAAGACAGTGATTTACTCTAATCACACAGAGCTCACGGCTATTGCCAAACTAGATGACAACTAATCAGTCACTACGAAATATAGCTGCCAAACCATTTTACAAATGATAATGATTATTGTTAATATTATTACTTACGAAAAATACGCTTCTTTTATTATGCATTCCCCAAAACCATCGCTTATGACTGGAAATCTGGAGCAAAGCGAACAAACGACTAATTGGAGCAGGCTTAACTGTAGCGAAAAGGTCCTAGTTTGGGTGATCCATCACTGGGCCTATGAGCGCAATGAAAATAGAGACCCCTTACCAAAAATACAAGCCGCATTTGAAGCACTCGGCTTCGAAGAATCGACTATTCTGACAGCTGATATTTTCTCAGAAATATTGTCTGCCCTTTTTGCTTCAAGTACCGTAAAATTGACAGTGGGCTGCCCACATAACTTAGGAACAGTTGAGCATTTTCTCCTCGGTTACCTCGGCTTCTTACAGAGCAAGCAGCAACACATTGGAAAAGAGCTACTTTCTAAATGCCTTCCTAACGCGTCTTTACGCTTAGTAAGTAATAGACTCAACATATTAGGTAAAAAACTTACAGCTCATAACTTCAAAATAAGCGTATGGCCCGAGCATCTCGATATGCTTTCTCGGGCAACCGGCACTACCAACGAAAAAATACACAATATAATTATTCATTAAAACCTATGGAGTATTAAATCAGAAATGTTAAATCGAAAAGTTCCAGAAGTGATCTTTAAAACTAGAGTTAGAGACGAATCAATCGGTGGCGACAACCCTTATAAGTGGGAAGAAAAAACGTCGTCTGATTACTTTTCTAATAAAAAAGTAGTCCTCTTTTCGCTGCCAGGTGCTTTCACGCCGACATGCTCAACTTATCAGTTACCAGATTTTGAAAATCTTTTCTCAGACTTTAATGCAGTAGGAGTGGAAGCCATTTATTGTATGTCAGTCAATGATGCTTTCGTAATGAATGCTTGGGGAAAACAACAAAATATCAAAAACATTGATCTGATACCTGATGGTTCAGGAGAATTTACGCGAAAAATCGGAATGCTTGTAAATAAAGATAATCTAGGTTTCGGAATGCGCTCCTGGAGATATGCCGCGGTTGTGAACGATGGAACAATAGAGGCATGGTTTGAAGAACCTGGATTTAACGATAACCATGGAGAGGATCCTTATGGAGAATCCTCTCCACAGAATGTGCTAAAAAACATTTAAACCTATTGGCCTGTTTTTATAAAGCGACGATTACTCTTGTTCAATCGTCGTTTTATTTAAACGCTGAAATGATATGGCGGCACTGCAATAATAGTCCTTTGAGAGTTTGGCATACACAAGAAGCTTGTCGATATCACGCCTCTGTCTTCCACTTAATATATAACAGCTCTCACGGAAAAAAAGTGAGTGTTAGGACAAGGATTCATAACTAGCGTAACCGAAACAAAGGATAAGAACAGCTGCCTGCTCCTGAGCAAGCAGCCTAGAGGATTACTGCTAAGGACTTTCAGACAGACTCGAGGAACACATACCTTTCCAATGCTCTGGTGAACATTCCCTTAGCTTTTGCACCATTTCTATAAACGGTTCAGTAATACCCTCAGTTAGATTACTCTGATTTTCGATCAACCAATTTGCGATTTCTACTTGAGCCTCTTCGTCACCGACCTTACTAGCGACTTTAGTCTTTATCATATCAACACTCATGGTCATGGAAATCTTCTCCCTACTTTCTGATTCTTTAATTATAAGATGAAAAAAACAATTAGAGCGATAAAGAATATTAATGTTAATGTTAATCGAGATAGTTGAGTTTAATAGGCAATCGATTGATTCGTAGAGGCAGGCAATAATGTTGGGCAGATCATGGAGTAGCGACGATATTCTAAGTCAGCTAGGCCGAGTAGTAATAGTCACTGGGCCCCCGAGTGGCTTGGGAGAAGGAACGGCTCGCGTGCCGGCTCATAAAGATGCACTCATAGTTGACCCCTTTATAGCAGTATCTTAACAAGGAGCATGAGCGAGTTGGCTAAATCTTACGACTTCGTGATTATTGGCGCAGGTATTGTCGGCTTAAGCGTGGCTAGAGAATTAAATAAGCGACATCCTAATTCATCCATTGTTATATTAGAAAAAGAGCTAGATATAGGAAGACATGCAAGTGGTCGTAACAGCGGCGTAATGCATTCAGGCGTTTACTATGGGAGCACAACCTTAAAAGCTAAAGTATGCTCCTTGGGTGCGGCTAGAATGCGCGACTTCGCAGATGAGTACGAAATCTCTTACAAGAAAGTTGGGAAAGTAATCATCGCAGGCTCAGCGGAAGACTTACCTACATTAGACACGCTATTAACCAATGCGCAGAACAACGGCGTTAAGGCCGAACGTCTAGACGTGCAAGGGGTAAAAGAAATCGAGCCCTATGCCTCTGCATACGAAGCGGGTATTTATTGTCCGGATACAGCAGTCATAGATAGCAAAGCCATCATTAATAAACTACGAGAAATTTTAGAAGAACAAGGGGTTGAATTTGTCTACGGTGCCCCGATCAGAACCGCCCGTCCTAATCAGTGCCTTGTCGAAACGGCACAAGGCAAATTTTCTTATGAGTTTCTTTACAATTGCGCAGGAGCTGGTGCAGATCTTATCGCCAAGATGTTCGGTCATGCAGGAGACTATACCCTAGTTCCATTCAAAGGGATTTATTACAAATTAAGAGTTGATAGAAGGCATCTAGTGAACGGTAATATATATCCGGTCCCTAAGGTCGAACTACCTTTCCTCGGTGTTCATTTGACTAAAGCGATCAACGGAGAGGTGTACTTAGGACCAACTGCTATTCCTGCTCTAGGCAGAGAGAACTATGGAATTTTTGAAGGGATAAAACTTTCCGAAAGCTTCACTATAGGGCGTCAGTTAATCTCGATGTATAAAGCGAATAGGGAAAATTTCCGACGGCTCGCTCATGAGGAGATGAAAAAATACTACAAACCTTTTTTTCTGTCTGCTGCTCAAAAACTGATACGAACCCTTCAATCTGGCGACTTGGAATCAAGTAATAAAATCGGGATACGCCCACAACTTGTCAATCTTAAAACACAGACCCTTGAAATGGATTACATTGTTGAAAAAGATGAACGTACATTGCATGTACTTAATTCTATTTCTCCTGCATTCACCAGCTCACTTGCTTTTTGTGAATATATAGTAGACCAAGCAGAAGGCACCAAACCGATTTGACACTCCATGAAAGGCTGCCCCAGCGTTATGTCCGATTAAGCTGATTTTTGAAGGTATTCTTTAGAACTGAAGCTCAATCACCAAAACCTTCACCTGAATAATCACTTGCCGGTCCACTTCCTTCTGCTCCAAGTCTCCCAGCTTCACCAAAATGTCCTTTACCAGGCACAAAATTGAATTCAATTCGTATACCGTCGGGATCTTCGAATAAAAATGAGTAGTAGCCAGGTGCCCAACCACCTTGTTCTGGAGCATGAATGATTTTAGCTTTCAGCTCTTCCACAACAAATTCATGGATAGCATCGACGTCTTCCGAGCTTCGGGCTCGGAGGCATACATGATGAAGACCAACTGAATATTGATCAAATGTCCTCTTCTCTTTTCCCTCTGGGACTCCTTTGACCATTATCCCCGTGCGGCTTCCTATGCAATAGACAGTATCTGCATTTTTCACAAGTGTTTCCATTTCCAAGAAATGGCATAGATTTTCCCAAAAGGGAATACATTTTTCCGGCGTATTTACCGTAAGTTGAATATGTGCAACTCCGTTTGTAGAAATGGTCATTTTCTGCTCTCTAAAAACAATAAACTGAGACGAAGACTAACATTTTTCGTCTATCCTGCAACAATTCTCGGACATTTTACCGAACAAATATTCCTCGGATTCTTTCCAGCACACGCTAGGGAGAATTAGTTTGAGATAAATAACTGATAAGGGGTTAATAGCCCTCACATATTGCAGGGACAAGATACGTTTAGCATGGCGAACCCTTAACCTACAGCAGCGTTTTTATTCTCAAACCGAAAGAAGGAATCTTAAAGTATGTAAATAGTGATATTCTTCAGCTAGGTATTCTTCTGGAGAAACTCTAGGCACTGGATCATTGCTTCCTCTCGAGCTTCTCCTTCCTTCCAAGATTCGATAAATGTCGTGTTCTGTGCGGTTTGAACCAACAGGCGTGATGTCGACTCAGGATGATATAAATCATTACCCATTAATATCATCAGCGGCGTTGTACATTCATTAAGGAATGCTTCATCAACATTGAATAATGCCTTTGTCCCACCGTACATGTTTTGCCGAAAACTTGACCATACGTCGGGTCTTACATCAGTCATCTTACGCTGGAGCTCGTTAGCCCAATCGTCAAACATATCGTAAAATGCAGTACGGTTTTGGTCGAGTCCAATAGATTGAAACAAAGTTGCAGTCATTATCCTGTCGGGTGCGGCTTCTATTAAACCTAAGCAGTATGGCCCACCAATACACATTCCAGCGACATGAAACCGTGAGATTTTTAAATAGTCCATTAAGCCAAGCTGATCATCTAGATAAGTATGCCAGCCATCCTCGGCCGAAATTTTCGCGGTCGATTTTCCCGCATTGCGCTGATCCATTGCGATCACACGAAAATGTCCCTTGAGTTCCTCCCGAGGGTCCCAAGGCGTGTTTGACCAAAAATTGAGTGCGGATTTCATGCCACCTGGCGCAATAAGTAAAAGCGCCGGTAAATCTTCGCCAGAATCTTCATAATAAATTGATGCAGCATCGCGTTGATAAGTAGCCATAAAATGAGCCCAAATGATCAAAATTAAGTAACCGTTTGTATAGACAAAGTTCGGGTGTCTGGTTACAGTTTATAGCTATTGTTAAAAAAAAGAACCTATATGAAAGTATATTTTGCCCCTCAATCGCGCGCAGTTCGAACAGTTTGGCTCTTAGAGGAAATTGGAATGGAATACGATCTAGTGCACTTCTCTCTTGGTCAGAAAGAAATGCGTGGCCCGGAATACACCAAAGTTAATCCAAATGGGCGAGTACCAACTGTGGTAGACGGTGATACAACTATTACGGAAAGCACAGCGATCGCACAGTACTTGGGTGCGAAATATGCCCCGGAACTTGCTCCCGGTCCCGACGCAGCGAACTTCGCCACTTATTTACAGTGGCTCAATTATGCCGAAGGTATGATCATGCCACCGATCAACAACTATGTGGTTGAGACAATCTTGCTTCCCCCGGACAGACGTAACGAGGAAATCGCTATCCGTTCCCTCA
>CALKCL010000008.1 GCA_938082545.1 uncultured Gammaproteobacteria bacterium
TTATGAACCAAGGAAAAGCTAGTCAGCTGAATAAAGTCTGGGAGCCTTTAAAGCTCGGGGATCTTACTTTACGGAATCGCATCTTGCAGCCCGCACACAGTTCTCAGCATGGAGACTCTAGTGATCATACTTTTTCAAAAAGTCAGATAGCTTATTTTCGTGAGAGAGCTAAAGGTGGGGTGGGGTTGTCTATTACGGAAACAGTTGCAGCTGCTAGAAGTGCAGTCGGATCGTTTTTTAATGTAGTAGATGTTTGGAGTCCAAAATGTATCCCCTCTATGAAAGAATTGTCTGATGCCGTGCATGAGTATGACGGACACATCATGGTACAGCTGGCTTCTATGGGTGTTCATGATAAAGGCAGAATGTTTATTGATCAGACCAAAGCGATTTGGGGAGCCTCTCGGATTCCATCCCTAATGCATAATGAAATGCCGTTAGTAATGGGCCAGTGTGAAATTAATGAATTGGTAGAGGATTTTGGACAGGCCGCAATTAATTGCATGAACGCCGGGATCGATGGGGTAGAGCTTCACGGGGCGCATAGCTATGGATTGGGACAGTTCTTAAGTCCTACTTATAATAAACGCACAGATGAGTATGGAGGGTCTCCCGCTAAACGCTGTCGGCTGCTTATAGAATGCGCTCAGTCCGTTCGTAGGAGAGTGGGAGATAATTATGTCATCGGTGTCCGACTTTCATGGGACGAGTTTCTGGGCGCTGAAGGCGGGATTACCCCCGAACAGTCTGAAGAGCAGATTGAAGTTTTAGCAGCCAGTGGATTGTTTCATTTTTTTGATATTTCGGCAGGGGGATATCACACGATTCATCGTGCGTTGCCCTCCATGGAAGATTCAGCTGGCGAAGGATGGTTAGAGCCTTACAGTAAGAAAGCCAAAGAAATCATAGGAGATAGGGGGAAAGTATTTGTAGCGGGGAAGATACGTGATCTCCACAAAGCCGAGGAGATTCTTCTTAATGGATCTGCCGATATGATAGCGATCGCTAGGCAGTTACTAACTGATGCGCATACTGTGCGAAAAACTAAAGAAGGTAAAGAGCATGAAATTATCTTGTGTAATCGGTGTAATGAGTGTGCCGGACGTCTTTGGGAACACAGAGAATTAGTATGCGCACTCAACCCAGTGAGTGGAAGAGAAGCTTATTGGGGCGAGGGAACTCTACAAATGGTTCGAGCAGACGAAGCAAAGAGTATTGTAGTGGTTGGTGGCGGACCGGCTGGAATGAAAGCGGCTGCAGTAGCTGCTGCTAGGGGACATAAGGTTTCTTTGCTAGAGGAGGCTGGAAGTCTAGGGGGGCATCTGAGACTTCTACAGCAATTGCCGGGTCTTGGCGATTGGTCTATTGCGGTGGATAACTTGCAAAGAGAAATGAAGAATCATGGTGTAGTTGTAGAAACAGGAGTTACAGCGACTCTGTCTGGGATAAAGAGTCGTGCCCCTGATGCCGTGGTCTTTGCCACTGGATCTCATTTCGAGAAGACAGGTCTTAGTTTGTATAGGCCTGATAGGGATACTATTCCGGGAGCCAATAGTGAGTGTGTAATGGATGTCGAGCAAGCGGCTTGGGCGGTCTTAAGAGATGTTCACGCATTAGGCCAGAATATACTTATCTTAGACGAAACCGGTACTCCTTTGCCGTTTGCAGTTGCCGAAGTTCTAGCAGAAGCTGGCGCTTCCGTAGAGATTATGTCTCCCCGTATGTACGCAGGAGAAAAGCTTTACCGCAATTTAGATATGCTCTACATTTTTCCAAGGCTTAAAAAGCTCGGGGTTAAAATTACCAACCAGTATTTCGTTGATTCTATTGGGGAGAATAGTGTTGATGTCTATGACATCTGGACTGGCCCAGAGGTCTTAGAGACACGTAGAAATGTTGACACAGTGATTTTGTCGATACTGCGTCTCGCTGATGATGAACTCTACTTGAATTCGATGGAGCATTTTAAAGAAGCTCATCGTATTGGCGATATGGTTGCTCCTCGGGATGTCACTGCAGTAATTCATGAGGGTGAAAAGCTCGGTAGAAGCTTATAGATAGGAGACTTACTTAACGTCATTTAGTTTAAGGCACAAGGAGTTGTTGTTTGGGGTATAGCGGCTTATATTAGATGGTCAATAAATAACAAGAGAGGGAGAAGTAATGGATATTGGTGTCATAATGTTTCCGACAGATAAAGCCATCCAGCCGATGGAGCTTGCTGTCGCGTGCGAAGAGAGAGGGTTTGATTCGCTTTGGTTTCCAGAACATAGTCATATTCCTACAAGTCGAGAAACGCCATGGGGCGGTACGCCTGGAGCGCCTCCTTTACCGGAAGAATATTGGCGAACACACGACCAGTTTGTTGCTCTTTCTGCAGCTGCTGCTGTTACGAAGACTCTCATATTGGGGACAGGCATTACGTTAGTTGCACAAAGAGATCCTATCTGGCTTGCTAAAGAAGTTGCTAGTCTCGATATGTTGTCGGGCGGAAGGTTAGAGTTCGGCATTGGTTATGGCTGGTGTGTTGAGGAAATGCGGAATCATGGCCTTGATTACAAAAAGCGTCGAGGGATATTGCGAGAAAATATTCTGTTAGCTAAGGAGCTATGGACCAAAGATGAAGCGAGTTTCTCAGGGAAACATATCCAGTTTGAAAGTAGCTGGGCTTGGCCAAAGCCGACTACTAAACCTCATCCTCCTATCCTTATGGGTGGCGCAGCTGGACCAAAGACTGCCGCACATATTGCTGAGTTTTGTGACGGATGGATGCCACTGGGCGGCATGTATGACTTTGAAGGCGGGATGAAAAATGTAGCTGATGCCTGCAACGCTATTGGAAGAGATCCTTCTTCGCTACAAATTTCAGTTTTCTATGGAATGGGATGTCCAGATGCTGACACGATCAAAAAGCATGCTGATCAAGGGGTTAAGAGAGTAATTTGTGCTCTGCCTCCTCAGCCCGCTGACGCGGCTTTGCCGATGCTCGATCAATACGCGAAAAATATTTAAAAATAGTCCTCAGACGACCAATGTTGGTCGTCTGAGGCATTCACGTAGGCTGACAACTACGCCTAGGTAAACCAGAATACTGAAATAAAGTTTCTGACCATCGATATGCCTGTCTTGCTGTATTCAACTAACCGTCAAGCTGCATACTTCAGTTTCTGAAGTTTAACTGCTAGTCTGTGTATTCTTCTGTTCCATACATTTATTGATGAGGAATGACATACCATGGCGCCGCGAATTATAGAAACAGGAACTTCAGAACTACTTTGCTCTATAGAAGAGGGAGTAGCTACTTTGACTTTAAACAGGCCTGAGAAGCGCAATGCTTTGTCAGAAAATCTTACGCCTGCTTTACGGGCTATGCTATTAGATCTTGATTTGGATTCTGAGGTTAGATGCTTAGTTATCACCGGTGCAGGGAAAAGCTTTTGCTCTGGTGGGGATGTTAGTGGTTTGGGGGACGCGGAGAGTTTTTCTGCGTCTAAGATGAGTGAGATAGATAGAATTGATCAGCTCAAAGAGAGACAAAGGACGTTGACCTGTCGGCTATACAATTTCAGTAAGCCGACTATCGCAGCTATTACTGGTCCAGCGGCAGGGGCTGGCTTATGCATAGCATTGGCTTGTGATTTGCGGATCGCGTCGACCACTTCTTTTATGACAACCGGCTATTCTAAAATTGGACTATCCGGTGATTATGGGGGAACGTGGCTACTTCCAAGACTAATTGGCCCAGCGATAGCGAAAGAACTTTATTTTAGTTCTCGCAGAGTAACTGCTGTAGAAGCTTTGCGTATTGGTTTAATTAATGAGATGGTGCCTGATCAAGAATTTGGCGCTCGTGTTAAAGAATATGCATTATCTATAGCGCGTGGTTCACCGATCGCAATAAAATTAATCAAAGAAAATATAAACACTGCTTTTGGCAATAATTTAGAAGACAGCTTAGATCGAGAAGCGACAAACCTCATGACTTGCGCCAGAACCGACGACCATCGCGAAGCAGTAAAGGCATTCATCGAAAAAAGAGAGCCCGTTTTTGAGGGCTACTGAAAAAAGTAAGACATTAACAGAAAGGTATGAATTATGAGTGAACTTTTGACGGCTGAGATAGAGAATAACGTAGCAGTCATTACCTTAGATGATGGAAAGGCGAACGCTCTTAGCTTTGCAATGTTAGAAGCGATTAACAAAGCCTTAGACGACGCTATGAAGCATGCTCAGGCTACCGTTTTGATGGGTAGACCCGGAATAATGAGTGGAGGTTTCGACTTGAAGGTTATTAACGGCGGAAATGCTACTGAAATAAATCGGCTAGTAGAGCAAGGTGTAAGAGTTCTGATGAGATTGTACGGCTACTCCCAGCCTCTTGTAGTCGCCGCCACAGGTCATGCCGTTGCTTTGGGTGCATTCATGTTGTTAACCGGAGACTATAGATTTGGTACACGAGGGGACTTTAAAATAGGATTAAATGAGACTGCAATCGGTCTAATTTTACCAAGTTTTGGGATAGAGCTTGCGAACGCTAGATTATCACCTCGTTATTTGACCCGCTCTGCCATTAGCTCTGAACTATTCGATTCTGAAGAAGCAATTGATGTCGGGTTTCTAGATCAAGTCTCAGATGAGAAAGATATCCGACAAAAAGCGATAGAAAAAGCAGAAGAATTATCTAAGCTAGATGCCCATGCCTTCTCTGGTAACAAGTCAGTGTTTCGCCAGCAGACTATCGAAAGAATCCTTGGATCATTGGGCCGCTAGGTTGAGAGATAACGCCAACGATCGCCTCGACAAGAGAAAAAAGAATACAGGACCATTGTCTGGCTTTCGTATTCTAGATCTAAGTCGTGTTCTGTCTGGCCCTGCCGCAACGATGCTTTTAGCTGATCAAGGGGCGGATGTTATTAAAGTAGAGCCTCTTTCAGGTGATATTACTAGACATGCTGGAATGGGTCGAGATGGGATGACTTCATTTTTTCTAAATATTAATAGAGGAAAGAGAGCAATTTGTCTGGATCTGCATTCGCCTGAAGGAATACAGATCGTCAAGGATATTGCTGCTAGTTGCGATGTGCTTGTCCAAAATTTTCGTCCTGGCGCGGTGGAGGGTATGGGACTAGGTTTCGAAGCTATCAAAGAAGTCAATCAAGCTATTGTATATGCTTCAATTAGCGGTTTCGGAGAGACCGGACCGTATGCTAAAGAGAGAGTCTACGATCCGATCATACAGGCTCTATCAGGGATAACAGACATTCAGGCAGACAGCGCTGAGGGGAGGCCTCGAATGGTGAGGACTGTTATTCCTGATAAGACGACCGCATTGACTGCGGCTCAAGCTATTACTGCAGGTCTGTTACAGCGGGAGAGAACAGGCAAAGGCCAGCATATAAAGCTGGCTATGCTGGACGCGATGATTGCCTATTTGTGGCCAGAAGGAATGGTGAATCTGACTTTGATCGATGAAGAGCAAGACTTAAGAGTAGGCCAATTAGCTCAGGATCTAGTATTTGAAACGACGGATGGATATATCACCGCGGGTGCCATGTCGGACAAAGAATGGGAGGGTTTGTGTTTAGCCTTGAATAAGGAAGAATGGATAAATGATTCTCGATTTAATAGTACATCGGGTCGCTTTAAAAATGCGAAAGTAAGAATTGAAGAGACGGGGAAAGTACTTGCTACTCAGACGTCTAAAGATTGGTTGGAGAAGCTGAGTGCTCATGGCGTACCTTGTGCACCTATTTTGACTAGGCATGAGATGCTTAAGAATGAACAAGTTATTAATAACAATATTATCTCAGAATATGAACACCCAGGTATGGGGCGAGTACGACAACCACGATCTGCTGCAAGGTTTGAATTGCAAGACGAGCCTTGTACCCCTTTAGCCCCGGTTTTAGGGCAGCACAACCAAGACATACTGCTAGAAATAGGGCGCAGTCAATCTGAAATAGATAGTCTCCATAGAGACGGAATTCTTTTCTCTAAAGCAAAACCGTAAAGGTTTTCATTGTCCTGGCATGCTAAGAGAAATTCTGTTCATGGAGAGATAGCTAGAGTTAGTCGACGTAATGCTAAAGGATTTCCTCTTTTACTTATCCAAGTAGGAGGATCTGAAGCTTTATTTGATGATACTACGCGCATGATTTCTCTATTGAAGGAAGCGGGTGTAGCTGTGAAAGTAGCAGTTTGGAAGGACAAGGCTCATGTGTGGCATTTTTTTACACATATGCTAGATAAGGTCGAGGAAACGCTTAGTGAAGTCGGTTGCTATATCCTAGCGGATACAAGATAAGGTCTGAGGCTGTTCTTATACCCGCGTCTCATACATAGATGGTTTCATTTCAGTTGAGTTATTTGCTTTTCTATCTCTGAAAGTTTTTCTAGCATTAAAGTTCTATCTCCTCTAGATTCAACATTTAATCTTAGCAGTGGCTCTGTATTAGATGCTCTAAGATTGAATCTCCAATTTGGGAACTCGATACTAACACCATCGACATGACTAATTTCAGCGCTCTGGCTACTAAAATAGTTTGTTATATGTTCTATCGTCTCAGTTGGATCTTTTACTTTGTAGTTGACCTCCCCGCTGCATGGATATGCCGCTATTCTTTCATTCACTAAATGCGATAATGTTTTTCCCGACAGGCTTAGTAATTCCGTGACTAATAACCAAGGGATCATTCCGCTATCGCAGTAAGCAAAATCTCGAAAGTAATGATGGGCGCTCATCTCGCCACCATAGACTGCATTCTCTTTTCTCATGCACTCTTTCATGAACGTATGTCCGCTCTGACATTCTATTGGAATTCCGCTGTTGGCCTTAACGAGATCTATTGTGTTCCAGACCATTCTGGGGTCATATACGATTTTTTCTCCTGGCGACTTTTTTAAAAAAGCTTCAGCCAAAAGACCCACGGTGTAATAACCTTCAATAAAGCCTCCAGTTTCGTCAAAGAGAAAGCAACGGTCAAAATCCCCATCCCATGCGATTCCTAGATCGGCTTTATTTTCTAAAACAGCATCAGAAGTAACTTTTCTACAGCTCGGTAACAAAGGATTCGGCACCCCATTAGGGAACGTTCCATCCGCTTCATGTTGTATTTTTATAAAGGTTATAGGTATATTTTTAGCCGTGAATTCTTTTTCCAAGCCATCAACTATATGACCCGCCGCGCCATTGCCGGAGTTGACCACGATCTTGAGTGGCTTTATTGAGTCTTTGTTAAAATAAGTCAGTAAGTGATGAATATAATTATCGACTATGCTTAGGTATGTGTTTTCGCCTTTAGATAAATTATTGATTTTCGGTTCGGTTTCAGCAAGGCTTTTGATGTCTAAAAGCCCTGTCGCTTGACCTATTGGTAGAGCACCTCTCCCTACGAATTTCATTCCGTTATAGTCAACAGGATTATGGCTTCCTGTGACTTCTATTCCGCCGTCAACATCTAGACTGAACGCTGCGTAGTAGAGCTCTTCGCTTCCAGAAAGCCCGATATCAACGACATCAGCACCAAAATCATTGATGCCTTGGGCAAGTGCTGATTTGAGAGCTTCTGTGCTAAGCCTTACATCACCGCCAATAACAATACGCTTCGCATCAAGGTAGCGAGCAAATCCGTTGCCAATTTTATAGGCGATACTTTCGTTCAGTTCTTGACCCAGCTTTCCTCTGACGTCATAGGATTTAAAACAGTTTATTGATTTCATTTCTAAGCGTGTCTTCGATTACCGTTGAGCTGTTAAATTAAGTTAGGTGCAATAGTTCTATTAAAATTAGAACGGAATGTCCTCGTCAGAGGGCCATGGTGCTTCTGATAGAAACGGTTCTTCGGCTGGACGTTGGTTTTGCTCGTCAGACTCTATAGTCCATGCATCTAAACTATTGAAGTATTTGATTTCCCCGCTTGGGCTTTTCCACTCTCTGCCTCTTACACTGAATTCAACGTTGACCATTTGACCTAATGAAAAACTATCCATAACAGCACATCTCTCTCCGGTTAGCTGCAATATGACAAGCTGAGGATAAGTGGGATTATCGATAGTTTCTACGACAAAGTCCCTTTTTTGGAATCTTTCAGTGATCTGCTTGACTTCAAATATAGCGTGTAATTTTCCGGAAAGTTGCATATGAATCCTAAAAGTAAGAGTTAACTTTAGACGCGAAAAACAACATCATAGTTAATGTTATTTATCCTCGAGGTTGGATATTAACAGCCTTTTAGATGTTTGTGGAAGGCTCTGAGCACTTGTGTAGTTGCTGTATCTCTTTTTTCATTTACAGGACTTATAGCTAGAACGATCTCTCCAGCACCTTTACCTATAAAGGCCTCTATTTGCTTTAAGCAACTTGGCACTGAACCGACTAGGCAAACCTGGTCTATCAATTCCTCTGGAACAATTTTCATTGCATCATGACGAGTACCTCTTTTATGCCACAGGTTTTTCAATTGAGTCATCGCCGTCCCAAAACCGGCTCGTCGCCATTGTCTTCGGTAATTAGGTAACTGCGAGAAAAAGGCGAGATTATATTTTGCTGCGGAGCGAGCTTCGTCATCGTCAGTACTTAGGAACGTCGGAATACTCAGTACGCACTGGAATTTTTCTGGATTTTTCCTTTCATCAATTGCGGCCATTTTCGCAGCATCAAGGAGAACAGGGAGATAATCTCTAGGCGTAAGGTAAGGCATAATTCCATCACCATATTTCCCCGCCAAGCTGGCACTTTCAACTGTGTTTCCAGCCAAGTAAATTGGTATTGTATACTTTGAAGGGTTTGGCTTAAGGAGTCCGTTTATAGACTCTCCATTCAATATGTCTGCAACTAATTTAGCATGCGCTCCTAATTTGATACGGCCATCTCCCATGCTTATCCCGAGCGTCTTTAGTAGACCCGCATGGCTGATTCCTAAACCTAAAACAAACCTTCCTTGGCTAATTTCAGCCACTACTTTTGAAGTTGCTGCGGTAAGGTAGGGCTGTCTGTAATGAATATTGGCTATATTTGTGCCCACTGTGATTTTTTCTGTGGCCGATGCGATGCTTTGGACACAGGCCAATGCATCACTTTTCCCTTCGTTGACATAGATAGACTTAAAGCCTAAATCTTCGGCTAAAATACCTACCGTTTGCATTTCAGCGATGCTTGTCTCAGTGACGGTAGATAACACGAGTCCTATATTGCATCCATTTTTTGAAAGGGCACTAAACATTTAATAAGCTACGCTCTTCAGGGAAGTGAACTGAAGATTTTGTTTGGGTTCAATATATTCTTTGGGTCAAGCGCGCGTTTTATTAATCTCATGACATCAATTTCGGCCGACGAGCGACTTAATTTCAAGTACTCGATTTTTTCTGTTCCAATGCCATGTTCAGCAGATATGGCTCCGCCGATTGGTTGCAACGGTTCATACACGCATTCATTCACTTTTTTAAATGACTCAGGACTGTCGTCACCCACCGAAATTGCAAAATGGATATTACCATCGGCTATATGCCCGAGAGTACAGCAATGATGGTCAGGCCATATTGATTTAAGACGTGCTTTCACCTCGGCGACATATTCGTCCATATGACGAATGCCTAGACTGACGTCATAAAGGAATGCATGCCCATAACGAAAAAAATGTTCTACTGAATCACGAATATTCCACATTGCTTTGCGATCTGACTCAGATTTCGCCACCGCCGCATCGGCAACCAAGTTGAGTTCTAAAGCCTGTCCTAAGATGCTTTCAAAGGATTCATTTTCGGTTTTATTTGACGAGCTCAGTGATTCGATAAGGACATAAAGTGGATAATCACCAGGGACTGGCTTGGAATTGTTTGCGGGTTCAGTCGTAACTCGCTCATAGTAATCGTGCCACATGACTTCAAAAGCTGAAAGGCTGCCTCCGAGCTCGCGATCTATAAAACGTAAGAATCGGGTGACTTGTTCAAAGCTTACGAATGCTGCAAAAGCAGTAGGGAGATTTTGAGGGATTTCCCTGAGTCGTAAGACTGCACGAGTTATAATCCCCAAGGTTCCTTCGGTTCCTATGAAAAGTTGTTTTAGGTCATATCCAGAATTGTTTTTAATCATGGAATTAAGAGAAGTCAGTATAGTGCCGTCTGGGAGCACAGCCTCAAGTCCGAGAACATTCTCGCGTGTCATTCCAAAGCGAATGACGCGATTCCCACCGGCATTTGTGGAGATATTTCCACCTATCTGACAAGAACCTCGTGCGCCTAAATCTAAAGGGAACATTAGATCTTCTTTTTCCGATGCTTCCTGTACAACTTGGAGAGGGACTCCAGCTTGAACGGTCATGGTCCTCCCGACCGTATCAATGTGTTCTATCTGGTTCATTCTTTCCAAAGAAAGAACAACATCAGTAGGCCGGGCGTTACACCCTTGCACGAGCCCAGTAAGGCCTCCATGAGGAACGACTGTCTGGCTATGAGCGTTACATATTTTCAATACTTCGGCGACTTCTTCCGTGTTCCTTGGTCGAACAATGCAAAGAGCAGTAATCGGGTTTGGATACCAGACATGAATCATCCTTTCGCTGACCTCTGTCCCCGTGAGCACTCCGTTATCACCAATAGTGTTTTTGAGAATAGAGATTAAGTCACTCATAAACCCCTCCCGTTTAATCGAACCCTTACCTGTGAACTATAGTGCTAATGAAAGTAGCATATAGCGGAAAATTATCTTATATGAAACTATAAGATAGCATTTAATCATTATTCCGGTTAGGTTAAAATCCTTACTAGTCGTGCAATTCGGTCTTCAGATGCTAGTTGAGCAATAAAACGTCAAATATCCGAATTATGCTGGTTTTTTTAGGTGCTTATTTTTTCTTTTTGGAATGCCATAGATGGCCAGTGACAAGAGTTTCAATTGTATTAAAGTGAATGATTATTTATGAATAAAACTCTCCTAACTAATGCCTTATCTTCGTTACTTATTTTGAGTAGTTTTTTTATCCCTAGCTATCAAGGTGTCGTCTTAAGTACCGGGTTGTTCGCGTTTTCAGGAGGTGTCACTAATTGGTTGGCTATACACATGCTATTCGAACGGGTGCCTTTCTTATATGGGTCAGGAGTCATACCAACTCGATTTGAAGAGTTTAAGTCGGGGATAAAAACATTAATTGTGAACGAGTTTTTCACCAAAGAAAACATTCAAAGGTTTTTTGATGAATCGAAGACCAGTTCCTTGGAAAATCTTGCTGGAAGGATAGATTTTGAGCGTGTTTTTTTAGGTTTGATTGAAGCAATAGAGACTTCTTCCATGGGGGGGATGCTGAAAATGATGGGTGGTAAGCAAGCTCTTGAGCCGCTGAGAGAGCCTATTATTGATAAATTAAAAATTATTATTTCTGAAATGAAAGCGGATCATGATTTGGCAGATATCGCTGTTCACGAGGTGAGAGAAAAGATCGAGGCTATTATTGATAGGAGACTAGAAGAGCTAACTCCTGAAACGGTGAAAACAATTATTGAGACTATGATCCGCAAGCATTTAGGGTGGCTCGTCGTTTGGGGTGGTGTTTTTGGAGGGTTGATAGGCTTTTTAGTAAGCGTTTCCAACTGGGTATAAATATTAGTCGCACTAAAGCTTGTGTGTCGTTAGTTTCCAACGGTCCACGAGTAGTGCTTTATCATACGTTCCAAGTGGAAGCCTTAGGCATAATGCTTCGAATCTTTTAAAGATATTAAAGTTATTAGGCCTTAGGATTTTTATCTTAGAAAATAAATAGTATGCTCATGCAATATAGATATTTTTTGTAAGCTAGGTGGCGAATTATTCTGGATAGGTTATCTTGATGTTGCGCAAAAAGTAGATTTTAAGTAGTAAGGTCTATAAAAAGTAAGGGGAGGTACGCAAGATGTATTGCGTCGATATAGATACGGGCGGGACAATGACCGACACGCTAGTTAGTGGTGGTGAATCGCCTCTGTTGATTAAAGTAGAATCAACGCCACACGATATTACAGAGTCCTTTAGGCAAAGTTTAGAGCAAGCGGCAGAACAGCTAGGCTATCAAAATCTAAAAGATTTCTTGGATCAAGTTCGTTTCATTCGTTGGACTTCCACACTGACCTCTAATGTCCTAGCCCAGGGGAAAGGGCCGAAGCTTGGGCTAATTGTGAGCTCTGGGGCTGAAGAACATTTATATACAAGCGACATAGCCGATGCCAAAGCTGTAATTCCAAGGTTAGTCCGACCCGAGCATATTGTTGCGCTTAGCGAGCACGCGGATCGAATTGAAATAGTTGGAACGGTCAAGAGACTCATCGATCAAGGGATCCGGCGTATCAACATTTCATTTAAGGGTGCCTTTCCTTCTGGCGAGAGAGAGCAGGAGGTTTTGAAAATAATCGATGAACAGTTTCCTGACCACTTTCTTGGTTCTGTCCCTGCGCTTGCTGGCAGTGAGATGCTACTTCAACCTGATGATATGTCGCGAACCTTTTATGCGTTAATTAACGCATATGTCCACAATGCATTAGCAAACTCATTGTTTAAAGCCGAGGATTATCTAAAGGCTGAGATGGGTTGGCGCGGCGATATTCTGGTAGGACATTTGTCTGGAGGTGTTGCTCGAATAGGGAAAACCAAAGCTGTAGATACTATTGAGTCTGGACCACTGTTTGGTACCCATGCATCGGCTTATGTTGCAAAGCAAGAAAAATGTTCACACGTTATAGCTATTGATATTGGAGGCACTACTGGAAAAGTAAGTGTGATCACTGACGGCAATATCGAAACTAAGTTGAATGGCTCTATTTTTGGAATTCCAGTTAGGATGCCCATGCCAGTTTTACGGTCGAATGCCTTAGGTGGAGGCAGTATCGCACGGGTGGAAGGAAGGGAGATAAAGTTGGGTCCAGAGAGCATGGGCGCAGCTCCTGGGCCTGCCTGTTATGGACTCGGGGGCAGTAAAGCAACACTAACAGATGCACTTGTGTTGCTTAAGATTATATCCCCCAGCACTTTTCTGGGTGGGAGGAGAACGTTAGATTTAGCATTGGCTGCACAGGCTGTATCGAAGCATATTGCTGAGCCTTTGAATATTCCAATTGAAGAGGCTGCTGAGGGGATAGTTGCTTGTGCCACAAAGATGATGGCTGAGTTAGCTACTGAGGCGATTACTGAGACTGATTGGGGTGAGACGGACCAAGCCGAATTATTTGCTTACGGCGGTAATGGACCTCTATTCGGCACTCAGATCGCTGATATTCTTGGCATTAGTAAAGTCAGGTTTTTTGCTTATGGGACTGTTTTTTCGGCCTATGGATCTGCGATTTCGGATGTATTACATGTATATGAAAGTGCACTTACGGCCCCGCTCACTGGGAGGTCGGTTCTGCAGTCTGGAGAGGCCCTCTATGGACAAGCAGTTCGTGACTTAGAAGGTGAAGGGTTTGATATCAATGATTCTTCTTTCTGCTGGAGATTAAGTAGTGCTTCCGAGCAAAGTGATTTGGTAGATGGAAGCGCGAATGAAGTGTTGCCAAGAATTTATTCAAAGATGAATGAGCCCACTATGCTTCGCTTAGAAGCCAGATATGTTGTAGGGAAGGTTGCATTGCCTAGCCACAAAAAGCGGGACTCTTTTCAAGCTTTGTCGAAGGAGGGACGTAATCTTGCTATAGATACTTATGCTCATCAGGATTGTTATGGACAAAGCATAAGCGGCCCTAGCTTGGTAGATGGGGGAACGTTTACGTGGTTTGTTTCTCCTGGTTGGATTTTAGATGTCGATGCGAAAGGAAATGCGCTTGCTTATAAAGGTTTAGTTTCATGAAACAGATATTGCACATAGGGGACAACCTCAATATTGATTTAGATAATGAGCAGTGGGTATGTGGGAAATGTGACCACAACATTGGTCCTGCATCTGAGAATGTTAAGTACGGGTTGCTAGTCAAAGAAAGAGATCCTACAGAAATCCATCAGCCTTTAATTTCTGGCGAATATAATTTTGCGCCGAACCCCGATTGGATCAGAATACTCGAATTCTATTGTCCTCAATGCGGATTGCAGGTTGAAACGGAGTACTTGCCGCCGGGGCATCCTATAACCAACACCACAGAAATAGATCTTCTTAGTCTAAAAAGTCGACTTGCTTCAGGAGAACTATTGCTCGAGGCAGGACACCTCAAATTAAACGAGGGTAAGGCATGAAAAGTATAGATATTGATGTAGGAGGTACCTTCACAGATCTGGTTCTTACTTTCGGTGAAAAGCGTGTGATTGCTAAATCTCCAACGACGCCCTATGACTTGTCCGTTTGCTTTATAAACGTTTTAGAAGACGGAGCTGATCAACTTGGTCTAGATCTAGAGGAGTTACTGCCAGATATAGATGTTGTCCGTTATTCGACGACTGTAGCGATGAATAGGCTGATAGAACGCAAAGGCCCTCGCTTGGGTTTAATGACCACCGAAGGGCATGAGGAAGCCATCCTCATTGGCCGAGGAGCTCAGTGGTGTGATGGCTTGAGGATTAGTGAACGCCGGAATCTAGCTGTACAACATAAGCCCGCGCCTCTTGTTTCGCGCGATTTAATCGTAGGCATTAAAGAGCGTGTCGATTCGTCGGGGAAAGTCATGCGGAATCTTGACGAGCAAGATGTCCGCAAAAAGCTGCGCTATCTAATAGATTCCGGTGCTCGCGCTATTGCGGTCGCTTTGCTGTGGTCTTTTGCTAACCCTGAGCATGAAAAACGTGTTCGTGAAATTATTAGGGAAGAGTACAAAGGCTATCATGTTGGATATTTGCCTGTTGTTCTATCGCATGAAGTGGTTGGAAAAGTTGGGGAGTATGAGAGAACCATGACTGCAATATTGGATGCCTATTTGCAGCAGTCGATTAAGTTAGAGCTTGAGTCGACTTGGGATCAATTGCGCGATATGGGGTACTCGGGCACATTTCTATTAACCCATAATACTGGGGGTAGCGCGGAAATGTTTAAGACCACGGCTTCCCGAACATATAACGGCGGACCGATATCAGGCTTAATGGGCTCTTTTCATTTGGGAAAAGCCTTAGGTTACAAAAACGTAATTGCAGCAGACGTAGGTGGAACAAGCTTCGATGTTGGGATGGTGGTAGATGCCGGTGTTAGGAGTTATGAATTTAGACCTGTGATTGATAGATGGATGGTAGGCATATCAATGTTGCAGACAACCACAATGGGTGCAGGAGGAGGATCGATCGCATCAATCAATACCTTGTTAGATCGATTAGAAGTAGGTCCTCGGAGTGCTGGTGCCATGCCAGGTCCTGTATGCTATGACCTTGGAGGCACTGAGCCCACAGTGACTGATGCTGACGTTGTTCTAGGATATATTTCTCCGGACAACTATTTTAATGGCAAGATGGCTTTGAATGCAGGTAAAGCGCGTCTAGCAATTGAGAAAAAAATTGCCGAGCCTTTAGATATTAGCGTAGATGAGGCTGCGGCAATGATCAGGAACATTGTGGAAGAAAATATGGCCTCAGCCATCAAGCGAGAAGTTCATTTGAGGGGCTATCATCCCGAAGATTTCGCGCTTTTCGCCTTCGGGGGCGGTGGTCCCACGCATGTTGCAGGTTTTCGGTCAGATGTCCCAGTTGCTGTAATCTTCCCACAGTCGCCCGTGTTCTGTGCCCTCGGTAGTTCGGTGATGGATATCATGCACGTGTACGAGGTTTCTAAGCGCATGGTTTTAATGGAGCCAGTTACTGAAGCACTCGCCACGAATTATGACGATTTTAATACGGCTGTAGAAGGACTCGTTTCTCAAGCAAAAATTGATATTCTAGCGGAGGGTTTACCGTTGGAAGAAGCGATATATCAGGTTGAGCTGGACATGCTTTACGGAGGACAGGTCCATGTCAAGCGTGTTTCGTCTCCGTATGTACGTATTTCGTCTAAAAAAGAGATGCAGGAGGTTTACGATTCCTTTGAGTCTGAGTTTTCTGCAGCTTTCAGTCCACATGTTGTCTATAAAGCAGGTGGGGTTTTTTTAGACAACATTGTATTGAAAGCAACTATCCCAACAGAAAAAATGCATTTGCCTGAGTTCCCATTAGAAGGTGAAGATTCTGTTCACGCCTTGAAAAATGAGAGAGATGCCTACTGGCCAGAATTGAGACAGCGAAAGATGACTGCAGTCTATTCATTTGAGTCCTTAAAACCTGGTAACCGCATAGAAGGCCCAAGCCTTGTTGAAGCTGAATTTACTACTTTGGTCGTTCCTCCCGGGCAGTACTTCCATATTGATAGCCGTGGCATTGGCCTACTAGAGTACTCCAGTTGCGTAAATGATAGTGAGGATAAAACATGAGCATACCTACTCTTGAAGAAAAAATGGCAGCGTTGAAAGTAACTCCCGCCAGTCCATATGAGCGGAAATGTGCAGATGCTTTGACGCGCGGTGCCTACGAGATTGCAGTGCAGAGGACAGCAGATATTCTCGACGAAGGTTATGAAATATTTATGAGGTCGTCGAGAAGCTCGATGGGCGTTGCTGGCGACTCTATTGTTGCAATGTTTAATGCGTCCGGAGACTTAGTCAATGCATCGGCAGGCACTTATTTGCATGCGATTATTCCGCCTATTGTTATTAAATACATAATAAAAAACTATTCAGAGAATCCCGGTATTAAAGATGGTGATATTTTTTATACGAATGATGCTCTCTATGGAGGAATACATAACCCTGACCAAGTCGCAATAACTCCAGTTTTCTTTGATGAAACATTAGTGGGGTGGACAGCGGCACTATCTCATACAACGGAAACGGGCGCTAAAGAGCCGGGAGGGATGCCGGTTTCAGCAACTTCTCGTTTTGAAGAAGGAATGAATCTGCCGCCCATGAAAATTGGGAAAAATTTCCGTATTAATAACGATATTATTGAGTTGTTCAGGGCCTTTGGAATAAGAGCGGAGGCCAACGTGACGGTTGATCTTAAGGCGCGTTGCACAACTGCCGATCGGGTGCGCGTAAGGCTTGTGGAGATGTGCAAGCGGGAAGGTGTTGATTTCGTTACTGGGTTATTTCGTCGGATGCTCGATCAAGCCGAGACCGGGGCCCGGAAACGTCTATTGGGTTGGCCAGATGGTACTTATCGATGTGTGACTTTTTCAGATGCGGCTGGAAATATTCGAGGATTGATACGGAATTGCTACATGACCTTGGTTAAAAAAGGCGATGGAATGGTGATTGATTTTACGGGGACAAGTCCCGAGAATCTATCAAGCTACAATGCTCATCCCCAAGCGGTTGTTGGCCATCTGGCGAATTATATTTACGAATACGTATTTCATGATCTACCTATATCAAGTGCGTCTTTTGCACCGATTGACTTCATCTTTCCTGAAGCCAGTTGTCTCTCTCCCACTCCGCGGGCGGCGACTAGTAATGCTGTGATGATATGCACAGGCGCAATGAGTTCCGTCGCAAATTGTCTATCAAGGGCCCGCTATGGGACTGTGGAATGGGCGCAGGCTACAGCATCTATGGGGAATGGTGGTAATGCGACAGTAATAGCGGGTGTCTCTCAATGGGACCAGCCTTTCGCTGATATGATTGCCTACCCTATTAACACAGAGGGCCAAGGTGGGCGTTCTTGTTGTGATGGAATGGATGCTTACGGGTTTCCATGGTGTGCCTTTGGTCGGGCTCCAGATGTCGAGGCGATCGAAAACGAATTTCCAATGATAATCCCATTTTCGCAACATTGGCCTGACTCCGGCGGCCATGGGAAGTACCGAGGAGGCTGTGGTACTGCTCAATTTTGGGCTGTTCATCACGTCCCTTCTCTTTACTTTATGGCGATTGCTGATAATAGTACTGTTCAGACCCCACAACCGATTTTTGGCGGTTATGCACCGCCCACTGTGCCAGGAATTACTTTGAGGGATACAAAAGTTTCGAAGTTGTTGCAGGAAATTGAAGGAGGTGTTTTGGATTTTGAAGGTCTCGTGAGCGGCCGCTATGGGGAATTAGAAACAGAGCCTTTTGGCAGGACTACTCGGGCGATAGAAGGGGATGAGACGGTAACGATTGGGCTTTCAACCGGTGGGGCTGGTTTTGGGGATCCGTTGGAACGAGACATTGCCTCGATAGAACAAGATTTGGTAGCTGGTTTATGTACGCAGTGGACAGCTGAGCATATTTATAAAGTCGCTTGGAATGCTGAGCATGAGAGAATTGATTTTGAGAAATCAGAACTCATGAGAAAGGAAGCTAGATTATTGCGTGTTAGCGAAGGGATACCATTCGCAGAGTTTGAGAAGAAATGGAAAACGCGCAAACCCCCTGAAGAAATTCTTAATATTTATGGTACTTGGCCTGACGCTAAACCGACAGGACCGGCAATAAGGCCATGAAAAGCGTTCGTAAAGTAGCTAAAGCCATTGCTCGTGGCCGAACGTTAGATCATCGGTTGATTATTCCGTTGGCATTTGAGGCCGCTGCCCAGATTTCTGCACGTCCAGCTCATGAATTTCGAAACGATCCCACACAATTGACCAATGGTTTAGTAGAGCTCCAAAAATTAACAGGTGCTGATGGTATAGTTTGCTCTCTTGGTTGGGAATCTGAATTAGAGTCTTCTCAAGGGAAAGGGTTGAATTTAGAACACATCTCTTCATGCGGACCAGTCTGCGCGAGTTTAACGTCGGTAGGTCGGCTACGAGAAACTTTTGAAGATGAAGCGGTTTTAGTAGTCGGAGTAAATGGGCCAAAGAGGCTGTCTAAGCAATTTGATCTGGCAATTGAAGACACCTTCGAGTTCTTTTGTGGGCTGACAAAAAAGTACTGTGAGGCAGGTGTTGATGTGGTATTGCTTCTTGAAGACGAGGACTTCAGCGAAGAAGAAAAGTGGCGCTCAGGGGTGAAAACTGCAGAAAATATCTGTAAATTTCATCAAGTCTCTCTTTTGTCGTGGCGAAAATCTTTCCTCGAGCAACCCTCCAGGTATCCACTTCTAGAGCCAAGTACAGAAGGTACAGGTTTTATTTTTACAACTGAAATTGTTGATTGTAAGGCTAATATCAATGATCTAGCCGATTGGGTGGAGAGATCAAAAGGAGAGTAACTTGGTAGATCATAATTTCTGGAACAAAGAGATCGAGTGCGCCAGTTTGGCGGCAACTAAAAAATTACATGACGATAAGTTGAAGAAACAGCTTGCCTATGTCTGCGCTTCCTCCAAGTTTTACCAGCAAAAATTTGCCGCGCATGGAGTTGACGCTCTAAAGATCTCAGGGACTGAAGGCCTACAGATGTTGCCTTTTACAGAGAAATCAGAGCTCAGAGAAAGTCAGTCTAGGATTCCACCGTTTGGCGAACATGTTGCCTGCAATACAGAAGATGTCCGCCGGGTGTATTCAACCAGTGGCACGACAGGTCGGCCGACCTATATAGGGTTGACTAAAGCTGATATAGCTACATGGCGTGAGACGGCGTCACGTGTGTTTTGGGCAAATGGATTGAGAACAAGTGATCGTATTCCCTTGGTGGTGTCTCCTTTTGTGGTCGCAGCATCCTACGCCGATGCTTTCGAGGATATTGGTACGTGTATACCAATAGGCGTCAATATGACCGATCGTTTGATCGATGCATTTCGTTTTGCAGGAGCAACTGCATTACTCTGCACGGCATCTTATCCTCTCCATTTCGCACGATCTCTTGCGGAAAGATCTATAGATCCCAAGAGTCTTGGCTTGAATCTTATTTTAGCTGGAGGTGAGCCTGGAGCATCTATCCCTGAAGTTCGACGCCAGATTGAAAATACGTTCAACTGCCGCGTGATGGAATGTTCGGGTAACGGTGATTACGGAGCAATGGTGTGGGGTGAGTGCGAACACCGACAAGGGATGCATTTTTTAGGTCAAGGTATTATTCACCCAGAAATAATCGATCCTGATACTGGGGTCTCTTTACCTATTGAAACAGGGACTAAAGGTGAATTGGTCTGTACCAGCCTTGAAAGAGAATGTATTCCGTTAATTAGATTCAGAACCAGAGATCATGTCGAAGTGACTCACACAGAATGTAAATGCGGAAGAACGGGCTTTGGTATTCGCATTGTTGGACGCACGGATGACCTGCTTATAGTGAGGGGAGTCAATGTCTATCCTGCGGCTATCCGCGACGTTATCGCCAGCTTTGCGCCGGAGCTAAACGGCGTGATGGAGATACAAATGGAGCAAGCTCCACCTCTTGGATGGGAGCCTCCAATACACATTAAAGTTGAGTTAAGTGCTCATGTAGAAAAGGATGAAAATCTAAAGCAAAAAATAGAATTTAAATTGAGAGAAAAACTTATATTTCGGGCGAATATTGAGCTTGTTCTAGAAGGCACTCTTCCCCGATATGAATATAAAGCAAAATTGGTTCGTGAGTTGTATAAGGAAAAACCATGAGCATAGGCGCTGAAATCCCCTACGGTGGTTATTGGTCGACTCCTTTTTGCCGGTGGCAAGGAGACTTTAAAAACTTACATGCTTTGTCTTTCGCAAGCCACGTTTTACGGGACGAGTTGCGAGAGAGGGATTGGTCCAAAAATGTATTTGATTTCATGGTATTAGGCAATACCATTCCTCAGCAGCATAGTTTCTACGGTGCGCCCTGGGTAGCAACATTAGGCGGATTAGAAGGCGTTTCGGGCCCTACTGTTTCACAGGCCTGTGCTAGTGGAATTCGTAGTATTGTGTCGGCGGTCGGGGAAATTGAAATGGGACTAGCTACTACTGCATTGGTTGTAACCGCTGATCGAACTTCAAACGGGCCTCATTTATATTACCCCGACCCTGAAGGGGTCGGAGGTGGTGGTAAAAGTGAAAAATGGGTGCTGGATAATTTCTCATACGATCCTAATGGCGGGCACTCTATGTTAGCAACGGCAGAGAACGTGGCATTAAGGCATGGTATATCAATGAGTCAGCAGCATGACGTAGCAGTTATGAGGAGCGAGCAATATCAACTTTCGTTGCGAGACGACTGCAGCTTTCAAAAGAGATATATGCGATTACCATTTAATATTCCTAATTCGAGATTTTCAAAGGTGGTAGGAGCGATTGGGACCGATGTAGGTGTTAGACTCAGCACCCATAAAAGCGTTGCTGGTCTTGAACCTGTTGTAAAAAATGGTTCGGTTACTTATGCAGGCCAGACTCACCCTGCAGATGGCAATGCTTCAATTGTTGTGGCATCTCCTGAGAAATGTAGAGAGTTATCAAAAGATGAAAATATACGGATAAAAATTCTAGGGTTTGGCCAGGCCAGAGTAGGTCGCGCTTATATGCCCGAAGCTGTTGTCCCTGCAGCCAGTATGGCATTAAAAATGGCAGGCTTATCTATTACCGAAATTGATGCTGTAAAAACGCATAATCCTTTTGCTGTGAATGACATTTTGTTTTCTCGTGATACTGGTTTCCCATTAGAGCGCATGAATAACTACGGCTGTTCTTTAATCTGGGGGCATCCGCAAGGACCGACGGGAACCAGAAGCTTGATTGAGTTGATAGAGGAGTTAGTCGAGCGAGGAGGGGGGGCCGGGCTTTTCTCAGGTTGTGCTGCGGGCGACACTGGGATGGCAATGTGTGTCACAGTTGACTCGAGTTAATTTGTTAATCACTGGAACTTTATTCGGAGGGAGACGAGGCTTCCCACGACCACTTCACCTCTTCTTTCTTGAAAAAATGCGAATCTTGAAAGTCCCTGCTTGTATTAGCAATAATATTCGCATAGTGAATCCCTATGGTTTTGTTCAGTTGCGTCGCCTCTATATACGCTTGGTCAGATAACTGTATAGCTTCTACCGAGAGAATGTATTGATGCTGAAGGAGACGCTCTGCAAGATTTTGAATGAGTTCATGGTTTTCGGTTTTAATTAATTGTAGAGCTGTTTTTTCCGAGTCGTCCAAGTACCTGATGTAAAGTAGAGTCGATCGAGTGGCTGCTGATAATCTGTCTCTAGTAAATAGAGACACGCTTTCTGCTAGCTTTTCCTCAGCATATTTTAAGGAAAGCTTGTGACGTGCTTGTAGATTTTTTGCTCTCGATAAATTGAAGTCCTCGGTAAATATTTCTGCAGAATAGAATAAGTTTTCGGGAGTACCTCCAGGGTTGCTAAGCCACTCAATTGTGGCAAAGCTGTTGTAAAATCCATGGCCCCCATGAGCCGAAAAAGAAAGGAGCGCGCTGAGCACGAATAATGCAGGCATGCGCGAATTAGTGATGCTGTAAGCCACTATGAGAGGAGTCATGTTTTTCTGATCCCACATCAACTGTAAAATCGAAGACGATCGGTAGGCCATCTGGTGCGCACTCTATAAATATTTTATAGGTTCCTGTTTCAGGAAAAGAGTGCAGTAGCGGGATAATTGGCCCCTTGAACATGAGTTTTTCGGGCATCGACATTACTGTATACATCATACTTCTCATCGCTTTTTTACTGTGACTTCCCATTTTGCCGTTGTCCTTCATTGCATCCATCAGCTCTCGCATTTTGGGAGTATAACTATGTGTATGTCCAAAGTTCTTTCCATCCGTTCTCCAAATAGCCACATGGGCTTCAGACCCTAGATGTAGTTTTAGATTGTTCACAGGAATGTTTTTTTTGCTGATTAGAATCTCGAGCACTGTTGACTTTTTTTCTATTAGCTTTTCATCCGGATATGAAAGTCTTGCGTGGTAGTCACCAATTATGGAGCTATGACTGATCTTTTTCTCTAAGAGAGCTGATGGCGCGTTATTCTCTCCCACCGAAATATCGAAGTGCTTAGTCCATGAGCGTTTCTGATGAGTGAATTCGCTGACCATTCGATAATTGCCGTTGGAAGGGAATGTGTAAGGAAATGAAAGCGTTCCAGTTTCTTTTTGTATATCGGTTAAAGGGCTGAAATCTTCATTATGTATATGCGCGAAAGCTGTGAAATCAAGTTGAGTGATGAAATTATGAACTAACCTCTGGTGCAGGATATCTAAGTCAACGACAGGCTCTCCATTTTTGGCATAGCTGAGCTGGGTGGTAATAATAGTTTCTTGCCCAGCTACCGGTAAGGAAGGTAGTGTACTGACAGTCATGTGATAAGGCCCTGAAGGGTAGCCGGTGATCGACGAACTCTTCTGTTGGTCACATGCTGCTAAAAAAAGCAGACCAATACAGTATGCGATGAAAGGTATTAAGCTATTTTGCAATAGGCTCTTCCGTCTCAAAGACCAGGGTTTGAGCGGCTTCCTGTAGTTTGTACCGTGCTTCAATCTCGGGAGAAATAGATGTGCTCCTGTGCTTTGGGAATCTACCTAAGTAACGGTGAGGTCTCAGAAAAAATTCATCTGGAGATTGGACCCGTAATTGGGATTTCATCGGCTCAAATAGCCATTCGCGTGGCATGAATTCAGCCGTAAATATAGTAGTTTTCTGCTCTTCGGACCATTCTCTAACTTTATGGTTATCGTGGAAGCTATAAGAAAGCAGGTCATGATCTAAGTTCCAATATAAAGACATGAAAGACGCATATCCTTCGTCGCCTATTGATGGATTTTCATGTTTCGCCATCCTTGTCTCTACTAACATTAGACGTCCATCTTTTCCGTATTTCTCTCGTCGAAGAATAAAAAATGTCTTTTTTTCCACCCAAACTATTAAGTGGTCTTCGTTATAGTCAGGCAACCAATCTTTTTTTGCGGTAGCTTTCAACACCCAAGTGTCTACTCCGCCGTCCGGTCTATAATGAGGGAAGTCATTTCCCATCATTTTTATATCAGAGGCTTGTACTTCAGTAAACCCGTGCTCTGCATCGTTCACTGTCACCGATTGACGTGTTTTAGGAAAGCGCATGCTTTCATGAATAACATCTGTACCTAAAAGTTCCCACTCGAATTCCCATGGATCACGCCCCATTACGTCGTCCAAACTCTGCGCATTGTTAGGGAAACGCTGGTCTCGCCTGGGTTCTGGCATACGTCTAACTCTTCGCATAGAGGGGGAATAATAGAAAAAATCAAGCTTTTGAGGAGTTTCCATGTCAGAGCGCTTTGGAATCCAGAGCTGCTGCGCGCCGTCATTTTCTGGAGGGAATGTCTCATACAACATCCACCGACCTAGCTCCTCTCCTGCAGGTTGATCGTACATATGTCCAAGCATCCCACCACTGGTTTTATTGTCTATAAAACATGCCCATTCTCCTTGGTTGAGATAGCCTGAGCTTGTGATTACACCAAAGACATCTGCCATAGAATGACTCCAGCGTGCTATATGCGCTGCACTCGCTGAACGATACCCCATTTCTTCAGCTGTATAGGGGGCTGAGAAGGGAAATTTTTCGGCTGGTAGGTAAGGAATCTGGGGATCTCGTGCGACTGAAATAGTAGGGTCAAATAGTTCTCTGTCTTCAGCGCTCAGTTGCTCAACAGTTCTCCATGTTTGCTCAGCCGACGCAGAACTATTGAATGTGAAAATGCTAGCGATGATAGCCAGACAAATGAGCCGAGAATGTTTTTCTAATGTACCTTTGAGAAAGTTAGAATTCATAGTTCAGCTCCCATCCGACGTTGTCATATTTGTTGAATTGACCGTAATAGTCTCCACTATCTCCAGAGTCATAACCGGTGTAGCGAAACTCACCATTTATGAATTGTGAAAATTGGTAACGGAGGCGCACTTTAGTTTTTATGCCGCCCCAACCTGTGTCTGAACCACTTATCAACGGGAAGGCTGTAACTTCAAGTTTCATCCGATCTTTTGAAAAAGCGAAAGGTCTAGAAACATGGACTAAAGGAATAAGGCTCCACTCATCTCCAATGCCTCCACCAAGGGCAGGACCCAGCCCTTCTTTATGATTAAGTGTCTGGTACCAGGATCCTTGAAAAATAAAAGTAGTCCTAGAGGGCAACGCAAATTCAATGGCTACGGCTGCTCTTAAAGTATCTCTTTTTGAAGTCCCATCGTTGGAGACACCAGACAGTGCCGCAGCGCGCTTGTCGGAGTCAGTCACTCGTACTCCGTTTGTGTACAGCGCTTCAACCCTCAGAACAGTTGGTAAATTTCCTATCCACGGAACGTTTTTTATGGTGGTGGCATAGTCGGCAGTTGCTCCAATATGGTGGACTCTTTCGTGACGACTTTTTAGCTTCAGAGAATACTTTTGTATTTCACCATCAAGATAAGTTGCTCGGCCTGTCACTCGTTCTACGGGGTTTTTATCCCATGCATACATGTATACAACGCCGTAAGTCAGACCACCCGCGGACCGGTCTATTCTCAGCCCATATTGGTGGTCTCTGAAAGTGCTTGCTTTGGGTCGCGAGATACCTAAGTCTATATTGTGTGTTGTGACAGGGAGGTTGGTGTCTCCCCAAGGACTTCCTGGAGCAGCGTTTCTATCGTGCTCAAAGTCGATGATATAAAGTGCTTGAATAGTCGTTTTTTGGAAGTAGTAGGTCGCGTTGGCCATCCACGTCGGCAGTCTACGATACTCATAGTCTTCTGACTCAAGTTGTGCTGATTCCCGACGGTCCATGCTATTGACGATATCAATGAATTGTCCATCCATCTTACCCCAAGCAACTTGTTGCTTACCTAGCTTTAAATCAAATTTTGGTTTTCTATAGCTAAGGTAAAACTCTCGTAAAACTCTTTCGCTATTATTGTAGATCTCGTTATTTCTGTTCGATTCATCGGCGTTTAATTGAGTCCCACCTTGCCAGCCATAGGCTCCATCGTATAAGACATGAGCAGTGGCATTAATATCTAGGCCGTGATCGATAAAGTAGGACGTTTCCACCTCCAACAGATTTTGCAGCTGTAGAAATCTGAAATCTTTTTCGGCCAATCCCCCTCCATTTCCTTTTTTTTCAAGCAGCATGTCTGAAGACTGTTTCAGAGAGCCACTAAACTTGAGGCGCGGTATAGCTTTTTCAATAGGGGCACGGATATGTTTTCCTATAGGATCGAAAGTAGCGAGTGAACGATCAAATTTTGAAGTCAGGTTGCTGAAAGTACCAGCAAGTCCATTTTGCGCGAAAGCAAAAAGGCAAGCAGTTGTTATTACTAAGTATCTAAGAGCTGAATTCATGTTGCCCTTTCCCCCC